>NZ_CP133548.1:0-620000 GCF_031198435.1 Pleionea litopenaei
ATTGACGGCGAATGGCAAGGTGGATAAGGCGGCGTTGCCAGCGGTGGAGGGCGAGCAGGGCGAGAACTACGAAGCTCCGCGCGGAGAATTGGAAGAGCTGCTGGCGAGTTTATGGTCGTCGATGCTGGACATTGACGTCGCGCACATCGGTCGGCAAGCGCACTTTTTTAACCTAGGTGGGCATTCATTATTGTCGATCCGTTTAGTGGCCGAGGTGCGATCACACTGCCAAGTGGCGTTGCCGATAAAGGCCATATTTGATCATCCCCGATTGAGTGAGTTAGCGGCCTATATTGCCGAGCAAGCGCCGAGTGCGGAGCGGTTACCGCCGATCACGGCGGTGAATCGGACCGGAGAGGCATTGCCGTTATCGAGTTCACAATACCGTTTATGGTTGGTGGATCACCTAGGCGGGGGCAGTGCTCAATACAACATATTCTCGGCGTTGCAGTTACGGGGCGAGTTAAATCGCGAAGCCTTACAACACGCGTTGACCGGATTGTTGAGTCGTCATGAAGTGCTGCGCACGGTGTATGTGGCGCTTGACGGAGAGCAAGTGATGCAGGTGGTGGGCCCGGTGGTTGAGGTGCCTGTGGATGTCGAGTCATTGGCCGATTTACCGGAGCAAGAGCAGGCGGACGCGGTGTTGTTGGCGGGTCAAGAGGAAGCGATCAAGCCGTTTGATTTGAGCCAAGATTTGATGCTGCGAGTGAAGTTATTGGCATTGGATGCGCAGACGCATGTGGTGTTGTTGACGGTGCACCACATAGCAGCGGACGGTTGGTCGTTAGGGGTGTTGGTGAAAGAGTTTGTGGCGCTGTACGACAGTTACGTGCGCGGCGAGGCGCCGACGTTGCCAGCACTGACCATCCAATACGCGGATTACGCGCACTGGCAGCAAGCGTGGTTGAAGGGGCCGACACGGTCAGCGTTGGAAGCTTATTGGGTGGAGCAGTTGTCGGGGATCCCGCAAGTTCATAGCTTGCCGCTTGAGCAAGGGCGTCCAGCGCAACAACGGCATCATGGCGCGTCGTACCAGCAGACGTTACCGGCGACGTTGAGTCAAGGGTTGAATGGGTTAGCGCAAGCGTCAGAGGCGACGCTGTTTATGGTGATGGAAACGGCGTTTGCGGCGTTGTTGAGTCGACTCAGTGGCGAAGATGACATTGTTGTGGGGACGGCGGTAGCGGGACGAGAGCCATTGGAAGTGGCGCCGTTGATCGGTTTCTTTGTGAACAGTGTGGTGCTGCGCAGTGATCTCAGTGGAGCGCCGAGTTTTGACGATTTATTGGCGCGAAATAAGTTGATGATCATGGACGCGTATGAGCATCAAGGATTGCCGTTTGAGTTATTGGTAGAGGCGCTGCAGCCGGAGCGAAGTTTGAGTCACGATCCGGTGTTCCAGATAGTGTTTGGATTAAACAACACCGACAGTCATTCGTTGTCGCTCCCGAATTTAGAGGTGACGACGGTGAATACGCCGCAGCAGACGGCGAAAGTCGAGCTTGAGTTGAATGTGGTGGAGTTTGCGGGAGAGCTGCACGTTAGCTGGACGTTTAATACGGATTTATTCAGCCGAGAGCAGATAGCGGAGTACGCACAAAGCTATGAACGATTATTGAGAGGGATAGTGGCGTCGCCGAGCCGAGCGGTGCATGCGCATCCGTTGCAAACGGAAGAGGAGCGAGTAGCGCAGTGTCGTGCGTTGTCGGGAGAGCCGTCGGCGGTGTTGTGGCCGACGATGTTGTCGGGCTGGTCAGCGCAAGTGTTGTCACGAGGGACGTCGATGGCAGCGGAGAGTGGTGAAGCGAGTTTAAGTTATGCGGAGCTGGATGCGCGTTCGAATCAGTTGGCGCATTACCTGTTGGAGATGGGCGTATCGCAAGGCAGCCGAGTGGGGATAGCGCTGGGTCGAGGTTTGAGTCAGCTAATCGGTCTGTTGGGTGTGATGAAATCGGGCGCGAGCTATGTGGCGTTGGAGCCGGAGCATCCGCGGGAGCGTCATGAGTATGTGCTCAAAGATGCGGGCGTTGAGCTGGTGTTGGTGTCGGAGTCGGTATTAGGACGGTTACCCTTGTCGGGTGTGGATGTGTTGTTAATGGACGATGCGCTGAGCGACGACTGGTTATCGGATTGGTCACGAACGAGCGTTGATGTGACGGTGAGCGGAGAAGACGAGGCGTATGTGTTGTACACGTCGGGCTCGACGGGTCGACCGAAAGGGGTGCGCATCAGCCATGGCGGTTTGAGTCATTATTTAAGTCATGCGCAGAGTTACTTGGGTGATTCCATCGAGCGTTCGGTGGTGAGTTCGCCGCTGTGTTTTGATGCGACGATCACGACGTTGTACGCGCCGTTATTATCGGGCGGAACAGTGGAGTTGTTGCCGGAAGAGGGCGATGTGTTGTCGGCGCTAGGAGAGCGTTTGATGGGAGAAGAGGCGTGTTTATTTAAAATCACGCCGGCGCATTTAACGGCGTTGTCGCATGGATTAGATCGAGAGGCGCGCAGTGATGCGAAGCATTGTGTGGTGGTCGGCGGAGAGCAGTGGCACGTTGGGAGCTTACGGCATTGGAAAGGCGAGCGTTTGGCGCATGCGACCTTTGTGAATGAGTACGGACCGACGGAAACGGTGGTGGGTTGCAGTGAATACCGAGTGACGTCGTTGTCGGCGTTGTCGTCGTTGCCGGACAGTGCGGGCGTGCCGATAGGTCGAGGGATAGCGAATACGCAATTGTACATTCAAGGCGAGGGAGGCGAGAGTCAACCGCCGGGGAGTGTGGGCGAGTTGTGCATAGCGGGAGCGGGAGTTGGCTTGGGTTATGTGAGCGAGCCGGAGGCGTCGGGATTTGAGGCGCATGGTTATGAGGCGGGAGCGCGTTGGTATCGCAGTGGCGACTTGGTGCGTTGGAGTGAGACGGGCGGCCTGGTGTATGTGGGTCGACGAGATGAGCAGGTTAAGGTGCGCGGCTTCCGAGTGGAGTTGGGTGAAATTGGCGCGGTGCTGGACAGTTGCGAGGGCGTGCAATTGTCGTGTGTGTTGGTGCAGGGAGAGGCGCCGGAGCAGCGGTTAGTGGCGTATGTGGTGCCGGAGTTGATGCCGGAGGCAGAGGCGGTCCAGAGTGTGTTGGATGAGTATCGAACGCGCTTGAGTGAGCGGTTACCGAGTTACATGGTTCCGCAGCAGTATGTGTTGTTGGCGGCGATGCCGTTGACGGCGAATGGCAAGGTGGATAAGGCGGCGTTGCCAGCGGTGGATGGTCAAACGACGGGTGTGGAATATGTCGCGCCACGCAATGCGACCGAAGAGATGTTGTGTGAGATTTGGGGAGAGGTGTTGCGTCGAGAGTCGGTTGGGATCCATGACAATTTCTTTAGCATCGGTGGAGACTCAATCTTGTCGATCCGAATTGTTTCAGAGTTAAAGAAATTAGGCTGGTTTTTAGCGGTGCAAGATATTTTTGTGCATCAGACAATTAGTAAGTTGGCTGAAAAAATAAGCGAACATGGTTCCAATGAAAATGAACAAATAAATACAGAAATTGCTGGAAAAATAATGATGAGCGACAAAGACGAATTAATTAAGGGTGAAGTGGAGACTGAAATATGATGGCTATAAATGAGCTGCTTAGATCATTAGAAGAAAAAGGGATACGACTCGGTTTAAATGATAATGGTAATTTAAAAATTCGAGGTGATAGTGAGAAATTAACCGATGCGCTAATTGCTGAACTTAAAATGCACAAAAGCGACATCATTAGTTTGCTAAAAAAGTCGCAGCCGTTTGGTCAATTAACGGATTCAGAACGAGATGAATTGCAATCGACTTTTCCAGAAGAATTAGAAGACGCTTACCCATTATCGGCCTTACAAAGCGGCATGGTTTTTCACACGGAGTTGGCCGATTTTGATGGGACTTATCACGATTTGAATGCTGAGCATGTGCGTTGTGAATGGCATGAAAATTTCTTCCGCCAAGCGCTTAGCTATTGCGTCACCCGCCATCCCTTATTGCGCACTGGCTATCGCTTAAAAGGCGAGCGTCCTTTGCAGTTGGTTTATAAAGACGTGCCACTGCCTTTGGTGATTGAGGATATTCGAGAGCAATCGGATGCTGAACAAGCCGAACATATTGAGCAATGGAAAGCCGCACAAAAGGCGCACCCTTTTAATTGGCTCAGAGGACCGTTGTTTCAAATCACTATTTTTCGACGTCAAGACGACAGTTTTGAATACATAGTCAGTTTTCATCACTCGGTATTAGATGGTTGGAGTCGAGTGACATTAACAACCGAATTGTACGCATGTTATGAGCGCTTGCTCTCAGGTGAAACGCTCGATGCACCGGTTGTTGATTGGACGTACCGAGATTTTATCGCATTAGAGCAGCAAACGCTTCAGGATGAGTCGGCGCGAGCGTACTTTAAGCAACAGCTCAAAGAGGTTCCTAGTGTGCAGTTGCCGCGTCTTTATCCGCAGTGGGATGGGCCTGAGCGATTAAGCTGGCTTCGCATTCGCGAGTTTACTGACTTATCTCAAGATTTGTTGGGGGTTGCACAACAATTAGGTGTCCCTATCCAAGCGTTGTTGATAACGGGCCATTTAAAAGTGCTGTCGATGCTCAGTGGTCAATCGAGTGCATTGAGCTGCATTACAGTGAATGGACGGCCCGAACAAGAGCAAGCCGATCAAGGGCTAGGGTTATTTTTAAATTCTTTGCCTTTATGCGAGACGCTGCCATCAGGAAGTTGGCGCGCGTTGATTGCTCATGTCTCGAATACGTACCGAAAAAACATGGCGTATCGACGCTATCCGATGTCACAGATCCAACAAGACAGCGGTATCAATTTTTCTGAAGTGTCATTCAATTACACGCATTTTCACGCGTATGAGCAGGCGCGAGAAATTGTTGAGAAGCGTGATGTCGAAGTGCTCAGTGCGTCGGGCTATGAAGAAACCAATTTTGATTTAGTGGTGGACGTCAGTCGGACGTCTGGAACCGATAACTTATTGTTAAGTTTCAGTTATGACAGTCGAGAGTTCAGCGAAGAATTGATGGCGCAGCTGGGCCAATATTATTTGCGCACGTTCCAAGCGTTACTGACTGACTTAGACGGTGCTCATGAGCAAACTGAGTGGCAAACGGAAGAGGAGCGAGTGGCGCAGTGTCGTGCGTTGTCGGGAGAGCCGTCGGCGGTGTTGTGGCCGACGATGTTGTCGGGCTGGTCAGCGCAAGTGTTGTCACGAGGGACGTCGATGGCGGCGGAGAGTGGTGAAGCGAGTTTAAGTTATGCAGAGCTGGATGCGCGTTCGAATCAGTTAGCGCATTACCTGTTGGAGATGGGCGTATCGCAAGGCAGCCGAGTGGGGATAGCGCTGGGTCGAGGTTTGAGTCAGCTAATCGGTCTGTTGGGTGTGATGAAGTCGGGTGCGAGCTATGTGGCGTTGGAGCCGGAGCATCCGCGGGAGCGTCATGAGTATGTGCTCAAAGATGCGGGCGTTGAGCTGGTGTTGGTGTCGGAGTCGGTATTAGGACGGTTGCCCTTGTCGGGTGTGGATGTGTTGTTAATGGACGATGCGCTGAGCGACGACTGGTTATCGGATTGGTCACGAACGAGCGTTGATGTGACGGTGAGCGGAGAAGACGAGGCGTATGTGTTGTACACGTCGGGCTCGACGGGTCGACCGAAAGGGGTGCGCATCAGCCATGGAGGTTTGAGTCATTATTTAAGTCATGCGCAGAGTTACTTGGGTGATTCCATCGAGCGTTCGGTGGTGAGTTCGCCGCTGTGTTTTGATGCGACGATCACGACGTTGTACGCGCCGTTATTATCGGGCGGAACAGTGGAGTTGTTGCCGGAAGAGGGCGATGTGTTGTCGGCGCTAGGAGAGCGTTTGATGGGAGAAGAGGCGTGTTTATTTAAAATCACGCCGGCGCATTTAACGGCGTTGTCGCATGGTTTAGATCGAGAGGCGCACAGTGATGCGAAGCATTGTGTGGTGGTCGGCGGAGAGCAGTGGCACGTTGGGAGCTTACGGCATTGGAAAGGCGAGCGTTTGGCGCATGCGACCTTTGTGAATGAGTACGGACCGACGGAAACGGTGGTGGGTTGCAGTGAATACCGAGTGACGTCGTTGTCGGCGTTGTCGTCGTTGCCGGACAGTGCGGGTGTGCCGATAGGTCGAGGGATAGCGAATACGCAATTGTACATTCAAGGCGAGGGAGGCGAGAGTCAACCGCCGGGGAGTGTGGGCGAGTTGTGCATAGCGGGAGCGGGAGTTGGCTTGGGTTATGTGAGCGAGCCGGAGGCGTCGGGATTTGAGGCGCATGGTTATGAGGCGGGAGCACGTTGGTATCGCAGTGGCGACTTGGTGCGTTGGAGTGAGACGGGCGGTTTGGTGTATGTGGGCCGACGAGATGAGCAGGTTAAGGTGCGCGGCTTCCGAGTGGAGTTGGGTGAAATTGGTGCGGTGCTGGACAGTTGCGAGGGCGTGCAATCGTCGTGTGTGTTGGTGCAGGGAGAGGCGCCGGAGCAGCGGTTAGTGGCGTATGTGGTGCCGGAGTTGATGCCGGAGGCAGAGGCGGTCCAGAGTGTGTTGGATGAGTATCGAACGCGCTTGAGTGAGCGGTTACCGAGTTACATGGTCCCGCAGCAGTATGTGTTGTTGGCGGCGATGCCGTTGACGGCGAATGGCAAGGTGGATAAGGCGGCGTTGCCAGCGGCGGAGGGCGAGCAGGGCGAGAACTACGAAGCTCCGCGCGGAGAATTGGAAGAGCTGCTGGCGAGTTTATGGTCGTCGATGCTGGACATTGACGTCGCGCACATCGGTCGGCAAGCGCACTTTTTTAACCTAGGTGGGCATTCATTATTGTCGATCCGTTTAGTGGCCGAGGTGCGATCACACTGCCAAGTGGCGTTGCCGATAAAGGCCATATTTGATCATCCCCGATTGAGTGAGTTAGCGGCCTATATTGCCGAGCAAGCGCCGAGTGCGGAGCGGTTACCGCCGATCACGGCGGTGAGTCGGACCGGAGAGGCATTGCCGTTATCGAGTTCGCAATACCGCTTATGGTTGGTGGATCACCTAGGCGGGGGCAGTGCTCAGTACAACATATTCTCGGCGTTGCAGTTACGGGGCGAGTTAAATCACGAAGCCTTACAGCAAGCGTTGACCGGATTGTTGAGTCGTCATGAAGTGCTGCGCACGGTGTATGTGGCGCTCGACGGAGAGCAAGTGATGCAGGTGGTGGGCCCGGTGGTTGAGGTGCCTGTGGACGTCGAGTCATTGGCCGATTTACCGGAGCAAGAGCAGGCAGACGCGGTGTTGTTGGCGGGTCAAGAGGAAGCGATCAAGCCGTTTGATTTGAGCCAAGATTTGATGCTGCGGGTGAAGTTATTGGCACTGGATGCGCAGACGCATGTGGTGTTGTTGACGGTGCACCACATAGCGGCGGACGGTTGGTCGTTAGGGGTGTTGGTGAAAGAGTTTGTGGCGCTGTACGACAGTTACGTGCGCGGCGAGGCGCCGACGTTGCCAGCACTGACGATCCAATACGCGGATTACGCGCACTGGCAGCAAGCGTGGTTGAAGGGGCCGACACGGTCAGCGTTGGAAGCTTACTGGGTGGAGCAGTTGTCGGGGATCCCGCAAGTTCATAGCTTGCCGCTTGAGCAAGGGCGTCCGGCACAACAACGGCATCATGGCGCGTCGTACCAGCAGACGTTACCGGCGACGTTGAGTCAAGGGTTGAATGAGTTAGCGCAAGCGTCAGAGGCGACGCTGTTTATGGTGATGGAAACGGCGTTTGCGGCGTTGTTGAGTCGGCTCAGTGGCGAAGATGACATTGTTGTGGGGACAGCGGTAGCGGGACGAGAGCCATTGGAAGTGGCGCCGTTGATCGGTTTCTTTGTGAACAGTGTGGTGCTGCGCAGTGATCTCAGTGGAGCGCCGAGTTTTGACGATTTATTGGCGCGAAATAAGTTGATGATCATGGACGCGTATGAGCATCAAGGATTGCCGTTTGAGTTATTGGTAGAGGCGCTGCAGCCGGAGCGAAGTTTGAGTCACGATCCGGTGTTCCAGATAGTGTTTGGATTAAACAACACCGACAGTCATTCGTTGTCGCTCCCGAATTTAGAGGTGACGACGGTGAATACGCCGCAGCAGACGGCGAAAGTCGAGCTTGAGTTGAATGTGGTGGAGTTTGCGGGAGAGCTGCACGTTAGCTGGACGTTTAATACGGATTTATTCAGCCGAGAGCAGATAGCGGAGTACGCACAAAGCTATGAACGATTATTGAGAGGGATAGTGGCGTCGCCGAGCCGAGCGGTGCATGCGCATCCGTTGCAAACGGAAGAGGAGCGAGTGGCGCAGTGTCATGCGTTGTCGGGAGAGCCGTCGGCGGTGTTGTGGCCGACGATGTTGTCGGGCTGGTCAGCGCAAGTGTTGTCACGAGGGGCGTCGATGGCGGCGGAGAGTGGTGAAGCGAGTTTAAGTTATGCGGAGCTGGATGCGCGTTCGAATCAGTTGGCGCATTACCTGTTGGAGATGGGCGTATCGCAAGGCAGCCGAGTGGGGATAGCGCTGGGTCGAGGTTTGAGTCAGCTAATCGGTCTGTTGGGTGTGATGAAGTCGGGGGCGAGCTATGTGGCGTTGGAGCCGGAGCATCCGCGGGAGCGTCATGAGTATGTGCTCAAAGATGCGGGCGTTGAGCTGGTGTTGGTGTCGGAGTCGGTATTAGGACGGTTGCCCTTGTCGGGTGTGGATGTGTGGTTAATGGACGATGCGCTGAGCGACGACTGGTTATCAGATTGGTCACGAACGAGCGTTGATGTGACGGTGAGCGGAGAAGACGAGGCGTATGTGTTGTACACGTCGGGCTCGACGGGTCGACCGAAAGGGGTGCGCATCAGCCATGGAGGTTTGAGTCATTATTTAAGTCATGCGCAGAGTTACTTGGGTGATTCCATCGAGCGTTCAGTGGTGAGTTCGCCGCTGTGTTTTGATGCGACGATCACGACGTTGTACGCGCCGTTATTATCGGGCGGAACAGTGGAGTTGTTGCCAGAAGAGGGCGATGTGTTGTCGGCGCTAGGAGAGCGTTTGATGGGAGACGAGGCGTGTTTATTTAAAATCACGCCGGCGCATTTAACGGCGTTGTCGCATGGATTAGATCGAGAGGCGCGCAGTGATGCGAAGCATTGTGTGGTGGTCGGCGGAGAGCAGTGGCACGTTGGGAGCTTACGGCATTGGAAAGGCGAGCGTTTGGCGCATGCGACCTTTGTGAATGAGTACGGACCGACGGAAACGGTGGTGGGTTGCAGTGAATACCGAGTGACGTCGTTGTCGGCGTTGTCGTCGTTGCCGGACAGTGCGGGTGTGCCGATAGGTCGAGGGATAGCGAATACGCAATTGTACATTCAAGGCGAAGGAGGCGAGAGTCAACCGCCGGGGAGTGTGGGCGAGTTGTGCATAGCGGGAGCGGGAGTTGGCTTGGGTTATGTGAGCGAGCCGGAGGCGTCGGGATTTGAGGCGCATGGTTATGAGGCGGGAGCGCGTTGGTATCGCAGTGGCGACTTGATGCGTTGGAGTGAGACGGGCGGCCTGGTGTATGTGGGTCGACGAGATGAGCAGGTTAAGGTGCGCGGCTTCCGAGTGGAGTTGGGTGAAATTGGCGCGGTGCTGGACAGTTGCGAGGGCGTGCAATCGTCGTGTGTGTTGGTGCAGGGAGAGGCGCCGGAGCAGCGGTTAGTGGCGTATGTGGTGCCGGAGTTGATGCCGGAGGCAGAGGCGGTCCAGAGTGTGTTGGATGAGTATCGAACGCGCTTGAGTGAGCGGTTACCGAGTTACATGGTCCCGCAGCAGTATGTGTTGTTGGCGGCGATGCCGTTGACGGCGAATGGCAAGGTGGATAAGGCGGCGTTGCCAGCGGTGGATGGTCAAACGACGGGTGTGGAATATGTCGCGCCACGCAATGCGACCGAAGAGATGTTGTGTGAGATTTGGGGTGAGGTGTTGCGTCGAGAGTCGGTTGGGATCCATGACAATTTCTTTAGTATCGGTGGAGACTCAATTTCTTCAATTCGAATAGTAACTTTATTAAGGTTACGAGGAGCAAACTTAGATATTACTAACTTGTTCCTAAACCCAACCATTGCTGCAGTCGCCAATTATATTTCTTTTGACTCTGTTGAAGAACTTGAGCATCAAAAAGAAACAATGATTCAACAAGGTAAAAAAATTGAAGAAGGCGAACTTTAGAAAGTAGGGCTATAGACTCGCTGTTAAATGAAAGTTTTATTTAGCAGCGATAATCTTCTAAGGAAAATAAAATGAAAAAAGAAAATATAGAACTTTCAAACTATCATGAATTTAATTTACATTCGGCCCATTCGCAGGATGCTGTCGATAAAATTAATAAATCGTTTTATGGTCGATTTAACTTTCCATGGTATCCCTCAATTGCAGAAAAGTTTAATGATCAGTCGTTTTCGATCAATATGCTTAACCAAGATATCGGGTCATGGGATCATTCTCGAATTCAAAAGAGCGCTAAAATATGGGTGGCTGGTTGTGGTACCAATCAAGCTGTATTAACCGCATTGAAATACCCTGAGTCGGAGATCACTGGGACGGATATTTCAGTTGAATCACTTGCCGCCGCTCGAGCCCTGGCTGAAAAACTAAATGTAACGAATTTGAAATTAGAAGAAAAAAGCATTAATGACGTCACTTACAAAGATGAGTTTGACTACATAATTTGTACTGGCGTAATACATCATAATGCCAATCCTCAAATTCCCTTAGAAAAACTAAGCAATGCATTAAAGAAAAATGGAATAATGGAGTTGTTTGTATACAATTACTATCGAAGAATTTTGAATACAGCATTTCAAAAAGCGATAAGATTGATTTGTACGGATGACGGTACCCCCAATATTGACTTAGAATTGCCGTTAACCAATTTGATGATCAATAATTCTGCGCACAGCTGCAGTGGATTGATGCAATCACAGCTATTTCATTTGAAAGGCGCGCATGAATGTGATATCGCCGACAAGTTATTGCAGCCTGTCGAGCATAGTTATACTGTCGAAACATTTGATCGCTTGGTTCAAGAGTGTCAATTGCAAATTGTGAGTAATTGCATTTGCTCATGGGATAAGGTCGAAGATGCTCTTTCATTTGAAATGAAATTTCATGACAAAGAACTAGCTGAGAAATATGAGTCACTTCCAGATATTACTCGATGGAAAATAGGGAACTTATTATTATTAGAGGAATCGCCTAACACATGGTTTTATTTACAGAAGAAAGAGTCTGACTTTGCTGTTAAAGACACTCATCAAATAAATGCTGAATTTCTCGATACTGTGTTTGAAAAAACAAAGGCAAAGACGGATCTCTTTGTTCGCAATCACGATGATTCATATTTACTTGCGACAAAAGGTAAGTCCTATCCGCAGCCGGAAATTCCTACTAATAATATTGCGTCCCTAGTCTTCAATAGGGTTGATGGTAAGAAAACTGTAAGAGAAATATTATCAAGCTTAGGGACGAATTTAGGTTTTTATGAATTAAATGATTTGCGCATGCGTTTAACAACGACCGCCTTCCCATATTTAGTATCAATAAAAAATAAAATATAAGCGATTAGTGGAATAATTATGACAATTGCAGCGCGATTGATTGCGGAAGCAAAAGCTCAAGGTGTTACTTTATATATTAAAGGTGACAAATTAGCCTACTTGGCCGAAGAGGGTGGTTTTTCTAACGAACTGAAATCTAGAGTAGTAGAGAATAAAGAGTTGATCAGGCAGTTTTTTCTTGATGAGAAAAACTCAACACATTTAAATGCTCCTTTCAGCCAGTTGACAGCGCTTGAGCGAGAATCGCTCGAGAATAATGAACAGTACGAAGATATCTATCCTCTCGCTGCTTTGCAGGCAGGCATGGTATTTCACACCGAGCTAGAAGGTTTTAGTGGTATATATCATGATATTGCGGTACAGCACATTCGTTGTGAATGGAACGAAGGGTTATTTCGAGAAGCGTTGGACTATTGCATCGCGCGCCATCCTATTTTAAGAACGCATTATTATTTAAAAGGTGAGCGTCCTCTACAACTGGTGTTGCGTCATGGGCCCTTGCCATTGGAAGTCGAAGACATTCGTTTACTCGATCGTGAAGAACAAGCGCAACAATTAAAACATTGGGTAGAGCAAAGAAAAACGCATGTTTTTGATTGGCAATCAGGACCGCTGTACCAAATCAATATTTTCTTACGCAGTGAAGAAAGTTTTCAGTTCATCATCAGTTTTCATCATTCGGTGTTAGATGGTTGGAGCCGCGCGTCATTTAGCACTGAGTTGTACAATTGTTATGAGCGATTACTGGCGGGAGCGACCTTACCTGCGGTATCAACTGACTGGACCTATCGTGATTTTATTGCGTCTGAGCAAAAGGCCATTGCACAAGTCGAGTCGATAGAACACTTTAGAAATATGTTACACGATGCACCTGTCTATCAGTTGCCTCGTTTACCTGACGATACCTCGAGCACGTCCGGACACCGCTCGATGGGATTACCAAAATTCCGACAGCACTCAGAGCAACTGTTAGCACTGTCGAAAAGCATGGGCGTGCCCATTCAATCGATATTGTTAGCGGCTCATCTTAAAGTACTGTCGACGGTGAGTGGTCATCGTAAAGCGATGACGTGCATGTTAGGTAATGGTCGACCAGAGCGAGAAGGTGCAGAGCAAGGGTTAGGATTATTTTTTAACTCTCTGCCATTAGCGCTTGAGCTGGATGATTGTACTTGGCGTCAACTTATTGAGCGAGTGTCGAGTGCTAACGCACAAAACCTATCGCATCGTTTGTATCCTCTTTCTGAAGTTCAAAAACATCTTGGGCGAGATTTTTCTGAGGTGATGTTCTACTTCACCCACTTCCATGTTTTCGAACAAATGAATACGCCGAAAAAATCATCGGCAAGTGAGGCCGCGAATGAGACGGGCCGTTCAACGTTTGAAGTCTTGAATGCATTTTCTTATGAACAGACTAATTTCGATTTATTGGTCAGTGTGGCGCAAAGTTTAGGCGTCGATGAAATGGATTTGAACTTTGTCTACAACACGCAAGTTTACAGTGAGCAACAAATTAAACAGCTGAGTCATTATTATCTGATGGCTTTTGATTTGATGCTAATGCAGTTAGACACGTCTCACCAGGCGACGTCTTTATTATCCGCTAGCGAGCAGCGAGAGTTATTAGCGCCGGTAACCCCTTCGTCATCAACGTTCTCGCCTCCGGCAACGTTTTTACAATCTTGGTCAGAGCAAGTCAATGCCCGCAATACGCAGGTAGCGGTTCGCAGTGGTGATGAGTCTTGGTGTTACGGTGAGCTAGAAGAGCAAGCGAATCGAGTGGCGAACTGGCTCAGTGCACAGGGTGTGCAAAAAGGCGATGTGATAGGGGTGTGTTTGGAGCGCAGCTTACCTTTAATGAGCCATTTGTTGGGTTGCCTAAAAGTAGGTGCGGCGTATTTGCCGCTGGATCCCAGTTACCCCGAACAACGCTTGCAGTACATGTTAAGCGATAGCCAAGCGCAATGGGTGTTGGTTGATGTCGAGCATCCGGCATTTAAGCGTGAGGGCGTCAAGGTGTTCAATATTGCGTCGACGGATTATCAAGCGGCGTTATTTGCAAGTGCATCTGAGTATCGTTCCGAGGTAAGGGCAGGCGATTTGGCTTACCTGATTTACACATCCGGCTCAACGGGCCAGCCGAAAGGTGTGATGGTGAGTCATGGCAACGTAGCGAACTTTTTAATGAGCATGCAAGAGCAGCCCGGTTGCCAAGTCGGAGATCGTTTATTGGCGGTGACACCGATCAGCTTCGACATTCATGTATTGGAATTATTTTTACCGTTGATAAGTGGTGCGGAAGTGGTGCTGTGTCGTCGAGAAGACAGTGTCGATGGAGCGCGTTTGTCGGCACAGTTAGCGGAGCATGAAATCACGATGATGCAAGCGACCCCGATGACTTGGCGGTTGTTGCTCGACAGCGGAGAGTGGCCCTCAGGGGTTATTTTGAAGGCGCTGTGTGGTGGAGAACGTTTAGCGGAGGATTTAGCGAGTCGTTTGTTAGAGCGAGTGGATTCGCTATGGAATATGTACGGACCGACGGAAACGACGGTGTGGTCGACCTGCGCGCGGCTGACGAATGAAGGTGTGAGCATCGGTTATCCGATAGCGAATACGCAATGTTATGTGTTGAGTGAGTCGAGAGAGCTGTTACCGCGAGGCGTCAGTGGAGAGTTGTATATAGGCGGAGCGGGTGTAACGCAGGGATATTGGCAGCGAGAAGCGTTAACGGCGGAGCGTTATTGTGACAATCCGTTTGTAGAAGGTGGACAAGAACGGATGTATCGAACGGGCGATCGAGTGCGATATTTGGCGGATGGACGTTTGCACTATGAAGGTCGAGTGGATGAGCAGGTCAAGCTGCGAGGGCAGCGAATAGAGCCTGGAGAAATAGAAAGCGTTTTAGTCGAGCATGAAGGACTACGGTCAGCGGTGGTAACGATTCAATCGGGAGCGGGAGAGGATGATGGTCGCTTGGTGGCTTATGTGGTCTTGGCTGACAAAGAGGGATTGTTAGACGAGGGAGAGTTAGCGGAGCGATTGCGTGACTATTTAGAGCCCCGTTTACCACTGCATCTGATCCCGAGTGCTTATGCGGTCTTAGAGGCTTTGCCCTTAACGCCGAATGGCAAGGTAGATAAACGAGCGTTGCCGGCCATCACAAATGAACAAGGCACTCGTCCATTTACTGAGCCAAGTAATGAAACAGAACAAACCTTGGTCACCCTGCTGGCAAAAATCCTGGCACGACCCGACCATGACATCAGTACCAGCGCGAGCTTTTTTGAGTTGGGCGGACACTCTTTAATGGCAATGCGTTTTGCGAATGAAATTAGCCAAAACTTTAATATTCATTTTCAATTAACCACTATTTTTCATTATCCGACAATAAAACAGATGGCTTTGGAGATTAATAACCTGAGCAACAGCAATAGTTTGATATTTAAAACTGAATCAGAATTGTCAAGCGATGAAATGGAGATATCGATATGACAATATTTAGTGAATTGTTTGAAGAGCTTAAATCTAAAGGCATTTCTCTTAACCTTGATGAGAACAATAACTTAAAAGTTCGCGGAAAAGTTACAAACTTAACTCAAGATGTGACTGAAAAATTAAAGGCTCATAAATTAGAGTTGGTCGAGTGGATTAAGGACCAAAGGCAAAAGGCAGAAGTTTCCGAATTGTTCAAGTCTAATATCCCAATAGCTTCTCGTGATCAAGTGAATTATATCTGTTCATTTTCACAGCAAAGGATGTGGCTGCTCGATAAACTAAATGAGGGAAGTTCCGAATACAATATGCCTGCTACGTTTAAATTGGTGGGTGATATTAATTCAAATATACTAGAGCGAGCATTTGCCCAATTAATTTCATGCCATGAAATTCTAAGAACTACGTATAGTAAACCTGATTTTGAAGTAAGACAGTGTGTAAAGGCAGAATTTACTTTACCCTATACCTTTCTTGACCTAAGCAATCAGTCTAAAGATAAGATAAATAAGAGACTTAACTCTCTAGTTGAAAAGCATGCAAGTCATGTTTTTGATTTAGAGAATGAGATGCCGGTTAATCTCACATTAATTAAAATCGGGCTAAATGAGTACGCTTTTTTATTTAATATACATCATATTGCGGCGGATGGACTCTCTAGAGATTTATTGATTGATCAACTTATCGAAACCTACTACTTGTTAGAGAAGAATGAAAACTATCAAGTCCCTAATCAGAGAATTCAATACCTTGATTATGCATCTTGGCAGAGAAGTTGGCTGACCCAAGAAAAACTAGATCGACAAATTAGCTATTGGCGAGAGCGACTCAAAGGCGTTCCTGAAGTGCATAGTCTGCCATTGGATAAAAAACGCCCTGCTAAGCAAGATCTGACTGGAGCTTCTTTGAACGTTACTGTTCCTAATAAACTCGCTGCAAAAATATTAGATTTCTGTAAAAAGAATGATTTTACACTGTTCCATTTTATGCAAACAGCATTTTCTATTGGATTACATTTTTTCGGTAGACAAGAAGATATAGTACTTGGTGCGCCATTAGCCGGAAGAGAACATCCAGATCTTGGGGAAATGATAGGTTTTTTCATGAATACATTGGTGCTTCGATGTAATATTAGAAAAGACTCTACACTCATTGACCTAATTCGTGAGAACAAAAGGAATTTACTAGAGGCCTATCAAAATCAAGACGTTTCGTTTGAGATGATTGTTGATGCTCTATCTGTCAATAGAAGCAGTCAATATAATCCATTGACTCAAATATTTTTAAACGTATCAGAAATCAACCAAACGATTAGTCGATCTGAAGGCTCAAGATCGGATATTCAAGTGTTACCCTTGTATAATGAAAGCGCCGCGGAGTGGTCAAAAGCAGATATGACGTTGTACTGCAACCTCATTAATGACCGAATGACTTTTGACTGGTCATTTCGTAAGTCTCTATTTAACGAATCTTCAATTCAATCGCTTTCCAATCTAGTAGTTATGATTGCCGAACAACTTTGTGATAATAGCGACGCTAAGATCTCAAATCTTAAGTTGTTGTCTGACACTAATAAGAATGCCATTAAGGAATTATACGGTACAAAAAAATTGACAAAGAGTTTTATTTCTATTGCTCAATTAATCGATGAGGTTGCTTTGTCGCAACCTGATAAAGTTGCAATTAGACATAAGCAAAAGAAAATCGCTTTTGGTGACTTAAAAAAGCGAACAGATCAATTCGCTAAGAACCTTCGTGAATATCATCAGATAGAAAATAATGATGTTGTTGCTATTTGCATGGAACGTGGGATAGATTTAGTTATTGCGTTAATCGGTATTTTGAAAGCTGGGGCAGCTTATTGTCCAATCGATCCAGATTTTCCTAATGACAGGATTCAATATATATTATCTAATTCTAAAGCGAAACTGCTCTTAACCTCACTAAAATATAGTTACTTGAAAGATAGTATGCCCAGTTATCGGCTATTTGATGATTTATTGAAATTGAAATCATCATCTAAATTACCTCGTATATCAGAAGATAATCTATCTCATATTATCTACACTTCAGGCTCAACAGGTAATCCAAAAGGAGTTAAGGGTACTCATAAGTCAATGTATAACAGAGTTGACTGGATGACAAAGGAGTTTCCATTTTCGTCAAACGAGAGATGTTGCTTCATTACGTCTTACAATTTTATTCGGTCTGTATGGGAAGTTTTCTTGCCATTAACTGCAGGTGTCGAAATGTTAATAGTCGACACCGAGGCTGTAAAACAAGCGGATACGTTTGTTGACTTGATTGCAGAGTATTCGATCTCTCGAATAGTCACAGCGCCATCGTTAGCAAGAAAAATGTTGTTGCTTAATCGTGATAAATTAAGGTCACTTAAGTATTGGTTTATCAGTGGAGAACCTCTTAGTAACAGCTTAACTAATGACATCGCTGATTCATTAGAACATATTTCTTTAGTCAATTTGTATGGTGCTACTGAGACAATGTCAGATGTAACTTACAATTTAGTTCCAAGTCAGTGTGAAAAGCAAACGGTTCCAATAGGAAAGTCTATACAAAACAATCTTGTATTAATCCTTGATGAAAACTTTGATTTTCTACCTGTGGGTGTTGCGGGTGAAATATTTGTAAGTGGGGATAATGTAGCTCAAGGCTACATTGGTATGCCAGAGTTGACCTCTGAAAGGTTTTTGTACGCACCAAAAGAAAGTGACGCATACAGTTTAAGTCATCAACTATTTTATAAAACCGGAGATGTCGGTCGTCTTTTAGAGTCAGGTGATATTGAATTTATCGGTCGCGTCGACCATCAAGTGAAGATTCGAGGCTTTCGTATAGAGCTTGGTGAAGTTGAGTATAATTTAAAACGTATCAAACATATCGATCAGGCTGTTGCGCATGTCAGTGGTGAAGGAGACGGTAAGAAGATTGTTGCGAGTGTGCTTATTGAAAATAGAAATAACAGTAGGTACTCGAACGAGAATGAACTGAACCAGTTAAAGCAAACTATATTAGCAGAATTGAAAGCTTTAGTTCCCGAATATATGGTCCCTACAAAATTAATGGTATACCAAGAATTTCCGCTACTTGCGAATGGTAAGGTTGATCGAAAAAGGTTGGAAAAAGAGAGCGAAAACGCATTAGCTAATCATCAGGTTATTCAACCCAGAACTAAAGTTGAAAAAATTATAGGTGACATATGGCGCGCAGTTCTCAAGATAGATAATTTATCGGTGACTGATGACTTTTATGCTTTAGGTGGGAATTCCTTGTTGTTGATTGAAGTCTTTTCGAAATGTAAGGCACATGGACTGAAAGTTACAATTAAGCAATTGGCGATGTACCGAACAGTTGAGTCACTAGCGAATATAGTCGAAAAGCGGTCTGTAGTAAAAACGACAGATAGTAAGTGTTTAGTCCCGTTGAATAATTCGAAGTCACAATCAAATGTTTTTTGTATTCATCCGATTGGGGGGACTGTAGCTTGTTATCAAGCCTTGGCTGAATATCTCGAACCTGACGCGAAAGTCATAGGAATGCAATGTAGAGATATTTTTACTGACTTTAAAATGGGATCTTTTGTTGACCTAGCGAAATATTATGTTGAAGAAATATTGACTGTGCAATCTGAAGGTCCTTTTCATATTATAGGGTGGTCTCTAGGCGGGAAAATTGCTTATGAAGTTGCTTCGCAGCTTGAAAAGCAAGGTAAAAAGATAGGGTTTGTTGGACTATTAGATGCTCGATCGTTTACCGATCAATTAAGCGAAGAAGCTCCATGGTATTTACCCATAAGTCGACTTCATAGTGAAGCCGAACTGAAAGTTTCTTGGGATTATCTTTCTCAATTTAATCAAGACGATGGAATAGAGGTACTTTCATCATTGTTAGTAAAAAGTGGCGATATCTTAGAGGGTATAGACGCAGGATTGATTTCGAATTACTTTCATTACTTGAGTAATTTAGATATCGCTTTGAGTGAGTACTTTCCTAGAACGAGCGACTTTGATTTCGTGTTGTTTAGAGTTAAACAAAATGAGCATCAAATAAATCACTTAAACTCTTTGTCGTTTGACGAGCGAGCTAAGTTTGAGAACCACGGATGGAGTTACTTGGCACAGGGGCATTTAAACGTTATTGATGTCGACGGAACTCATGCCACAATGTTGTCTCCGCCTCATTTTGACAGTTTGTCTGAAAAAATACTGATTCTGCTTAAAGAAAAATTATAAATAAAAGGAGAGAAAATTGTTTACTATTTCATTAGAAGAAATTCCAGGATTACCGGTAGTAAAGCCTGGGGAAAAATATGAGGGAATTGACCACTCGAGTTTCTACCGCTCTATCGCTAGTGAAATCTCACCGATCATTGAACAATACGGCGGCGTTTTAATGCGAGGGTTTAAGATAGACTCAGAAGCTGCGTTTCAAGACTTTATGAGTGCAATTCCAGAGCAGCAATTGGATTATATCGATGGTAATTCTCCACGAACGAAATTAATTGGAAAAGTGTATACCTCAACTGAATATCCAAAAGAATATGAGCTTTCAATGCATAACGAGTTATCTTACTCGAACAATTGGCCAAAAATGTTGTATTTTTGTTGCGTTACCGAGCCTCTTGAAGGTGGCCATACGTTGATTGCAGATTGCAGAAAAGTATTAAAAGAACTAGATCCTGATTTGGTTGATAAGTTCGCTAAGAATAAAGTTAAGTATACTCGGTATCTGCATGGTGGATTCGGCTTGGGATCTTCATGGCAAAAAACGTTTGAAGTATCATCAAAAGATGAAGCAGAGCAATGCTGTAAGGATCTAGATATCGATTTTGAATGGGACGACGATGATGGTCTAATGATATCGCAAATCGGGCCGGGAGTAGCAAGGCATAGAACCACGAATGAGTTAGTCTGGTTTAATCAAGCGGATCAATTTCATTTATATAATCTTCCTGATGAGATACAAGAAGGCATCTTAGCTCTTACTGAAGGTGACAAGCGAAAGTATCCTACTTACGCATATTTTGGTAATGGGGAAGAAATAGACACTCGCTTGTTAAAGGAGGTTCGTTCGGTTTTTAAAAAGAACACAATAGTATTTCCATGGAAAAAAGGCGACTTGATGATCATCGATAATCAGCTTATGGCGCATGGAAGGTCTCCCTTTAATTGTGAGCGAAAGATTTTAGTAAGCATGACATAAAAATTTAAGAGAATATTAGAGGATTGAAATGACAAATTTAAAGATTTCTATTGATGATCTCGAGCCAATTGGTGGACTCCCTTTGTTATTTAATGTAGATACTGAAGGTAAGCGAACTATGGACTGGCTTTCGGAGAACAAGTCACAGATTCAAGACTTGATTTCTAAGAATGGTGCATTGTTACTTCGCGGTTTAAAGATAATTAGTAGTAAGCAATTTGGTGATGCTTTAGAAACTATATTTGATGGTAAGTTAATCGAATATAAATATCGATCAACCCCAAGAACGGGTCTTCGAGGCAACGTTTATACTGCTACAGAATATCCATCGAACGAAGTTATAGCGCAACACAATGAAAATGCCTACTCGAGAAGCTGGCCAAATCGAATTGGATTATTTTGTATGCTGCCAGCTCAAGAAGGAGGTGAAACCCCAATAAGCGACAGTCGATTGATTTATGAGCGTCTACCAGAAGAGGTCCGATTGAAGTTTGAAGAAAAAGGTATAATGTATGTGAGAAATTACTCAGATATGGACCTACCATGGACCGAAGTATTTCAAACTGAAGATAGAGCAGAGGTTGAGCAGTATTGTGTCGACAATGAATTGCAATTTGAATGGAAAGATAATAATGCATTAAGAACGGTTCAAGTTAACCCTGCGGTTGCATTTCATCCGGTTACTAACGAAAAAATATGGTTTAATCAGGCACATTTATTTCACATTTCAAATATCGCTCCAGAGATGAGAGATGTATTGATTGATTCATTAGGAGAAGAAAATTTGCCTAGAAATACATTCTATGGTGACGGGGAACCAATTGAAGAAGACGTATTAAACATGATTCGTGACCTATATGAAAAAACTAAGATTAAGTTTCAATGGCAGAAAAATGATTTACTGTTACTTGATAATATGTTGTTCACTCATGGAAGAGAATCATTTGTCGGTGAACGCCGAGTTTTGGCTGGGATGGCCTGCCCAAATAGATAGTATGTACGACCGCTGACAGTCACTGAGTTTTTCTGCTCTAGTTAATTTGAGCAGGATACTCAGTATTTTTAGCGCCCAGTTCAGTGCCCCTAAAAGATTATTCGAAATCCAGCACCTTGATTGGAGCGTAACTTCACGTTATCAAGCAGCACTAGATCACCTCCAAGATTAATCATAATTTGTTTGGCGAGGGCAAGCCCAATGCCGGAACCATTTGGTTTTGTCGTAAAAAATGGCACAAATATTTGTTCTCTTGACGAATCTTCAACACCTTGACCTGAATCAATAATGTCCAGTATTAAATTTGTAGAGGACTTTATTGTAATGGAGATCGAGATAAGTTGTTTATTACTTGACTGTTCGACGGCCTCAATGGCATTGACAATCAAATTAATTAACACTTGTTCGAGCTGTGCAGGGTCCGTCATAAGCCAATAAGTGTTTATTCTGTTATTGTACTCTAGTGCAATGTTCTTTGTTTTGAACTCGTTGTTGTAAAGGGTAATAACGTCTTGTACCAATTGACATATATTAACCCTTCTAAACTGCGGAGCAGGGAGACGACTAATTTTAGAATATTGTTTAACGAATTCATTTAGATGAGTGGATCGTCTACTTATTGCTTGTAAAGCACTTGTTAGGTCTGCAGTAGACTGATTGCAGCCAAGATTCATTTCACCTATTATTCTAAGGCATGTATCAGACATTGATTGCAATGGCAGTATTGAATTAGAGATCTCGTGCGTGAGAACTCTGACAAGACGCTTGTAAGCTTGATTTTCTTTGAAATTTAATTCTTTTGTTATCGATTGCAAACTAATTAGGTAATGCTTATAGCCCTGTAGATAAATTATGTGGACAGAAACAGAAAGTATTTCTCGTCTTTCATTTTTGTTCAAAGACAATAGTGACTTAGAAGCGCTGGGAATACTTGTTATTAAGTCTTTAAGCTCTCTAACATCAGACAAATTTATTTGAATCAAGTCTTTCCCTAACAAACGGTTTGACGCCGTGTTATTATGAATTACTTGTAATTGCTCATTGGCCACGATTATTCCAGAATCAATATTCGAAATAATTTCTTTGAGTAACTGATTTTGAGCGTAGTTATCAGAGCGAGTTTTGTGGAACTTCTCTCTTATGTTTTCATAATAAACGTGAGTTTCTTGGTCAAAAGAAAGTCCCAGTAGTCGGTCATTATTTGCTAGAGCTTTTAGTGCATTAGTGACTAGAAATCTACTCCGAAGAATAACACTTACTAATTTAGCTAGAATTAAGCATGTCACTAACATAAGTGCGAAAGTGAGAGGTGTTAATCCTCTATCGACCAGTAAAGCTCCAGTCATTAATGAGCAAGCAATTAATAGACAAGGCCAAATGCAAGTATTAAACAAGTTTGTCATAACAAAACTCATAGCCTATATTTGTCTAATCTGCGATATAATGCACCACGAGTGAGACCTAATGCTTTAGCTGCTTGACTGAGGTTCCCATCAAAATATTGAATTGCTCGCTCTATGGTTCCTTTCTCGACTTCAGATAAATTAAAGGTCTGTATCGGGACTTCGGATTTTTCTTGACTCGATATAACTAAGTCATTAAGTAATATTTGGTTATCTTCAGAGAGAATGACAGAGCGCTCTATTACATGAGACAGCTCGCGTACATTACCTGGCCAAGGATACAACTCAAGTCTTTTAAGGTTGTCTTGGTCGAGCGCTGCTTGTCGGCGATATTTTTTATTAAAGTATTCTATATAATAATTTGCGAGAACGGCTATGTCTCCTTTTCGCTCTCGAAGCGGAGGCAGTTTTAGTTCTATAGTATTTATCCGATATAACAAATCATGTCTAAAGGATTCTTCATGAACCTTCTTTAGTAGGTCTTCATTGGTTGCACATATTAATCGACAATCGGTATTGATTTTTGTATTACTGCCTAGAGGAGTAATTTGCTTATCCTGTATGACTTTTAAAAGCTTGATTTGTTGAGTTAGTGGTAAGTTACCGATTTCATCTAAAAATAATGTTCCACCATTGGCTAGTTCAAATTTACCAATTCGGTCAATAACAGCATCAGTGAACGCTCCTTTTTTATGACCAAATAGTTCACTTTCAAATAAATTTTCGGAGATGCTTCCCATATCGATGGATATAAATGGTTGATCTCGTCGGGTGCTATTATTGTGAATGGCTCTAGCGGTGAGCTCTTTTCCGGTACCACTTTCGCCAAGAATTAATATATTAGCGTCAGTAATCGCAACTTTACTTATTGTCGCAAAAATATCTTGCATAGGTTTACTTTTGCCAATAAACGGCTGTGAACCGTTCAGTTCTAAACCAAGCCCTGTTTTTGTTCTATTCAGTTGACTTACTGAACGTTTTGATTCGGTGTGTTTTAATCCAGCTGTTAATGTCGCCAACAATTGATCATTCGAAAATGGTTTTTCAAGAAAATCTGATGCTCCAGTTTTAATTGCTTCAATGACTATTGGCATGTCTGCGTAGGCAGTCATCATAACAACAGAAGTATCAGGTGCCATTAAATTGATCTTTTCAAGCCAATAAAATCCCTCTTTTCCACTAATGGCATCTCGAGTGAAATTCATGTCGAGTAATACAACATCAAAATCACTTTGTCTTAAAATATCAGGGATTTTATCTGGATTACTGAGCGTGACTACTTTTTCATAAAATCGCTTTAATAGAAGTTCCATTGACATCAATATGTCTGGATTATCATCGACAACCAGAATTCTTCCCAAAGATTTAGCGTTATCTTCCATTAAATATCTCATTTGCAAATCAATATTTATCGCAATAATAAATATTTAATAATTTTGTTATGTCCATTTTTGGACAGCATACTATTACAAAACCGGACACTTTCCAATACGTATCTATGTTTACTCGCCGCTAACGTAGATTTAATACTGCCTTCGAAGTTGGCATCTAACTTGCTGTAGCTCGTTAACTATTCTAGAACGATCAAAATGCGGCAAGGAGTAACTGTGGATCGAAAAATTGAGCGTACGAAAAAAAATATTCTATTGAGAAAGCCATCGATAATCATTGCTAGTGCTTTGGCTATTGTACTCATTTATATTTCAGTTGATGCTTTTTCTAGTTCTCGTAGTCAGCAAGTCGACAAGCGGTCAATTCTGATAAATCAAGTGCAGCAAGGAGCATTTGTTGATTCGATTAATGTTAGAGGATTAATTACTCCAAAGACAACGGTATATCTAGATGCTGTGTCAGGTGGAAGAGTAGAGGAGATATATATCGAGCATGGTGCGATTGTAAAGGAAGGTCAGCCTTTACTTAAACTCTCCAATTCTGCATTGCAATTAGACGTAATCAGTCGGGAAGCTCAAATTTCTGAACAGTTGAACTTTTTGAGAAATACGCAAATGACTGCAGAAACAAATCGTTTAGCATTGAAGCGCGAGCTTCTCGATAATGACAAGGAAATAGCACAGCTAAAACGCGAGCTTAAAGCTTCTAATGAATTATTTAAGAGAAATCTAATAGCTAAAGATGATGTGGAAAAACTAGAGATTGATTTGAATTATTATATAGAAAGAAAAAAAATTAATATTCAAAGACAGGAGCAAGAAGAGAAAATACGTGAAGTTCAGATTAAACAATTAGAAGAAAGTGCTATTACGTTACAATCAAATTTGAAATTTGCTCGAAAAAATCTAGAAAATCTATTAGTTACAGCACCAGTTGATGGATATCTCAGTGATTTAGATGTTGACCTAGGAGAGTCAAAGTCCGCAGGAGAGCGCTTGGGACAAATAGATATACCTAATGAATACAAAGTGTTAGCTAGTATTGATGAATTCTATTTGAACCTATTATCTATTGATATGCCGGTAAGTATTGAATTAAATGGCGAAAAAATTGAAGCAAAAATTAATAAAATTGACAGTCGAGTGAATAGTGGGCGTTTTACCATTGAAGTTTATATTCCACAAGCAGCTGTAAATAATACCGCATTAAAAAGAGGGCAAAGTGTGGATCTCGATGTGTTTCTTAGTGCTGGAACTGAAAATGCTTTATTAGTTAAGCGAGGCGCATTTGTTAATGAAACTGGTGGGAATTGGATCTTCGTGGTAAAGGGCAATACTGCAACTAAGCGAGCTATAAAACTTGGTAGAAAAAATCAAGATTATTATATGGTTGAAGATGGTTTGTCAGATGGCGATCAAATCATTACTTCTAGTTACGATTTATTCAGCAATGCAGAATCATTAATTTTAAAATAAATAGGGATGAAATCATGATTACGTTAAAAAACCTTAGTAAAATATACAGGACCGAAGATATCGAAACCACAGCGCTTAATGACATTAATTTAGTGGTAAATTCAGGTGATTTTCTGGCGATAATGGGTCCCTCAGGTTGCGGAAAGTCGACTCTTTTATCGATACTCGGTATGTTAGAGAGCCACACCAGTGGTGAATACCTTTTTCTTGATGAAGACTTAACAGGAAAAAGTGAACACAATCTATCTGAGATTCGCAAGAGTAATATTGGTTTTATCTTTCAGAGTTTTAATCTGATTGATGATTTAACTGTATTCGAAAATGTAGTTTTGCCATTACAGTATTTAGGTGTTCCTAAAGAAGAACGAGAACAGAGAACTGAGGCTATTCTAAAGCGAGTGGGCATCGATCACCGAGCTAATCATTTGCCTCAATTTTTGTCTGGCGGGCAACAGCAGAGAGTGGCAGTCGCTAGAGCGCTCGTGATTAACCCTAAAGTCGTTCTTGCAGACGAACCAACTGGAAACTTGGACTCCAAGAATGGGGAAGATGTCATGCAGTTATTACGCGACTTGAATAGCGAGGGGACCACCGTGATCATGGTTACTCACTCGGAGGTTGATGCGCAATATGGAAATCGAATTGTACGTCTTTTTGATGGGAAAATAATAGCCGAGCATTCAGAAAAACAGGTTAAAGAGGTGGATTATGCAGAGTAATAGTCTTATTCAGAATTATTTTTTAGCTGCATATCGCTCACTGACTAAGGACAAAGTTAATTTAGTACTAACTATTTTAGGATTGAGCTTTGGGTTATGTGCATCTCTTTTGGTGATAATTTATGCTATTAACGAAAGCTCTTACGATAAGTTTCAACCCAACAGTGAAACCACATATCGAGTGGTTCAACACCACGTGCCTTCGAGTTCTGATTATCCGTTAACAACACCCAGAGCAGATCAGCATATCAGAAAGATTCCCGGAGTAGAGGATGTCTTTACTTTGATTCGTACTCAATGGATCTTTAATAGCAAAGTTAAAATCGGAGATATGTTTTTCAATTTGGATCATTTACAAGGTGCTCCAGAAAATATCAATGATTTTGTAAAAATTGAAACGATTGATGGCGATTTAGTCAAAGTACTAGCCGAGCCTGATTACATTGCCCTTTCAGAGTCTGAAGCTAATCGATTATATGGTACAACTGATGCCGTTGGTAAGACTATGTTATTTGTTAAATATGATGTAACTCTTACTGTTGGAGCTGTGTTCAAAGATTTGCCTGACAACACTCACTTTGCAATCGAGTCAATGTTGTCTTCTAAACCTTATATGAGAGCGAGGGGGAACCATTCGTTTACTTATATTCGTATGTCTGAAAATGCCGATAAGGATTTAATTGAGAAAGAGCTTACTAGAATTTATGCGGAGCTTTGGAATTGGGACCCAAAAGAACTTACATTTTATTTACAACCGATGCTTGATATTCATTTAGATGATAATTTAATGAACGATATGAAGTTTGGGGGCTCCAAACAGTCGCTAAATATTGCGATAATATTAAGTTTATTATTATTACTAATTTCAAGTTTTAATTATATCAATATGAGCGTTGCGCAAGCAGGAATGCGAGCAAAAGAAGTAGGCGTGCGTAAAGTTCTAGGCGCTTCGCGTAGGCAAATAATTACTCAGTTTTTAAGTGAGTCAGTTGCGATTGTAATCATTGCAACGTTAATCGCATCTTGCTTAGTTGAGTTGTTGTTACCTGAGTTTAGTAATTTGGTTAGTCGGGATCTAACGATTGACGATTGGTTAGTTTATGCCGTTTGTGTAGTTTTAGGTGCTGTCTTGGTCGGTGTGGCCTCTGGTTTGTATCCGGCTTTGTTTATTTCATCTTACAATACTCGGCAAGTTTTGAGTGGAGATCTACAAAGAGGAAAGACCGCGGTTACTGTTCGCAAAATACTAATGATATTTCAGTCTGGATTTTCGATCGCATTAATCATTGGTGCGATAACCCTTTATTCTCAGGTTAACTTTTTGAAAGACTTGCCAGTTAATTATGAGAAAGAGAATCGGCTTCGTATTACAGATGCTCCAGAGCAACTAATATATTCTCCAGAGAGCGCTGCATTGTTTAATGATATGATGCAAATTGAAGGCGTGATTTCTGCTACACCTGCTGATTTTGAACTAACCAAGTCAACTTATGCAGGGATATCAAATGTGCTGATTTCTGGTGTTGACTCGTTTACAAATGAAGTTGCTTATGGAGGTGTCGGCTTTGATGCAGTTAAGACATTGGGCTTAACTCTAATAACTGGTCGTGATTTCACGCGTGACCATGCTTCTGATTGGTTTAACCCCGAAACGAATAGTGCCTCCATATTAATTCCTGAGTCACTTTTGACTGCGGCAGGCTACGACAATCCAGAGCAAGCGTTAGGTAAAGTTTGGCAATTTAACGCTGGACGAGTGAATGATTTGCAGGGGAGAGTGGTAGGTGTTTTTAAGGATGTCAAAATAGGATCATCCAAAGAGCGTTCCTTACCCGTTGTTTTTGCTGCGGGTTTACCCGCATCGGGCGTAAACTCAGTGGTAATTAATGTTGTAGATAGCCGAGATCCATTATTACTGCAACGCCTAACCCAGTTTATAAAAACTCGACTTGATGTCAATCCTGTGAATATTGAGGTAGTTTCAGATAAATATGAAATGATTTATAGAGAAGAGAATAATTTAACTCGTTTAGTAACTATCTTTTCGATGTTGGCGGTTTTCTTAACCTGCGTAGGAATGTTTGGGTTGACAGCCTTTAATACACAACGACGTAGTCGTGAAGTGGCCATACGTAAAGTTTTAGGCGCTTCAAGGATGAGTTTGGTTAAGTTACTGACAAAGGAAGCCTTAGTTCTCTCCTTGGTCAGCGTGATCCTGTCTTTTCCCTGCGCATTTTGGGCGGTAGACAGTTGGCTAAGTCATTATAATGATCGTATAAGCCAGTCGCCTTGGATATATTTATTTTCCCTAGTTACGGTGTTAACCATAACTTGGGTGACTATTTCTTATATAGCTTTTAAAACGGCAAGTTCCCGGCCGTCGAATGTTCTAAGAGCTGAGTAGATACAAATCAATTGCGGCTTAGTAGGGCTGAGCCGCAGTTTCACTACAAGAGTGTCAAAATTAAATATTTCGTTTTCGTCAGTCTTAGCTGGATTAACCCCCGTGAAATAAATTACACTACCGCAACTAAATAATTTCGTTTAGAACAATGTCTTTTCAATGGAGTCTAACAGCATGGTTAGATTGTTATTATTGAGCACATGCTTATTTACGCTAAATGCGTGTGTATCTAAGACAGTCGCGAATAGTCAGCAGACCTCGGCGCCTCTTGAAAAAAGCAAATACCAAACCTTCGTCTCTGCTGGTTCGTCTTTACCACTTACCACAGTGACGACGATAGACGGTGAGGTCATTGATTTTACTCAAGATAAATCGCGTAAGTTGATCATATTATTTGCTACTTGGTGCTCAGACTCTCAGCGAGCCATGAAGGCGTTAAGTCAATCGAGCATGTTGCAAGAAGATGACCTACATATTATTGCCATCGCCCGAGAAAATTCCATCGATGAAGTGCGTCAGTTTAAACAAGACTATAATTTGCCCATCGATTTTGTTGCCGATGTCGATCGCAGTATCTACCAACAATTTGCTGAGGCGGGTATTCCGCGTTTAGTCATGGTCGATGGTAGTAATACGGTGATCGATGCGGTGCTTGCAGAAGGTAGCAATCAGTTGGACTTGATTCATTGGCAGTAAACTAAGTTTATTTGCAAGTTATCCAAAATAAAAAAGCCGACGTTCTGTCGGCTTTTTTATCAAGTGAAGGCTCAACTAGCGCTTAACGTCGCTCATCGTCACGACGCTCTTTGATGTTGCTTGTGATGTTGAGTGACTTCCGATAGTCACGAATCGCGTGCTGTTCGATCAAAATATTCACCGCGGTAAATACTTGATGAATGTCGTCTCCAATAGCTGGCGTTCCACCTCCTGGAGCCGTAGCGAGATTCCAGTGTTCCAATAACTCATTGTAGGCGGGTATATCGTTCGCAAATAGTTCAAAACACCCCGGCCCCCAGGTGACCGGCATGGCACCGCCGTCACCAAAATCAGTGGATCGCGCAGCATTACATTCTGTTGGACCAGCGAAAGGACCGCGATCATCATAATGTGCCGAACTACCAGAGCCGGTGACCGTTGTGTAGTACCAGCCAGGTGATGTAACAGGACCAGCAGCCATAATAGAATTTGCTAGGCCCGTTGCGAGTAACGTAGCTGCGATCATAAGTCGTTTATTCATAAAACGCTTTTTCATACTATTCTCCTAATTCTTTCGTCATACACCGAAATTGAACGACCATTTCCGTGTTGAAATCTTGTTGCCAAAGAAACCAGTTATTTCGGGTAATTCAATTAGCGTTCGCCTTTCTCTTCGGCTTTACGCGGTTGAATATTGCTGACTTTATTCATGGCTTCGCGATAGTTACGGATCGCATGGTGTTCAATCAAAACATTCACTTCACTAAGCACATATTCCATTTCTGCATCAAGGCTGGGCAGCCCAGTGTTAGGGCCAGTTGCTAGATTCCAATGCTCTAGAAGTTCGTTGTAGGCCCAAATATCGTTGTCGTGTAAATAGAAGCAACCTGGACCACCATCCCATGGAATCGAGCCGCCATCACCATAGTCGTTCCAGCGAACAGCATCGCATTCCGCTTTGGTGCTAAAAGGACCATTCCTACCAAATGTTGCCGAGCCACTCGCGTAGCTGACCGTGGTGTAATACCAACCCGGTGAAGAAACCGGCCCGATAGCATCTGCTGATTGGCTGCAAAGTGAGGCCGTTAAAACGATGGCACTGGCAAGTAATGTGGATTTCATAAAAACATCTCCCTGGAGCTTCTTAAGTATTTAGCGGTTAAAGTGAAATAACCCCTGTCTGTGTATTGCTTTCGTATTTCTGACTTGCGATTAATTCGGCAGGTCATTGAGTTCGATACTAAGCTGGCGGGCTAAAAAGGCGAGAAAATTGACTGGACAATCGTGGTTAAATTGCTGGCGCAGTGCCGTATTAGAGCCGGGAAGAAACCTTTTGTTGTTCTTTCAACTCTATGAATTTATTGATAAATATTGGTTTTTACCGAAATTTACCAGAACCCTTACTTAACATCTTGGGCGGCGCACCGCACAATGACCCAACAATGTAAGAATGTCTTGAATTCCCACTGTTTTTATCTCGAATTCGAGTTAGCCATTGCTAAATGAAAGGCTCAGAGAGAATGGCTTAGATGACGTGAGAGTGGCGAACAAACACGGAGAATTAAAGACTGTTTAACAACCTAGTATGGTGTACTTTTTAGACGCAACATCAAATAGGTTCGATATCGAGTAAGCACAACATCAAGTTTTGAAGATAACGTCTGGTTTCAATCGTAACCTAGAGTCGTTACAGGAGAGGAAAGCATGAATAGTAGTCAGTCTAAATCCGCGAATACGAATCGGATCAAAAATCTAACGGCCTCAGTCATACTGATTGGCAGCTTAACCGCAACGTCTTTGCTTCACGCACACAAGTTTCTCTCTGAAATAATTACTGAGGCCAATTTGGGTGCAAATGCCGTGTTTATTACTGTGGCGACTTTTCATCTCACTCAAGAAGACATGACCACCCTAGAGCAAGCTAACCAACCCATTGATTATTTTGTGGAATCGATCCAAGGGTACGATGGGCAACCAAAGGTTGCCATTCGTTCACGACAACGCGAGGTCGAAGAAAGTTGTGAAGCGTCGCAATCGAAAACATGCGGACAATTCGATCATTTCACGCGAGGAAGAGCCGCCGCGCTAAATACTTGTTATGACTTATATCAAGCTGAGCCCGAGGCATACCCCACGGAATTAGTGCCGATGTATTTAGGGCCTGCAACCTTTGTTGATGTCGACACCGCCAGTGATGAGCATCACCTCAACTATCATTTGAGCCAGGGTTTAACCTTTAGCTGTGGTTACGTTACATGGGTCTTAAAAGATAAAGCGAAAGAGTCTCGCTATTCGTATTAATGATGAGCCATGGTCGTTGACGTTTGGTGACTCTTTGAACTGTCTTCGACCGCCATTGAAAGCATCTTAACGTTTTGCATTATACTGTCGAGATGTTGGTTCAGAAGCGAGCGATCTTTTGGAGAGAGCGTCATGTCGGCCAAAATAAAATGACAGGTACCAGCGACGTTTCTCCAGCGTGGATTCAGAGGGATTTTCTCTAAACTTAAATATTTATCGAGCGAACGAGTACGCAAGGTTCCATTATCAATCGATACGGTCCATAGCTTACTTTTCTCAGCAAGTTCAACTCGATTGGTTTTCGTATGTTTTTCCCAGATGGAGACCGCCTCAATCATTGTACTAACCAGCGATTCCCGTAAGATTTGCTTTAACTCACTTTCATTGAATTTTTTGGCTTGTTCTTGTTGCTGTTTGTTGTCAGCGACAGGTTGCACGGTATCACTTGGAGAGTAAATTGCTTTATTTGTCGTATAGTCTTCAGGACTATGCGTTGAAGGTTGATTGTTTGCCTGATCGTGTGAAGAAGAGTTTTGTGATGCAGAGCTTTGTGAAGTTGAAAAGTGATTATTTGCCAGTAAATAAGACTCCAAAACACGGTCGTTAGAATCAAAGGTTTGTGTTGGGTCTGCCGTGAAATCATGGTTTAAGGTTTCACCTAGCGCTATTAGCTGTTGTTGGTGATATTTAATGTTTTGCAGTAACGATTGTTTTTCTTTGTGCTTTTTAAACCAATAGAATACGATAAATCCAATACACAAAATAAGTGCGAGACTTGCAAGTAACACGATGTTGGTTAATCGTTGAATTTTGGTTTGTTGTTCCGCATTCGCTATTTGTTCTAAAGCAAGTTCATGTTCAACCTGTTGCTTTTCAATCGTGACTTGAATGGTTTTTAGGTCAGCGTCAAACTTTTGCGCTAAGAATGCTTCTCGTGTGGATGAGTACTTCTGTAGAAACTGAAGAGCAGTCTTTGGCTGATTGGTTTGATAAGCGTCGCTTAAAATTTTATACAGCTCAGCTTCCTTGGCTAAGTCGTTTTTCTTCTCTGCGTCAATTAATCCACTGTTGGCAAAAACGATAGCTTGGTCATTCTGTCCATTTTGCAAATAGTAATGAGCCCATGACAAATTGAGTTCAAGACGCAGATCAAAGGCACTGTCATTTTGCAGCTCACTGGCTTTGCTTAAAAAGTGCTTTGCCGAGTCAAGTTGTTGCTCTTCGAGTTGCAGTTTTGCAATGTTAATTAAAGCTCGAGCTTGTTCTCCTTTGGAGTTTTTATAGGCAATCGAGTCGGTCGCCTTTTGTTGATAAAAAGCTTTTTTCTGAGCATCATCTAAACGATTGTAGGTGACGGCAAGATCTTCGTAAACATGGGTGATGTTATTAAATACTCGGCGGTCAAAATTGGGCTCTTGAGTGTAATTTAAAAACGTATCGAGCGCTTGTTCATAATAATGAATGGCTTGCTCAGTGTTTTCTAGTTTAGTGTAGATTAAACCGATATTGTTTAAGGTTGTTCCTATCGGATATCGATCGCCTATTTCAAGCTTCAGCGCCAAACTTTTTTGATAAAATTCAAGCGCTGTTCGAAACTCTCCAAGTTGCGATTCAATGAGTCCAACATCATTAAAGCTCTTAGCCAATAAACGATTATCTTGCTGTTGTTCCGCCATGGTTAAGGCTTTGTACAAATGCTGCTTAGAGAGCTCAAAATCTTTCGCAAAATAATATTTTTGTCCCATTTTACGATGCCAGCGATAAGCGGCAATTGGCGAGCGATCAAATGCGCTGCTTTCTCGTGCGGAGGACAGATAGAAACTTTCTTGTTCACTATTGCCCAGTGAGTGATAGATCTCGACCAATGCTAATTGCAATAATAGCTTTTGTTGTTCGATATCTATCGTTGATTGATTCATGTGTTCGACGCTGTCTAGTAATTTATTACAGACTTGTAAAGCATTGTTATAATCGCCGGTTTTCATCACTTGCTCACACGCTTGGTTGGGAGCGACGGTGCTGTCGGAGCTGGTTTGTGACGCGAAGGTGGGTACCTGGAAAGTAGCGAATAAAAAAAATTTTAAGAGAATGATTTTCCAACCCTTTGTAGTTAAGGCGATTGGCATTCTTTTTTTTAAAATATCAAGCAAGGAAGTTTTATAGTTTTGCATAGTCTATTAATGAAGCGTTGCCTATCTAGAAGCGTGGCCTGTTTTATTTATTGTTATTGTTTCAGGTCGTTATTTGCCTGAGACTTCGGCCTCATTATGGCATAACTAAGAAACAAATATTGGTGAATACTCCCGTATTTTGGCTATTGGTATATGAGATGTTTGGGTGGCGTAAGGGGGAAGATAATAAGGGGTAACATAAAAGAAATGATATAAAAGTCGAAGATCGGCGCCTTGCTTCGTTTGAAAATAAATACCTTTGTCCTTCAACCAATCGCGAAAGAGCATACCGCCTGCACCGTCTTAACTTGTAAACGTCAAAGCGATAAAAACGTTGTAGATATAAAACTATATCCATAGCTGAACATTAAGAAAGGCTGATATTCACCGGGAGTATATGGGAGTGAGCAGAAGCAAGTTTAACTTGCCTATGCGAGTAAACCTGTATAATTTAACCTCTATAGTTTGAGATATTTTGATTTTTTTTAATAAGGATTCATTGATGAAGAGACTTCTTCTTTCTGCTCTTGTTGGCTCAGTTTTAGTAACAGGCCACGCAACTCAAGTATACAAGTCTGAGCCCATAAATCGCCTACCTAAACATCTGTCAGGCTTGCCAAAGGAGGCGGTAAAAAGGTACCTCAGTTATGCTGGAAAGTCGCTCAACTACAAAGTGGTCAAGCATGCAAATATCGATTCATTTATGTTGCCACTGCCAAGCGGTGAAGAGGAAATGCGAGTATTAAATCGCGTTCAGCACAGCAATGGTAATGTAACCTTAATTGGATTGCTGCAACTGGATAATTCAGACTATCGTGTGGTTGTCACACTCGGAAAAGATGGTGGCATTGCGGATATTATGGGCCCTAAAGCGCGCTACAGAATTGATATCAGAAACGATGGCTATTGGACGACGGATCTGTCGCATCGCAACATCCTTAACCGCTCTGGCAATGACGATATGATTGAGTCGCTGAGTCAAAACTTATTGAATCGGTACGATTTAACCGCATTGAAGCAACAACGCGAAAACGTTCTGAATAAGCAAGATAATGTACCCAAGTTTCAAAAGAGCTTACTTGCCTTGACTGTCGTAGATACCTATCTCTTATATACGCCAAATATACAAGCAGCATACCCTGGTGAGCTGGCCGAAACATTGATGAATCATGTGGTCGCTGTGACCAATCAAGCGTTTGTCGACAGTGACGTTGAAGTCTACTTACGTTTAGTCGGAACGGATCTGGTGAACTATACAAAGCCAAGTGACTTTAGTGCACTGGATGATCTAGCCGATGCGCTAAATGGTGTATCGATACTTGATCCCTCTCTAGTGAATGTACTTGCCAGACGAAATGAATTAGGTGCTGATTTAGTTTCAATGATTCGTACTCACGATCTCAATGAGCGGGGCGTATGTGGCGTTGCATTTTTTCCGAATACGGAAAGCGATGTATTGATTAATATTTCAAATGTGGGTTCCAGTGGTGGCTCACATTGTTTCGATACCTTTACTCATGAAGTTGGGCATAACTTTGGCGCCGGTCATCAATGGCGAAATGGGCAAAGCGTTGGTTATTTTGATTTTTCTGGCGCGTTGATCAGTTCCGGAAAATTCAACACCATAATGTCATCAATAGGAACCGGAGATATCAATCGAAACTACGGTTTAAATAAGTTCTCTAACCCTGATATACAATGCGCCGGCGTTGCTTGTGGAGATGCGACGTGGGGAAACAATGCCGAAACCATTCGGTTATTAGCACCACAAAACGCTGCCCTAAGAGAATCGATCAGTGAAGTGGAGGTCAACCCTTATCTGCCTAGTCAGACTGACTTAGATAACGACGGTGTGCTTGATGATGTCGATGCATTTCCTTTTGACCCAACCGAGTCGGTCGACACCGACGGTGATGGTGTTGGTGATAATACCGATCAATTTCCGACCGATCCAAATGAATGGATTGACAGCGATGATGATGGCACTGGCAATAATGCAGATCTAGATGACGACAATGATGGCACACCAGATAACGAAGACGATTTGCCACTCGATCCCAATGAGCAGGTTGATAGCGACGGTGATGGAGTAGGTGATAATAGTGATGCTATGCGCTTTGATCCCTTTGAGTTCCGAAATAATGATGGTGATACTCAAGGCAATAGAATTGATAAAGATGACGATAACGATGGTGTGAATGATTTTGCTGACGACTCTGACGCTGGTCGAGCGAAAATGTTCGTGGTGAGCGCAGGGAACGATCGTCTTTTGCAATATGACTTACCAACGAATCAGCTCGATGGTGTTTTGTATCAAGCGCAAACCGGGGCCTACACTATGCGTAGCGATATCAAGTCGAATAATCGGGGCGAGCTGAGAGTTATTGATTTTAGTGACGTAGCCGTTTTTAACCGAGAAGACGCGAGTTACAAAGTATTGGTTGATCGGAGCCAGCTAGGAACAAACTTCCCTGGGCATGTAGAAACCTACTCTTATGACAATAACGATTATCTCTTGATCAGTCATGGATTTGGGAGCTCAGGGCTAAGCTTACATCAACGAGATGGACAATTTTTAAGTGCTTCAAACTACGAAGACGATGTCTTTCGTGATATTGAATTCGTCACATCCGCTGGTATTTGGGTTGCGTCTAGATCATCGAATCAAGTTTTGTTATACCGCTTTCCAAATCTGCAAAAAATTAGTCCTCTTATTACTGATACGCGACTGCAAAAACCTGAGCAATTAGCTATTACACCGCAAGGTGATCTACTGGTTAGTGATGCGGGAAATAACAACATTCATCTAATCAGTTCTATTGGAAATTATATTCGAGTATTTATCACTGGCTCAGATGTTAATTTGGCTTCCATTGGTTGTATGGAGTTTGGCCCCGATGGTTTTCTGTATGTTTGTAGTCGAGAAACCAATCAGATACTCAAGTTTAATGGTAGCACAGGCGCGTTTATTGAAGTTGTTTTGAGTGAACAGCAAGGGCTTATCGATCCTGTTGGCTTAACCTTTGCGGGTGCGGTTTTAGACGATGCTCCTTTTGACTCGACTAATGACAGTGACGGTGATGGCGTGATTAATTCAGACGATGAGATGCCATTAGATCCATCTGAAACTCTTGATAATGATGGCGATGGTATTGGTAATAATGCTGATACAGACGATGACAATGATCAAATGCCAGACACCTATGAAACCCAGTATGGCTTTGATCCTTTCAATGCAGCCGATGCCAATCAAGATGCTGATAGTGACGGGCGTACCAATTTGCAAGAGTACCTAGACAACACTGATCCAACGGATCCTAGCTCTGTGGCCTCATCGGGCGGCGGTGGTGGCGCTTTTGGATTTAGCCTTATTTCTCTATTGTTGATGTCATTGGGTTATCGTCGTAGAACGTGGAACCGTAAGTCTCAATAGTCAATTTATCCGTTTTATTTAATTGAAATGGAAACATAAAGGCAGACAGCAATTTTGCTCTCTGCCTTTTTATTTTTCATTTAAATGGTTTGTTGAAAATTCGTATATCACTAAGCCATTGATTGCCGACAGAGCCAAAATGAGAGAATGAGAGAATAAGAGTTAGCCTTTGTCTGTTGGTTTATAGACTCGTCTATAACGACGTTGGAATAATCGATAAATAGCATGAAATGTCATTTGGAGTAACCTATATGAATGACAGGAGAAGGTATAAGTGCGTTTACTTCAGATTTTACAAGAGAATTTTCGAAAGGGTTTTTAAGAGAATTTTCGAAAGAATATGCAAAAGAGTATGCAAAAGAATTTATAGATAAATTTTATTAGTCAGTCTTATAAGAACAGAGCGTTTTGCGAATGAAAAGTGGACCTGGTTTGAGTCTGTCTATTAATCAAGCATTGAGTCAATGGAGAATCGTTGGGCTTACCCTAATGTCCATTAGCTTTATGATTGCGGTTTGGCTGCTTCAAATCGAAAATCAAGGTCGACAATGGACGCCGAAGCAGGTATCTGTCGAAGAAGTTTCTGAAAAGTTAGCTGCTTTAAACAGCTCCGAATCGGTGTATAAATTTGGCTTGTTTGTCCAATCGATTGAGTATCGGTGCCCTACGGATGTCACTCTCTCAGGATACTATTGGTTAAGAAAAACGAATCATTCGACATTTAACCTAGACTCTGGAGATATCGTGTTTCCAGAAGCTATTAAAATACAAATGTCCGACACACAAATAAAGAATAAAGATGATGGCGATGTGCTTCAAGGATGGTATTTCGAGTCAACACTAAGGCAAGAGCCTGCAATAGGAAGCTACCCGTTCGATCAGCGAGAAGTGCTAATCAGAATATGGTTGAAGGATTTTTCACAGAAATCGATCTTATCGTTGGATCAGCAAGCACATTCAGATAAGCACGGACTGATTGCTTTGGAAAAGACGATTGTATTATCTAGTTTTATTATTAAAGAAAGTTTTTTTGATTATAGTTTCTTTGACGATAAAATTCGGCAATCTGAAAAACTTGCATTCGGAGTTCCTGACTCAAGTGCCAATCCGTTGTTGTCGTATGAATTGCGTTATAATATTCGGATTCAACGAAACAGCTTAGAAGAGTTATTCAACGCATTCGTTCCTATTATAATGGTATTGCTTTTCGTGTATGTGTATCTGTTGAGCAACACTGGTTATAAATTGTCTTTTGGATTTCGTTGGTTGCAAAAATTGCGCTCAAGCATTTGGCCGGTTGTTTATGTTTGTTTTTTAGTTTATTCGCATTATAGATTAAGACAAACCCATGCATTTAACGACTTTCAAATTATCGATGGTTATTTTCTTGTGGCCTATTTTGCAATTATTTCTTCTGTGCGTTTTGGTGTTACACCTTATGCATATTCAAGCTTGTACACGAATAAACATCAACATTCTTCAGAGAAAATAACACCGACATTCGTTGTCGGAGCGTTAGTTGATTACGATGTTCTTGTGAGTGAAACGTCAGTCATTCGTTATTATTGGTTGGCTATCGCGTTCCTTATGTGTGTTTACACTTTTATCGAGGCCATTTTCTTTTTTAGTTAGTTTTCTTTAATTGGATAGTGCTCTTTATTGGACAGCTCTCTTTATTCCTATTTTTATCGCAAGTCATGATGCTGTTTTTTCGTTAACTCTGCTTAATTTGAATTTTAAGCCATGGAATTAGGAGAACGGAAATGGCCGAGCTAACGACTCGAATGTGGATCAAAGCCGACAGTAGTTTTAAATACCCTGAGCAAACGCTAACGGACATTACCAGTCGGCCGAATATTGGTGTTTGTTTTTCTGGCGGCGGCACGAGAGCCATGTCGGCAGCAATGGGCCAAATGCGAGCGCTTAATCAATATAAGTTGTTTCCGGCGATTCGTTACATTTCTTGTGTTTCCGGAGGATCATGGGCATCGACTATTTTTTGTTATTACCGCACGGGGGCGACCAGTGACGATGATTTATTAGGACCCGTAACACCTGCAGAGAAGATTACTCAGCGTCACCTTGATACCAGTCTAACATCGGCGCGTTTAGCGTATGGCGCAACCAAGTGGTTGGCCGGTATTATTGCAGAGTGGGAGTTGTTTCCAGATTTTGAATACACGTCAAACGATGTTTGGATTTATTCGATCAGTGAAGCCTACTTGCAAGACTTTGGATTATTTGACGCACACTCAGCCGCGTACCATCCTACTAAACTGCCGTATTATTCTTGGGATGATAACCGTGTCGCAGACATTAAAGCGAAGAATCCAACGCTCGAAGATTCTACCTTTTACACCTCACGGCCTAATCGCCCTTATTTAATTGTGAACAGTTGTATTCTATTACCTCAAGATAAGCCGACTCAAGATGGCAATGTGCATTTTGAGTACACGCCATTGACGGTCGGGCGAGGTACCTTGTCAGAGTCACAGGGTAGAGCCTATGGCGGTGGATTTATCGAGCCCTTTGCCTTTCGTAGTCAAGCTCCGATGGGGAGTGGCCCCTGGTCGAATGGCGCTTATGTTCAGCTCTCTGGCCAAGACCGCCCATTTACTTTAGCGGATACCACCGGAACAAGCAGTTCAGCCTATGCCGAGGTGTTGATTGATGACTTTTCAATCTCACGGTTTGATCCAAAATCTGAATATTTTCCGGTACAGCCTTCAGGGCCGCTAAATAGCGCGCAAACCTTTTTTGGTGATGGCGGTATTTTAGAAAATCAAGGCATTATTCCTTTGTTGCAACGAGGGGTTACGACAATATTTGCGTTTATTAATACCGAAGCCAAGTTAAGTCTCGACTATCATCCTAATAGCAATGGTGGCGATCCGAATAATGATCCCAATGGTTATTGTGATACTTCATTGCCTGCGTTGTTTGGCTACAGTCATTCGACTTGGAAGTGGCAGTATCCTAATAATCAAGTTTTTCCAACCGTTGATTTTCCTAAGTTAATTACGGAGTTTCAAAATTTAAAAAAGCAAGGGTTGCCTTTGGTCGTAGGAACTCAGCATCAAGTCGTAGCTAATTCAAGTTGGGGCATTGAAGCGCAAACGAATCCAGTAACGGTCGTTTGGTTTTATTTGGATCGTGTTACTCAATGGGAAAAGAAAATTCCAAACCATTACATTCAGGAACAAATTGAGCAGGGCAACCAATCGTATCCCGAAGGGCCATTTAAAAACTTCCCAAACTATAAAACCATCGGTCAAAATGATTTTGATTTAGTCGCATTAAGTCATCAGCAAATCGTCTTGCTGGCAGATTTAACTTGCGATGCAATGCTTTGGAAAGACAGTAGCGACGTGGCAGCCATTTTTCAGCAAGCTGCATCTCAAGCGGGCGCCAGTAGTTGTGTAAAGTCATAAATATCGGATAGCATATTGCGCAAGAAAGCCGCGAAAGATAGCCGCAAAAGAAAATGCTCAAAAAAGAAAAAGCGCCATCAACGAACCGTTATTTGATGGCGCAGTGGATTACTCTAGTATAATAAGATCGACCGTCGTTAATCCTCGAAACTCAGTACACTGATTTCTACTTGAGCCGTATTCGAGTCAGCGCTGCCGTCGTTCGCCTTAAACTCAAAAAAGTCCGTGCCGATAAACCCAGCGTTCGGCGTATACGTATAACTAGAGCCGTCATTGCTCAAGGTACCATTGGCCGGAGGTGTCACAATGATGAAGGTTAGTTCGTCATCGTCTGGGTCGAACGCAAACAAATTAAAGGTTACATTCGTTTCTTCAAAGGTCTCAACAAAGCGATCTTCGGCAATAGGCGCGGAGTTACCTGAATTAGGAGCAATCGTAATATTCACAGAGGCAATGTTAGAGAGTGCCTGCCCATCACTGGCTTGAAATGAAAAGCTGTCATCGCCAATAAACCCTGGGTCCGGCACATACGTGTAATTCGGACCTTCACCTAATAAAATGCCATTTTCTGGTTGAGAAACGATAATGTAACTTAACACATCGTCATCAGCATCGCTGGCGAAAACGGTGATGTCCAGTGCTGTATCTTCAATACCGTCAGCCGTAACATCTTCAGCAATGGGTGGCGTGTTTTGGTTATTGGGCAGCATAGTAATCGTTGCGACGGCTACGTTTGATAAATCTTGTCCATCACTGGCTTGGAATGAAAAATTATCCTCACCGACAAAGCCAGGATCAGGGACATAGATATAATTCGGACCATCACCAATAAGTTCGCCATGCATCGGTGGAGTCACAATTAAATACGTTAAGGGATCATCATCGGCATCTGACGCAAAAACGAAGACTTCTACCGCCGTATCTTCCAAGCCTTCTGCGGTTACATCTTCTGCAACCGGTGGTGAGTTTTGATTGTTCGGTAATACATTAATTGTTGCAATGGCGACGTTTGATATGTCTTGTCCATCGCTGGCCTGAAATGAAAAGGTGTCTTCGCCAACATAGCCCGGATCAGGCACATAAATATAGTTAGGTCCATCGCCGGTTAATTCGCCGTGCAGAGGGGGAGTAACCACGAAATAACTTAATGGATCATTGTCTGGGTCACTAGCAACAACGAACACGTCAACCGCAGTATCAGCAAGACCTTCAGCATTCACATCTTCGGCGACGGGTGGCGAGTTTTGCTGATTGGGCAACACATCAATGATACCAACAGCAATGTTTGAAAGCGCTTGTCCATCACTTGCCTGAAATGAAAAGGTGTCTTCGCCAACAAAACCGGGATCGGGTAGATAAATATAATCAGGACCATCACCGACTAACTCTCCATGCTGTGGAGGCGTCACGATTAAATAGGTAAGAACATCGTCGTCGGCATCGGATGCGATGAGTAAAATATCAATGGACGTATCGGCCAAACCCTCGGTTTCGAGATCGTCGGCAATCGGTGGCGAATTACTATTGTCGGGTACAACCGTGATGGTTGCTATGGCAACATTTGAGACATCTTGCCCATCATTGGCTTGAAATGAAAAGGTGTCTTCACCAGTAAATCCAGGATCGGGTGTGTATACATAATCTGGACCGCTGCCACTAAGGCTACCGTGTTGTGGTGGAGTGACAATAACATAGGTTAGTGGATCATTATCTGCATCGGTGGCAATCACTTCTAAATTCAGATCGTTGCCTTCGATGGTTTGCAGGTTGATATTTTCGGCAACCGGCGGAGTGTTGGTTTGACCATCGCAATCGGCAGGTCCTTTGTAAACAAAACTGATCCAACCATGTCCATTTAATTTAAAATCGGTCAGTTCGACTTCTGCAAATGAAACGGTTAAGTAATTGAACTGACTGCCTTGCCCGTCGTTTATACTCCAAATGGGAATCTGAATGTTTCGACCGAGTAGGGCGGTTAAGTTATCTCTAATATCGCGACTATTTTTTACTCCAGGTCGACCTTGAACCCAATCGCCAATAGAGACTTGGTTGTCAAGTAAGTCATTTGGATTGATATAAGTATCACTGTTTCCAGGAGGAATTAAACTCGCCGCTAGGCTAGGAGCATCGTTATTGCCATCCCAGGTGAGCCAAGAATAATTTCCAGGTCCTGTACCCAGTGGTATTTGCTCGTACACCAAACGATTTGGATCGCTGGCGAGAAGTGCATTTGGGAGCGTGATTGGATATAGCTCACAGTGATTGAGAGGGTCGGCACTGACACCTCGAACATTGAGAATAAAAATACTTAGAACACACAGAATTAAATAGCGCATAACAACCTCTTACGTTTGCATGATTGGATGTTGGAAAGGCGAGCTCTGTGACTCTTGGTCTTGTAGAAGAATCTTGTTGAACAATCGTATTCAGCAATGACCTTTTTATTTTCCTAACCTTTTATTTCATAGTTCAATCAATGGAGATTGCCTGCTTGGTAGAAAAGAAAATTTTTGTTTTTATAGCGTGCCTAAGATATTTCAAAGTCAGAGTGTGTCGATGGTCATTATTCTGGGTTTTACTAGCTCCTAAATATGAGATTGTTTCGCTATCAGCAATCGATTGCTAATAACCCGATATTGCAAATAGCTCAATATTGTTAATAACCCAACATTGTCAATAACCCAATAACGGCAGCTATCGGTATTTTTGTCATGATGTCTTTTCTAGGGCGAGGGATCGCGGTGAGCGAGCCAATGAAGTATTTTGATAATCGATAGCTTACTGAAAATCTAAGATTTTCCAAAATGAGCACTTGTTACAAGTAACCAAGTGCAAATTCTTCTATGGTACGTCAAAACTTAATGGTTGATAAACTAGGAGCTGAAGATGAATGCGGCCGCTGCTAAGTGCTTAACAATGTTGCAACTGGGAATAATAACGGTCATTTTCCCAACTCACGCAGATCAATTTCCGCTATCGGGTGATTCGCTTGCCGATAAAGAGTATTTGCAATGGGAGCAGTCAGAGCAGGGCGTTAGCCTTCAAGCGGTGCGCTTTAATCAAGATACCTGGCAAAGTAATCGCGGCAAAGACAGCAATGAGGCGTTTATATTCGGTCAGCCAGTACACGCGATGCGAGAGGGTAAGGTGGTTTCTTGCTGGCGTAAAGCTCCTGATAACGACACCATTGGAGAGTACGACGAAGAGCTTGGGTTAGAAACGCCTGAAGCCGATACGCGCATTCCTCGCTATGGCAATCATTTGCTGATTGAGCATCAGGATGGTTCTAGAGCACTTTATGCTCATATGCAGCAAGAATCGATTCCGCAACGGCTATGTCCACAATCGGAACGCTATTTAACGGCAGTAGCGGATCCTGAGCATGCAGATGTTGAACGCCAGACTCGGGTAATGACCAGTCAGCAGGCAACCGTTAAGGTTGGTGAGAAGCTGGGCCGAGTAGGTAATAGCGGCATGAGCAAGTTTCCGCAATTGTTTTTACGATTAGAAAAAGAGGGTCAGCTACAACCATTGGTGTTTGAAAAAGGGTTGTTTTCAATGCGTGCGCAAAAAGATAGCTTTTTAAAGTGGCAGCCCATCGAAAATCAAGCGATTCCAATGCCGCAAGCGTTTTTTTGGCCGGTTCGATCGTCTGTGAAAGAGCTAACCTATTTCCAACAATCGTTAAACGATTTTTCGAGACTTTCGTTGTGGTTAAGAGAGTCCGGTTATACTCCAACGCAGCGCGATGTTTATACGGTGGGCGGAAAAACCTTCGTGAATGTGAACTGGCAGCCATCAACGATGCCATGGCAATCTTATCCTTTGTTGAATGAGCAGCAGCATCTTGAAACCATGAATCAAGCATTTATTGATGGATATTCGTTAAAAGAAATCGACACGACCTTGGTGAGTGGAGAGCTAAAATATTCAACGTATTATGTGCAAGACTTAGCACCGGTCATGACCAAACATGCGATGAGCTTGGCGGACTTTAATACCTTTCGCTATGAAGCTCGAAAAGCCAATATGGGGGCGGCCGCTATATCCGTTCAGTATCAAGGGGAAGATCCGATTATTACCGCCTTGTTTCGCCCTGATGTTTCGCAACAGCAAGAATATAATCCACGCATCAATCGAGATAACTTCGAGCGAGTGTATGAGCAAATGGCTTACAAAAAATATTATCCAGTTTATATGAATGCTTACTACAGTGAGCAACTGGGAGACATGGTTTCAGTAATTTTTGCGCCGCGATTTAACACCGATATGGATGACATCGATATGAGCCTAAGCGACGTCAAAAGTGCGTCTCAAGACGCAAAAGAGGATGGTTTTAAACAGGGAATGATCTCCGGTTTCGATAATGTTAAAGATGATCATCGATTTGTTGGTTTTTGGTTAAAGTAATCCTAGAGTCTAGACAGATTGACGCTTTTTAACTCGTTAATCTGTCTTGTTCTAAGACGTTAGTGAGCGATTCTTAAAACTTCATACCTTTAAGCGACTCAAATGGCCGAATTTAAGGCTAGAGCGCATTTTCTTTAGAGAAACATCTAATAACATTCCGATTCTTGTCTATTCATCCGCTGGCGATTAGTATTTTGTCACTGCTTATAAAAACAAAAAGGATAACACATGTCATATCGCTGGATATCACTATTGGCTGGCCTGCCCTTGTTGCTGAGCGCCAGTGGGCCTGGCTACTATCGTTCACCCGACATCAATCAAAATACTTTGGTCTTTACCGCCGAAGGGGATATTTGGAAGGCATCAGCTTCAGGCCAAAATGCCCAACGCTTAACGTCGTCTCCTCAAGAAGAATTAGATGCGAGCTTGTCACCCGATGGCCAATGGGTCGCTTTTACCGCAAATTACGAAGGTGCCGACGAAGCCTATGTCATGCCTATTAATGGTGGCGTCGCGAAACGAGTAAGCTTTGAGAGCAGTCGCGTTAAGGTGCTTGGATGGGCGCCTAATGGTGAGTTATTGGTGGCGAGCAATAGCCAAACCGGGCCGATAGTCAGTTGGGTTTTAAAGCTTATCGATGTCAATGAATTAACCAGCCAAGTTTTGCCGTTAAGTGATGCCTCAACGGGAGTGGTGTCGAGTGATGGTAAGACCTTATTCTTTACTCGCTTCGGACTGCATACCTTTAGTGATAATGCGAAGATTTATCGTGGCGGCTTGGTCGCTGAAGTATGGCAGTGGGAACTAGGGTCAAAACAAGAGGCCAAGCGACTCCTCGCCGATCACAAGGGCGATGTTCGTGATTTAAGTTTCGCCAATGGCCATCTCTATTTTACCAGTGATGCGACAGGCAATCGCAATCTATGGCAACTTGATCTCAAGACCAATCAGGCAAAAGCCATTACTCAGCATAAAAACTGGCAAGTACGAGACCCTGTGGTATTTGGTGATGTGGCGGTTTATCAGAAAGGCGCAGATTTAGTTAAATTGGAGCTGACCTCTGGTGAGAGTCAAATTCTGCCCATTGAGTTAACGTCAGATTTTCCTTATTTGAGAGAGCGGTGGGTAAATCAACCGCTGAATTATTTAACGCACGCAGATGTGTCGAGTGGCCAACGAGTTGCACTCACGGCGCGTGGGCGAATTGCTCTAGCCAGTACCGATAATAGTCGTTTGATTCAAGTCGCCACTGATCCACGATCACGCAGCCGCAATGCGGTGAGTAGCCCAGATGGCAAGTGGGTTTATGCCCTCAATGATGCCAGTGGCGAACTCGAAATATGGCAGTTTGCTAGCGACGGTAGTGATCAAGGAAAGCAATTGACAGATGATGGCGGTCATTTTCGTTACAACCTTTATCCTTCTCCTGATGGACGTTACCTAGCACATGATGACAGTCAGGGGATGTTATGGTTATTGGATCTGAAGACCGGCAAAAACAGCAAGATTTTAAGCGGTTTCGAGGGTAGTCAGCCGTTTGCAACCGTGACTTGGTCTGCTGACAGTCAATGGTTGGCTTTTAGTCATGTGCCAACGGGAGACATGCGCAATCGTGTTGGAATTTATTCATTAGCAAGCAAACGCAGTAAGCTTCTGACGACGGATAAGTATGTTTCTTATAGCCCCGTTTTTTCAACTCAGGGTGATTGGTTGTATTTTCTATCATCACGTGAATTCAATGCGACACCCAGTTCGCCTTGGGGCGATCGAAATATGGGGCCGATGTTTGATAAACGAGCGCAAATATTTGCTTATCCTTTGGTCAAGCAAGCTCAATTTGCCTTCGCCGATAAGACCGAGCTGTCGGTTGTTGAATCAAAAGAAGAGGACGATGATAAAAAATCTAACAAAGCATTAGCGTGGAAAGAGCTTGGTGATGCGCTATGGCAAGTGCCGGTGGCAAGCGACAACTTTAATTCGTTAGCGGCCACCGATAGTCACTTATTTGTCTTGGCATCAACGGTGGGTAACAATGACGGTGCGACACTAAAAGCCATCAAATTTGAACCTAAGCCAGAAGTTAAGTCAGTTACTGAAAAAGTTCGTGGGTTTGGCTTGTCGTTAGATCGGAAAAAAATGTTGGTCCAAAAAGGGCGAGGAGCAGGCACTCAATTTTATGTTCTTCAGCCGAGCGATAGTTTTCCTTCAGATTTAAAAGACAACACGTTAAAAACTGGCGCGTGGAAGTTTGCTTTTTTACCTCGACAAGAATGGCAACAAATTTTTCATGACGCTTGGTTGATGCATCGAGAGTTTTTATATGACCCTGATATGCGAGGGCTTGACTGGGCAAAGGTAAAAGAACGTTATCATCCACTGTTATCTCGTTTAACGGATCGGCATGAACTCAATGATGTATTCAAGCAAATGATGGGCGAATTAAATGCGCTGCACTCACAAGTTAGAGGGGGGATACGCCGAAAGATTCTCAGCAGCCAACTACCGCGAACCTTGGCGCCGCATTAGAACAGCAGTCCAGTGGCGTTGTGATTAAACATATCTATCAAACTGAACCGGAGCGTCCTGCTACCGCGTCGCCATTAGCTTTACCCGGTGTGAATGCGCAAAACGGTGACCGGATTGTCTCGATTAATGGAATAGCCGTTAACACCATTGCTGATGTGACTCAAGCACTACGGAATCAAGTTGGACAACAAGTGTTGCTTTCATTAAAGCGTGGTAAACAATCCATAGAAACGGTGGTTAAACCCGTTGATCGTTGGGCTGAATATAACCTGCGTTACGCTGATTGGACCCAAACAAACCTAGAAAAAGTGGCGACGAGTGCTCCGTCAGTTGGCTACTTTCATCTTGCCGCCATGGGCTCTAACGATATTGAAAATTTTGCTCGAGAGTTTTACGCCAATATTGATAAAAAAGGATTGATCATCGATGTACGAAACAATCGAGGTGGTAACATTGATAGCTGGCTTATCGAGAAACTATTACGGCGAACTTGGGCATTTTGGGATGGAAAAAACTTCTCTCCTTTTACCAATATGCAGCAAACCTTTAGAGGGCATATCGTCGTATTGATCAATCAGAGTACCTATTCCGATGGTGAAACATTCTCGGCCGCCGTTAAGGCGTTAGATATTGCTCCTTTAATTGGCAAGCGCACAGCGGGTGCAGGAGTATGGCTCAGTGATGTTAGTCGACAGTCGGATAATGGCATGGCGCGAGTTGCACAATTTGCACAATACGCGATAAATGGAGATTGGATTTTGGAAGGTCATGGTGTTTCTCCGGATATTGAAGTTCATAACTTACCTTATGCTTCATTTAAGGGAGAAGATGCCCAGCTTGAATACGCGATTAAGTATTTAAACGAGAAGATCAAGTCAGAACCCATTCCGGAATTAAAGGCCAAAGCATTCACTCCTTACGGAGAGCCAGCAAAAGACATTGAATGATCGAGGTAAGTAAACGTGAGTCGCCCGTGATCGAGGCGGCTCACAGTACTCGTTAATTCGTTGAATTCGGGTTACAATGTTCGCTTTCAACTGCCGGCTCGAGCATTCAGCATTGAACATGTCTTTTAAATCATTTGACTTACTTCCTAACATTCTAGAAAACCTTCGGGTGTCAGGTTATCAACATCCTACCGACATCCAACAAGAGGTGATTCCCGCGGCGTTAACTAAGCGCGATATCATAGCCGTCGCGCAAACAGGCACCGGAAAAACGGCAGCCTTTTCTTTGCCCTTGTTACAGCAGTTAGTTGAACAAAGAGAAAAAGGACAAACGCTTCGCCCCAACACTGCTCGAGCTTTAGTGTTGGCTCCCACACGAGAGCTAGCGTTGCAAGTTGATCAGAGTTTCAAAACTTATGGTGCCGGTCTGAATTTAATTATTGAGTGTGTTTTTGGTGGCGTGAAAATCAACCCTCAGATGATGAGGCTTCGTTCGGGCTGTGATGTATTAGTGGCTACCCCTGGACGTCTCCTCGATCTTATCTCAAAAAATGCGGTTCGTTTGGAAGATGTACAGACTCTGGTTCTTGATGAAGCGGATAGAATGCTAGACCTTGGGTTTGCTCCAGAAATTGACAAATTATTCAATTTATTGCCTAAAAAACGACATACCTTATTATTTTCGGCAACCATGTCTGACACCATTCGAGAACTCGGTACGCGAATTACTGTTGACGCAAAGCACATTTCCGTTAATCCAAAACATGTCACTGTGCGCTCAGTCACTCAAACGATGCATCCCGTCGATAAAAAAGAAAAGGCTGATTTATTAATTCATTTATTTGAAACGAATGATTGGAGCAAAGCTTTGATCTTCGTTAAAACAAAGAAAAGTGCGAATCAATTGGCCAAACAATTGAATCTGTCGGGTATTCCTGCAGACTGTCTTCATGGTGATCGTTCGCAACGAGAACGGCAGCTAGCGCTGCAGAAGTTTAAAGACGATGTGGTCCGTGTCTTAGTCGCGACGGATGTTGCTGCAAGGGGCATTGATATCGAACAAATGCCATTAGTTATCAACTTTGATTTACCGAAAGTGGCGGAAGATTATATTCACCGAATTGGTCGAACTGGACGAGCAGGACAAGCGGGTTTAGCGATTAGCTTAGTAAGTGCAGACGAAGTCGATTTACTTAAAAAAATAGAAACCTCGATCAATCAACTATTGAAGCGTGAATTGGTTAGAGGCTTCTACCCAAATCACAATGTTCCTGAAACAAAGTTGATGTCGGCGAAGAAAAAGAAGCCGCATAAAAAGAAACTCGCCAAACTTAAGTTACTTCAACAAGAAAGTGGTCGAGAAGTAAAAGAGCTAGCCGAAAATCAAGATGAGCTAAATGAGATGGAGAACGACTCCGCTCAATTACAAAGATTTCGCTCTTCAAGTGATCAGCCGATGAAGGAATCGACCGGGCGCCCATCAATCAACTTTAAAACCGCAAAGTCAGCGAAAAAGAATAAGTCGAACAAAGGTAAATCTAAGTCTTAGTTTTTGACGATTTTTTATGTTTCCAGTTTTTTTTAGTGCGCTTGTAAAAGTCTTTGCAAGGCGTATACAAAGTTTCTAATAATGAGTTTGCTAAGCGTTTGAAAAAATTAAAAAGAAAGCATGAAAAATGTTTGAAAAGTACGCTAAAGAAATGATCTAACTTAGCACGAACACTGACTGAAAGGCACTCTACAGTCATCAATGTTCGTGCTTGAACAAATGATTAACTATTTTCTCTTGCTTGAATCAACTGATCATCGATTGATTTTGCTCTAAGGTAAGCAGAACGGTTGGTTAATCGAGCTGCGTAATCAGAAAATTCACTACGTTCGGGTAAGGAGCCAAAGAGGGTTCCCCAAATCACATGAGAGCCTATGTAAACATCGGCGGCGGTAAAGTGACTGCCGCAGATATAATCCGACTCAGATAATTTCTTAGCTAAAACATCAACCACCATGTCATATTGACCATAACCCACCATGCGTTGCTTTTCTGCGCTTACTTCTACTCCAAGAGAGCGGTTTACGATGGCTGCTTCGAGAGGGCCAGCGGCAAAAAATAACCAACGGTAGTAATCGGCGCGGTCGGCGATTGCAGGAGCTAATGTTATATTGGTTGTAATATCCGCTAAGTAGGCACAAATTGCGGCACACTCAGTGATAACTTTACCCTCGTGGCTAATTGCGGGGACTTTTCCCATTGGGTTAATGGATAAGTATTCAGCGCTTTTCATGGATTGTTCGTATTCAAGTATTACTTGTTGATACTCTAATTCAGTTTCCTCAAGCATCCATCGCGCAATTTGGCCGCGAGACATTGGGTTGGTGTAAAGCGTTAATGCACAGTTAGGATTATCGACTAGACTCATGAGAGCTCCTTTCAAGGTGGGCAGATGGATTACCGCCTCTTTTGAAAAAATATTACTATTTGATAAATACCTTTAGGTAAATACCATTAAATGGTGAAAAATTTCAGTCTACATAGACAAGAATATACATCGACAAGAGTTTACATAGACAAAAGTATACATAGCCAAGTTGTCGTCGCTTAGCTAATCGCTACCTTATACAAAAAATCTCATTTCGTACAGCATTGCTTGGTTCTAGAGGCGCTAAAAGTAAGAGGGCCGTTGACTGTGCATAAGTCTGCCTTGAGAAGCAAGCGACAAAAATACTTGAGGCTGGTGATCTCTGAAAGGTATTATGCGGGATAGATGATTATTTCAAATTGAGCTGATGTTTAGCTTTTTTGAGATGTTTATTAACGTTTTATATCTCTGAATTTTTATGACTAAATTAAGAAAGAAATAGAGTATTCACACAAATGTAATAAAGGAGCTTGGCTATGCCGCGGAATGAATCGATCAATTACCTAGAAATCCCTTCGAGCGATCTCACGTTAACAAAAGCGTTTTTCTCAGCCGTATTCAATTGGAAGTTTACTGATTATGGACCGGAATACTGTGCTTTTGAATCAAGTGAAATTGAGGGCGGCTTTTTTTATTCTGAAAAGTCATCGCAACAACAAGGCGGCAGTGTTCTTATTGTATTTTACAGTGATGAACTATTGTTGACGCAAGAAAAAGTCGTGTCTTCGGGTGGGACATTGTTTAAAGAGATTTTTGAGTTTCCTGGCGGAAGACGTTTTCATTTTTTCGATCCAACCGGTAATGAATTTGCGGTTTGGTCGGATAAGTAACCTGAATTATTGAGATATATAGCATAGACAAGTTAGCAGAAATTTCATTTTAAAATATTATCGCTAATTTGTGTGTAAGCTTTTGCAGGTGGCGCTATAGTGAATTCCGAGGATTAAATGAGATAGGGACGTTAAGGAATATCGCTATGTTGTGATTTTCGGTAACTTCAGAATGTAGCTCACAGTAAGCAAAACGTTTTGTAACTTCCAGCAGTTTTGTATCAGACGAATGCTTTGTATCATGTGAGTATTGACTGTCAGCGTTTAATGTCAGTGTTTTGAGCGTTTTATGTCAGTGTTTTGAAAGTTGCTTGGTCTGTTTTGAAAATCACTTAATCTGTTTTGATGGTTGCTTGGTCGCTGTGAGATAAAGCTATTGATTCAATACTTTCTTGTTTGAAATAGCTTTAGAAAAGTGATTGGCTATCTAGACGATATTGGCGGTGATTCAATCGATACTATTTTTGACGGCTTTTGAACATCTAATTCTCTTTGTTATTTGGAGTGCAGTAAATAAATCAACTGTAATATCAAGGAGTCTTTATGAAACTTATTAAAATCATCACTATAGCAGCTGTTATGTTAGCCTCTCAGTTCTCATTTGCAGGCTGGCAAAATAACACGACGGTGACCATCGGAACCTCTTCTTTTTATGGAAGCTTAAGAGCGACCCGTGATTCAGCGAACAATACTGAATATCTCGCGTGTTATGTAAACGGACAAACCGATGCGATTACTTGTTTCGCTCGAGATGCTTCTAGCAACTATAAAAGCTGTACTATTGCGTCTCCAGATGATGGTGATTATGCAACAGTATCGGCGGTAAGCTCGTCTACCTATTTATACGTTGCTTTTAGTGGCGGTACTTGTACCAGAGTTCAAGCAACCAACGGTTCTTATAATCTACCTTAGTAAAGAAAATTTTTAAGCATTATCGTTGTAGTGACATCGAGAGAAATGTCTCTCGGTGTCATGATTGTTTGAAGGCAAATAAGTCTTTAACGTCAACACAGACACCTTCAATGAGTCAATTTAGAACAAATTAACCTTCAATGAAAATTAACTTCATTGAAAAGATAGGAGAGTCATTATGAAATGGATGCTAGGCATTGGTTTATCGGTTCTTGGAGGATTTGTTCTTGGAATGTGGGTGATGAGTGAGTTTTCTAGTCGTCATGCTTTAGGGGGTACTCAGCCTACCTACAGCGAGGGACAAACCATTGATGAACAGAAAATTAATCAATTAATTGAGGTAGCTAGCCAAAGTAATGCTCAATCACCGCAATATCAAAGCGAGCTCATCGTTGAATTGATTAAAATGAATCGTCAGGTTATGTCGAAGTTGCAAACTATTGAGAAAAGGTTGGATGACAAACCCAATGCTCGCAGTGACGTGCAAAGCAATGAACAAGTCGCCGAATTGCGTTCAGTAACGGGAGATATTATTGATAGTGATATTAATAATGCAACCAATACTCAGGCGATGAGCTACTTGAATCAACAAATAAACGCGGGTCGTTGGACAAAAGACAATGCTGATTATATTCAGTCGATGTCGGATAAGTTGACCAAACAGCAGCTAATCGCTATTCAAATATCACTTAATGAAGCGATCAATAGCAGCCAGGTTCAATTAGAGTTTGATCCGGTTACTCATGCGGGATTTTAAATTGTACTTTATTGATCAGGTCATACGAGAGACGAAAACATCTTAATACAAATCGAATCTTTGCAAGAAAAGTTGCCTGCAGTAAACTCCCAGAACGTTATTTGCTTTAGTATAATTTGAGTTTTGGGAGATTGTGATGAAGGTTGACGCGTCTGAACGACTTATTTATGAACTGATGGATGAGTCACATGCAAATGATTTGTATGAGCTCGATCAAGATCCTGAAGTGATGCGTTACATTACAGATGGAAAAATATCGACATGGGAAACTATCAACGACGTTCTGATTCCTCGTATGCTAAGGTACCGAAACCCTGAGTTAGGTTGGGGGATCTGGCGAGTTGCTTTGAAGGACAGCAACGAATTTATTGGTTGGGTGTTGGTTCGACCCATGAACTTCTTTTCTGAGCAGCGCAATGACAATGATATTGAGCTCGGCTGGCGTTTTAAGCGAAGTACCTGGGGGCAGGGCTTTGCGACAGAAGCCGCTACTCAGGTAATGCGAGCTTTGGAGCAACAATGCCCGCCAGAGTCGTTCAGTGCGATCGCGATTCCTGATAATCACGGCTCAATTAACGTGATGACAAAGTTGGGCATGAATTACATAAAGACCGATTGGCATCGAGATCCAATCGGTGATGTGAAAGTTGTATTTTACACACGTGAATTAGGCGTTTAATCTTGCTCGCTTTTTAGTTGGACTCGATATAAATCGAGTCTTCGATCTTTAAGGTTATTGACTGAGCCTTCTGTATTGAGCAGTTTTAACTTGTCGAGGTCGACATCGGCATAGATCATCATTTCGGCGTTTGCCGTCGCTTCAGCAAGCGTTGCATCGTGTGGAAAGTAGACATCTGATGGCGAAAATACGGCCGATTGTGCATATTGAATATTCACATTATCAACCCGTGGCAGATTGCCAACACTGCCTGCAATAGCAACATAACACTCGTTTTCAATTGCGCGAGCTTGTGAACAAAGGCGTACTCGTAAATAGCCATTTTTTGTATCCACCCAAAAAGGGACAAAGAGAATTTGTACGCCTTGTTCGGCCAAAATTCTAGCAAGCTCCGGAAACTCTGAATCGTAACAAATTAAAATACCTACCTTGCCAGCGTCCGTTTCGAAAACCTGAATTTTGTCACCACCGTCGAGTACCCAATCGCGCTTCTCGTGGGGGGTAATATGTATTTTATATTGTTCATCGACACTGCCATCGCGATGACATAAATAAGAAACATTGTAGAGTCGGTTGTCATCTTGTACTGGAAGACTTCCGGCGACAATGTTGATATTGTACTCTACCGCCATTTGTGACATGCGTAATCTAATTTCTTCGCTAAACTCAGACAAGAACTTTACTGCCTCGACAGGCGATTTTTCTGGCGCGAGTCCCATTAATGGCGCGCTAAAAAACTCCGGAAATAACGCGAAGTCGGATTGATAATCTGAAAGTGAGGAGACGATGAATTCGGTTTGTGCTAACAAATCTTCGAGCGAAGTAACGGTTCGCATTTGCCATTGCGCAACACCAATACGAACAATGGACTTTTCTACTTCATGAATAGAATCCGCTTCTTCTTCATAAAAAATATTATCCCATTCTAAAAGCGTTGCAAAACCTCGTGACTTTTTATCTTCGGGCAGGTATTGGTGCATTAGACGTTTGATGTCAAAATCATTAGACAATTGAAACGATAAAATAGGATCATACAGCTCCTTACGTTGTACCGCTTCAATGTATTCATTCACACTCATTTTATCGGCATAATCTCGGTAACCTGGAATTCGGCCGCCAGCAAGTATGGCTTTCAGGTTAAGTGCTCTACAAAGTTCTCGTCTGGCTTCATAAAGTCGGCGACCCAGACGTAAACCACGATAATCAGGATGTACGAATACGTCTAATCCATAAAGAGCATCGCCGCGGTCATCATGCCGAGCGATTTCTTTATCAGATACAACGTCTTTGTAAGTATGCCTTGAAGAGTAACGTTGGTAGTTGACCTTTATGGTCAATGCCGCGGCGACGAGTTTTCCATTATCTTCTATAGCAATCTGGCCATCAGGAAAAGCATTGACCAATGCTTGAATGGTTGCCTTTGGCCATGCGCCTCCAATGTCTGGATAAACGAGGTCCATAAGCTCCGCTAGCGCGGTGTAATCATTGGGCGTAATAACTCGCAGTTGTAATAATGTTTCTTGAGACTGACTCATAGACTTCCTTTACCGATTAACCATTCAAGTATTGCGCAAACTATGTAATGTATAAACGATTTTATGTATTAACCATTATCTTTATAAGCCACTCTGCTGTTGCCCAGTCTTAGCGACGGTGATCGCATCGGTCATTTGATGATTCATCATACGACCGATATTGGTCATTCAGATTACCTCAATGGGCTTTTTCAAGTAATCTGAATGGTTGATTTTATTTCTCGTTCAACAGCTTGCGAATGACGTAGTGAAGGATGCCACCGTTCGCGAAATATTGGAATTCATTTTCCGTATCAATACGAATATCCATGGTTACCGTTTTAGTTTTTGAGTCAGCTTGTTGAATGGTTATGTCTAATGTTTTTTGTCCCGCAGAAATAGCTGGAATGGTGAATTCTTCTTCGCCACTCAGTTGCAGACTATCAGCACTTTCTCCCTCTTTAAATTGCAGCGGCAAAATCCCCATACCAATCAAGTTAGAGCGATGAATCCGTTCATAACTTTGAGCTAAAACAGCTTTTACTCCAAGCAAATTAGGGCCCTTTGCAGCCCAATCTCGACTAGAGCCCGTTCCGTATTCTTTGCCAGCGATGACGAGAGTAGGGACGTTTTCTTTTTGGTATTTCATCGCCGCATCATAGATGGACATTTTTTCTTGAGAAGGAAAATGGGTCGTATGACTTCCTTCGGTTCCGGGCGCCAGATGATTTTTTAATCGCACATTAGCAAAGGTACCCCGCATCATCACCTCATGATTGCCGCGTCTTGAACCATAGGAATTAAAGTCTTTCGCGTCGATACCAAGACTCATTAAATATTCTCCTGCGGGGCTGTTTTGTGCAATGGCACCTGCCGGAGAAATATGGTCGGTGGTAATACTGTCACCCACTTTCACTAAGCATCGAGCATTCACTATGTCATTAACTTGTTCGCTGTCTGCTTGCATTTCTTGGAAGAAAGGCGGGTGTTGAATATAACTGGATTCGGGCCAGTCATAGATAGATGAGTCGGCGACGTTAAGTTGATCCCACGTTTGGTTGCCTTTAAACACATCGGCGTATTTCTCGCGAAACAGTGTTTCGGTGACATTTTTTTCAACCAGCTCTCGAATTTCTTTGTCAGTCGGCCAGATGTCTTTTAAATACACCGGATTTCCATTAGCGTCGGTGCCTAGTGGATCTTTAGTTAAGTCACATTGCATATTACCGGCGAGCGCATAAGCCACCACTAACGGTGGAGAGGCTAGGTAGTTGGCAGCAATATCTGAGTGGATACGCCCTTCAAAATTTCGGTTTCCCGACAGTACGGAGCAGACGGGGAGTCGACCCACTCGTATTGCATTCTCGATGGGTTCTGGTAGAGGACCTGAGTTACCAATACACGTCGTGCAGCCATAGCCAACCAGATTAAACCCTAACTGTTCAAGATCATCCAGCAATCCCGCATCTTTTAAGTATTCAGTAACTACCTGTGAGCCGGGCGCTAACGAGGTTTTCACCCAAGGCTTACTCGACAAACCTTTGGCAACGGCGTTTTTTGCAAGTAAGCCAGCTGCGACTAAAACAGAGGGATTACTGGTGTTGGTGCAGCTGGTGATGGCAGCGATGACAATGGCACCTGGACTGAGTTCAAATTGCTTGTCACGGAAGGTCACTGGCACGCTGGAGTGTGACTGTTGAGTGGCTTTCGAGTCAGTGGCAGAGCCGCCTTCTGCAGCGAAATCGCTTTTATCTGCGTCAACAATGGCAATGCGTTGCTCAAGCCACTCATCGAACTTTTTAGCCGCCGCGGTCAGCTCGATTCGATCTTGCGGTCGCTTAGGGCCGGCAATGGACGGAACAATAGAGCCTAAATCTAAGGTAAGATTTTCATGATAATCAGCCGTTGGCGACTGATCGTCATGCCAGATACCCAGTTTTTTGGCGTAAGATTCAACCAGCGCTATTTGTTCGGACGAACGTCCGGTTAATTCAAGATAGCGAATACTTTCTTGATCAAGAGGAAAGATGCCGCACGTGGCGCCGTATTCAGGTGCCATGTTCGCAATAGTGGCGCGATCGGCCGTCGATAAGAATTTAAGTCCCGGACCAAAAAACTCAACGAACTTACCGACCACACCGTGTTGTCTTAATTGCTCAGTAATGGTTAAAACCATATCAGTTGCAGTAACACCCGGCTGTAACTTTCCGGTAAGTTCAAAGCCAACCACCTTTGGAATCAACATGGTCACTGGCTGACCCAGCATGGCTGCTTCGGCTTCAATTCCACCCACGCCCCATCCTAAAATGCCAAGCCCGTTGATCATGGTGGTGTGGGAATCAGTGCCAACCAATGTATCGGGGTAAGCCCATTGCTCCCCGGCAACTTGATGACTGAAAACACAGCGAGCGAGGTACTCTAGATTAACTTGATGCACAATACCGCGACCAGGAGGAACAACTTTGAAGTTACTAAAAGCCGATTGGCCCCACTTTAAAAACTGGTAGCGCTCTCGATTACGTTCAATCTCAATAGCAGTATTTTGTTCAAAGGCCGTGCTTGAAGCAAAGTGATCAACCATCACCGAGTGATCGATGACCAGTTCGACCGGGTTAAAAGGATTGATTTTTTCAGCACTTCCGCCGAGTCGTTCAATAGCATCTCGCATTGCGGCTAAGTCAACGATGGCAGGAACGCCAGTAAAGTCTTGTAATATGACTCTGGCCGGAACAAAGGCGATTTCTTGTTGAGTCTCTTGATCGGTATTCCACTTAGCGAGTTGAATGATATCATCATCATCCACGAAATTTTCATGATTATGTCGTAAACAGTTCTCTAAAAGAATTTTTGCTGAGTAGGGTATACGATCGAGGTTGAAGTCTTTTGCCAGTTTATCAAAACTGACCATCTTGTAGCTTTGCTTGCCACACTTTAGTTCCGTGATTTGCTGATATTTGTTTTCCATTGATAAAGCTCCTAGTGGTAAGGGGCTAAAATAAGAACACCCGAGTTTATGTACTATTTAAATTCAATGTTTACTTGCAATCCACAACTATTAAGTCATCAGTGTCTTGTTTTGAATAGTTGCCAGCCAATAATCACTGCTTTGGTGCAAGATTTATCTTTTTACTGCTGTTCGTTGCTTCTGCTAGTATTGGTCTATCAATGTAGTGGCAAATGAACTTTAGCTCAACCCTAGCGGAGGACTTGACCGTGAAATCTCGTATTGAAAAGGACTCATTAGGTGAGGTAAAAGTACCAAACGATGCACTGTATGGCGCACAAACGCAACGAGCAATAGAAAATTTCGATTACTCATACCATCCACTTCCTGTGTCTTTTATCAAAGCCCTGTTGCGTATTAAACGATCGGCGGCAAAAGCTAATGCTGAATTAAGTGAAATTCCAGATGCGACTGCCAAGGCAATCATTGATGCGGTTGATAGCTTGGTATCAGCTCCTGATTTGATGAAGCATTTTCCTGTTAATGTTTACCAAACTGGGTCAGGCACCAGTACTAATATGAATGCGAATGAAGTAATTGCTAATGTTGCTCACGATAGGAGCGCAAACATAATTATTCATCCGAATGATGATGTTAATTTTGGACAAAGTAGTAACGATATTATCCCGACATGCCTACAACTGTCACTGGCTGAGGCATGTGTTGAGGACTTACTCCCTGCGTTTGATCAAGTGATCGGACAACTTGATGAGCTTGAGCTAGTATCACACGATGTAATCAAAACAGGACGCACTCACCTAATGGATGCGATGCCGATTTCATTTGCACAAGAGTTTGCGACTTGGAAATTCCAGCTGTCTGAATCACGAGAAAGAATTGTTTCCACCTTGGGGCGCTTAACTCAAGTGCCTCTTGGAGGAACAGCGGTAGGTACAGGAATCAATCGACATCATCAATATTCAGCAAAGGTCTGCGAGCTGTTGAGCGAAGAGTTTAAATTGCCCATTATTCCCTGTGCAAATCTGGCCTCACGCATGAGTTCTCAAGATGTCTCGCTTGAAATGCATGGTCAACTTAGAGTGTTAGCAACGGTGTTGATTAAAGTGTCTAATGATTTGCGTTGGATGAATTCTGGTCCTAATTCAGGATTAGGTGAGATTCAATTACGTGCCATTCAACCGGGTTCTTCCATTATGCCGAGTAAGGTAAATCCGGTAATCTTAGAAAGTATTCTCATGATGTGTACTAAAGTCTTAGGTCACGACACCAGCGTTGCGATCGCAAATCAATCAGGAAATTTTCAATTAAATGTTATGTTGCCATTAATCGCAGATTTATCGTTAAGTTCGGTTGATTTATTGACTCATTCTTTAAAAGCGATGAGCAAAAAAGTATTAAGTACATTAACCATTAATGAGAAATATCTTGAGCAGATGGTATTACGTAATCCTATTTTGATTACTGCTATTAACCGAAAGATTGGTTACGATCTTGCGGCTAAAATTGCAAAAACAGCTCAGTCACAACAGCGTAGTATCTTAGAGGTAGCAGAAGAAATGACTGATATCACTCGAGCAGAGTTAGAGAAATTACTTGATCCTAAAGTGTTAGCTTATCCATTTGAAAAGTCATAGATAATTGGCGTTACACATGAATTTTATCAAGTCACAACTTGAAAGAATTTAAGCGAGTTTGGTCAATTTGATCAGCTTGCTTATTCTGAATCCTTCAGTTTAAGTGAATACCAAGTACCTAAAATGCACATACTAGCAAAAATGCCGACAACCCACAGGGTTCCCATCCAATGAGCGATCAACCCAAACGATGAACCAGAAATTAATACAAAACCGATCGCGGTATTAGAAATCGCAGTGAAGTGCGCTCTATTATCGTCGTCAGTAATGTTAACTAGATGTATCGAACGTCCTAATCGTATACCTTGATAGCCGATCATTAATCCAAAAAGCAACAGCGGTAGAACGAAAAGATTTTGCAATAGTTGAGGGAAAACGAGACTAATTATAATCAAGCTAACAAGGCTTACCGAACTGATGAGTCCGCTGTAGGTTAACACGCTTTGACTAGACTGATCCGCTAAACGTCCCCAAGTATAACTACTCAATAAGCTGGCGCTTGCACTAGCAAAGATAAGCAATCCCAGTTGACTGATGCCAGACCAAGAGACATCGTTGATGATCTCACTGATCGTCGCATAATCTGAGAGTTTGTGTTGACCTAGCATTAACATAAAAGGAGGTGCAAATGCCGTTGCGGTAAACAAAGCGCGAACAATGATAAATCATTGCAACATAGATTGTTCTGAGATTTTCTTTAGGTGAACCTTAAAGTCTTCAAGGGCATTCTTGCCGCCTTCTGTGGTGCCGGGAGTCTCAACAATAAAGCTAAAACTTAGTGCTCCGAATAACCAAAATAGTCCAGCGATGCCTAAACAAAAAAGCAATGTTAAGTAAATATCGCTAAATAATTTAGCCGTTAGTATAAAAGCGAGTAGCAGAGTTCCTGTCGCAGCAATTGAACTTGCTAAGCCAGTCGCACTGCCCCGTGATGAACTCGAAACCGTTTTGCCCAACACATCTTTGTAACTGAGAGAGCAAAGACTTCGTGAAACTGCAAGAATCGTAAGCAATATCAGTACCGACCAAGCCGCAAGGTTACCGGAAAGTAAACTGAAGCTCAGAACCATTCCGATTGCCGCTATACCCTGAAAAACTGAACCAATAATCCACACCCATTTTCGAACGGCGCGCTGGCGCACCCAACGGGCAATGAACAATTGAGGTAACAAAGCGCCTGCTTCACGAATGGGGACGAGTAGTGCGACTAATCCACTGGCGGCGCCAATCTGGGTGAGTAACCAACTGAGAATCAGTTTTGGATCGACCAAAAGCGTCGGCTAATTTGGTTAACGTTAAAGATAGAACATGTAGAAAGAAGTTCTGCGGCTGCTGGTCGCATGCCGCATCAGGTATATCATCGCAAAGACGTCCCTCGTCATCGCTAGCAATCGCTAGGTAGGCTTTTTCCAGTGACGAGCTAGAATCGCTTGATGAAGGTTGGCTCATGCTGTCAAATTAGCTTAAGCATTGTACAAAAAAGCGATCGATATCAAGAATTTGCGCGGGGCACACAGCATGCTCCATCGGATAAGTGCGATATTGGCAGGCGTATCCTTGATGTTGTAGCCGCTTAACCGTTTCTTGGCCCAGTTGTTCTGGAACCACAACATCGTACAAACCGTGATGCACTTCTATCGGAATGGATTGATTCTCAGAACTAAGCTGGATGCTATCTTTGGTCGCAAAGTAAGTTGACATAGCCAATAATCCGCCGAGTGTCGACGGGTGTGACAAGGCAGATTCTAGAGCGACTGCACCGCCTTGAGAAAAGCCTGCAATAATAATTCTGTTCGCCGCAATGCCTTTATTTATTTGCTCTTGAATTAACTCGTTCACCGCAGCTGCAGACTGGCGAAGTTGAGTTTCGTCAATTTTTCGATCGATATTAATATCGGTAATATCGTACCATGCAGGCATGACGAATCCATTGTTAATGGTTACTGGCATAGAAGGCGCGTGCGGAAACACAAAACGAACGTTCAATTGTTGGGTTTGTTTTAACTCGGGGACGATAGGGTAGAAGTCATGACCATTCGCGCCGAGTCCATGTAGCCAAATAACACAAGCGTCAGGTGTTGCTTGTGTTTCTCTTTCTAAATAAGGCAGTAGTGCCATGTGAATCTCCTGCGAAAACTATTTTAAAGTGTCTGTGCTTTAAACACAGGTTAATGTCGATCTCAGCTTGCTGTCGAGTTCAAGACTTTTACAATAAACAAGGTCTTAGCGAGAGCGCTCTCAAACTTTACACCTTGCAAACTTATTGACTCCGCCGCTGCAAAAGCTTGATACAAAGTCCAGCGTTAAAACGATAGGCATGGTTCTGACCAGATGTGCTTTAATAGCCTGACTTGATTTCAGTTGCATTGATGGCGACTGAAAGTATCAAATTTTAAGACCTGAGCTCAAGTCTTTGCGTGAATTAATTATTTTCTCTTAGTCTGTGCCTCAGTGAATAAACATGGGATTAAAAATGAAACAATCAAAGGAAATGCCGAGCACGCAGCGTTTGGATGATGGCGAAATGAGGCCATCGGATTCAAATACCGTTAAACCGGCTTATAATACCGTTAAACCGGCTTATATAGTTGGCTGCGGTGGTTATTTACCCGGTTTACCGATAACCAACGAGCAGATCCATCATTATATTGGGTACGTTACGTCGAAAAGCGAAAAACTAAAAAGAGCGACCTTACGAAAGAATGGTGTAAACACGCGACATTATGCGAGAGAGGCCGATGGCACGGTAACTCATTCAAACGCAGAATTGGCTGCTTTGGCCGTCGCTAATGCATTGCAAGATGCTACTTTCGATCCGTCACAACTTGAGTTTTTAGCCACGGCAACGACACAAGGCGATATGTTGGTTCCCGGACACGCAAGCTTGGTTCATGCAGCAACCGGTATTGACTCCCTGAGCTTAGCCTCGTTTCAGTCGGTATGTGCAAGCTCAACCATGGCAATTCAAAGTGCGGTGCACAGCATACAGTTAGGACAAACTCGTGTCAGTGCAGCGGTAGGTAGTGAGCTTTCGAGTGTTTGCTTTCAACCCAGCTTTTACCAGCCGTTCTATAATGAAGAAACGCCTGTCGATGAAGCTATGTCGCTAGAGTTTTTACGTTGGACGCTATCAGATGGTGGTGCGGCCTGTATTTTTTCAGACCGACCAAACCCCAATGGAGTGAGCTTTAAAGTCGACTGGATTGAACAGCGGAGTTTTGCCAACCGCGTTGAAAACTGTATGTATGCGGGAACGGCAAGCGCCAGCGATCAGAAGTACTGGCGGACATATTCATCACCACAACAAGCCTATCAGTCTGGAGCACTTGCATTAAAGCAAGATTTCGATTGTTTGTATAAGTTGTTTCCTTCTTGGGTTGGCTACTTTTGTGAACTGCTTGATAAACATCAGCTTGAGCCAACTTCCGTTGATCACTTTTTACCGCATTTTTCTGCTCAATCATTAGGTGATCATATGGCGCAGCTCCTCGATAAAGCGAAGGCATTGATTCCAAGAGACAAGTGGTTCAACAATTTAAACGCGATAGGCAACACGGGCAGTGCTTCTATATTCTTTATGCTCGACGGATTGAGAAAAACCAAAAAGCTCAGTCATGGAGAAAGCATTTTGTGTTTTGTTCCTGAGAGCGGTCGGTCAATCGCTTCATTCATCAAATTAACGGTGGTGTGTAATGATTCCAAATAATCTTAATCGAGACAACATCTCACGTTCAACAGATAGTATGCAAACACAAGCAGGGACCAGTGGAGCAAGCTCAGGGGCCATCAAAACAAGCAAAGCGCAAATATTGCGTCATTTAATTCAGGTTTGGTCGAATTTTGAGTATCAATTAAATCAACTGCCAGTGGTTAAGCAAGCGATTAGTGGAAATTTAACGCTGGCAAACCTGCAACGACTTTTGCTGGATCATTTACAACAAGTTAAGGAAGGGAGTGGATGGATCACACGAGCCGCCTCTTCAATAACGTCAGAGTATCTCGACATTCGTAATCAGTTCATTGCGCATGCACAGACCGAGCATAAAGATTACCTTATGCTGCAACAGAATTATCTTGCGGCAGGAGGGACTGAAGAAGCTTTGGATCGAGCAGAGAAGAATTTAGGAACGGAAGCATTTTCAGCGTGGATGTATCATCGTGCTTCGCAAGCCAACCCTTTTGATCTGATTGGCGCAATGTTTATTATTGAGGGGTTAGGACAACGATTCGCTGAGCACTTCACTAAGGGGTTAGCTAAGTGTTCGAGCATTCATCCTGACCATTACACTTTTTATCAATACCATGCTCAACATGATGAAGAGCACATAGAAGAGCTGGAGTCATTGCTAGAGCACCCGGTTTTTAATGACGCAAAACTTATTCAAGCGATCACTAAGACGGCAAAAGTCACCGCTCGGTTGTACTTACTGCAGTTGCAAGAAATAGGAAATAACTAATGGGTTGGACGAATAATTTTGACTACGCGAACTTTGACTCCAAGGATCCGAATCCTTGGCAATCATTATTTCTCGATAAAAGCTTGCCGATCGACCAAGGAGCTAAACAAGCGCTGCTAGACAATAACAATGCTTGGTCGCGTCGGGTGCTTTTACCTTTGCTTCGACCATTGGCGAAACTGTTAATCATTTTGGTTCAGTTAATACGCTTAGTTTTGCCCGCGAAAGTTAGTTCGTCTTTTTTATTGCACAGAGGTATCGCTTTTGGATTGAAATACTTTGTAAAACCAGAAGCGAGCTATTTGATTTTGCGACACTTTATCATTGGTTCGCAAATCCTTCGTTTTATTGAAGCTAATGTCAATCAATTTGAGTTTACCAGAGGCTTTACGATTAAAGCGGCGAGTTTAGACGACCTTAAAGACGATATGTTTCTAAAGCACGATTTAAATTTGTTCAATTTTGTCACCAGCCTCAATGGTCAAGTGAGCGACTTGTCATCGTCGATCCGTGCGTCGAGTCAGCTGGACTTCTCTTCGATAACCGATGATATTGAGTCGCAAATTTCAGTGCCGAAAAAACGTTGGTTTCGATTTTTAGATTTACAGTCGGCGATTGAATTATACACGCCGATATATGGTTTGTTTTTGAGTGACCATGACTTTTGGCGTGCGGTTGTTTCTTTGCAGCTCGATGAAACCATTGCTGGGTATGTCGCACGAATACTTAACGATCCTTTTCCACTAATAATGGTCAATAATCGTCATCCGATGGTGCCTCACAGTACTTTAAATGCTGGATTTCGGTTGATGCTGCACGGTCTCGATGCTGAGCAGTTGCACGGGTATCTTTTAAATCAAAAGAAAGATCGTAGTCAATGAACGAAAAATGGCTCCAGTTGAACGAACAATCACTGTGAAAAGGCCAAAAAAGCCTGTAAATATTCACGTATGCTTTACCATTCAATATCAGTATATATAAACAAAACAAAGACTTAGCGATGTTTCTTAGGTTGATTCTTAATCATTTCTTTAACTTGGTCACAGTTCGCAGTTTTTTCGGTAGTTTTTAACAGGGTAAAGCGGTCATTTTGGTATACACTAAAATCTCTAAATAAGATTTGGATTTAGTGATCAATTGATGAATTCCGTTAAAACGCAAGTCGTTACCTCTGTCGTTGTTACTTCAGTCATTGTTGCCTGTGCTTTGGCTTTAGGCGCGTGCACAACAAATACACCGGAAAAAGCACCCAGTTCTGCGAGCGATTCAGCGAGCGGGTCTAATGTTCCAGCACCGGTCCCTAATTGCAGTGCGCCTGCGCAGATTCCCGATATCTGGGTGTTAGAGCCAATGCTAGTGAAACAAGGCAAAATCAATTCTGAAATGACGAAAGAGCAAAAAGAAGCAGTTATTCGAGAATATATTCGAGCGAAAAACGAGCAGTATACCAAATGTAAGAAAGGTAAATTTTAATGTTTAAGTTAACTCCTATACACAGTCTACTATTGGCCGGAGCCGTGGCCGCAACAGGATTTGTTGCCGCTGCACCACAAGATGAAGTCATTTCATTGCGTGATCCGGGCGTGATAAACAAAGAACGCATCGTTTATTGGTTAAAGAAAAATGGAGCCATCGAAGAGCATGCGTCGCAAGCAGTCATTGAGCAAGCTCTCAACAACTATTTGCGCAACACCGCGAGCGGTCACACCAAGCCTATGGTCGTGCGCGTGATGGAAGAAAAAGCACTTAAGAATCACGCAAAATATAACAAATCGTCAAAGGCATCGATGGCCTCAACCGTAAAGGTTTTGTCGGTTTTGATAGATTTTCCTGATTTACCCTACGATGACAATCGTTTAACGCCAAGTGATACAGATATGTATTACTCAAGCTATCCGGTTTCGCATTATCAAGATCTTCAGTTCTCTACGACTGGATATACTGGCCCGAGCGGACAAAACTTAATGTCTGGTTATCAGTACTATCAGGCAGAGTCGGGTGGTTCTTTCTCTTTCACCGGAGAAACCTTTGGTTGGGTAACTGCAGACAATAATGCGAGCTATTACGGCGCGAATGATCCTAATCGCAATGACAATGACATTCGTCCGCAAGACTTGATCAAAGAAGCGGTTCAGAAAGCTGTAACCGCGAACAATATCGATCTGTCTGAATTCGATTTAGAAGATCCTTACGATCGTGACCAAGATGGTAATTTAGATGAGCCAGACGGCTTTATCGATCACGTTATGGTTTACCACTCAAGTATTGGTGAAGAAGCCGGTGGCGGCGTTTTAGGTGACGATGCTATATGGGCTCATCGCTTTTTCGTTAACTACACCGGCAATTTCAATACCATGGGTTTCCCAATTGATTATGGTACTTGTTCGCAAAATTCGACGTGTATTCGCCTGTATGGTTATACCGTTCAGCCATTGACTGCTGCTACAGGTGTGGTTGTTCATGAGTTTGGCCACGACTTAGGCCTTGCGGATGAATATGACATCGGCAATAACAGCGCCGGCTCTCCCGTTGGAAATTGGTCGGTCATGGCCTCGGGTAGTTGGACGGGTTCTCCTTCTGGAACCGTCCCAACTGGTTTCAGCCCTTATGCTCGTGATTATTTTCAAGATAAGTTTGGTGGAAATTGGATCACGCAAACAGAAATCAATTTTGCTGATTTAAACAGTACTGGAGTTACTCAGAATCTTGTCGAAGCGGTTAATCATAATGGTGCGACGGCTAACCAAATTCGAGTTGCTATGCCAGTTGCTCAAGCAGAGCCGTATGCGGGCAATTTCCAATACTATTCTGGTCAAGGAGATAACCTGTCAAATTCAATGTCATTTGATTTGTCTGTTCCTTCAGGCACGAACATTGCGTTAGAAATGAAAGCGCATTGGAATATTGAAGAAGATTGGGATTATGCGTGGGTTAAAATCAATGGAACTCCCGTCGCTGGAAACCACACTTCTCCAACAAATCCGTATACTGGGCAATACCCTGAATACGACGGCGTTGTTAATTACATTTCAGGTGCTAGTTCTGAAATTGTTGGTGCGGAAGGCCTAGAGAGTTGGGTGGACCTAAGTTTTGATCTCTCAGCCTATGCGGGACAAAACGTCACTGTCACTTTTGAGTACATCACCGATGCCAATACCGGTAGCTATGGATTTGCTGCAGATGAGATTGCTTTAACGGTTGATGGTTCTACAAGCTATACCGACGGTGCTGAAACGGCTGTTGCTACCCTAAGTGGTTTCACTCGTATTGGCGCATTGCAAGACTTTGCTGCACCGACTTACTACTATGTTCAGTTAAGAAGTCACAACGGCGTTGATGCTGGCTTGGATTCTCGCTCTTATACCGATGGTGTTGTATTGTGGTATCGCAACGATAACTACTCTGACAATCGTGTTGGTGATCACCCTGGTTATGGCTTTATTGGCGTTGTTGATGCTAACCAAACCTTGGTGGGTGGACAAACGTCGAGTCAGATCCGTGATGCTGCCTTCCAATTGGGCGGGTTCGATGTTTTCCGTGATACTGATGATTACTCACAACCAGGTATGCCTGCCGCTGGGCTTGTGTTACCTGTGCATGGGTTCGAAATGCAAATTTTGACACAGGCGAACGACAACACGACTGCGTCTGTATTGTTGAAAGCCAATGGTCTAGCACTTTCTGGTGGGTTTAATGTTGCTAAAGACGAGCTTTCTGTAACCTTCACCAACACTTCGTTCGGTGGTACTGCGCCTTACACGTATTCGTGGGACTTTGGTGATGGCAACACATCGACCGCAGCTTCTCCGACACATGTTTACGCTGCAGAAGGAACGTACACAGTTACTCTAACGGTAACTGATGCAGATACTACCGTGGCTGAATATAGCGAAGATGTAACCGTTGCTGAGTTGTTAATTCTACCGTTAGCAGCCTTCTCTCAAACGATTACTGATTTAACGGTAAACTTTAACAATACTTCAACCAGTGGACGTGGAGCGCTTAGTTACTCTTGGGATTTCGGTGATGGCAATTCATCAACCGCAACGTCTCCAACGCATACCTATGCCGCAGCAGGTACCTACACGGTTGTACTTGAAGTGACAGACAGTGTTGGCAGTGTCGATACTTCAACGAAAACCATTACAGTCACTGCGCCGCAAACTGGTGGTAACGGTGGTGGTAGTAGCGGTGGCGGCGGCTCATTGCCTCCTATCGTTATTGCACTACTTGGTCTAGTGGCGTTACGTCAACGTCGTCGCTAGTACTTGCTGAAAAGCATCCAAAAAGGCCAGCGAAATGCTGGCCTTTTTTATTGTCGAGTCGGAAAACTCGGCGTGTCTAAAGTATCGATATTCCTGCCAGCCCATGCTTTAATGAGTCATTGTTGATTGAGCATCAAAGTATTATGTCGAAGTTACTGTCAGACGTTAAAGTCTTAGATTTATCACGAATTCTTGCCGGTCCTTGGGCCACGCAACTCTTAGCCGATTTGGGCGCTGAAGTAATTAAAATAGAGCATCCGCGAGCGGGTGATGATACTCGTCATTGGGGCCCTCCGAATTTGCCGATGGCGTCAAAAAAATCCATTGAGTCAGGGTACTTTGTTTGCGCCAACCGAGGTAAACAATCTTTAGCTCTGGATATATCGACCACCGAAGGGCAAGCCATCATTCACCAACTGCTCGCTGAGAGTGATGTTCTGGTCGAAAACTTCAAAGTGAATGGACTGAAAAAGTATGGCTTAGATTACTCGTCGCTAAAATCACGCTACCCTAAACTGGTTTATTGTTCGATTACCGGATTCGGACAAACCGGTCCCTATGCGCAACAACCCGGGTACGATGCCATTATTCAAGCCATGGGCGGTTTAATGAGCATTACCGGAGCGCCAGAAGGTGAAACAGATTCCGGACCACAAAAAGTCGGGGTGGCAGTTGCTGATTTAATGACTGGAATGTACGCGAGCAGTGCAATATTGGCTGCATTGCACTATCAACGGCTTTATGGTGTCGGGCAACACATTGATCTGGCATTACTGGATACTCAAGTCGCGTGGTTAGCAAATCAAAATTTGAATTACTTTTTGACGGGAACCAGTCCATCGAGGCAGGGAACGGCTCATCCTAATATTGTTCCGTATCAGTCGTTTAAAACTGCTGATGGTTACATTATGGTGGCGGTTGGTAACGATGCACAGTTTGCACGCTTCTGTCGAGTTTTAGAACAACCTAATTGGGCTGAGAATGAGCGATTTCAATCGAACCGAGGGCGAGTTGAAAACCGTGATGAATTGGTCGCTTTAATTACTCTACAGATGCTCAAGAAAACCAGCGACGATTGGTTAAACTTGTTTCGCGATGAGCAAGTGCCTTGTGCACCCATCAATAATCTATCTCAAGTATTTTCAGATCCACAGGTCTGTGCGCGAGAAATGCGACGAACGATTGTCGATAACTATGGCCGTCAAGTACCTACCGTCGCAAACCCAATAAGATTTTCTGTAACGCCGGTTGAGTACAAGGCTGCTCCGCCCGTATTAGGAGAGTCGACCAAACAAATACTGATGAAGTTAGGTAAGTCAGAGACTGAATTGGCAGACTGGTTGGCACGTGGAATTATTTCTATCTCGGACCCTTAGTCGACGGAGTCATGGAGTCATGGAGTCATAGTAAACGTACCTATCGCAAAACAGTCCATCGCAAAACAGTCCATCGCAAAACAGTCCATCGCAAACCGGGCATCTCCAACAACCGACGCATGCACCCACTGAAAAATTCCATCAATACACTAAAGCTGCATGGAGGATGACCGATAACTTTACTAGACTTATAAAAAAATAAACAATGAGGGTAGTATGCAGGTCTCTAGTTCTCTCCAACGAAAACTTATTTTCTCGATTTCAGGAGCACTTGCTCTGCTGTTAGGTATCGCAGGGTATTTTGTTAGCGTTAAGATAGCCGAGTTAGCCGAAGATAAGGTTTCATCACAAGCCGCTTCACTGCTTGAGTTAAAAGCACAAGAGGTCACCAGCTTCTTTACTGAGAGAGCACGAGTTCCGCTCACCTTCTTTCAAGATCCAAGAGTCACCACTTGGTTTGCCAATCACCGACAACGCGGCGCCAATCTCGATGGCGACGAGAAATATCAAGGCATTCACCAATCATTTAACAAGATTGTTGCCAGTGATGAGACGATAAAATCGATCTTCATTGGGTCGGCCAATACTTTTGAGTACTTTTATGAGCAAGGGCGAGTGGGTGTTGATACCGAAGGCGCCAATGCTGGAGATGTGAGTAAAGGCTATTTTACCAATAAGCGTCCGTGGTGGCATGAAGCATTGAAGCAAGATCGGCTGTACCTCACTTCACCGCAAGTCGACGCGACGGATAAAACCGTTTCGTCAGTATTGCAAATGACGGTATATGGACCCAATCGGCAATTAATAGGGGTTGCCGGTGTCGATATTTTAATTACCACCGTCGGAGATTTGATTTCTCAAGTTCAATATGAAAATCAAGGTTCTGCGTTTCTTATCAATGAGCAGCAAGAGCTGGTTTATTTTGCAAGAAAGCAAGACGATTTAGAGCTAAATCAACCCTTGGCAGAGCTTGATGGCAAGTTTCAAAACAGCCAAGGATTTGCTGCGTTGAGTAGTCAGATTGCCAGCTCGGTCAGTGGCAAAGGCGTTCCAGTAGAATTAGAGGGTGTCGATTACCAAGTATTTTATGTACCTGTACAAGCTAAGGTACCCTATATTAATTGGACGTTGGGTCTGCTGGTTCCTGAGACAGTGATCAGTGAACCCATCGAACAAGCGGTGTTTTACTCAACACTTATTATCGTGTTGATTATTGTTGTTCTGTCTTTGATCACTTGGGTGATCAGTTTAAGAATCGTTCGGCCGGTAAAACAAATCGCGAATGCTATGTCAGACATAGCTCATGGCGATGGTGATTTAACTCGACGACTCAGTATTGTGTCGAATGATGAAGTCGGAGCCGTCGCCACTGAGTTTAATCGTTTTATTGATAAAATTCAGGGGTTGATTTCACAGGCCACCACTAATTCAGAACAAGTCAGTAGCACAGCAGATCGAGTGTCAGATACCGCATCAAAACTCAACCAAGAGGTGGTTCAAGAGCGCGGACAAATGGACAAAGTCGCCGACTCAGTTTCTCAGATGATGGGTGTCAGTGAAGCAATTAAACAGCAAGCGCAAAACGCCGATGCAGTGGTTGGTGAAGTTGCGAATTCCGTTGAAACGGTCGCAGATAATTCCAGAAATACTCAGCGAGTCATTAGCGAAGTATCACAAGCGATATCGAAAGCCACTGAAGCCGTCGTTGCTTTAAATGATGACGTCGGAGAAATCGGCGCGGTTTTAGACGTGATCAAAAATATTGCTGAGCAAACGAATTTATTGGCATTAAATGCAGCCATTGAGGCGGCAAGAGCGGGAGAGCAAGGGCGAGGCTTTGCGGTGGTTGCTGACGAAGTCAGGGTGTTAGCAACGCGTACACAAGAGTCTACCGATCATATTCAAAAAACCATCGAAAAGTTACAGTCGGGTGCCGCCATGGTTAAGCAATCGATGGAGCACAGCGATCAAATGAGTGACCAAGGCGTACAACAAGTTGAACAGGTCTTGTTGGCGATTGAGCAAATCGATTCGGCGGTAGGGCAAGTGAAGCAAGTCAGTAAAGATATTTCTAGTGCTACTCAAGAACAAGAAACCATTGCCAACACAATTGAGAAAAACTTAACCGCGATTCATCGTTTGACCGAACTTATGGTTAATCACTCTGGTGCAATGGACCAAGACTCTCATCTACTGAATCAACTTTCTAGCGAATTACAAAAAATCGTCAAGCAGTTTAAAGTTTAGTTGACTGGTAAAAGGATTAATTTAAGGGATAAAAAAGGCCAACGAGTGTTGGCCTTTTTTCTAACTTAATCAACAGACAAGATGTTTATTCACCTTTTGGGTTATAAATCCAAATCATGTTGTTTTCATGGTTGCCAGTATCTTCACCAATCACCACTCGACCATCATTCAATACTAATAAATTGTCAGGGTTAGAGATGTTTTCTACGTTACAACGGCTGCCTGCCGCATCCGCATCGTAAGGACCACCAACCACGGCGGGATCCATACGGGTAACATTGTAGTCGGCTTCTAAACCAAATCGGTAAACGACGCCACAACGATTCTCTTCGAGTTGAATATCACCAGTCGTGTCAGACATGCCACGAGCGACTTCTGACATCGCCACATACATGTAAGGAATGGTTTTATTCGCAGCACCATTGTAATTGATCATGATGCCTTCCATTTTACGAAACTCAGTGGTCGCACCTTTTGCCTCCGCGGCTTTTAACGTTTCTAAGAAAGCGTAGCGGTCGTCGCCAGTGCCATTGGTTGCCCAATCAGCGATTTCTGCATCAGTGATGTAGCTGGTAGAACCTTCAACGTAATCAGTTTCATCAATACCGTCATAGTCAGCAATCCAACCAGCGATTTCAGTATTGTTAGAGCTTCCCAACTCAATCCACTCGATGTCAAAGCCCGCTTTAGTTAAGTCTGACGTTGCATCTTGGGTTAACTTAGCCGCGTATAACGTTCCTGCCGACAAGTCATTAGCGTTGGTCGCGACGAACTTATAGAAGGCTTTATCAGTACCATCATCGGTCAAGTAAACGGTTTTACGGTCGGGCATTACAACCGCATTTTCATGAGCGGAACGGCCGAGAGTAAAGTGTTTTACTGGTACCGGGGCGGCTTCTGTTGGGTCGGTGATCTCTACGATGTAACCGTAGTTGTAAGGGTTAGGGAATGTTCCTCCCAAATAATCTTTTACCAAGCTAACATCGGCGTAGTTAGGATACCCTGAAGCGTACGCTGGGTTATTCCATTGATCCGTATTCTCAGCTTCGTAGTTTTCTTCTGAAGTGAGTGGCGTACCCCAAGGAGATACACTACCGAAACAGTTAATCATGGTGCCTAGCACGGCTGCGAAGTTAACGTTAATGCCGTCGGTAACATTCCACGTGCCGTCGTCATTTTTATCGACGGTTAAGCGTGTCATCGCCCCAGGTCGATCTTCCCATGCGGTGAATAAGAAGCCACTTTTGCCATCTGCGCTAGTCGGGATGAATGCATTGAAATCTGGATCTTGCGATTGCTTTAATTCAGCATCGTTTGCTGCATTGATGATGCCACCTAAACCGAAAGGAATGGCTCCCGCTAAGGTGTCATCTGCACGTCCTAGTGCTTGGAAGGTACCAACAGCAACTTGCGTGGTTTGACCCTCAGCGCTCGCGCTCGCTGGAACTGAAACTGGAGTGAAGCGCGGGTCTAGTTGATCTAAATCGAACCCAGCTACAACGCCAACCGCTGCATTATTTTCTGGTGCAGGAAGATCATCGGCTGGATGTTGAACATTAAAAAATAGCTCGCCATTGTCAGTTTTGTATAAGCCAGTTACTTCTGCTCCGAAAGGCACGGTTGCAAAACGGCTAAGTCTTGGTGGTGCGGTTAAATCTTGGCCATCGTTTCCTGCTGGTCCCGTTGGTCCTTGTGCGCCCATAGGACCCATATCGCCATCATCGGCACAACCCGCTAAAAATAAAGTAGAGGCAATCGCCACTGATAAGGTTGAACGAATAAATATTTTTGTTGATTTCATTGTGCTGTCCATCTTTGTTTGAGTTAATGTGACGATCGACACCTTAACGACTTAAGATGAACAAATTATAACGACTAGACGAAGCTTTTATGGCTGAGATATTTCGGATTTGTGACGAACGAAAAATACTCAGGTGGAATCTCTCTGTAGGTGCGTATTTAGAACGAAAGTTCAATCCGTATTTTTGATAGGGTGTTCAACCAACCTCCAGCTTATAAGTTGAATAACTTGAACGAACGAACGGCTGGAAAGGAGTAAACAGAATGTTTACTCAGTATTGAATCGGGTGTTGCTTAAGTAATCTTAAAACGTATTAAGTCATCTGAAGCTTTTGAAGTGATTTTTAAATTACTCTCAAACTACTTTTAAAATTTTCTTAAATGACTTAAGCAACACCTTGAAAACCTTTATTGCCAATTTAATCGCAGGTCCCAAGCCATGACTCGAGATTCGATGGATAGAGGAGGCTGAGTTTCATCGACTTTAGTATGAACGTTTTTCAGAGGCGCAATGTTAGTGTCGCGCCCAAAAATATAATTTTGATGCCTAACTATGTGAGTATAAGCCTTATTTAATTCCAATGCTCGCTGTGGTGTTGGAGTGATTAACTCGTAGACATCGGCATTCATTATTGCATTAACATCGAGTTCTCCCTCATCGGTAAACCAGCGACTTAGCATTTCTTCATTACTTCGGAACTCATTACCGCCGCTCACTCGCTTAAAGTAGTTTAAGATTTCTCCACCAGGCTCGGCAATGGAAGGCGCATCTTTCATTCCTTTCAAGTTGATGTAACCAAATCCTTTAGGGCCAGGTACTTTTCTACCGAATGCAAATGTATGATCAATGGTTGTTCCTATTGCACTATGACAACCCATGCAGAACATTTTTTCTTCATACGATTGTGGTCTTAAACGGCCATCATAGTCTTCTATAAAGCCGCTAATTTTCCATCCGTACCCATTTTCAAATCCTTCATCTTTATGGTTGACAAATGTGGGTAGCTCTTCTTCGATTTTTTCTTTACGTTCTCGTCGATATCGATTGTCAATGTCGGCCTTACTAAGCTCTCGAAACTTTTTCATGTAGCGCAATTCTTTCAGTCGTTTCGGAACAACAATCTGCTGATTTTCGTCAACGCCAACGTAACGCACACTGTGCATAAACTCAGTACCTTTCGGGTATTGTTGATACAACACTTTAACGCTATGAGCATCTCCGAAATAAGTACCTTGCGGCATTAAAGTGGTGACTCGCTCTTCGAGTTGTCCATTATTATTAATATCTCGATTAATCAGCGTTTCGTTGGTTGGAAATACGTCTATTGAGTCGAGAGACTTAATACTCAGTTCGAGTAACGCAAGATTTAAAAAGTAAATCGACTCACTAAATTGACCCTTATCTTCCCTAAAATGTTGTGGGAGACGAATAAGCACGTCATCAGTTGCACCGTTGGTGGGCCAAAAGGTACTGGGAAGAGGCTTGTAATTAAACGCCACCCAGTAACTGTTGTCGAGTGCTAGACCTTTCGTATCAAAAGCCTTCGCTGCAAGATGATAATTGGACAAGTCAGGAACAAATCCTTGCCATTTCTCGGCTTTTAATCGCGCTGATAGATCGGAATAATTGTCTTGATTAATGTAGTCTAAAATTTGTTGATCCGAAATCTGTTGGTTCCACTGACGTCGGTCGGTGAATAAGTTTTGCCAATGATTTTCAGTCCCTATGTCTGAGAAAATATAGCCGCCTTGTAAACCGAAATCGCTCAGTTGATTATATCGAGTGTTCTGTGCATCTGGATAAGACTGGTGGCAAACATAGCAGGGATTATGCGTTTGTTCAGTTTTTGTGTAACACATCGCCGGAACCGTCGCTTCTTGATTCAGCAGTTTCTGATTGCTAACTTCCGTTCTTTGGGCTTCATGGACCCTCGGTAGTAATTGGTCAAGCTCATCTTGTCCGGGCTCAAACTGGCAAGCTGTCAATAGTAGGCAGAGTGAGAAGGTAGCAATGGTCGGTTGTTGTTTCATATCATTAACTGTCATTATTTAAAGGTCTGGCGAGTATACTAGTGAGACTTCATGACACTTTGATTAAACATTTAAGTAAAAAATCTCAGGTTTTGGCTATAATTGACAGTTGAGAGAAAAGCTAAGAAATGATACCTATGCTGTAGTCACGCGCTCGAGCAGCGTATGAGTACAGAGAATGAAGGTAAATGGATGTTAAAAACGGTCAGTGTTCCCACGCAATTTGAACCCTTGTTTGAAGAAGCTGAGAAAAAAGTACATCAGTTTTTTGAACAGCAGCGACAGGCGCCAGAAGAAGGCACCATCGAAATTCATGGCTCTCGCTATGTGCTTGTGCGCGGCGCAGCATTTTCGGTTGAATTTTTCCAGTTGGTGCGCAAAATCTTTGGTTCAGATAAGCACTTAGAAGCCGATCGCTTTTCTGCTAGCTTGCTGTATGAACTGGCACATGCTGTTGGTCAGTCTGACGCCCGTAATTTTCATGAAACAATGGGACTCACCGATCCCATTGCTCGACTTTCAGCCGGACCAATACACTTTTCTCATACGGGTTGGGCGTTTGTTGATATTTTGCCTGAATCACAGCCATCACCTGACGAAGATTTTTTTCTTGTATACAAACACCCATTTTCATTTGAGTGCGATGCTTGGTTAGAGACTGACTCTCAAGTAGAGCACCCTGTTTGCATCATGAATGCGGGATACTCCAGTGGTTGGTGCCAAGAAAGCTTTGGCATTCCTTTAGAAGCTCGAGAAATTACCTGTCGTTCATTGGGGGATGAAAGCTGCTTGTTTATCATGGCTCAACCGCAATGCATTGAGCAGAAAATAAATGATTACATCGATGGTCATTCAGAACTTGAGTTAGCCGATCAACAACTCGCCTTTAACTCTTACCTTGGTAGTAATACTTCTTTTGAGCAGCATTCTACCGATGAAAAACCATGGCACTCGTCGTTGCATCAGCGTTTACTGACTTATGCTCGAAACTTAGAGTCTACGCAAAAGCAGCTGTCAGAAAATATTCGGCTTTTAGAGGCTGAAATTGAAGAACGTAAACGGATAGAGCGGGAGTTACAGGAGTCTGAAGTTCGTTGGCGAGAGCTGACCGATGCTACTTTTGATGCCATCTTGGTCAGTCGAGATTCTAGAATTTTAGACTGGAACTTTGCTTCGACAAAACTGTTTAACGTTACGCCAGAAGTGTTAGAGAAAGTGTCGTTAATCGAGCTGTTTGGTGAAGAGCATCGTGAGAAAATTGCTGAAGCTATTAAAAGCGGAGAAACTCAAATTACCTCACTGCAATTATTGCAGTCGGGTAAAGAGACCATTGTTGATATTCAAATTCATCAGACTCATTATCGGGATAAGCCGGCACTTATATTTGCCGTTCGTGATGTAACGGAGCAGACTAAAGCGATGCAACGTTTGGAGCGTTTGGCGAATTATGACGCTTTGACTGGCTTACCAAATCGAACTCGATTTCAGCGCATTGTTAATCGCAGTATTTTAGCTTCAAACTTCAGCGATAAACATGGCATGTTGTTTCTTGACCTAGATAACTTTAAAGCGATCAACGATAACTTTGGTCATTCGGCCGGAGATTTATTGCTGTATGAATTGTCGCGTCGAATGAGCGAGGCGATTCGAGGGAATAATACCATTTGTCGACTTGGTGGAGATGAGTTTGCTGTTTGGATTCCTGATTTAGAGTGTGATGAAGATGCTGAGCAAGTCGCCCGACAAATTATTCATTGCTTAAAAACGCCCATTGAAATTCAACGCGTCAGTCATCGGGTAACCTTTAGTATCGGTATTGCCATTTACCCTCACGACGGTACCGACTATGCGACTTTGTCTCGCCACTCAGACACGGCAATGTACCAAGCGAAAAAATTGGGTAAAAATAGATTCTGTAGTTATTCGCAAGTAAAACGCTAGTTTGTTGCATCATTTAACGACTCAAACAATACTGAGTCGTTAAATGATTAAACCCTTACCAGCTGCCTTGGCTTTCCATGCTCGCCCAAGGTTCTTTGCGCTCTAGCGCATCACCTTTCTGTAGCAATTCAATTGAGATGCCATTCGGATCTTTGATAAAGGCCATTCGTCCATCGCGAGGTGGTCGTAAAATAGTCACTCCCATATCTTGTAAGTGCTGACACATAACATAGATGTCATCGACTTGATAAGCTAAATGACCGAATTGATCACCGTGACTGTATTCTCGGTCATCATGGTTGTGTGTGAGTTCAACCATAGGTCCATGCTCATCTTCGCCCAAAAAGTACAAACTAAACTTAGCGTCTGGATAGTCATTTTGCTTGATTAATTTGAGTCCTAAACCGTCGGTATAAAAGCGGATAGAAGCTTGCGGATCCGTGGTTCGAATCATCGCATGTAAAAATCGAGACATCTTTACTCCTTACGTGCATTTAATTTGAATTCTCATGCTATTATACGCCACTGACATAGTAAAACCATGCTTTGTTAGGGCATATGATGCCGCGATAAAATAGTAAAAATGAGAAAGAGTTAAACTACCCCAATGAAGTCATTTGATGTTGTTATTATTGGCGCTGGTGCTGCTGGGTTAATGTGCGCAATAAGTGCAGGTTCTCGTGGTAAATCAGTGTTAGTACTAGAACATGCCCGTAAAGTTGGACGAAAAATATTGATGTCCGGTGGTGGACGCTGCAACTTCACCAATATGTACACAGAGCCAGACAATTTTCTTTCTCAAAACCCGCATTTCTGTAAATCTGCATTAAGTCAATTTACCCAGTGGGACTTTATCGCCATGGTAGAAAAGCATGGCATTCCTTATCATGAAAAAACGCTGGGCCAGTTGTTCTGCGATAATAGCTCGAAAGACATCGTTGATCTTTTGCTCTCCGAGTGTCAAGCCGTCTCGGTGGATATTCGCACGCGAGCTGAGGTTACCGCTATCGAACCACTCGCGTCCGGATTTCAGGTAAACTGTGGATCCCAGTCATTTCGTGGTCAATCATTGGTTGTGGCGACTGGTGGGTTAAGTATTCCATCGATGGGGCCTCATGGTTTTGGTTATAAAATTGCAGAGCAACTCGGATTAAGTATGGTCAAAACACGAGCCGCGTTGGTGCCATTCGTGATGGATAAACAATGGCAAAGTTGTTTTTCTGAATTGTCAGGGAGTAGCCTTGATGTTGTTGCTACGGCAGGGCATCAAAGTTTTCGAGAAGGTATGTTATTTACCCACAAGGGACTCAGTGGTCCGGCAATTTTACAAATCTCCTCTTATTGGCGCAGTGGAGAGAAGGTTACGCTCGATTTACTTCCGAATACAGATATTGCCGCTGAACTTATCACTGCGCGAGAATCCAGCCCTAATATTTATCTACGAACTTGGCTAGCGCGTCTAGTCACCAAAAGAATGGCAGAGGCCTTTTGTCGGCATTGGTTTGAAGACTTACCACTGCATCAATTGTCGAATAAAAAAATTCAAGAAATTGCGACTAAAATAAATCACCTAAGTATCATGCCTAACTCTACTGAAGGGTACAAAACGGCTGAAGTGACTTTAGGAGGAGTCAATACGGATCACTTATCCTCAAAGTCGATGATGGTGCAAGATATTCCGGGCTTGTATTTTATTGGTGAAACGGTTGATGTAACTGGACATTTAGGTGGATTTAACTTTCAATGGGCTTGGGCATCGGGGTGGGCTGCGGGTCAACACCTCGAATAACTATTCATACCTAATAGTGCTTGATAATAGGAGTGTTTTTTGAGCTTTCAATCGAACTTGATGCGACTGTTTATTATTTCTTTGTTGGTCGTTTTCAGCTGCTCTGGCCTCGATGCGTCCACTCAAACCGTCGATGAAAATCAAGAACGCAACGCAAAGCAGTTGTTTCAAGATTTTAAGAATCGCTTGTATCAAGTGAGAACCATCGATAATGCATCGGGCAGTAAAGCATCCATAGGTTCAGCTTTTGCGGTGCAACCCAACGGAATATTAGCGACTAACTATCATGTGGTTTCAAAGTATATTCTAGCCTCAGAAAAATACTCTCTGGAAGTTTTAACCGATGCTCAAAACACTTTGAAAGCCGAAGTTTTAAGCATTGATGTTATTAATGATTTAGCCTTACTCAAAGTGTCAAAGCAAGCGTCTTTGCCGGTGATCGAATTTGCGACGTCAATTCCGGAGCAAGGTGACTCGATTTTTTCGTTAGGCAATCCTCGTGACTTAGGAATGACCGTTGTGCCTGGTACTTACAATGGCACGACCGCTCACTCAATGTATGACCGCATCTTATTTTCTGGCTCGATCAATCCCGGAATGAGCGGTGGCCCTGTCTTGAATACGGCGGGGCAATTGGTTGGAATTAATGTGGCTACATCGGGCAATCAAATCAGCTTTCTGGTTCCTTTGCAAAAATTACAAACATTGATTGAGCAACATGATCAAAATCATACAGTTGATTTCGAAACACAGGCAGCTACTCAGTTAATCAGCAATCAACAACGATTAATGTCCGCAATTTTAGATACCCAATGGCAAACTATTGCTCTCGGTGATGCTGAGGTTATCGGCGAGGTGAATGACTTTATAACCTGCTGGGGTGAGTCTGATACGCGCGGTAAAGATTTATTTCAGCAAGTGTATCGGCGTTGCCGAAATTCTGAGTACATTTATATGGCTCCCGATTTTTCTACCGGAATTTTTGAAATGGAGTTTTATTTTTATTCGTCTGAAAAGCTGACTAACTGGCAGTTTTATCGCATGCTTAATGATGCGTTTGCAAGCGTCAGTGCTGGTAACGTCGCGTCTGAAGATCATGTGACTGAGTATCAATGTCATAGCGATTTTGTTGGTACTAAGAATACCAAGATAAGTAAAGCAGTTTATTGTGTCAGGCAGTATCGACAATACCCTGAGTTGTATGACGTATTGTTTTTATCGGCGAGCACTAGTCATCAACTGAAAAGCTTAGTGAGTCATTACACCTTGTCTGGAGTGAATCAAGTTAATGCGCAACAGTTTTTAACTCGATTTCTGGAGCAAGTACAATGAGTCTAGTAATCGAAGAAATTAATCGTTCTAAAAAAGTCATTCAACGATTTAAGTTCGATGAGCGGCAAGAAATACGGATCGGACGTGCGCTTGATAATGACGTCATACTGAATGAACCTCATGTGTCTCCGCATCACTTGATTTTACGCCAAACAGACGCTGGAACTTGGGTCGCTGAAGATCTCAACAGTGTGAATGGCATTCGTAATAGCAAGCGCAAGCTCATTCCCTCTGGATGCGAAGTTAAATCGGGCGATACTTTGCTTCTAGGTCGCAGCTATTTGACCATTTATGATGAACAACACCCAGTTGAAGAGGCTTGGTCGTTGCATTCAATTGAAGATGTTTTTCACTATCTGAGTCATCCTCTTGTGGTCTTTGGATTATTGGTTACATTTATTTTTTTAGAGTGGCAATTGACTCAAGCTCAAGAGTATCGAGAACTCTCACCATCGCGACTAATGAATCAGTTAATGTACCAATTGGTGGTGATATTTGGTTGGTCGTCGTTGTGGTCTCTGAATGGTCGAATTCTTCGCCATGACAGTCGGTTTTTGAGTCATTTGGCTGTATCTTTGGTTGCTGCAATGGCCTATCAATGGCTCCCCTGGTTATTACGGCTGCTTACCTACAATTGGCAGTTGGGTCTTTGGTATATTGAAATCGGTTATTTCATCAATGGCATTATATTCTCGAGTATGTTGTGGTGTAATTTTTATCTCGCACTGCCTCAAAGGCCGCTATCACGTATCCTCTGGGTTAATGGTCTAACTTGGTCGTTGGTGATGATTTATTTACTTCCACCGATGTTTGATGATCAAGGGTTTCGAAGTTACCCTCGTTATGACAGCTCACTGTTGCCCTATAGTGTTCAATTTGTTGACTCAAAAAGTACCAATGACTTCGTTAAAGACACTGAGGTGCTGTTCAAGCGACCCAAAGAGCAACAAAATAAGCAATAAACATCTCAAAAGGCCTTAGATCGGAGGCCTTTGACGAACCCTTTGCAAAGTCTTAAACAGTATGACGTTCGTCCCATAATTTATAGACAATTCAATTAGTTGCTATATATCTCATCTAGGATCTATTATTATCAATACGAATTATTATGTGCTTCTAACGTTTTGGGTGGACGATTAGACGCAAACAAGAACTGGGTAGGATTGATTTCTGGGGACATCTGAGTGAGCGGTATTAATATTCCGGGGTACAAGATTATCAAGACGCTGGGTGTTGGAGGCCAAGCGACGGTATATCTTGCAATTCAAAGTGGCTTTGATAGAGAAGTTGCATTGAAGGTAATGTCACCAGCGCTTGCGGCCGACCCGAGTTTTGGCGAGCGCTTCATTCGAGAAGCCAAAATTGTCGCGAAATTACGCCATCCAGGCATAGTGACTGTTTACGATGTTGGCGAGCACGATGGGTTCTACTATCTAGCCATGGAGTATTTGCCAGAAACGGATCTCCGGCAACGAATTACCTCGGGTATGAAAGCCAAAGATGCGTTAACGGTGATTGAGCAAGTTGCTCGAGCACTGCACTATGCTCATAAGCAGGGATACATTCATAGAGATGTGAAGTCAGAAAATATCCTGTTTAACGACCATAACGAAGCGGTACTCACTGATTTCGGGATTGCCAAAGCCTCCAACTCGTCAACTCAAATGACTCAACAGGGCAAACTCATCGGCACACCGCAGTATATGAGCCCGGAGCAGTGCCGCGGTAGAACCCTCGATGGGCGTGCTGATATATACAGTTTGGGTATTATTTTTTATGAAATGCTCACCCAACAAGTCCCGTATGATGGGGAAGACTCGGTGGCAGTGTGCCTGCAGCATGTGACTAAGCCCATTCCGCAATTAAGTGCCCGTCAGCAGCACTATCAATGGTTATTGAATAAAATGCTGGCGAAAAAGGCCGAAGATCGATTTGCCGACGCCGAGCAACTCGCCGAGGAAGTCGCTCGGTTTTTAGCCGGTGATATCAGTTTATCTCAAACGGCGCAAAACAATACAACGACTCAAGTCGACGGCTCCAGCATTCGAGCACAACGAGAAGACAGTTACGACAATATTTTTGATGACACTCCACTGCAAGCCGAGCGTCGAACCTTTGATGACCAAGCAGAGGAGAAAAGTCGCAAACCCTGGGTAGCGCTGATCTTACTCATCGGATTGGGAGGAGGCGCCTATGTGTCTCAAGATCTTTGGTTGCCCAAGTTAGAACATTGGTATGCCCAGCAGTCTGACAAGGCTGGAGGTGCTATACCGGATACGGCCTCTACATCGCCAGGAACGTCACAACAAGCATCGCAAAAAGACCCACAAAAAAACGTGCAAGCTCACTCTATGGGCGAAGGAGCCGAGGTTTCTCAAGACAGTGCCTCAGAAGAACTGGTGGCTCGCAAAGCACAAATCGCGCGCTTAATCGCAGAAGCCGATTCTTTGGTGCCTTTGCCGCAACTTACCCCAGAGCAAGCCGCATTATTATTGCAAAGCTATAGCCGCGTATTAGCGTTAGACAGTCAGCATGCCAAAGCCTTGGCTGGACGCGAGGAGGCACTGGTTCGGACTTATGAACTGGCGTTGCAGGCAATTAATGAGGATCAACCGGAGCGGTTTAATCAGTTTCAAAACGCCATTGCATCGGTTGCGCCGAATCACTCTTATTTAGCCGAGTTGCAAGCACGGTGGAATCAATACCTTCAGCAGCAAGACGTGGCTTCTGAGCAGCAACAACTGCGACTGCAAATCAACACCCTATTGACCGCCGCCAATGCGGCTTTTGAGCGTGGTGACTGGGTTAAGCCCAAAGACGACAACGCTCTGCTTGGTTATCAAAAAGTGTTAGCGATAGACGCTCAAAATGAGTCGGCACGCAAAGGTATTCAGAAGATTATTGATGGCAGTGTTTCAAATGCGCAAAGTGCGCTACTAAACCAGCAATTGAATGTGGCTAAATCAAATATAGAGACGGTTGCATCCATTGATCCTGAGCTACCCGCGTTAGCCGATTTAAGAGAGCAATATTCGATCATAGAAAAGAAAGTCATCGCAGCGCGGCAACAAGCTGCGAAGGAACAAGCGGCACGTGAAAAGCGATTGGCAAGAGAGAAAATGTTGGCCGATCCCTTGGTTCAGTTAAAGATTCAGAGTAAGCTTGACGCGGCGCGTTCAGCCTATGCTGAGCAAAGATTGGTCGCACCTGAAGGTGAAAATGCACTGGCAAAGTATCGCGAAGTGTTGGATATTGATAGTCAACACGCAGAAGCATTAGACGGCGTAAAGCTTGTGCAAGATAAGCTTCTCGAATTAACTCGCACTGCGTTACAAGAGCGCAATAAAGCCCAAGCTTTGGAATGGCTTGCAAAGTTGCGAGCGTTTTTCCCAGACAATGCTGAAATTCCAGTGTTAGTACAGCAAATTGAAGAGCTGGATTTGGAGCTGGTTCCTGAGCAAGGTGAGAGCAATCAAACGGTTCCTACTGTGTCTTTCGATTCTGGAGCGAATGATGAGCGAGCGTACGTTTTAACGCTCATGAATTGACGACACGAAGAACCTTTGGTGATAAACAAAGCCATCATTTATCAGAGTGTGAACAGTCCAAAACCAAAATAATAAGGATTAAGAGAATGACAGCGAAGAATAGCTGCAAACAGTCACTTGCCCATCGGCCACTACGAGCGCTTACCGCAGCGATCTCAATGTCGTTATTCTTGGCTGCGTGTGGTCCAAAACAACCGCAAATTACTCAGCAGCAAATCAAAGACGCACGCTCTTCGGGGCAATTAGAGCAGCTGTATAAAAAGGTCAATGCCGATCTTGCTGCTGCAAGTGGTTCGTCAAAACAGTCGTTAACAGCCATTGCAACTCAAATTGCTCGACAGTTAGCCGCTGATAAGCAAGCTGAAATTTATCAATCGATTGAAGACAACCGATTACCTGCCGGTGTGGTTAGTTTGTCTTTATTGCAAAAACTACAAGATTCGGCGCAAGAGATAAAAGCTTGGGATGAAAGTCGTTGGAATGACGTTCAGCAGCGAATTTCAACTGAGAAAACGGCCACGCAAACGGAATTATCAAAACAGTTATTAAAGGTTAGTCAATTGCCCGTTGATGATCTTTTATTTCGCATTAATGCGATGGGCGTTGCCGCAAAAATGGCTGGCGAAGGTAGTCAGCAAGAGCAAAATTATTTGTCTCAGAAAGAACAAGCGATTGTCGATTGGATGAGCGAAGCAGACCGTGCAATGGCATCGAGAGAGTATACCTTAGCAGCTACCCATCTTCGTAAAGTGTTGGGTTTAGATCCGAATAACCAAGAAGCACAAGAAAAGTTATCTCGCTCAGAGCAGCAAGGTTTTGAAGCCGCCTTTCGAGCAGCGTTAGAAGACAGTAAACCCGACCTTGCGTTAAGTGAACTGAAGCGTATTGCCGCCTCGCCAGTGTTTGAAGAGGTGAAAGGCTCTTTGACGAACAGCATAGATTTGTTGCACGATTACTTTATTAATTTAGGGTTGCAAAGTAGCTCTCAAGGAGCACTAAAAGCCGCTTACCGAAATTTTTCTAAGGCGAGAGAAATTAAGCAGGTGATGAACCAAGAGCCACAGCGCAATGCCGAAGTTGATTATCTAAATAAGCTAATGAATTTTGCCGCGACAAAAGGTCAGCAAAAAGCCTATGGGGAACAGTTGGCCTATTTAGAAGTCGTGAATCAGTTTAACCCTGAACTACCCAAAGCAAGAGAAGCGCTGGCGAATGCGCGAAAAACCATCGTCGAATATGCTTCGACGTCGATGCTCGTTCAAGACTTTTCTCAAACAGGTACGCACCACAGTGCCGGAAAATCAGTGGCAAAGCAGGTATTCGCTTGGGTGTTTGATAACATGCCTGGTCAAGTTGCTTTAGTTAATGCACAACAAATGTCGCAAGCTGATACTACCGCGCCGGGTCGAATCTTGACGTTAGAGGGCGATATTCTTCAAGCAGGAGTCGAATCTCAGTCTTCAAACAGTAAAAAAATAATGCGGGTAACAACGGAAACCAAACGTACGCCTAATCCAGAATACAAAGAGTGGGTTGAAGACGGACGAAAGGGCACCGCGCCGCAGGAGTTCTTTGTTGAAGAAAAGAAAGAAGATGTTGAAGTTACTGTCAATCACGCAAGTAAGACTGGTATTCTCTCGGTCAGTTACCGATTGATTGATCAAAAAACAGGGCAGGTTTTGCTTAATCAACCTGCGCGAGATCAGCAAATTTTTGAGGGCGAGGGTAACGAAGGCATCGCGATTGGTGAGTTTAATATGCCGTATAAGAGACCCGAAGTACCTTCTGATATTGAAATTATGGAGCGATTGTCATCGCAAGTCGCTTTGCAAATCGGTGAGCAGTTGCAGAAAACTCTACAAGCTTCTGATCAACGTTATGAGACACTCGGCGATCGTGCTTTAGCACAAGGTAAACTCGATATCGCTCGAAACTATTTTGGCTATGCCGCGGCAATAAGAAGCCTACGTGGACAAAATACAGACGGTGTTTTAAATAAGTTAATAACCGCAGTGATGGAAACTAACTAGATCTTTTTCAAAGCGGTCTAAGTTAGGGAGTAATTCACATAATGCCAAATGATACTGTGGTATCTTGACGCTCGAAGGGGGAGACTATGAAGTGCGTGTTTGATACCACCATTAACTTGAAGCAATTAGTTGCTGCCAGTGGCGAAAAATTGATGTTACCAGTCAATGGGAAACCCATGCTGGAACAGCATTTTTCGAGCATGAGTAAAGCAGGTGTAACTTCATTATTTGTTCTTCTTGAACACGACTCATCCATGCGAGCAGCCATTGCACGAGAAGCCTTGAAGTTTGGGTTTAATCCAACTTTTCTTGAAGTTGACGAACGTAAAGTCGCGACACGAACGAGTTTGATGCAAGCAGAACCCTATTTAAAGGAATCGTTTATTTATTGGCCTGCCAACCGTTTGATTTCTGATGAGTTGGCACAACAACTCGTCGAAGAGCCTATCTCGAGTCATCAAGTTTTGTCGCTCGTTTATTCCGATTCGAGCCATCCACATTGCGACAAGTCGAATGTTTTTCGAGTCAGTTATCAGCCGCAAGAGCAGGTCAGAGTGGCTAATTCTGAGCAAAAGTCTGCAACGGGTTACGACATTGGCATTTATAAGTGTGGCACGATTATTTTTAAGTTGATCGAGAAAGTTGCCGCCAATCGACCCTTGAGTTGGAATCGCGTTCAAAGCGCGCTGACGAGAGCGGGACGCAGCAAAGTGATTGCTACCACCAGTCAACATTGGGCGCTGATTGAGACAACGAAAGATATTGAGGTTCTTGAAGGGTTACTGGCTTCACACACGCTCGACCAAGCCAACTTGAACCCAATCGATAAGTCAGCCTTATATGGTGCTTATTGCGCGATACTCCCAAGCTTAATGAAAGTTAAGCTGTTAAAAGAACAAGGCACTATGCTATGGCTGTTATTAGTATTGATTGGTGCTTTGCTAATGACGGTTGGGAATTGGCTGATTATTCTTTTAGGAAGTGTCGCTGTTGCTGGCGTTATCGTGACCTATCCGGTTATTGATTTTATCAGTGACAAGCAGCCCCTTACCCAGCTGCTAAGGGGTAAGACGTTAGCGGTCTATCGAATGGTGATGGTCATCATTTTATCAACGCTGAGTGCGATGCAATTTGGTGTGGGTATTTGGGTTCTTATTCCAATCATTGTGTTATCGGCTGAAGCTTTCTTTTTATATCAGCCAGAGCCGATCGCTGATGAAAAAGCAGAACGAATCTCGAATAGTCACCTCATTCATGGCGTTTGGTTGTTGTTATCAATTTTCTTTTTCATTCCAACATTAATGCTAACCGTATTTGCCGTCTTACCGTTTAGTATTGGGTTAACCAAAGGATTGCAAAAGTATAAAACCTATCAACGCGATAAAGTTTAATCGTCGCTATTTCTTTACTTGAGCCTAATTGCGCAAGCGTCAATTGGCTTGCGCTGAGCGAGAGAGATTAAACGACTTGCCCTCGGGTGAAGCGTTTGTACAATGAAATGCTTTAGTCTTGATCGAGATGGCCAACAATTTTTTCTGTGGTGCGTATAAGTTTGTTGGGGAGCGACACGTCATTCGAAGAGCTAAGTTTTGATCGCTGCTGTTTCAACGCCCACTCAATGTGTTCTTTCACCAAAGCAGAAGTCGTTAAGTGTTGCTTATCTTCTAAAGCTGCAATGATGGATGGTGACACAGGCGCATTACCTAAAGCGATCGCAATGTTTCGTAGCCACCTTTCATAACCAATGCGGCGGATTGGTGAGCCTGCCAACCGATCAAAAAACTCCTTTTCTGTCCATGCAAAAAGTTCAAGTAAGCCAGCGCGATCTAACCGGTGTCTAGGAAAAAAGTCTTGTTGGTCGGTAGCCGATGCTTGTCGATTGAAGGGGCAAACGAGTTGACAGTCATCACAGCCATAAATGCGATTGCCCATTAATGGTCGCAGTGACTCAGGAATCGAACCAAAATGCTCAATGGTTAAATAGCTGATGCATTTGCGCGCATCCAACGTATATTCGTCGATGATTGCGCCAGTCGGGCACATGCGAATGCAAGAGTTGCAGGAGCCACATAAGTTCTCGGTGGTTCGATCTGGCTGCAATGGTAAATCGGTAAATAGTTCTCCGAGGAAAAAGAAAGAACCGGCGTCTTTGTTAAGGAGCATGGTGTTTTTTCCAATCCATCCCAGCCCTGCTTGTTCTGCGTAGCCTCGCTCTAATACAGGTGCGCTGTCGACAAAAGCACGATAGTTTATTGCTATCCCTAGTGACTGAATTTTCTTGCCAAGCTCGGCGAGTTTTTTACGCATTAATTTGTGGTAATCACGGCCGAGCGCATAACGGGAAACGATGGCTTGGTTTGGATCGGCGAGAACGTGAGCGAACTTGGCGGGCTTTGGTACATAATTGAGGCGTACACTGATCACCGATAACGTGTTCGGCATTAACTCGTCGGGGCTTTCCCTTAAACTAACCCGGTCTTTCATATATTGCATATCGCCGAAATAGTTTTGCGATACCCAAGTTTTGTAACGCTCGACGTGCGATTGAATATTGGTTGGCGCTATGCCACATTGCTGAAAACCAAGTTGTTCAGCAAAATCTTTTATTTTTGCAGTAAGTTGCTGAGAGTCCAATCGAAATGCCTTAGCCGAAAAGCCCACTGTCGAATCTAAGGGTGCATTATATCGGGTATCTTTGTGAATGCCACCAATGGGCGGTAACCGTGACCCTCTCGTAGCTGAATATTGCTGCTCTGAATCTATCGTTTCAACGTACCTTCTGGTATCGTCATTCGTCTAATTAATGAAAAAGGATCGAAACATGTTACATAAAGTACTCTCTCTAGCTTTAGTTTTTACCGTGGGCCTTTCGGTGGCCAACGCTGAAGATAGTTCTTGGGTTGGAAAGGCGTTTCCTGAATTCAAAGTCGCTAACCAGGCCGGTGAAACCATTACCAATAGTAAGTATCAAGGAAAATGGGTCGCTTATTATTTCTACCCTAAAGACAACACTCCTGGCTGCAGTATTGAAGCTGAGCAGTTTGCCAAGAAACATGCTGAGTTTCAAAAGATGGGGTTAGAAGTGGTCGGCATCAGTTTAGACGATGTGGAGTCGCATCAAGAGTTCGCGAACGACTTTAATGTAAAATTCGACTTGTTGGCAGACGTCGATAAATCGCTTTCTGAGAAACTTGATATGGTCAATATTTTACCTTGGCCGCACACGCGGAGAGAGACTTTTCTGGTCAACGACGCAGGTGTTATTGTTAAGCATTACGCGACCGTTAATCCTCGCAAGCACGTTGCAGAGATAGAGAATGATTTTAAGGCGTTATCGAAAAAGTAAGCTAAATCGCTTGTTTAGGGTGAGAAGATAACCCGAGAGGGTAGCCACCCAGACAGAAGAGCAGGGAAGACCTCTTCTGTCTGTGGTGAGGCTGTATACAACTCGCACTGTTGTATTCGCGGCTAAAATCGTATGAGAAACAATCTTGCCTTATTTAAATGACCATTCGGCCCTGAAGTCGTGTCGCAATATCAACGGACCTCAACATTTCCTTTTTGAAGACTTCTTTCTTCAGTGTGGTACCTACAAACCATTTGCATACCACATCTTCTTCGGTTGCACCGGTATTGATGTATTTAACTTTGGCTTCCTCTGGCAGGTCTTTTACAAAGTTGAATATGGTCATCTTTGTACCACCAGAACTCAATTGAACTAAATCTCCTCGTCTCATCGTCACCACCTCACAGCAATTTTTAGACTCATTGGGTTTCAATTCTTAGGGCAGCTATCTATTTGATGAACTATCCGCGAATTTCATTAAATTTATACTCAAATGGAGATGTGAAAGCTGTGCAAATGTTGGGAAAATCCTTGGACTATGAGATAAGTCTTTAAAAACAATAAGTTAAAAGCAAAGATGAACCACGTCACACTCTTGAAAATCTCAATTTTCTAATGAAATTCACAGGGTTCACACAAAAGTTAGCTTGAAAATTCGATTAAAACTTGTTCAAAGGTTGCAGTTTGCGTGACATTTATCGTCAAATGGCCCTTCACTTCGAGATTTAAGTAGGTTAATACGTAATATGTTACGTAAATTTCTATTTGAGAAGTTTCCTCGTTTATTACTCATCAGAGCCTTAAATAATGTCGAGAGAAAGTTGTTTATATATTAGACAAGATAATATGGCTGGTGTACTGTTCGCATAGAAGATCTTCTAAGACTTCTGTTTTGCCAGTTCGAGCGATTCAACTGGTTCCTGATATCACGAAATAATCTGATTCAGGCAACCTAAACCAGTTGGAGGCCGTATGTCTAAACCAAGAATATCTCTCAAGAAACCCCGCAATCGCGCTTTTAACCAGCAACAAGGTCGTTGTTATTATTGTGGAACGCTTATGTGGGCAAAGTCGCCCAAAGAAGTTATATCAAAACTGAAGGTTACCAAAAAACAAGCAGAGAGCTTAATGTGTACAGGGGAGCATTTAACCGCTCATCGAGATGGTGGAGATGACTCTTACGAAAATATTGTTGCCGCGTGTTTGTATTGCAATCAGAAAAGGCATAAGAGAAAAGATGACCTATCTCCAGTAAAATATAAAGCATTAGTCAAACGTCGTTTAGAGAAAGGGCGCTGGCGCAATTGGTAGCTGCAGATAGCCGGATAGGACTCATCAGGGAAATGATAAAGGCTTTCCATCCCTAATCTCGGAGACAAGTCTAGAAACAGCTAACAGCGACGACGGGGTAGTAAGAGCCTTCTATAATTTCTCAGCGTAAGTAAAATGCTGTCCATACAGTTTATAAGTAAAGGACTTGCAATCCGTGAAGTACATTAATACTAGCGTTCTAGCCATCGTTACAGCTCTATTTTTGACCGGTGCTCAAGCTGGTTGGGAAGATTACAAAGAAAAAACCCTTGCTGCCACCATAGAAGAGCATAAAGAAATGGTGGGAACTGTGGATTTTAACTACGTTCCTAGGTATCCAATGTTAGTTTTTGCAAGAGTGACCGAAGAAGCTCGAAATACACCTGAGAGTCAATTGAGGGTGATTCGAGGGTGGTTAAAGTCGATCGGCCAAAAGGAAGAAATAGCAGAGTTGTATTTGCAGCAAATAAAAGTTGAAGAAAAGGGCGAGTTCTATTGGCTTGCGGTACAAAAGCCCTTGATTCCATATATTGACTCTGAACTCAAGAATGGAGACTTTGTATGGCTGTACGTTGCATGGGTTGGAAACTATAAGAGCGACTGGGTATTTTTGATTAATGAGTTTGAAAAAGCCGAATTTAATCAATAGTCTTTTGTTTAATAGAAGTAAGTTAGATGACCTATAAAAAGAACTTGTTTAAATCATCGGGAAGAAATCTTCGTTGGAACCTAATTGTTTTTATTTCCTTTGCCGTCAGTGCTACGGCGCTTTTTCTAAAGGTTAAGGGACTCACATTCGGATATGAATGGTATCTGACGGCGCTTCCTTTTTTGATAATTTCAACGGCTTTTGTATTTATTAACTGCCCGAAATGTTCAAAAAGTTGGTTTTATTACGCGACTCTTGAGTCTAAAGGTAATAACTGGAAAAAATTACTAAATGAAATGGAAGAGTGTCCTGGGTGTGTCAAGAAAGCTTTGGATGAACGAGACAAAAGAGGTTGGGGAACCAAGAAGAGGAAATATAATGACAGGGCTAGTGAAGAAAAGGAGGGTGAAGACTTAGATTTCGAAATTGATATTGATTTTGAAGATCTGGACCTTGAGGAAACTGACTCAAACGATACTGAGCGACGAAAGACTCGCTCAAGCACGACTGACTTAAACAAGAATGAATTAAACAAGAGTGATTTAAACAAGAAAGATTCAAATAATAAAGACTCAATAGAATTAGATTGGTTGAATGAACTCGTTGATTCTCAATCTTATGGCGCTGAAGAACCTAGTCGAAGTGTTCGAGAGAGTAGTATGAGTGTTGCCATGGGGTCTGTGATTGCGATTGGCTTTGATTCAAACATGGAATACTTACTGGTCGTTAGTCGCTCGGGTCGCTATGTCTATACACTCGACACATTGGACCGTGTCACTAGAGATTACTCTATGGCATTACCCGTTAAAGGGTGTATTGAAGGCGTTGGACCTCTTTCAGGCCAATCTATTCAGGTAACGGAGGTAAGTTCAACTGCGCGTGAACTTCAGCTTCGTAGTGCGGACGAAAAGTATCTGGTTCACTATCAACCAGGAACCTTAACGCTCATTCAATGTTGAACCTAACTGAAAAGGTGTAAAGATATGAGCAAGCGCTCAAATGTGATTCTTGTCTTGGCAATTTCTAATGTCGTTACTCTTTTGCTGTTGTTTCTATTATACGCATCAATGAAAATAGGGAAGGCGACTTTGGATGAAGAATTACATCATCACTATTTGACCGTCGAGAAATATAATGACTTTATTTTGCGAGAAATATTGGGTTATCGAAACAAGAGCTATTGGTAAAGTATCGAGAGGATAGAGTTCTCGCTGACCATGAAAAGAAAGGTAACTATGTTCAAATAGGTTTGCTCTTTTTTTACTTTGACAATGAAAAGTTAGTCTCTGTTGAATAGCTGAGTTTTGACTCATCTTAACTGGTTGAACTTTAGGAGTTACCATCGCTATAAATTATGGTGATTTTATTAATGAAAAAATATTTATATCTGTTTGTAGTAATTATTGTTTTATGTGGCTTTGGCTATTGGTTACTTAACCATGTTAATGATGATTTAGGCTCGAAACAGATTGAAGCTAAAATTAAAAAAGTAACTGGTCCTACAGATATTGTTAAGCAGATCGAATTAACTTCGAAGAAGCAAGTTTCGGAAGAAGTCTCTGCTGAGAGAATAGCTAAGAGCGAAGGGATATCAGATTTGGAAAAAGTACAAATAAGGGAGTGGCAAGAAGAACGAGGTTATCCTCAATTTATGGATGATGGTTCGATCATCACCTCTCCTTATGAAAGTTACGAGTCTGAAATTCTAGTTAAGTTAGCCGAGCAACAAGAACCTAAGGCTTTGCAGATTTTAGGTGATAGAAGCTTGAGAGCTGGCGATTTTGACTCTGCAACTAAATATTATTTATCTGCGGCAGTTTTTGGCTACACAAAAAACTTAGTTGATATCGGAAATATCCATGCTTTTAAATACAAAAAGGCTAAAAATGCAGCGGAAGAGAAAAGTAGTGCTATTGCTGCATTAAGCTGGTACAAGCTTGCAAAGATGAGAGGTGATATACAGGTCTCAACCGCAAAAAGTCTTGCTGGTATTGATATGAGTTTAAGTGAGAATGAAAAGCAAACTGTCCGTAATCGGGCGAACGAGTTATATGATAGTTTACAAAAGCAACGTAAAAAATTGGGGCTTGATAATTTCGATAACGCTTATCCAAAAGCACTTGAGAAGATTTTTAATAAGAAGGCTGAATAATTCTAACGGATGGATGAGAAGTTGAACATGACGCTAAGGAAATATAGGTATCGGTAAACGGCGTTTGGGCACAAGATGATTTAAGTACTGAAATTAATTCGCTGCTTAATTTCTTTTCAGTTAGTACCGTATTGTGCATTAGCCTTGCATTGACTTTAAAGTGAAGTTAGGTAAGTATCCGTTTTAAATAAGCTATTCGGCAACGTTTAAATAAGTATTCGAATTTAATTGTGGTTTACTGAATACAATCAACAGTTATATGTACAAGGAGAATGTAATGGGAGCTTGGTCTCACGAACCTTTTGGTAATGATACTGCCTGTGATTGGGCGTATGAGTTAGAGAATCAGTCGGATTTAGGATATATCGAAGCAACCATAGATCGTGCTTTGAGCGAAGGGGAAGAATATCTAGAAGCGCCTGAAGGTGAAGAAGGTATCGCAGCAGTTGAAGTAATCGCACAAGCTCTTGGTAAGGGCACTCAAAATGATTCCTACACTGAAAGTACGCTTGAGTGGGTTTTGAAAGTTAAGCCAGTCATCACTGATGAGCTTAGGGCTAAAGCGTTAAAGTTTTTGGAAGTGGTTGCCTCAGAGAATTCTGAGCTGTTGGAACTGTGGTGCGAAGATGGTGATGATAGTCCTTGGTTGGCTACCATTGAGTCTTTGAAGACTGCTGTGTCCATATAACAAGTTGCAGCAACCGACGATAGCTAGCTGCCACAAAGTTAGGTGCAAAATTACCGCCTGCCGCACCGCGGCTGTGCAAAGCGTTATGGGAACTGAATGAAGAAAATAAGAGTTACTGCAACTGTAGATTTAACTTTGGATGAGGAATTTGATATCGAGAAGTATCGAAGAGATATCTGTCTAAGATATGATAACTCTTACATTATTCCTGAAATTGAATTTTTGTCAGCAACTAAAGATGGTGGCAAGGCTTTGGCATTTAAGCCAGTAAATAAATCAGATGATGGGTTAGCTGAAGCGCTTTACGGGTCAGTCATCGCTGTAAATCATACAATAGAAGATATAAAAGAGTAACACATAACAATGAAAGGTTGCAGATTCGCAGCCGCAACTTTGAACGTTATAACTCTGGGTGAGCGATGAAAGGGAAATATTCGAAAATAATCCAAGAGTATTGCGAGGCCGAAGCCATATACGTACCGCCAGGCTTCAAGCGTCGTCCTGCTTCTCACTTGGCCGTAGTTCGGACTGATGACGATCATCCCAAATTGGTAGCAAAGACCTTCTTCAAAAAAGAAGATCTTAATTACTACATATCATCAATACTTTCTGAGTTGCAGCCAAATCCTGAGGGTGAGCTTCCAGTAAGAGTGATAGATTTCAAAGAAAACACACATTTTAAGGTGGCTGGCAATGGTGCGCTTATCCCGTTATAACAAGAGCATGTTGTTCGCCCACTTCATGGGCTGGGACCTCCGCACTGGGTGCTCCGCCCCAAATGCAGGCGTTATAAAAGTTACCATCGATTCAAGGAGTAAACAGGAGGAGGAGTTTACCTTTGAAATAAGGGGGGAAACTTGTAATGCAGCAATTCGGATGTATGAGGTGACGGGGAAGAGTTATCCGTAAATGTGCAAACAGGAGATGATGATCTAATTATCTCTGGTCATAGCTATCCTGAAAAGCGAGAGATATTTGGAAGTGAACTGTACGGTTAAAACATAGCTGAGAAATTTATATGATAGACCTTTTACTACATAGCTACTTATGATAGAGGGTAATGGGTTGTAATTTAACAAGTATTTGTTACCGTCCTCTGACACCAGCCTTAAACTATTGTTTATCAATTTAACCATAAGTGATCTGTTAAGACCTTCGCTTTCGCACCTATTTTCACCCTAAAGAAGGATGCTTGGATGTTGATTAAAACCATGGGGTTAATGTTAGTGATTAACATTTTGAGGGAAAACTAAAAAGGGTTAGTAGCTCTTAATTACTAACCCATTGTTAGATGGCGCGCCCGGAGAGATTGCTCAGCGCATCCATGCGCTTCGTCCCTAACGGGACCATCGTCACTGGTGTTCCGATGTCCAAATTTGATCCGACCGCCATGGATGGTGGAAGTGCGTTAAGACGTCGGAACGAATTAACGCCGACCGCCATGGATGGTGGAAGTGCGTTAAGACGTCGGGAACGAATTAACGCCTGTCAAATTTGTCGAACTTTAGGAGTTCTCTTCGCTATTAATCAATCGCCACATCGACGTCCTGTCTCTTTGTGGCATACATTCCATCCATGGAAATAAAAAAGGCCCACCTATCGGTGAGCCTTATTTTATTTGGCGCGCCCGGAGAGATTCGAACTCCCGACCAATTGGTTCGAAGCCAACTACTCTATCCAGCTGAGCTACGGGCGCGTAGGGGTGCAAATTTAGCGAAAAGTGCATGATTACTCAAGTAAAAACTCAAGAATTATTGATTTCATTGAGATTTTGCTCAGAAGGTGTGCAGTTCGCTGAAAATTTCAGCGAAATTAATTCTATCAGGTGACTCATGTGGCTGCTTGAGAGTACCTCTGTGGTAAACTGCGTGACTCCGAGTAAGCCTCTACCTGAGGTATCTTTTAAGACTTAAGTAATGCTTAAGGTAAACGTTTAGGAAAATAGAGCGGATCAATGAGTCACACAAAGCGCGTCGATCTAGGCAAATCCGAGAAGAATGACACACCGTGCTTTTGCGACAGTGGTTTGTCATATCAAGACTGCTGTCAGCCCATATTAAGTGGTGCTGAGTTGCCAGTAACGGCAAAGGCGCTCATGCGTTCTCGTTACTCTGCTTATTGTCAGGCGATGGGTGAGTATTTGCTTCGTACTCAAGCACCAGAAACCCGCAAAGAGCTAACAGCGCAAATGTTGAAAGAGACGGCGGAGCAGCAGCATTGGATGAGGTTAGATGTATTGTCGCACCAAGCGGTTTCGCCGGATCAAGCGATGGTTGAATTTAAAGCGTATCAATTAATAGATGGATACTTGGCCTGCCTGCATGAAAAGAGTTTGTTCCGTTTAGATGGTGACCAGTGGTTGTATGTGTCGGGGGATATACAACCGACCGATGGATTTCCTATCAAAATCGGGCGCAATGAAACCTGCCCATGTGGAAGTGGCGCTAAGTTTAAACGATGCTGCGCTCGCACCGGTTAGTGCCTTAAAGTTTGAACCGCCGCTTTTAATAGCCGAATTACATAAAAACGGTTAAAATTCACACTGCTCTAAGTCTCAGAAAACATTCGCTTTTTTGCGGAGTAGGTCTTTATTTTCAATTCTATATCTCAAATTTTCACAAAAGATGAACAGGGTCACATTTTTATTTGACCACTGTGCTAAATAGAGTATATCGCCCATTAATAGTGGTAGTGGGGCATGGCACCAATATCGAAAGTAATTACACGGCTAACGCCGGAACAGTACTTACCGAGTAGCGGAAACTGTGCGTCCAAGGAGTTAGCCTGGTCTGTGTCACTTAATGTGGCACTGTGGATTAAGGTGCATTCCCTTAACATTCAGTTAGTCGCGCTTAATATCAATTATCTCGATTCTCGTGGCGAGCAGTCGTTGTTGATTGATCAACAAGTTCAAGATAGAAACGGAGAGCTGCTCTTTTCTAATTTAGTAAAAGTGCCCATTCGTGGTCCGATTGAACAGGTAAGTTTAGAGTTACAGTATCAAGAGCCCAGCTTCGACTTTACATTAGACGAGCTGTTTATTCGTGTTGTTGAGCCACCAGGTGGCCCAGAGATGCGAAAAACCGGTTAGACAACTTCGGTGATTATTCACATTTAAAGTGCTGATCATTGATTTTTATCTCAGTTTGTAACACCATAGCGCCCGCACAAGCGTTTGATTGATTATTAATCAGTTGTAGACGCTGGTGCGATGCTCTAAGAAACAAACTTTGTCTGTTTGTCTCGCGGTGAAAGAGAAGAAAAAGAAAGATTTGGTAAAAAAAATAATAAGGCCAAGTCATAGCAAAGCAAAAAAGCAAGAGAGAAGCAAAATGGAGCAGTTGGAGATCAACAACGGGTACACGCATACCCTTTATTTAGATGCGTCGGATTATATTCCGCGAGAATTTGTTAAAACCGAGCTTCCTTGGTCGGTTGCTTTAAACATTCTGTGCAGCCTAAAGTTAGACGATTACATCGATGGCAATATCGCCTTATTCATGGAATACGAAGACTTAAGAGGCAAACATCGACTTCCGGTAGACTTTCAACAATTAGAATTTGAATCGAGTGTTTTGTTTTCTAATTTGGTTCATTTACCTGCGCGCGGCAATATCGCTGATTTGTGCTTAAAGGTGATTGGCGTGCCTCAGGGCATTAATGTTGAAGTCGAAGTAATGCATATTCAGTTAGAAGAATCACGAAGCTTTATTGATAGTCAGCCTGCTCGCAAAGTTATTTAAGCGCTAACACATTGACTATACAACTGAACCGGTAAACGTTTGCGCCTTAATAACCTTAGGTTACTAAATATCGCAAATTTACTGTTGACGAGTGGAATGGGATCCAATATTCTCACGAACATGAAAACGAAAATGACTCAACATACAGCGCAGTTCGCTCCATCGATTGATGGTGTTGTAAGCGCATCTTGGCAAGCACGTTGGTGGTGGCAAATCACCTGACGGGCTTTTTGGTTGGTGCAATCCAACAGTATGTAACGGTCATAAGACTGAATAACAAAAGCCCGCAACTAAGCGGGCTTTTTTTTTAACGTTTAAATTTACTGAATGAACATGCAAACAATAATTTTTACTCAACAATTAGGTAACTGGTGGTGGCACATCTCGCGACGGTCGAGCGGGTGACGGTCGCGTATTGGTTGGATAATTTTACGGAAGCCCGCTGAATAGCGGGCTTTTTTTTGGCTTTAAAAAATACACTTAAAAGGAAATGGAACAATGATTATCGTACTGAAAGCAGAAGCAACAAAACACGACGCTGATGAAATTTTAAATAAAATTGAGAGCGCAGGCCTAAAACCCTTATACATGCCGGGAACCGAACGAACAGTATTAGGTGCATTAGGCGATGAGCGAGTATTACAAGGGCTGAATATTACCGCTCATCCGATGGTGGATGATGTAAAGCCCATTCTATCGAACTATAAGTTGGTGAGTCGTGAGCTATACCCGGCTGATTCAGTTGTGCATATAGGTTCAGTGCCTTTTGGTGGCGAGCACTTTTCTATTATTGGAGGCCCTTGTGCGGTTGAAGGCTTGGAAAGTTTTCGGGCATCAGCTGAAGCCGCAGTGAAAGGCGGAGCGGTTGCTTTACGTGGTGGAGCCTTTAAGCCACGAACCAGCCCATACAGTTTTCAGGGCGGTGGTAAAGAAGCACTCGAAGTTATGCAACAAGTCAGCAAAGAGTTAGGCGTTCCTGCTGTGACAGAAGTGATGGATACGGCTGATATCGATCTAATTTGTCAGCACGTCGATGCGCTACAGATAGGCGCGCGAAATATGCAAAATTTCAATTTATTAAAAGCGGTTGGGCGAACAAACACGCCAGTCATCTTAAAGCGCGGTATTGCCGCGACCATCGAAGAAACTTTATTGGCTGCTGAATACATTGTTGATGCCGGCAATCCTAATGTCATTTTGTGTGAGCGAGGAATCCGAACTTTCGAAACGGCAACGCGAAATACGCTCGATTTAAATGCGGTAGCCTTGATGAAGCGCAAGTCACACTTACCCGTTATTGTTGACCCGTCGCATGGCACCGGTATTCGCGAACTAGTCGGGCCATTAGCAAAAGCGGCCGTCGCCGTGGGAGCCGATGGTGTCATTATCGAGGTGCATCATGAGCCAAAAGAAGCCTTGTCTGACGGTAAGCAGTCACTGTATCCCGATCAGTTTGCCCAATTGATGACTGAGTTAGACGCATTTATTCGTGCTGCCGGACGGCGTAGTAGTTTGCGCAAAGCCGCTTAATGTGCAACACGATTAAGGGAACCGTGAACAATGAATGTAATCACCTTAACAAAACCACTTGATGGTAAGGTAGCAGTGACTGATGTATTTCAGTCGCTGCAAAACCTGTTCAACAGTCCAGTGGCCTTGTTAGAAACCGCTTCAATCAGCACTAAAGAACACACACGAAGTGTGATAATGCTCTCTCTGCAGCATTAAAAATAACGTGTCTTGGCGAAAACGTTACTCTCGTTGCCCTGAATGCCAATGGGCAACAAGCATTACCATTGATCGCTGAACAGTTTGAGCGGGTTAATCAAAATGACAATCAACTGGTGATCACTGTTTCGCACCAACCATTAAAGCAGCAAGTTGATGAACGAGAAAAATTAATCGAGCCAAGTGTGTTTGATGTGTTAAGAATCGTTTTATCGCTGTATCGATGTCAGCATACTGACGACCAAACAACGCAGCTTATCGGTACCTTTAGTTTCGATTGTTATCAATTATTTGAATCCATTCCCAGTGTAGAGCAGTCACAACCCTTTCCTGATTATGAATTTTTCTTAGCGGATAATTTGATTGTCGTTGATCATGAAAACTTAAGTCAGCGAGTTATTGTGAAAGCTCTCCCTGGAAATAATCAGAGTTCAATTGTTAATGATTATCAGGGCCGCATAAGTAAAATTGAGACAGTCTTAAATGAGGGTGTCTCGCGCAATTCATTGAACACGTCAAATGAAAAGTCGGTCGACCTTAGCGATATTGAGGTGAATGTTAACGACCGACAATTTACAGAGTATGTCGAATTAGCAAAGGAACACATCAAAGCAGGCGATGTCTTTCAGATGGTATTAGCGAGAGATTTTCGATTGCCATGCCTTAATGCGTTTTCTTCCTACTTGGCGTTAAGAGAGTCAAACCCTAGTCCGTATATGTTTTACCTAAAGTCGTCTGACTATGAATTGTTTGGTGCTTCACCTGAAAGTGCTGTGAAGTTTGATGCCAGTGATCGCCGACTGAGTATTTATCCTATCGCTGGCACAAGAAAACGCGGGCTGAACAAAGATCTTTCGATTAATCATGACTTAGATGCTCGCATAGAATTGGAGCTCAAGAACGATGGGAAGGAAAAAGCAGAACACCTGATGTTGGTTGATTTAGCTCGCAACGATATAGCGCGAGTTTGCGACTCGGGCACACGTAAGATTGACCGATTACTAGAAATTGATCGCTATTCACATGTTATGCACTTGGTGTCAAAAGTTTCAGGTCGGCTTGGTGATGAGTTTGATGCCTTAAGTGCCTATCAAGCGTGTATGAATATGGGAACGCTTTCAGGCGCACCAAAAGTCAGAGCGACACAGCTTATCCGCAGCATTGAAAAGAAATATCGAGGCGTGTATGGCGGAGCGATGGGGTACATCAATGCCGCTGGCGATATGGATACTGCCATCGTTATTCGTAGTGCTTTAGTGAAAGATAAAGTGGCTGTGATTTCAGCGGGCGCCGGTATTGTGTTTGACTCACAACCTGTCTCCGAAATTAAAGAGACTGAAAATAAAGCGGCTGCCGTTATTCGAGCGGTACATCTGGCCAATAAGTCAATGTCTGCCGATTCAGAGGAGGCGCTTCATGGCTAATGTACTGTTTATCGATAACTTCGATTCGTTCACCTACAACTTAGTTGAAGAGTTTCGACTTTTAAATCATCAGGTGACGGTGGTTCGTAACTCCGTCGAGCTTGAACAACTGATTGCATTGGCATTAAACGCCGACTTAATTGTTTTGTCTCCTGGTCCTGGTGGTCCCTTAGAAGCCGGTAACTGTCTAATGCTACTTGAAGAAGTTCGAGGAAAGAAACCGGTTTTAGGAATTTGTTTAGGGCATCAACTGATCGCTTCTGCCTATGGTATGAAGGTTGTGCGAGCGCCCGTTCCTGTTCATGGAAAAGCGGCTCTTTTAAATCATGTTCAATCCGACTGCTTCGCGAGTCTAACGAATCCAATGGTGGTTGGACGATACCACTCGTTAATGATTGACGAGGTCGCTGATGGCTTTGATGTTTTAGCGAACGTTGACGATATCATCATGGCTATTTTTAATCGACAAGATAAGATGCTTGGATTTCAATTTCACCCAGAATCGGTTTTATCAACGCAAGGAAGTGAGTTGTTAGAAAGGGGCGTTCAACTTTTGCTTGAAGGCGAATCGTCTCTATCAAGTGAAAAGCTATCTGAGAGTAAACTGGCACAAAAGAACAATATAGGAAGTGAGTTATGAATCAAATACTAGAGTCACTTTATCAAGGCGATCATCTTGATCGACAACAAACGGAAAAATTGATCACGCGAATCGTCCAAGGACAGCTGACCGAGATTGAAATATCTGCGCTATTGGTTGCTCTTAAGTTTAAAGGCGAGTCGAGTGACGAGATTGCCGGCGCAGCAAGTGCGCTTCGCGCCAGCGCAACGCCATTCCCGCAAGTTCAAGGCACGGTGGTTGATACTTGTGGAACGGGAGGAGATGGATTAGGTACGATAAATATTTCGACCATTGTTGGACTGGTTGCTGCTGAATGTGGTGTTAAGGTTGCCAAACACGGCAACCGTTCAGTTTCGTCGAAAAGCGGTTCTTCAGATGTATTGCAACGATTTGGTGTTAAATTAGATGTAACGCCTGATGTTGCTGCGAGATGTTTGGAACAAGAGAATTTTTGCTTTCTTTTTGCACCTCTTTATCACCCAGGTGTGAAACATGTTATGCCAGTTAGAACCGCATTGAAAACCAGAACCTTGTTCAATTTAATTGGTCCTCTGGCTAATCCTGCGGCACCGAATGTGCAGTTGATGGGGGTGTATGATCCAAAACTTCTCGTTACTATGGCAAAAGCGCTTCAACAATTAGGTTGTCAAAAAGCCATGGTGGTAAATGGTGGCGGACTCGATGAAATTGCATTGCATTGCCCGACAAATGTCGCCTTTTTAAATAATGGCGAAATCACAGAAGAGGTCATTACGCCAGAGCAAGCTGGCCTAGAGCAAGCGCCATTAAGTCGTTTGCAAATCGATGACCCTGAGGCCATCGCAGCGGCACTTTTATGCGTGGTAAAAGGCGTTGGACAACGAGAGCATAATGATGTCGTCGCGTTAAATACGGCGGCCGTTTTACTGCTTGCTGATAAAGTTGCGAATCTAGCTGAAGGCGTGAAGGTTGCTCAAGAAGCGATTCTATCAGGTAGAGTAGCGCAAAGACTGGCACGAATTGCGGAGCTGACCAATGGCGGATAAAGCAAATGTTCTGCAAAATATTGTCAAGAATACGCGGCAAGAAGTTGAACGACGAAAACAACAGTGTCCATTAGACACCTTTCAAGAAAAGTTGACGCCTTCGACTCGCAGCTTGCATGACGTTATGTCTGCACCGGGTAATCGGTTTATTTTAGAGTACAAAAGGGCATCGCCTTCGAGAGGCATCATTCGTGAAAATTTCAATCCGAAAGATTGCTTCGATGCTTATAAGGGATGTGCGGACGCGATATCTGTTTTAACCGATGAGAAATATTTTTCCGGTAAGCATGAGTACTTAAAAGAAATTTCAGAGCTCTCAAGTGTGCCCGTGTTATGCAAAGATTTTTTTATTGATACCTATCAAGTATATGAAGCACGACGATTTGGAGCCGATGCGATTTTATTGATGTTATCAGTGCTAGATGACGAGCAATACAGAGAATTAGCGTTAGTTGCAAAGAGCCTTTCAATGGATGTGTTGACAGAGGTTCATAGTGACATAGAGAGTCAGCGAGCTGTAGCGCTTGGAGCTAAAATTATCGGTATCAATAATCGAGATCTTAAAACATTAACCATAGATCTTGCGACGACCGAAAGGTTAGCGAAGACACTGCCAAAAGATCGATTAATTATCTCTGAGTCAGGTATTGAAACTCGTTCAGATGTTTCGCGATTAGCCAGTTGCGTGAATGGCTTTTTGGTTGGTTCGTCGTTAATGGCTTCGAAGGATGTTGCGAAAGCTGCGAAAAAGTTGGTTTATGGATCCGTAAAGATCTGTGGTATCACTGATTCAGTCAGTGCAGAAGTCGCTCACCAAGCTGGAGCAAGCTTTTTAGGGCTCATGTTTTATCAACCTTCAAAGCGATACGTGTCGGTTGCAACAGCATCAGAGATTGCTAAGAGCGTCGCTGGCAATTATGTTGGGGTGTTTGTCGATGAATCGTTAGATAATATTATGGCAACGTGTCGACAAGTGCCTCTAAAGGCCATTCAGTTACACGGCCATGAATCACAGAGTTTTGCTCGTGAGTTACGACGTGCCTTGAGTTATGAACAGCAGCTTTGGAAAGCATTACCCTTGACGTCAAGTGATGATGTCTCGGTGATAGTCGACTGGCTCGAAACCGTAGATAAAGTCGTTGTTGATTATCAAACCAAAGACCAACAAGGTGGGTCTGGTAAGCGGTTTGACTGGCGCTGGTTGACCAAGTTATTTGAAGTTTGTGATAGCAAAAATATCGTTATCGCTGGTGGAATAAATATTGATAACGTAACCGATTTATTAATTTACCCCGAGGCTACCATTGACCTGAGTAGCGGGGTTGAAAATCAACCGGGTAAAAAAGATCCTGCAAAGATTCAGGCATTTATGAATGTTTGCCGAATGAATGGCTTAGTGAGGAAGTAATGAAAGATCAAGCAAAGCGTTTAGCACAAGAAGAGACAATCGAAAAGCAACAGCAAAGTGGGTACTTTGGTGATTTTGGAGGCATGTTTGTTCCAGAAATTCTGGTGCCAGCTTTAGAGCAACTTGAGCGAGCCTTCTACGACGCAATTGATGACGAAAGTTTTATGGCAGAGTTTTCTCGTTTGTTAAAAGATTTCGCAGGGCGGCCAACGCCATTGTATGAATGTAAGAATTTATCAAAGCCTGGGCAAGGTCGTATTTTCCTAAAGCGAGAAGATCTGTTGCACGGTGGTGCGCATAAAACCAATCAAGTTTTAGGGCAAGTTTTATTAGCCAAACGAATGGGAAAAACCCGCATTATTGCAGAAACAGGCGCAGGACAACATGGCGTGGCAACGGCATTAGCTTGTGCACTGATGGGGTTACCCTGTGTGGTTTATATGGGGGCCGTCGATTGCGCTAGACAACAACCGAACGTTTATCGAATGGAGTTAATGGGGGCCAAAGTCATTCCGGTTAACAATGGTAGTGGCACGTTAAAAGACGCCATTAATGAAGCGTTGCGCGATTGGGCTGCGAGTTATGAGAATACTCATTATTTACTTGGAACGGCTGCAGGTGCACACCCATTCCCAACCATCGTTCGTGAGTTTCACAAAATGATTGGTGAAGAAGCGAAGGCTCAGATGTTAGAGCAAACTGGCCGCTTACCCGACTATGCCATTGCGTGTGTTGGCGGAGGATCCAATGCCATTGGACTGTTTGCTGATTTTATTGAGAATGAAGAGGTCGCATTAATTGGTGTTGAGCCGGCCGGGAAGGGCTTAGATACGCATCAACACGGAGCCACTCTATGTAAAGGTTCCTTAGGAATTTTACATGGCGCTCATACTAAGATTATGCAAGACGACATAGGTCAAATTGAAGAATCGTATTCTGTGTCGGCTGGGCTTGATTATCCAGGAGTAGGCCCGCAACACGTTTATTTGCAGTCGATCGGCCGAGCACGTTATGAAGCGGTCACCGATGAAGAAGCATTAGCCGCATTCAAAGCATTATCAAAAAATGAAGGAATTATTCCTGCACTAGAGTCATCTCACGCAATTGCTTATGCGATGAAGTTGGCAGAGACGGTCGATTCGAACCAATTAATTTTAGTTAATTTATCGGGGCGAGGTGATAAAGATTTAGAGTATGTCCGCCAGTTGGCCATCAAGCAGGAGGAGAAATAACGTGGAACGGTACCAATCATTATTTGCGCAATGTCGCGAGAACAATTCGATAGCCTTTATTCCTTTTGTAATGCTTGGCGATCCAGATTTAGAAACGAGCTACCAAATTATAACCACATTAATTGACAGTGGTGCTGATGCGTTGGAATTAGGCATTCCATTTTCAGACCCGGTGGCGGACGGTCCAACCATTCAAGCGGCTGCGATCAGAGCTTTGCAAGCTGACGTAACGCCTAAGCAGTGCTTTGAATTGTTGCAAAGAGTCCGAGCCTATGCGCCTAGCATTCCAATCGGATTGTTGTTGTATTCAAACTTAGTTTATCGAGACGGTATCGAGCACTTTTACCAACGCTGTCGAACGGCTGATATTGATTCCCTACTGATTGCTGATGTGCCATTGCGTGAAACCAATGTGTTCGACGAATATGCTCTGCAAAATCGGATTGCGCCGGTTCACATTCTACCTCCGACGCCAAGTGAGAAAACCTTAATGACCGTCGCAAAACGTTCACGAGGTTATACTTACGTGCTTGGGCGAGCTGGGGTGACCGGTACTGAAAGTCAAGCGGTTATGCCATCGAATGAAACCATGCAAGCACTAACCGACTATCAGGCTGCGCCTCCGGTGATGGGCTTTGGTATTTCTAGTCCCGACCACGTGATGCAAGCAAAAGCTCATGGATTTTCTGGTGTTATTTCCGGCTCTGCCGTCGTTAAGATAATTGAAGAGCACCGACAAGATCCATCGTCGATGTGTCAGGCATTGAAAACCTTTGTTCAACAGATGAAAGCGGCGACTTAACCGGTATTGGGTCTTGATCAAAACACTAAGGCAATGACAAAGGATCGTCCAGGTTCTGTTGAGAAGCAGGGAGTCTAAAAACTACAAAGGACGTTTAGTTAAGTCATCGGTCGAGTTGTGTTCATGCTGCTCAACTTGCTCGATGGCTTTTAGTAATTGACTATGTTCTCGTGAACCATGACCAGAGCGTAAATACACTTTTGCTGCTTTAACCACTTTATTCATCAGTTCAAGTTGATAGTGTTGATTGAGTAAACACTTGGCTAAGTGATCTGGGTCTTTATCTTGTTCGCGCATTTTAGCGGCGGTCGATAATGCCTGCGTTAATTCTTCTTGTGAGGGAACTCCCATATATTTATACCTTTAACCATAACTAATTATTTTATTATAGCTGCTAAATTTAGTAGCATAGCTCGAGTGTTGTAATGCGTTTGGGATAAGGGTTAAGAAAATGAACGATTTTTGGTCTCAGTTAGAGACACGCCTTCGAGCCATGGAAGCCGAGGAAGAGTATGATTTGTTTGCGATTGGTTATGTGATTCCACAAGTTGCACTCGCCGAGAAAGAAGGGGGAAGTAACCCAGCTGAAGCACAAGATATTCTTATTCGCTATATTCAACGCTCAATTGATCAAGATAATATCAATGATCGTGACCGAGAATTGATCGAACAAGTGTTGAATGCGGCGTTAGAAAACTAGGTAAACAGATGACGCGCTGAGTTGATACTGAGCAATTTAAGCGTTAGATACAATGCGATAATACTTGCTATTTTGAGCGGAGATTCTCGAAATAGAGAAATATCGCTCAAATTTTTAAGATAAAACAAAAAATATCACTTGTTTGGCTTGTTGTTTTTTCCAAGATTAGCGCCACTCTGGTCTCAAATGGAAGTGAGAAAAATCAATAATTACAATACGTTATCTAAAATCCGATAACCTAGCCTTCCTGTCTATTTAAATGGCCAAGGTCTTTTTATCCTTGGCTTACTACTTTGCACATTATTTGAACTACACTTAGTTTGGACGATTGTTGAAGTCGAACTACCGAACTATCGCGTGAGGACTTTTAATGTCAATATTGGAAGGATTTTTGCGTGGGGACTATATGCCCCACGGGCATTGCTATCTTTGGCAGCCGGGCATTTTATGGACTCATGTTATTTCCGATGTATTAATTGCTGCATCTTATTTTTCGATACCGATAGCGCTACTACTCTTCATTCGTAAGCGTCAAGATATTCGATTTAAAAGTACGTTCGTGCTCTTTTCTCTGTTTATTCTGTTCTGTGGGATCACCCATATTTTTGGAATCATTACTATTTGGAAAGGTGTTTATGGATTCCATGGAATTATGAAGGCGCTCACCGCATTAGTCTCCGTAACCACCGCAATTTATTTATTCAAAGTCATTCCGATTGCATTAAAGATTCCCTCTCCCGCGCAATATGTTTCGGTGAATGAGCAGTTGGATGTCGAAACTCAACGTCGACTAGCGTTGGAGCATAAATCTGCCGAAGACGCTATTTTTAAATATATGGCGGACTCCATTCCCGTCGCGTTAGCGGTTTTGGATGAGCGACAAAAAGTACGGCAAGTGAATTCGTCGTTTGAACAGTTATTTAAACGTAAAAGTAGTGAGTTGTTAAACAAGCGTTTGGAAAATATTATTGGTGTCAACTTAGACGCACTAGTTCAAAACGGCTCTCGAATTGACGCAGAAGACTATGAAACAGGTGATAGTCAAGTGTTGCACATCCGTTTGCAGAATGGTGCATATGTGAAAGCAGAAGTTTCACTGGTCAAAAAGAATTTCCAAAACACCCCGTTTACCCTAGTTTCATTTAAAGACCTGTCAGATATTGATTTTGCAGAAAGAGAAATCGAACGAACGGAACAACGATTTGATCGTGCGATTTCGGCAACCTCAGATGGCATTTGGGAATATCAAATTGACGATGATGTTATGTGGAGCTCACCTATTTTGGTGAAAATGTTTGATCAATATTTACAAACCGAGCTAAAGCTATCTGACTGGATTACGCCTATTCACGTTGATCACCGAGGAATGATAAGAGCCGCTATCGAAGATGCTATTCTAAAAGGTAAACCACTCTTTATTGAGTACCAAGGCGAGACGGAGTCAGGAACCTTTGAATGGTTTCTACTGCGCGGTCGAATCGTTGAATCTAAGAACAGTGGAAAACGTTATTTATCTGGCTCTATCGTAAATATTCAACAGCGAAAGTCCGCTGAGATTGAACTGCGTGAAAACTCCTACTTGCTGAGTGAATCGAATAAAGCGCTTGAAAGATTTGCCTATGTGGCGTCACACGATTTGCAAGAACCGCTACGAAAGATCACCGCTTTTTCAGATCGATTGCTGGCTCGTCTAGCCGATTCATTTGATGAAGAATCTCGGTTTGAACTAAGTCGAATTCATAGCGCGGCGATTCGGCTGAGAGGCATGATTAAAGACTTATTGTCACTTGCAAAGGTACAACAGCAAAAGCTTAAAAAGTCTAAGGTGAAACTCAGCCAAATGGTCGATACCGTTAGAGAACACCTGAGTTTAAGAATTGAAGAAACTGGTGCTGATATTCAATTGATGTCTGACGAGATTCTGTTCGTCGATGTTTCATTGTTTACACAAGTTTTACAAAATCTTATTCAAAACAGCATTCGCTATGCTCATCCTGAACGGACGGCCGTGATTAAAATTGACATTGATCGAATTCAGAGTAAAGACGAGCAAAAAGGGTTGTTACAACAGTTTAAAATTTCGGTTAGTGATAATGGGGTAGGTTTTGAACAAGACTACTGCGAGATGATATTTGAACCATTTAAACAATTAAGTGGTGATAAAGAGAAGGGAAGTGGAATAGGATTGTCTCTATGCAAACAAATAGTTCGAGTACATGGAGGAAGTATTAACGCAATTTCAACTCTTGGTGAGGGAAGTCGATTTGAAATTATTATTAACCAACGATGAGTCGATTTAGAAATGTTAAAGCTAGTGATGATTGAAGATGACCCAGATGATATTTATTTGCTCGAAAAAGCGATTAAAGAAGCTGAAGAAGAGATTGAACTGAATACGGTTAATCATGGACCGGCTTTGTTCGAGTACTTAAATAAACTTTGGGATCATCATTTTGGCCTATTTCCCGATATCATACTGTTAGATTTAAACCTGCCAAGAATGAATGGTCTTGAAATACTTAGAACCTTAAAGAGCGATGTGCGCTTTAAAAGTATTCCTGTTGTAATTTACACAACATCTGAGTTAAACACCGATGCTCTCAATTGTTACCAAAGTGGCGCCAATTCCTATTTAGTCAAACCAGAGAATTATCGAGGCGTAAAAGAGCTAATAGCATTGCTTACGAAATATTGGGAAAGGAATATCAAGTTATCATTTGAGGAGTTGCTGTAATATGGGTTTTAGACAGCTAAAAGTTTTAGTCGTTGATGACAATGAAGAAGATTGCCATTTAACCAAACGCTATTTGCTAGAAGATGAGAAGGGGCGCTATTTTGTAGAAACACTTGACTCGATTAGAGCACTCAGAGAGTTAGCAAAGTCAGACTCTTTCGATATTGTATTGCTCGATCTGAATCTATTAGATGTTTCTGGTTTAGACACACTTTTACAATGCCGACAAGTAGTGGGTGGATTACCGATCATTGTGATTACTGGAATAAATGACGAAGCGCTTGGTGAGAAAGCAGTGCAACTTGGTGCACAAGACTATATCCCCAAAGATGAGCTGAATGCACCCTTACTGAAAAGAACGATACGTTTAGCGCTAGAACGACATCTTCTTATGGAAGCTTTGACTGAGAAAGCCTTTAAAGACGAGCTTACATTGTTGCCGAATCGTCGAGCGTTTAAAGAACGATTGGCGAATACGTTAGTTACTGCTCAAAAAAATGATGAGTCGTTTGCTGTGGTGCTATTTGATCTGAATGGATTTAAACCAATTAATGATGAGTATGGTCACGATGCAGGCGATCAGGTATTGTCTCAGTTAGGTGCGAAGCTTCGAATGAACACTCGTCGTAGAGACTTTTTTGCTCGTATTGGCGGCGATGAATTTTCGGCCATTATCACTTCGCTCTATTCTATTGATCAATTGCAGCGAGTTATTAGAAATAATATCCTAATCTTTGAGTCAGAGTTTTATATCATAATCGACGATCAAATCATCACTAAAACGCTCACTGTTTCTATTGGTGCCGCAATGTACCCTCTCGATGGGCAAGAGGGTAAAGAGTTACTCAAACTAGCCGATCAAAATATGTACGACGTAAAACGCAAAAACTCAAGCGAGTCAGACTTTAAGATTGGTAAATAATAGCGTTGTAAGTCATCTCACTTTGTTCGAACCCGTAGACTCTCATAATGAAACTCGAGGCCTTCTGCATTGGCAATTGGCATGGCAACTTGGCTTAGATGCTGTCTACCTTGCTCGTTGATACGCTGTATCGTCTGAGTTTTTAAGAAGGTCTGTACACTGAGTCCACCTGTTTGTCGCGCAAACCTGGCGGTCGGTAGCGTGTGATTTGGACCACTGCAATAATCTCCCAGCGCAACAGCGCTGTTTATTCCGACAAATAACGAACCATAATTGGTTAATTCTTCAACTGAAATATTCGCATTGCAGAGCATTAAGTGTTCTGGCGCAAAGTCATTTGAAAATTCGATTTCTTCTTCGGTTGATGAGGTCAATAGCAATAGGATTTGTTGGTTGCTGACCAAACGGTCGTACTTCTTATCGTTCCTTAAAAAGGATTCCATGGTTTTGAGCCAGTTTTCATCGCTGCTGACAATTATCGACAGCGCCATAGGATCATGCTCTGATTGAGCCAGTGCATCTAGTGCTAACCATTCTATGGGTGTTTTGGCATCGCACAACGCAAGCAATTCGCTCGGTCCCGCGAGACCATCGATTTTAATTTGTCGTTGAATGAGAGCCTTTGCTTCATTGACGTAAGCGTTGCCTGGCCCAACGATTATATCGACGGGCTGCAAGTCTCGATAGCCAAAGGCTAAAGCTCCAATGGCCTGTACGCCGCCAACGTGATAGAAGTCGGTTGCGCCGGCCAAAGAGGCCGCTGCAAGAATAGCTGGGTTAAGTGAAGGAGATACCGCTATTCGTTGCGAACAACCAGCGACTTTGGCAGGAATCAAGGTCATCAGTGCCGTTGAAATCAAAGGATAGCGACCACCGGGAATATAACAACCGGCCCGAGCGATGGGTTTAACGACTTGGCCATATTCTCCAAATGAATCACTAAACGACTTATTGCCAATGTCTTCCTTTTGAAAGCGCGCGAAGCGTTTGATTCGTTTAGCGGCCTCTAAAATCGATAACTTTAACGACTCATCAAGCTTGTAATCATCAAAGGGCAGTAACTCGATTTTTGCTGGCTTTTGACCGTCAAATTGTAGCGCGTATTCATCAATCGCTGAGTCTCCATCTTTACGAATGGTCTCGAGCATGTCTGCAACTACATCGGATATTTTATTTTCTTGAGCTAAAAATGGTCGCTGCCAAGTTTTTGCTGAGTAAATAATTGAAGATTTCATACAAGTGCTCACTGTTCGGTTATTTCATGGGGCGATCATTGAAGCGACTTCTCAGTTCACTTGTAATGTCACTCAAGCTTACGCCTTTTGCTAAGGCATCGGTTAAGGCAAAAAATAACAAATCTGCTGCCTCCCATCGCACATCATCAAACGATTGTGCTTCAATCAACTCCAGTGCTTCTTCTTGAATTTTCTCGGCTCTTAGCTTATCGGAGCGGAATAATTTGGTACTGAATGAATCATCGGGCAGCGTTTGCTTTCGCTGTTCTAATAATTGCTCCAATTTGTTTAATGTAAAGTCATTTTGCTCACTTGAGAAGCAGCTATATCGTTCAAAGTGGCAGGCATTTCCTGTCTGGTTAACTTTAAATAATAGGGTGTCACCATCACAATCAACATCTGCATTCACTAACTGTTGCGTATTGCCACTGGTTAATCCTTTCGTCCAAATCTCTTGGCGACTACGACTCCAATAGGTTCCTTGCTTGCTTGATAACGCTTGGACCAGAGATTCTTGACTTGAATAAGCTAACATTAAAACCTTGCCAGTAGAGGCATCTTGGACGATGGTCGGAATGAGTTCAGACTTTTCAAAGTCGAGTTGAGCAATAAAGCAATCTTGGAGTTGTAACTGCCCAGTATAAATCGACATACCAATTTGACCATTGGCACCTAATGCCGTGAACCATTGAATGTCATCCAGTGTGGATATACCGCCAGCAATCGTGACTGGTAGCTTGCTAAGGTTTACAACTTGTTGAATTCTTTCGCGATCAAGACCTTGCAACATGCCTTCTTTTTCTACTTGGGTGTATAAGAATTCACTGCAATCTTTTTCTAATTCAGGAATTAGTTCATTAACGGTGATACTTTCTGTATTCGTCCAGCCTGCGGTAGACCAATAGTCACCTTTTGCATCAATAGCAAAAATCAATGACTCTCTCGGTAATTTCTTTACCCAGCTTTCGCGACACTTTGTCCCAATAATAATTTTGCTGGCACCCGCTTTAAGGTATCTTTGTGCCGTCTCAAGATCACGAATACCGCCACCAACTCGGCAAGGTCGAACCTTTAACAAGTCAATAATCAACTGCTCGTTGTTGCCTTTTCCAAGTGCGGCATCTAAATCAATGATGGCCACTTCACCATAGATAGAAAACTCTTCTAATAACTCAAAAACGTTGTCACGCTCTAAGATCTTTTCTTTACCTTGCTTCAACTGAACGGCTTTACCATTCATTAAATCGATCGATGGAATTAACATGAATGTTCCTTAATTAAATTCTAACTTTCACGCCGTTGTCGGCTAAAAACTGTTTGACTTGATCTATTCGATACTCACCACTGTGAAACATGCCTGCGGCTAGACAAGCATCAGCACCATGGCGAAAAGCTTCTAAGAAATGCTGTTCATTTTTGGCACCACCAGAGGCAATAACTTGTATCTTTGCATTTTTCGCAATCTCACCAGTCAGTTCATTATCGAATCCGAGACCGGTTCCATCGCGGTGCATACAGGTCAATAAAATTTCGCCCGCACCACGTTGCTGTATTTCATTAACCCATTGATTGAAGTCTTTGTTGACTAAGGTTCTGCCACCGTGAATGTAAAGCTGAGGTGACGAGTCTTGGCTAGGTTTATTGACATCGACGGCGACAACGACGCATTGAGAACCATAGCTCTTTGCAACTTGTTCGATGATTTCTGGATGAGTCACTGCCGTTGTGTTTAATGCGACTTTGTCAGCACCGGCATCGAGAAAGGCTTGTACATCGGCAAGGCTTTTTAATCCGCCACCAACCGTAAATGGGATACTTAATTGCTGGGCAATGCGGGTAACGTTTGCCAAGGCGGTTGGTCGGTTTTCTGAGCTCGCTGATATATCCAGAAAAACAATCTCATCGGCACCTTGACACTCATATTGCATTGCCAGCTCTACGGGGTCTCCCATATCGCGAAGGTTCACAAAGTTGGTGCCTTTTACAACACGACCATTGTCAACATCTAAGCAAGGGATGATTCGAGCGGTCAATAGATTTGTATCATCCCCAATTTGCGGTTTCGATGCCCGGGTGTTTTTAATCATAGTGAATTTCCACAGTGTTTAATTTAATAATCAATTTCGCGATAGGAAGCGACTCGTATTTTAAGCGCTTACTATCTAAACCACGTATTAGCTCAGGTTGAGAGCCTGAGCGACGAGCTTGGAGCCGTAATGGCTCGACTTTTCGGGATGAAATTGAAAACCAACCAGATTGTTGAGTTTGACGGCGGCGCAAAAGGTTTCTCCGTAACTGGTTGTAGCGATACATTGCTGACTCTCTTTTATGGCGTAACTGTTCACAAAGTAGGGCATTCCTGACTCAAATGACGCGGTACTGAACTGACAACTCGACCATCCAACCATCGGTTGTTTTGGCGAGTTGAGTTTTTTTACTTTACCGTCTAGCCAACCTAAGCCTAATACGCCGGGAGACTCTTCCGACTGCTCGAAAAAAACTTGCATGCCAACGCATATGCCTAACAAGTATTTATCTTCGCTTTTCCATTGATTTAAGAAGCTAAGCCAGCCTTCGGTTGTTAGTTGCTGCATAACCGACCCAAAATGTCCTTGGCCCGGAATGATTAATCGATCTCCGACAACTTGAGCAGGCGTTTTTGCGACCATCACTTCACAGCCCAGTCGTTGCAAGCAGGCTTTTAAACTGAATATATTGCCTGCTTTGGTATCAATGATGGTTACGGTATAAGCCTTACTAGGTTCAATCACTACAAACTACCTTTGGTTGATGAGGTTCCATTGGCTGGAGAAAAAGCCTCTTTTAATCCATAAGCTAATGCCTTAAAGCATCCCTCAATCAAATGATGATTGTTTCTAAAGTACATAGGCTTAATGTGCAGCGTCATTTGTGCATTCATCGCTAAGGTATAGAAAAAGTGTTCAAACATTTCGCTGCTGATTCCACCGATCATCTCTCGAGTGAAGTTTAACTCGCCAACAAAATAAGGCCGACCAGACAAGTCAACGGCGCACAAAATTAGCGCTTCATCCATAGGCATTAAACGTTGCCCAAATCTTTGAAGCGACTTCTGACCTCTCCATGCTTTCTCTAAGGCTTGGCCGAGCACAATCGCCACGTCTTCGACGCTGTGATGATCGTCAACCTCTAAGTCGCCATTAACCTTGACCGTTAGATCCCAACGCGCGTGGGATGCTAATGCCGTAAGCATGTGATCAAGAAAGCCAATGCCGGTTTGAATATCAAGTTGTTGACTACCTTGTGTATTCAGAGTGAGATCAATATTGGTTTCTTTTGTGGTTCGTTGAATAGTGATTGAATTGTTCGTCATTATTCCACTCCTTATTAGCGCTTATTGTTGGCTGCTGCGGTTGGCAACAGTGCGGTAAGTTGATTGATATCTTCAAGCACCAAACTCGCTCCTGACGAACGCAACTTATCAGCATTTTCAAGGCCGATACCGATGGCTATGGAGTTGCTATTGATCGCGGCTTGCATATCATCTGGAGTATCGCCAATCATCCAACTACGAGACACGTTAAAACGCTCTTTTAGGTTAAGGATGCCTTCAGGACTCGGTTTGCATTGTTGTACATCATCGGTACTGATGAGCTTAAAATCATTCCAAACCGAAGAAGTTTTGGATAGTTGTTTAAGCCCTATCTCTGCTTCAAAACGCGGTCGACCGGTCACGATTGCTTTCGCAATAGGTAGCGCTTCAAGTTGATTGTTTAGCTCAGAGGCAACCATTATTTTTTCATTAGAGATAAGCCCTGGCGTATTCTCATTTCCAAGATAAACACTTTGAAAATACTCAATGACTGAATCAAGTGCTATGGATTGTTTTGAACGTTCGTTGATCAGAGCGTGGCTCAAAACCCAGTCATTATTGAATCCGCCGCTGCGTCTTTTGTTTAAAATATCACTCAAGGTTACGGTTTTTTGAGTAAATTGGTAGACGGTTTTTATGATTGCCTGATCATAGCTTTCGGAGGTATTAATCAGCACACCGTCCATATCAAAGCAAAGCAGTTCTGGCGCAAATACTTTTTGTAACCCATCGACTAGTCTATTCAAATAGTAAGGGATAGTAATTCGAATACAATTTTTAAGATATTGATCGTTAAACTGCCTAACTTGAATACCCTGCTGCGCTAAGGCGGTTGTTGCAAGTTGACACAGCTGCTCGCTCATTGGTACGAGTAAAAAATTGGCTTGTGACGTTAATGGTGAAAGGCCGATATTTTTAAACCATCCAGTTAACTCTGAACGATTCGCTTTAATTCGTTCAATAAATAGAGTGACATCGTCTTGTACTTTCGTTTGAAAAGTCGCTGAAGCTATTTGCAGACTGAGTGCTGGAACGTTGAAGGGCATCGCACGTTGTTTAAATTGTGAGATGAGTCTGGTGCTACCTATAAGATAACCAAATCGTATGCCTGCGAGACCATAAGCTTTCGAAAGCGTTCTCAATAAGACTAAGTTATCAAATCGCTTGAGCAATTCAAGCGCTGAGGGTTGATCGCTAAACTCGATATAGGCTTCGTCAAGAAATATCCAACTACCATTTGATTGAGCAAGCGTGAGTAGACTTTCAATGACCGTAAGATCAAGCAATTCCCCCGTTGGGTTATTTGGACTGGTAACCACAGCGATACTATTAGGCGTTTCTTGAATAGCATTTTTCAGCGCATCCAAGTCAATACTCAGATCGTCTTTAGGGGGAATTTGAATACTGTCTAGCTGCCAACTCTCAATACCTTGTGTGTATTGACTAAAAGCGGGAAGTGGCAAAATGATTTTACTTTGCTCTTTTATCAAACGCATCAAAATGTATATTGACTCGTCACCGCCGTTGCTGCAAAAAATATTGTCAGCCGTCAGCTGAAGAGACCATTGTTGATTGTAATTATCAGCAATCAGTTGCTCAATCGGTTCTCTCAGCGGATATTGCCAAAGCGAATCAACATTCAATTGCAATTCGTTCAACCAGCTAGAAGCAAAATCACTGCGCTCATTTAGGTCCAGTTTCATGATTCCATCTCTCGCCAACTAAATCGATTTATTGATCGGTGTTTCTAAAATATCGGTAGCGCCGGCGGAAATTAAAGCCGGTAATAAACCTTGGATATCTTTTTTCGGTACTGCTGCTTTAATGGCGAAACCCTCTTCATTGTACAAGCGGCTAACCGTGGGCGAACGCATCGCTGGCAGTAAGTTAACGATTTGTTCAATCGCTTGATTGCTGCAGTTCATTTCTAGAAGTACGCGCTCACGACCATTCAATACCGCCTGCATGACCGTGAGTAAATCTTCTATGTCTTGGCGCTTACCAGGATCTTTTAGTACCTGCGGATTAGCAATGAATTGGGTTGAACTGTCCATGACCTTGTCGACGATTTTTAATCGATTTGCGCGAATTGTTGTTCCAGTACTGGTGTTATCGATGATCATATCGGCATCTTCTGGAGGAAATACCTCAGTCGCACCGTAACTTCGAAGCAACTGATAGTCGAACCCGTTTCGGTCTAAGTAATCGGTAGCAATGCGCTTGTATTCAGAGGCAACGATAACCTTTCTCTGTTTTACTTCTTGCCAGTCCCACTCTTCGGGAATGCACGCGACGATTCTTACTGGATCAAATCCAAGCTCTTTGATCACCTCAACCTCGCAGCGACGTTCATAAATCCAATCTTGGCCAGCAAAACCGATGTCGTGTTGGCCGAGTTCGACCAAAGAGGGAATGTTTTGGCTTTTGAGCAATTTGACTTCGAGATCGAAGCCATAGGCGCGTGGGCGGTAGTTGCGGTCGTCGCCGACTAACGTAATTCCCATGTCTTTCATCAGTTGTATAACTTTAGTGTTGATTCGACCTTTGGGTAAAACCAGTTTAAGAGTCATGGTTTATTCCTTATTAATGCGTTAAATGTTTAAAGTTTCATATTCCAATCGAGCATATAAAAAAGCCCCGTATACTTTGGTAAACGGGGCTTTGCTGTAAACTAGTGAGATTCAATCAATAGGCAAAAGCACCGTCATCGGGAGGATGATGGTGATGAAAATGAGTTTGGCGAAGTTGTTTTGTTTTCATGGGTTGTATAGTGGCATTGTTGGCGTTGTATAGTCAATAAAAATTTTACTTCTATTGAAAATAAAGACTTTGGGGCGCATTTCGCTTAAAGTGTGCAGACTTAAATGTTTAGGTTGTATATACAGAAATGGGTTTGGTTTAAGAGACAATCAATGTGAATTCGATGCATGAATAGAGAAATTATCCCTGCTGACCAGTTACAGGCAAAGGTTCAATTATCAGGAAGTAAATATTTGGCAAATCGCTGGGTCGTATTAGCGGCACTAGCCTCGCAGCCTGTCGTTCTCAATAATGTTGTCAATAATGATGACATTAACACCGCGATAAAAGGGTTAAATGCTCTTGGCTACCGATTAGTACAGCAAGACGGGGCCACCATAATTAGTCTGCCTCGAGAGCAAAAATTGGATCGAGGAGTTGAGGTATATACGGCACACAGTGGTACTTTCTCTCGATTTATTGCGGCTGTCGCCGCGTTAGACGCTGTCCCCATTCATTTATTCGGCAGCGACAAAATGAACTCTCGCCCAATGGCGGGGATTTTTTCTGCGCTCCGTGATCTTGGCGTCGCGATTGAATCAGAAGATGATACTTTACCAGCGACCATTACCGGGCCAGTTAAAGTATTAGAATGCTCAATCGATGGCTCGATCAGCAGTCAGTACATTAGCGCATTACTGCTCATTGCACCGAAGTTAGCCGACGATTTCGTACTCACCATTACTGGCGACGCTGTTTCGACTCATTACATTGATATGACCATCGATTTAATGCGCCAGCTCGGTGTGAAAGTTGACGTAACGGGAAAACAATATCGAGTGAAGGGTGCTCAAGACTATCGTGGTGGGGAGTTTACGATTGCTCCGGATCCGGTGAGCAGTTCTTATTTTATGGGCGCTGCTGCCATTTGTGGCGGCGAAGTGATACTCAATCATTTTGATTTTGCATCGTTGCAAGGTGAAGCAAAGTTTTATCATTGTCTTCAGCAAATGGGTTGTGATATTCAGCGAAACGGCCAACAAATGATTATTCGTCGCGATCAGCAATCTCTGATCGGCCAAACCTTTGATATGGGTGAAATGCCTGATGTTGTACAAACCTTGGCAAGTGTGGCTTGTTTTGCTCAAGGCACAACCGTGATGAAAAACATTGCGCACCTTGCATTTAAAGAATCTAATCGCATTGTTGATACGGCGACGGAGTTAGCCAAGCTGGGGGCTAAAGTCGAGTATGGTCGTGATTATTTAGCCGTAACCGGTGGTGAGCTTGTTGGTACTCGATTAAAGACTTATGATGACCATCGCATGGCAATGAGTTTAGCGTTAATCGGAGCCAAAGTTCCTGGAGTAGTGATCGAAGACGCTGATGTTGTGTCCAAGTCATTCCCTAACTATTTTGATACTTTAGCGACGGTTGGCATTCAGTCTAAAATCGTTCCATAGAACGACTAAAAAGTTCGACTCTATAGAGTTAATGAGTAGAGTCGCAAACGATAGGTTTTTCACCTCGATTTCTTATTAACGTTTAAAGCCAATCAAACATTGATGTAAGAGGAGTGGCTTATGGCTGGCGATAGCATCGGACAATTGTTTCGTTTTACCAATTGGGGAGAGTCACACGGTAAAGCGATCGGTGGGGTTTTAGAAGGTTGTCCTGCCGGTATTTCGTTGAGTGAGGATGATCTGCAACCGGCATTGGATCGTCGTCGTCCCGGTCAAAGTAAAATCGTGACGCAGCGTAAAGAAGCTGATGCGGTAGAAATATTATCTGGACTGTATGAAGGAAAAACAACGGGTACGCCAATCTCATTAATGATTCGTAATCAAGATCAACGCAGTAAAGATTATTCTGAAATGGCGCAGCTTTATCGTCCATCGCATGCAGATTTCACGTATCAACAAAAATACGGCATTCGAGATGTCGCGGGTGGAGGGCGTAGTTCAGCGCGAGTGACGGCACCAACGGTCGCCGCTGGAGCGATCGCTGAAAAAATATTACAGCAGTTTTGCGGTGTTTCGATCGTCGCCTATGTTAAGTCTGTGGCTGAAATCGAGTATTCGAACTTTGATCCTCTGGTGACACGGGAGCAGGTCGAGCAATCTGTGGTGCGTTGTCCCGAACTCTCTATTGCCGAAAAAATGATCCAAAAAATTGAAGCCACACGAAAGCAGGGCGATTCGATAGGCGGTGTCATTGAGTGCGTTATTCAATCGGTTCCCGTTGGGCTTGGTGAGCCCATCTTCGATAAATTAGAGGCTGACTTAGCCAAAGCGATGCTGAGCATTAATGCAAGCAAAGGCTTTGAAATTGGCAGCGGTTTTGCAGGTACTCGGTTATCAGGATCAGAACATAATGATCCCTTCATTAATTCAAACGGAACCATTGCAACACGTTCAAATTACTCTGGTGGTATTCAGGGAGGAATAAGTAATGGAATGCCGATAGTTTTTAGAGTTGCCTTTAAACCAACCGCAACAATCATTCAAGACCAGCAAACGGTTAATCTGGAGGGTGAAGCGGTGACCTTTAAAGCGAAAGGGCGTCATGATCCTTGCGTGTTACCGCGAGCGGTCCCCATCGTTGAAGCAATGGCCGCGCTAACGCTTTGTGATCATTGGCTCCGATATCGCGGGTATCAAAACTTAACCTCAGAATAGGTCTCGCGGTGTTTAATGTGAAATGAGCTCTTGCATAAGGGCTTGTACAAAAGGGCTTGCACAAAAGACCGTACACAAAAGACCGTACACAACAGAGCATGCACTGCAGTAACGCATGCTCTGTTGCATCTACGGTGGTCAATTGAGTTAAGTTTTTTTCTTTTGTTGGCGAATGGCCAAAATGGCACAACTAAAGTTGATAAATACGAATATTAGCTCAATGATTCCTAACCATCGTTGTGCATCTTGGCTTGGCAGATACCAAACCCCATGGCAAAAATACAGCATGTTGATGAACTGTAACCAAGCAAAGGTATATAGCTTTCCTTTAAGTACACCCGGTAAAGCGAATAATAGTGGTAAGCACCAAGCGAGTATCTTCCAATAAATCGGTACGGTGGTGGCCGGAAATAAAAAGCTAGACCATACGATAAGTAAAGCGAGTAGAGCAAAGTAGCTAAGTTGAGTCACTCGGCCGTAAATACTTTTCGGAAGCATCAAATTTTGACTGACAGTGGTGTTCATTGGAACCTCTTGTGGGTAAACGTCTAGATGCTTTTTAAGCGCATGGCAATCGTCGCTAAACGCTTACCTTGTGCCTGACAAAGACGTTTTTCTTCTTCACTTAATGTTTTCGAGTTCTCATTACCTGCAAAGTGACTAACGCCGTAGGGGGTGCCGCCGGTGCGAGTATGCATCAAGTCAGTCTCTGAGTAAGGTAAGCCAACGAGCAGCATTCCATGATGAAAAAGCGGTAACATCATTGATAGAAGCGTTGACTCTTGTCCACCATGAAGACTGCTGGCCGATGTAAAAACACTGGCGGGTTTTCCTGCAAGCTTTCCGGTCATCCATTGCTCGCTGGTTTGCTCCAAGAAAGATTTAAGAGGAGCTGCCATGTTGCCAAATCGGGTAGGGCTACCGAGTGCCAGTGCATCACATTGCGCTAAATCATCGAGAGTGACATAGGGATCACCTTCGTTCGGAACATTGGGCTCAATCGCTTCGGTCGTCGCTGACACACGCGGTACCGTGCGTAATAATACTTCAACATCAAGGCTCTCAGCGCCGCGTGCAATCTGACGAGCCATGGCTTGAGTGGCTCCTCCAGCTGAATAATAAAGTACCAACAGTTTTGTCATTACGGCTACCAGTGATTAAATGAGGTCTAAAACATTTTCAGGAGGACGACCAATAACCGCTTTGGTTTTCGTTACAACAATGGGGCGTTCAATGACTTTTGGATTCGCGATCATAAGCTTTAACAAAGCCTCTTGGTTCAAACTCTTATCATCTAATCCTGCGTCTTTGTACTCCGCTTCTTTGGTGCGCAAAATATCACGAGGCGTAACACCGAGTAGCTTGATAATGGTTTTAAGTTTATTCACCGAAGGTGGATTTTTTAGATATTCAACAATGGTGGGTTCAATGCCTTTTTCTTGCAATAAAGCGAGGGTTTGGCGAGATTTTGAACAGCGCGGGTTGTGATAAATGGTAAACTCTGACATATTTTCGAACCTAATTAGACTAAAATTCATTTAATACACTATTGTAGGCTGATTCATAGATGGAAGAAAAGCTTGTCTGGCTAAAACAGTTTGTCTTATTTACGGTAGAGCGATTCAGTAAAGATCGCTGTCCATCAATTGCCGCGGAGCTAACGGTTACCAGCTTACTGTCGCTCGTCCCATTAATGACGGTGATTGTTGCACTCTTGTCATTATTTCCTCAATTTCAAAGTATGGAATCAGAAGTACAAGGGTTTATCTTTCGTAATTTAATGCCCGAATCTAGCGAAGCTATTCAAACCTACGTTAATCAGTATGTAAAAAATACGCAGGGTTTAACTTCTGTTGGAACAGTCGTTTTGGTGCTTACGTCATTAATGCTGATGCGAACGATCGACAAGTCTTTTAATCATATCTGGCAGGTGAAAACGAAAGCGGCACCGGTTCGAGTGTTTTTGGTTTATTGGGCCGTACTTACCATGGGACCTTTACTGCTCGCGTTTAGCTTGGGGGTGAGTTCTTATTTTGCCTCGTTGCCTTTAGTTTCTGATGTGGTTCATCAACAAGCCAATTTAATTAATCGAATTATACCAATGGCCATGGCGTTTATTGCATTCACTGTGATGTTTATCGCTGTGCCTAATCGTTCAGTAAAGATTAAACATGCACTGGTCGCAGCGCTTATCACATCTCTATTATTCGAACTTGCAAAGTATGGATTTGGAGTTTTTGTTAAACAATTTTCTACCTATCAATTGATTTTTGGCGCATTAGCGGCGGTTCCTTTGTTTCTTATTTGGATGCAATTGTCTTGGATGATTCTTTTGATCGGCGCTGAAATTTGTCATGCTTTAGGTGTTTTTCAAGCGGAAAATAATCGTCAAATTAGTCAGCCTTTTGTGGTGGCAGCTCGCGTTTTGAAGCTGTTAGTGATTGCGCAAAGATCAAGGCAAGCGGTTCGCCTAGAAGATTTACAAGATCAGTTGCCGCAAGTCAGATTAGATACTCTATCGCAAGTGCTTGGAACATTGATCAATGCCAAGTTGGTTTTGGTAATGGATAATGAAATATATTCTTTATCGGGTGACAGTAGCAGCTATCAGTTGGCTGACATCTTAAACTCTGGCATTACCGACATTCCTGACCAAATGGCTTTGCAAGAACTATCGGAAGATGATGCAGAGCTGGCTGAGGCGATTAAGCAAGGGCGACAGGCTCTGCTGGCCAAGCTTAGTGATCCCCTGGTAAACGCACCGAATCAAGGTTGATCGTTTCGTTGGATTGCTCACCATCGTTACTATCGCTGGAATGATTCGGCATACTGGTCCATGGAATCATGTCCGACGGTTCTTCTGGCTCTGGATCATTCACTTCAATGACTTCAAAGCTTTGAAAATGGAACATTTCGATGCACGGAGTGACCAGTGTTCGTTTGCGCGCTCGAATGTCTTCCAATTGATTTTTATGGCGCAGTAAAAACTCTCGGCCATCTTTAAAAGTGCCGCGGTTGCACACCAAAGCAAGCGGGTCGTCTTGCCGACTGGCAGCAGGTTTAAAGAGTAATGCCGCTTGACCAGAAGTTTGAGCATTCTTTGCCAGTTTGGTATTAATTCGACAAGGCTCAAAGTTACCGTCAATAAACTCAAGTCCTGCTCGCGTGCCTTGGTTGTCATCGCCAAATAGCCAACGACAGACTGCTGGCCGCCATCGATAAGAGGGTTTTTTATCGATGTATTCTCGAATGATTACCAGTTCACCAACTTTTAACTGGTCGGCAATATTATTGTGCGTGGTGATGCCAATACCACCGTCGCTGACATTAGAAGCATCCCAGTTAAGTTGAACTTTGTGTTCATGCCCAATGTATGACTCGATGGTTTCTGAATCCCAATGAGTTGAATCTGGCGACTTTCGGTGTTTTTGCAAGAGGGTATGAATCGCATGCATTCCCCAGATGACGTCAAGTTTAGTAATCACTGGATAACGACGGCCTTTGCGTTCAATTTTTGAGTTCCAGTGCGCTGCCATATGTTCGAGCAGGGCCTGAGCAGTACCTGGTCGCAAATTATTGTAAAAGCCCTGAGGACTTTCGCCCGTTTGTATCAACGCATCGTTTTGGTATTGCAACTGCCGAATCACATCGTGTGTGAGCAGCATACACACATTTTGATCGTCTAAGTCGCCTTCAAACTGCGAGCTATAAGACGGCTTAATTTGACTATTTAGTTGTACGATAAAGCAGGTTTCTTCTTTAAAGTCACCATGATCGTCAGAAAACTCGGCTAAGTGACTCCAGCGCTCTAGGTACTTAAACAGTTGCCAATGCTCGCCATACGACAAGTGATAAGGATCGGCCAAAGACATTAAGCAGATTCTAGCGAAGGTTTTCTCAATCGTATTCAAACACTGAAATTGGTTTTCTGAGCTTAAAGACGTATCTTCTAATTGCTTCATCTGAGCATAGGCATACAAACCGTTACACTCGCGCCAAAGATAAGCTGGAATTGGGCTGTAGCTCTCGTAGTGTTCCATCAGCTGCAAGCCTAGGTAGTGCAACGACAGATTGATGCCCTTGATCAACCCTTTATTTTTTCCCCATAATTTTCGTTTATTCAGTTCTGCGTCGGTAATTATTTTATGGGCGAACGCCATTTCTCGAGTGAGTAGATGTAAATTGTTGTACTCTCGACGGCGGGTTTCTACATTGGTGATGTGGGCAGCATAGGGACGGTAAGCGTCAAAAATTTGCGCGTAAGCCGTATCAAACAAACTAACCAGTTCTTTGCGTTGCGAAACGCCGATTTCTGAACGATTTAAACTCGCGATAGCGCGGCTTATTTCAGGAACGGCACGGCCCATATCACCGTAGGGAAGTGATTTTAACCAGCTTTTAAGTTCAGCGGGATCGGTTTCAACCAGCAAATGTTGTCCCTGTTGCTGGGCAGGGAACGTTAGTCTCGGAGAATCCATTCTTGACTACTCACCTTGTCAAACATCAATTTTGATAGCATAGTTTATCCGAAATTTGAGTTATGAACGAATCCAAATTGCTGATTCGAAGTAAAAAAGTGTTTTCTGTGATAAAAGGTTATTTAAAATATCTCAATGCGAAATATATCGCCTTGTGCCCACAGTTTCAATCACTAGGGATACCGCCAAGTGCTGCTAAGTAATAAATATAGAACAAATACCGGCTTGTTACTGATTTTGCTAAGCTTTTTTTCATTAAAAGGATGCGAGCAATACGACTACAACTCACAATTCTATTTATTATCCGGTGAACAAAAAGCGCTCTCCGATTATCGGGGAGAGTGGTTGTTGATTAATTTTTGGGCAGAATGGTGTCGGCCGTGTCTAGAAGAGATTCCTGATCTTAACCAATTGCATCAGAAAAAGGACGCGCTGAATTTATCGGTGTTAGCCGTGAGTTATGAGCCCGAGGCCAATGAGCGCCTGCTATCGGCAAAACAACGTTTTAATATGGAATACCCGATGATGGCGACCGATCCTGAGCCAAGGGTGCCCTTTACCCGTCCAAACAAACTTCCCGCATTCTATTTGGTCACTCCGCAAGGTGAAATTACCGGACCATTCTACGGAAAAGAGAGTCTGCAAGAGGTTGAGCAACGAATTCAAGCGACAGAATAGTTCATATTTTGCGATTTTGTGCGCAAGTACAGGTTTTAACTACTTATTTTCATCAAAATTATCATTATACTAACCTTAACTAAATTCGTTAATTAGGTGGACAGTGGCATGACCAAGCTACTCGGGCAAATAGCGGCGGCAGTTTTGCTGCTTTTTTCTTATGGAATAGGGTGGACAGCTGAGCCAACAGAGCCGGTTGCTGAGTCGTTGGAGGCACTCAAGAAAGAAGTGCTTTCTATTAACCGAGAGCTGTTTATCTTGGAGGAAGACCTATTATTCCCGTCGTCAACCCAAGTAGCCTTCTACGTTTCACTCGATTTGGGTTACTTTTTTAAACTCGACAGTATCAAGTTAAAAGTCGACGGGGAGTGGATTACTCAATATTTATACACCGCTCGTGAGTTAGATGCATTGAAGCGAGGGGGCGTGCAACGTCTTCATGTTGATAATCTACAAGCGGGTGAACATGAGGTCGTGGCCGTGGTCATCGGTTACGGGCCTGAAAACCGCGAGTATAAGCTCGCCGTATCAAATAAGTTCGAAAAAGACACCGAAGCCAAACTTTTGGAGCTAAAGATCGTCGATGACGATACCAAGCAGCAACCAAAATTAACGATTAAAGAGTGGAACTAATTTAGCCCAATGAAGAACGAAACTGCTCAAAAGCAGCTTGTTGGATGGATTAGTTTTTTCTGGATCTCCCTAAGCAGCCTAGTTGCTCAAGCTGAAGAAAGCCCTCAGACTCGATTGTCACTCGATGATAATCGGCCGATAAAGTTGCAAGAGCTCGCATTCGGAGAGGTGCTGTATGATTATTATCAGCAAAATTACTTTGCCGCGCTAACCCGTTTAGATGTCGCTGAAACTCGCCAGGAAGTAGGTCATCATCGAGTCCATTTACAGTTGATGCGCGGAGTGATGTATCTGAGCTATGGCATGCTTAATTCTGCTGAACAGATTTTTGAGCAGATACTCACCGATGAGAGTCGCTCAGATATCATCAACCAAGTTCGTTTTTATCTTGGTAAAACGCAGTACATGCATGGAAATTTAGAGCAATCGCTTAACTATTTTTCGATGGTGAATATTGAGTTGCCAACCAATTTAGAGCAAGAAAAGCGCTTAATCATGGCGCAAATCGCTTTTGAAATGGGCCAGATAGAAAAAGCAGTTGAGCTTTTGAAAACCGTTGATCCGGAAACTCAAGCGGGGCAGTACGCGACCTTCAACCTCGCGGTATTTTTGTTAAGACAAGATCAGGTAGATGGTGCAATTGAACTGTTTGATCGTCTCTATCCAAACCGACAGTCTTCGGACGTTGAACGCAGCTTATACGATCGAGCAAATCTAGCACTAGGTTATTACTTTCTCGAGAAAAAACAAATTGAGCCAGCGCAGCAGCATTTATTGAATGTGCGACTCGACAGTTTATACAGCCATCGAGCGTTGCTGGCACTGGGGTGGACTTACTACGAGAGCGGCCAAGAAGATAAAGCGGTTGCTCATTGGTTAGAGTTAGATCGACGTGATCCTCGAGAACCTGCAGTACAAGAAGCAAAAATGGCATTGGCGTTTGCTTATTATCGAAACGGCGCCAAGAAAGAGGCGTTAGAGGCTTTTGTTAATGCAGCGGCATCATTTGGTGAGCAGCTGAATTTGATCGCTCAAGCCAAAGTAGAAATGGATCAAGAAATCTTTCAAAAATGGCTCGATGAAAGAGGCATATTTGGAGACAAAGTTTTCGCCAAATGGGCGAGTGGTGATGTGCCTGTGGCAGGAAAAGCCATAGAGTATTACTTTCAAGAAGTGGTTGCGAGTAACGAGTTCAATCAGTTTTTTCAGCGCTTTCAAGAAACCTCTCATTTAATGAGTGTGTTACAGCGATGGCAAAGGCAGTTACCTGTTTACCAACAAATGCTTAGCAACCATGAGCTTAGATATCAGACGTTAAAACCCAAAGTTGCTGAGCGGCAACAGCAATTGATTCAAGGTGAACATCTAGAGCAGTTTCAAGCGCTCAAGCGTCAAGCGGAGCAACGATTACAAAGTGATGATTTGTGGGTGTTGGCTGATGAAGAAGAGCTCGAATTGAGAGCCGATCTACAACGAGTAAAAAACTCGCTTGAGAAATTAAAGCAAGCAGGTTTTGATATGGAAGATCAAGAAGAACAATGGAGAAGAATTTATGGCGCGCTTCTATGGAAGTTAGGTGTAGATTATGGACCACGACGCTATCAATTAGAGAAAGGCGTAGCTGATGCTGGCGCTGCAATTGACGAGTTAACAACGCGTAATATATCTCTTTCTGAAGCTGAGCAAAAAGCTGCCTCGCGGTTTGCTAACTACGATCAAAGAATCATTGGACTGCAGCAACGCATTGAACAAATGTTGCAACAGATTGAATTACAGAAGTTACGTTCTCAAGAGCAAATGCGCCAAGTGTTAGAAAAGAAACTCAAGAAGCGAGAGCAAGAGCTCGATTTTCTACTCGCCCAAACCGAGTTATCGATCGCAAAAATTCAAGATGAAGCCGTTAATCGTTTATTGGAGAATACCCAATGAAGCGAATTTTAATAGTTTTATCACTGACTTCTTTTATCAGTGCTTGCGCACTGTTTTCCGGTGGCGGGTTGCGTGTACCACTCGAAGATATTGAGCCGACGGTTAGCTTTATTGATCGACAAAAAGTCGAAGTCCCTGAATCGAATATTGATGATGTTGATGCACAAGACGTTGTCAATTCTTACCAACGATTGATGCAGTCGCCTCACGCTGAAGTTCGCCGACAAGCAATGCGTCGGTTAGCCGATCTAAATATGCGCTTGGCGGAAGAAAAAGAATTGTTGATTGCCGATGGAAGAGATCCAAATGCCTTACCTCCTGCAATTCGAGATGCCAGTTATCAGCGAGCCGCCGATTTATACAAGCAAGTATTGAATGACTTTCCTCAGCAAACCGATGATGCAAGTATTCGTTATCAACTCGCTCGAGCATTGGCTTTACAAGGTGAAAGTGATGCGTCGTTGGCTCAAATGGATCAGTTAGTTGCTAATCATGATAAGTCGAATGAGATGGTCGAAGTTCAATTCCGTCGAGGAGAAGCTTACTTTTTGCGTCGCGACTACCTGCAAGCCGCAGCAGCTTATCAACAAGTACTTTCTTTTGGTGATGAAACAGAGTTTTACGACAAGGCGCTGTATAAAAATGGTTGGGCTTTATTTAAGCAATTTGATTACGAAGCCGCATTAGATAATTTTTTCCCATTGCTAGAAAGACTTCGCTCTGGCTTGGCGCAAGAAGGGGATGTACGTGCTGTTCTTGACGATTTAGTCGCCGATACGCAACGAGCGATTTCATTGTCATTTTTACACTTAGAAGGACCTGAGTCGGTTAAAAAATATTTTGCTAAAGTCGGGCGTAAAGCCTATGAGCATGAGACCTATGCAAAACTCGCTGATTTATACCTACAGCAGCAACGCTTTCAAGATGCGGCCAGCAGTTATCTAACATTTGTAGAAACTAATCCACTCCATGAACAAGCAGCGTGGTTCCAAATTAAAGTGATCGACACCTACGTCAATGGCGGATTTCCTTCTTTGGTTTTGCCTGCAAAAGAAGATTTTCTGGTTAAGTTTGGTGTCAAAAGTGAGTACTGGAGTACGCTAACCAATGAACAACAATTGGCTTTGCGTGCAAATGTTGTGCAAAACCTCGATGAAGTTGCCAGCTTTTATCACGCGCAAGCACAGCAACAGCAAAAAGCCGAGAACTATCGAGTGGCTGCCGAATGGTACAGTCACTTCTTAGTTTTGTATGAAGACGAAACTCAAAGAGCGCCTTACCACTTCTTAATGGCTGAGGCATTATTTGATGCAAAAGATTATGCACAAGCGATTGAGGCTTTTGATACCATTGCTTATCAATACAAGCGTGCTGCGAAACAAGAAGTTGCGGCATACAATATCTTAGTTGCCTACCAGGCGCTTGCCGATGGGCAGCCGAACAATAAAACACTTTATCAAAATCGAATTGTTGATTACTCGTTATTGTATTCCGCGTACTTTCCAAACGCTAATCGAACGCCAGAGTTGCTTACTCGCACCATGGAATTTTATGTTGAGTCCGATCAGCTAGAGCAAGCCATTCGAACCGCTGAAAAGTTAATCAGAGTGCCAGCGACAAAAACCGATACTCAAATGACGCGAGCAAAGGTTGTTATCGCCAACGGTTTATTCGACTTAAAATATTACCCGCAAGCTGAATTAGCAATTACCGATGTTTTAAACAGTCCAGGATTAACGAGGGAGCAGCGTGGAAACTTTAATGAGCGTTTAGCCGAATCAATTTATCAGCAAGCAGAAGTACTCATTGCGCAAAAAGATTTGGAAGGTGCCATTGCCGAGTTACAACGACTGGTAACCCGAGTGCCCAGTGCAACAATTCGTCCAAATGCAGAGTTAGAAGCCGCCGTTTTAATGTTGCAATTAGAAAAGTGGCCAGAGGCAAAAGTTGCTTTGGAGGGTTTCAAGAGTCGATATTCAAGTCATCCTTTAGCGAAAGGACTGGATCAGCGATTGGCCTTTGTGTATGAAAAATTAGAACTTTGGTCGTTGGCTGCTTCTGCTTATGGTCGAGTGTCTGAGCAAACCAATGAGCCTGAAAAGCAAGCGGATTTAAAGTGGTATTCAGCGCAGTTGTTTTTAAAAGCTGAGCAGCCGCTGCTAGCCATAGAGGCATTCAAAGCTTACTACTGGGCTTACCCGTCGCCTCTTGAGCGTTCAGTTGAAGCGCAAGCGAAATTAGTCACGCTGTATGATGAGCAAAATGATCCAGAAAAAAGAGATTTTTGGCGCGATAAATTAATCCAGCAATACTACACGCTAGGAGACAAAAACACTCCGAGGACACGCTACCTTGCTGCACAAATGTCTTTTCAAATGGCTGAGCCCGACTTTGTTAAGTTTCAACAAATTAAATTAACGGTTCCGTTAGCTGCATCATTGAAGAAAAAGCGTGCAGCGATGGATAAAGCACTTAAGCAATATACTGAAATTGCTAAGTTCAAAGTCGCAGAGTTCACCACCGCAAGTACTCATAGAGTAGGGCAGCTGTACTTGATGTTAGCCAAAGACATTATTAATTCAGAACGTCCGAGTGGCATGTCAGAAGAAGAAGCGGAAGAATATAGTTATTTGATTGAAGACCAAGCTTTTCCAATCGAAGAAAAGGCCATTGAGATCTTTGTGTCTAATTCTGATCGCGTCTTGAGTAGTATTTACGATCAATGGGTTAAGTTGTCGTTTGCTGAGCTAGCAAAGCTCCAGCCTGCTCGTTACAACAAGCAAGAAGTGGTTGAATCATGGATAGGAGGGCAACAACCATGATAGAGCAAGCCCATTGTCGAATGGCATCTCCTTTACTTGCCATAGTGACTATTATAGTTTTGAGTATGCTGAGCGGGTGTGGGAGCATGAAAGCCAGACCGACGGACTCAGCAACGGTTCTAGAAACACAAAGTGGACCCGCATTTTTAGATGAAGAGCTACCCTCTGGGTTAACGAGCTTATTGAGCCAAGCGCGCACCGAACATCAGAATGAAAACTCCGAGCGGGCCTTGCAGATATTGCAACAAGCGGCGCAGGAATTTGCCGAGTATCCTCAGCCTGATGTTAATAGAGCGATAGTCTATATGCAGCTAGAAGATTATGAACAAGCGATGCAAGCAACAGAAAACGCACTGTCAAAACGAGAGCTGTATGCCCCTGCTGTGAATTTACAGGGCGTTTTACATCGTATTAATGGCGATTTCGAGCAGGCTAAGCAATCCTATCAAAATGCCATTGCTTCAGAACCAAACTACGCCAACGCCTTTTTGAATCTCGGTATTCTCGCCGATTTATATTTACAAGATTTTACCTTGGCACTTTCATCTTTCGAGGCGTATTTGAACCTCGTTAAAGAAGATGAGAAGGTAAAAAACTGGGTCGTTGACCTTAAGCAGCGAATCCCCGAGGAGTGATTGGTATGTCAAAGTTGATTATCTACACGATTGTTTGCGGATTATCCATTGCTATCAATGCCGCAGAGAATAAGTCTCAATCGACAACAGTAGTGCAGCAAACCCAGTTAGGATTAACCATTAAAGGTAATCAAGAGCTGCCGAATATTTTGTACATAGTGCCCTGGAAAAAAGGTCCTGGAAATGACATTTCACCCATCCAAGGGCGAATTGTTGATGAGGTGTACGGTCCAGTTGACTACAATGTATTCAAGCGGCAGATTAAGTTGTATAGAGAACATCAAGAGCAGAAATCAACACCAGAACAGTGAAGTTTATCTCATTTTGCAAGGTTCAATAACCGATTGATAGTCGGTTAGGTTATACTGCAGTGATAATTTTAAAACTCAATAATAGTGGAGAGTAACGTATGAAGGGGTTGGCATTGGTGGCACTAGCGCAGAGCGCCACAGCAGCTGCACCACAAGAAGAGCCCGGCTTATTTATGACCATCGTTAAGTTTTTCCAAGACGGTGGTGCCTTTATGTATCCGATTTTAATTGTTATGGCACTTGGTATTGCCATTGCAATCGAACGATATATTTATCTTCAATTGGTTAAAACTAAAAATCAGCAGGTTTGGAAAAAACTGTTACCGGTTTTAAATAAAGGTGAGTTTCGACAAGCTTTGAATCTTGCTTCGAATTCGAACGCAGCGATTGGGCGAATTTTGGCTTATGGTTTGAGTAAGTTTAGCCAAGGTAAGCGTCACGACGATCTCGAAATGGCCATGGAAGAAGGTCTAATGGAGATCATGCCACGACTCGAAAAGCGCACTCAATACCTAGCGACCTTTGCAAACATTGCAACCTTATTGGGACTGCTCGGGACAATTCTTGGTTTGATAAAAGCATTTACCGCCGTCGCTAATGTTGATCCGGCCGAAAAAGCTAACCTTCTTTCTGCGAGTATTTCGGTCGCGATGAACACCACTGCATTTGGGTTGATGGCAGCAATTCCACTACTGCTGGCTTTCACCTTCTTGCAAACCAAGACCACAGAAATTATTGATAGCTTAGAAATGGCATCGGTGAAGTTTGTTAACGTGATTCGCTCTGCAAAGCCAGCGGAACCAAAAGTACGACCAACTGCCAAGCCTTAGGATAACAAGCTATGTGGAAACGTCGCGCAAAGCGCTCGCGAGAAGTTAATACCGAACTAAACATCACGGCCTTTATGAACTTAATGGTGGTGTTGGTTCCCTTTTTGTTGATTACCGCAGTGTTCTCGCAAGTATCCATCTTGAATTTAAATTTGCCGGGTACTGGCGCTGCCGAGCAAACGCCGGACGAACCTGCTAAAGCCCTTGAAGTGATCATTCGAAAAGAACGCTTAGAATTGTATGAGCGAGCTTCTGGAAGTATGCGGGCTATCGAAAATACGGACGATGGTTACGATTTCATAAAGTTGAACCAAGTGCTTCAGCAAGTGAAATCTCAGGCTGACTTTATCAACGAAACTTCGATTACTTTATTGTTAGAAGAAGACATTGAATATGAAGTGCTTGTGCAAACGATGGATGCCGTCAGACTGATGAAGATTGAGTCTGAGGAAAATGGCGGAAAGGTGATAACCTACGAAGAGCTTTTTCCTGACATTTCAATCGGTAGTGCGCCGGTACTAGACGAACAGGCGGAGAGCTGAGTATGAAACTATCGGCCCGAGCTAAACGTATGGAGCGCCATCACAAGCGCTATGGAAAAGGAACGTTACAGCTCGTTTCTTTAATGGATATTTTTACGATTTTGGTGTTCTTCTTATTGGTTAACTCATCAACTAATGAGCAGCTACCCTCATCAAAAGCCTTGACCCTACCTAAGTCGACGTCGGAGCAATTGCCCGAAGAAACGTTACTGATTTTGGTCAACAATAACGATATTTTAGTTCAAGGTCGTAAAATTATTACCGCGGACGAAATACTTGCGTCGGAAGACAATATCATTCCGGTTTTAAAAGAAGAGCTTGAGTTCCACCTTTCTCAACGTCTTGGTATCGTTAAAGGCGTCGATGATCCCGGTGAGGTAACTATTATGGGGGACAGAGAAATTCCCTATAAGTTACTCAAGCGAATTTTGTACACATTGTCAGAGTCGAATTATAAGGATATTTCTCTGGCGGTCGCTCGGAAATCCGAAAAAGAAGAGGTAGCCAATTAACATGAGTAGCTTCATCTATTCGGTTGATCCAAAGTTACCTTGGGAAATTTCTGAAGAAGAAAGCCAACGGTATCGAAAGATACTTTTGGTTATCTTGGCATTTGTTATTATTTTTGGATTGGTCATTCCCTTTATCAATGTGCCACAGCCAGTGCGAGTCGTTAATAAAGTACCCGATCGACTGGTCAAGTTGGTAATAGAACAAAAGAAAGTGGTTATTCCTCCTCCGGTTGTCGAAGTGAAACCCGAAGAGAAAAAAGAAGAGCCTGAGCCAGAACCTGAAGAGAAGAAGCCCGAGCCGAAGCCTGAGCCTAAACCTGAGCCCAAGCCAAAACCGAAGCCAAGTGAAGCCAAGAAAGCGGCAGAAAAGAAAGCCGCTGTGTTTGCTGATACCTTTGGTGATGTTGTGAATAATAGCGGCTTGGATAACTTAACGAGCGAGAAAAATCTTTCACAAGGCGGCGCGCAAGAATCGAAGTTAAAACGCGATCAACTCGGCGATGCTGCGAAAGCGAGTACCGGTGGAATTGAAGTGGGTCCTGCTAGTAGTTCACAAGGTACGGGCGGAAAGCTTCAAGGAAGTGGTTCAACCAAAGTTGAAAGTAAGATTGAAAATGTCGCTGGCGCTTCAAGTTCGGCATCAGAGTCGACGACAGGTGGCATTCGTTCGTCAGAAAATATTCAGTTAACCTTTGATAAAAATCAGGGTCGTATTTTCGTCTCTTATAATCGGGCATTGCGTAAAAACCCTTCGTTACGAGGTGTGGTGGTCTTTAAGCTAACCATTCAGCCATCAGGAAAAGTGTCTGATGTGAGCATCGTTCGAAGTGAATTAAAGGATGCTGATTTAGAACGGCGTTTGGTCAGTGCAATTAAACGTTTAGACTTTGGATCACAAGACGTCGCTGTCTGGACGGGTAATTACCCGATAGACTTTTCTCCTCAATGACCTAAAAGCGTGCTAGAGAACGGTCTTTAGCACGCGTTTTCCAATCAATAAATGTTGAGCCTCGAATGTTCTTTCAAAAGTTCCTAACTAGCCTGTTAACACTGAGTGCCTGTTTTGTCGTTGCAATTCCTTCGGTTCACGCGCAGTGGTACAGCCATAGTTTCGAAGTGATGGGAACGTCTGCAAAAGTTGAATTATGGTCGGACTCACCATCAAAGGCAGAGACTTTAATCAAGCAAGTCGAAGTTGAGATGGAGCGGATTAATCAATTGATGAGTCCGTATATTTCATCGAGCGAGTTGTCAAAAATTAATGCTGCGGCTGGCGCAGATCCCTTAATTATTTCAAAAGAACTCCTTAAACTGATTGAGCGATCCATAGCATTTTCTGAATTAAGTCATGGCGCTTTTGACATAACCTTTGCCAGTGTTGGCTATAAATATATCTATCGTGATGGAGTCGCGCCCAGTCAATTATTTATTGATGAGCATAAAAATTTAATCAACTATCACTCAATCAAGCTTGATCAGCAGCGTTCGACGATTTTATTAGAAAAGCAGGGAATGAAAATTGATCTTGGTGGAATTGCCAAAGGTTATGCTGTTGATCAATGCATCGATATCATACGACAAGCAGGTATTCAACATGCTTTCGTTCAAGCCGGCGGTGATAGTCGAGTATTAGGCGACAAACGAGGGCGCTTGTGGACGATAGGCATTCGTCATCCGCGGCAAGAAGCAGGGGTGATTACACAGTTACCGTTAGCGAATGTAGCGATTTCGACGTCTGGAGATTATGAGCGATTTTTTATAGAAAATGGTGAACGGGTTCATCATATTATTGACCCCCAAACAGGTCGCTCATCGAATAAAAGTGTCAGCGTTACCATTATTGCTAATGATTCGCTGACGGCCGATGCACTTTCTACCACGGTCTTTATTCTTGGAGCGAAAAAAGGACTCGAATTAATTGAATCGATGCCAGAAGTGTCGGCAATAATCATTGATGCACAGGGTAAGTTTCACTATTCGAGTGATTTTTTAGCGGCTAATTGATTCGACTTATCGCAAAAGTCCATCTATATTCTTTTCTATCTCTATTCGAGAACGCAAATCCGTTTCCATCTGTTTTCGATTGAGTTATCGTTTATCCCGCGCAATACTTACTAAGCCTTCAGACGAAGGGTGTTGTCTAGTAATGTATTAACTCTACAAAAACAAACAGAACAGGGAGTTAATCCTATGCTAAAAGAAAACCTGTTTAAGCTGAGTTTGATGGCTGTCGCTATGACCGGCGTTGTCGCCGTCAACGATGCTCAAGCTCAAGATGAAGCAGCTAAGGACGAGAAAGTCGTTATCACTGGTTCTCGTATCCGTCAATCACAGCTGGCAACAGCCTCTCCCGTCTTGACTCTCTCACGTGAAGATATTGAGAAAACTGGCTTAACGTCAGTCGCTGATGTTTTACAAAAAATGTCAGCTAGTGGTGCCGCGTTAAATACACGATTCAACAGCAGTGGTAACTTTGGTATGCCGTCTGATGGTGGTGGTGTTGGTGCAGGTGGTGCTGAAGTTGATTTACGTCACCTTGGCTCGCGCCGTGTACTTGTATTAGTTGATGGTCGTCGCTGGGTAAGCGGTGCATCGGCTAGTGGTGTTTCTGGCGCTGTGGATTTAAACACCGTGCCCTTAGCCATCGTCGAACGCATCGAGATTTTAGAAGATGGTGCGTCATCGATTTATGGTTCTGATGCCGTCGCGGGTGTCGTTAACGTCATCACTCGTAAAGACATCGATGGTTGGGAAATGAACGCCTCTTATGGTGGATTCGGCGATTTTGTTACCGGTATTGATGACGGTGACACCACCAGTATCGAATTTACCTTTGGTGCGGTCGGCGCTCGTCACAGTATTGTTAGCTCATTCAGTCATGTCGACCAAAACGTCGTCTTTTCAAAGAACCGTGATCTGGCCGACAGCCCAGTTGAAGGAACCGGAACCACTCGTGGAAGTTCTGCGACACCGACGGGTCGCTTTTTATATGATGATAATGGAACCACCGTTAATGTAACGCCAAATGATGGCGCGTCGGGGTTATTAAATTTCCCTACCGATTTTCATAACTTTACCGACGATGACCGCTTTAATTATGCGGCCTACAACTTGTACGTAACTCCGAGTCAACGTACTAATGTTTTTACTCGTGCGAAATACGACTTAACCAATACGGTGTCTTTCTTTGCACAAGCAATGTTTAACAACCGTAAGTCACAAAACCAAGCAGCGCCAGAGCCAATTTTTATTGGGCCCGAAGCTGGTACGGGTGGCATTGCTGATACGGTCAGTATTGATGTGACTAACCCTTACAACCCTTTCGGCGTGACGTTGGATGAAAATAATTTTATCTTTGCTGGTCGCCGTCCAATAGAAGCAGGTCCTCGCTCTTATTCTCAAGACGTTAACACCTATTTCTTCACCACGGGCTTCGAGGGGTCGTTCGATATAGGTGACAGTCCTTTTTATTGGGATGCGTCTATGTCTTGGGGTACTAACCGCGCGACTCAGTTGAAAACAGGCGCACTGAATGCCGCTAGAATTAAGCGAGCATTAGGGCCTTTGGCTGAATGTCAGGCCGATCCTTTGTGTGTTCCTTTAAATATATTTGGCGCCGGATCCATTACTCAAGATATGTTGGATTATATTTCTTTCACACAGAAAGATGTGAGTGAGAATAAAATTCAAATGTTCGCGGCCAACATAACGGGTGATCTTTTTGAAATGCCAGCGGGCTATGCAGGATTTGCTGCAGGCTATGAGCATCGCGTTCAAAATGGTTTCTTTGAGCCAGACGTTATTGCTGCAAGTGGAGAGAGCATGGGGATCCCAGCTAGCCCTACCCGCGGCGGTTACGATGTTGATGAATACTTCATCGAGGCAATGTTCCCATTAATGGCCGACTCTTCTGGAGCATCAATGCTTGAGTTGACAACGGCCGTACGTCGCTCTGAATACACGACGACGTCAGATGTTAGCTTTGATCAAACAACCACTAAATTTGGATTGTTATTCCGTCCAATGACAGAGTTAACGTTACGTGCCACGATGGCTGAAGGCTTCCGAGCACCGTCGATTGGAGAGTTCTTCAATACTGGAGCGCGAAACGATGCTACCTTAACCGATCCTTGTTTGAACTCAGCCAACGAAACTCGTTGTGAGCAAGTTTGGGGACCAATGGACTTTGTTGCGTTAGCAAACTTAGGACAAACGCAAATTTCGGTAGTGACCGGTGGTAACGACCAATTGAGCCCTGAAGAAACAGAAAGCAGCATGTTTGGTGCGGTTTATAGTCCTGATTGGTTCTCGGGTGACGACTTTATCGAACAGATGAACTTCGAGTTGTCGTTCTACGATCATCAAATTGACAATGCAATCGGCGCAGTGGATGCTCAATTGCAGTTGAATGAGTGTGTGGTCAATGGAAACGATGATTTCTGTAATGGTATTGCGCGGGCGAATGGCGTTGGTATCACTCGTTTTGACAACGGTTTACAAAACTTGAGTCGAATTGAAACGTCAGGCTCTGACTTTAAGTTAAGCATGATTTCTCAAGAGAGTGACTTAGGTCGGTTTAAGCTAACTTGGCGAAATACCTTCGTGAATGAATACACGCAAACGGTATTCGGACAGTCTAGTGGAGATCTTGATGGCATTGAGTTTGGTAGCAATCCTGACCGAGCGATTCCAGAATGGAAATACGACTTGACGTTAGACTGGGCAAAGAATGATTGGAGTGCGAGCACGACAATGCGATATTTGTCGAAAATTTACGAAAGCTGTTCTGATTTCCTAGATAACACGCCGAACAGTTTGGCTAATTTAGGTTTGTGTAGCAATCCGAACTTTTCAGACAACTCATTATCAACCAACATAATGGATGAAACTTACTACTTTGATGCGCAAGTGAGTTATGCGACTCAAATAGGAGGATTCAATTCAGTTATTTCTGTTGGTGCACGTAACTTGTTTGATCAAGATCCACCACGATGTACACAATGTGACTTGAATGGCTATCTGCCTGGTATTTACGATGCACAAGGTCGTTATTGGTACGTTAAGTTTTCTATGCGTCCATAATATTGTGTAAGGTCTAGAAAACTCGTAAAAAGAAAGGGAGCAGAGCTCCCTTTCTTTGCGCCAATATTTTGGATAAACGTTTGATACTTTATTAGTTTTTGGTGATGTTGCTACATTCGGTTGTTTTTCGGTTGAGTTACTTTACTCGCTTAACTTTGAGTCGAGTGTTGATGTCATCAAACCCGAGAAAGAAGGCTCCAAATGCTCCACGCTCTATAACGACTTTGGGGTCGGTCACTTTGTGATACAGCGAGCGGGAGCTAATGACTTCCCAAACTTGACCATTGTCTAATGTAATTTCCATGCCTTTCTTCCAACGCGAAAATTTGCCCACTATTTTAGCCTGCAAAGTATCACCATTCTCTTCCGCCATTTTATTTTCTAGGCCAAAGTAGTCTTCACGTTGAGATTGAGTGTCTTTTGTTGAAGCAACTTCGCTAGTTTTTACCGGTTGATTGGCGTCTGACTTGGGCAATGGCGCTGATGGTTCAGCGGGTTTTGCTGGTTGGGAAGCCGCAGTACTGTCAGGCACAACAGGAGTCGGTGCTTTCGGTAAGTCTGCTTTGGTTTTTTTCGCTTGGGTGGAGACCTTGAAGAATGCGTCGTAGCAAGCTAGTCGCTTCTCATCATTAGATACTTGAGTACAGTCTTCGGGACTGCCTGCGTAGGTCACGCTTGCAGTTACAGCGAATATCGCCGACACTAGACCTTTATGCATAGTTACCTCATAAAATTTGGGAAAAGCTCAGTCTATAGGAAGTAAGGTTCAGGTGTCTAGGCGTCGTAAATATTTCAACATTACCGAGTCATTCGCTCGCGTGTGCCGGCTGGCGGCATGGTTTTGTGCGCTCGGCATGACTGCATTTGCGGTAGCTTCTGCCTCAGCCGCATCGACCGTGACGTCCGTTATGCCGCCATCACAAGTGTATTTAGGGTACCAAAGCCCTTATGCGAATGGTCTGAAGGTTGTTTCTCAAAAATCCTGTAGCGGGGCACTGATCGGTGATATTTGGGTGCTGACAGCGGCGCACTGCACTGAGAATTTAGAAGACTTGAGAGTGGAAGTTCAAGCTGGCGATCATTCTCACGTCGTTGAGGTTAAAGCAATCTATCAACACCCTCGCTGGGACTCCAAGAGTTTAGATAATGACTTAGCCCTTGTGCAATTAGAGACGCCGCAGCCAGGGCCCTATTTTAACCTAGCGATGAACTTTTACGATGACGAGGTTTTCCTCACCGACCAAACATTTCGGCTGTTTAATCAGCGATTAGACGTAGGTCTTCAACCAACGCAGCATGATCGAGTTTATCGGCTACTTGATCAGAATGAATGCCTTTCAATGATTGAGCAGCAGTGGCGTTTACGCGATCGATTTTTTAAGTACATCGATTTGTCGAAAAGTAGTCTTTGCGCGGCCTCAGTTCAGCCGAACGAAAGTACTTGCTTCGGAGACAGCGGGGCACCTTTAGCTTATTATGATTACGGTCAATGGTCCGTCATAGGTATTAATAGTTGGTCGTTTGGGTGTGAAGGTTTTCCCAGTGTGCTGACTCGCGTTGATGATTACCGGCTCTGGATAAAGTCGCACCTCGAGCAGCTTTCAATGGTCGATAAGATTGACTTTGGAGCGACGCCAGAAGGCGTGCGATTAACTAAAAAAGTGAGCATATTGAACACGTCAAAAAGCGCTCAATTTATTTCGCTTCAGGTAACGGGGAGTTCAGCCGCTGGGGTCAGTCTTGACTTGGGCGATTGTTACTCTGAGCTTCAAGCGGGCGAGCTATGTTCTTTTACGGTTTCCGTGGTTGCTCCCAGTCATAAAGATTCGTTAGATGCGCAGATACAGGTGATGAACCAGTCTCAAGGCCAGGTGAAAATTGTTCCGGTTGCGGGAAAAGTGATTCCTAAAGTAGGTCAGTGGCATTCAGGTTCGCAAGTGACCTTAGACTGGTTTCAGTCGGGAAAACTTATGGTTAATGCTCAGGGAAATAACTCGGGGTTTCAGGTCTCTAGAATCAATGATGAGATAACGGATGACGAAGAGATGAGTCTGTTTGGTTTAGTTTATTATCAAGGTGAGCAAGCGTCGAAAAAGATACAACTCGAGTGTCGAGGAAGCGATTGCGAGCATTCTGATCTTTTACTGGGTGGTGAAGTGCTTCCCTATCGAACACTCAATAACGAATATCGTGTGTGGACGCTGGATCTGTTAGATAATCAACTCGTCGCCGTTTATTTTGTCACTGAAGTTAAGCGTGATGAAGTCATAGCTCTGAGCCTAAAGACTGAAAATGATGTGACCTCAAGCAAGGAAGGGGCTGGGAGCTTATTTGTACTCGGGGCATGGTTGCTCTTTCTACGTTTAGGTTTTGGTCGCGTGAGTTGGCGTCGTCGTCTGACAGTCGCGACTGAGAGGTGAGGAAGGGCAAGAATAATTTGTCTTCTTGCCCTTTATTTTCGTTCTGTAGCTTTTTTCTATAACGGTGCTCTGTTACGGTACTCTGTATCGGTGCCAAAAAAGTATCGGTGCCAAAAAATCTTTGGCTGAACGATTAACTTTCTAGAAAAGACGTTCGTCAATCTCCATTAAGTTATCGGCACCACTTTTGATGGCCGCAGCGTGTGTTTTTACTCGGGGTAAAATTCGCTGAAAATAAAATTGGCAAGTCGCCAGTTTACTTTTTGCCAAGTCTGAGTCTGCATCTTTATTCCGCGCAGCGTAGGCCAGTTGTAGCCAAATAAAGCCAAGGTAAATGTAGCCAGAGTACATGAGGTAGTCAAAGGCGGCTGCGCCCACTTCCTCGCGGTCTTTACCAGCTTTACGAGCGACGGTTAGTGTCAACATAAACCATTTTCGGATCAAGGTTTTCAAGTCACTGGCGAGAGGCTTGAGTTGTTTATCTTGCTGAGCATCTTTCAAAAAGTATTTCATTTTCTTCTGTATGCGTCGCAAGGTATGCAGCTTATCCATTAGGATTTTTCGACCGAGCAGGTCAAGTGCTTGAATGCCATTAGTACCTTCGTAAATTTGCGAGATCCGAACGTCACGGGCATATTGCTCCATTCCCCATTCGCTGATGTAACCGTGTCCACCCAGCACTTGCATTCCTAAGTTAGTTGCTTCATGGCCAGTTTCCGTCATAAACGCTTTGCAAATAGGGGTTAGAAAGCTGAGCTCTTTAAGCGCTTTCTCTTTGCGTTCTCCTTCAGCTTTAAGCTCTGTGTCGACTAAGGTCGCCGTGTAGTAAGCCAGAGCGCGATTGCCCTCGGCAAAGGCTTTTTGGGTGAGTAACATTCGTCTGACATCAGGGTGAACAATAATCGGGTCTGCGGCTTTGTCCGGTGCTTTAGCGCCAGATAATGCGCGCATTTGTAAGCGGTCTTTGGCATAGGCTAACGCACCTTGATAAGAACTCTCTGCCAATGCTTGACCTTGCTGTGCTGTGCCCAGACGAGCAGCGTTCATCATCGTGAACATATAGTTCAGACCTTTATTTGGCTCGCCAATTAATACGCCTTCGGCTTCGTCGAAATTTAATACAGCCGTGGCGGAGGCTTTGATACCCATTTTGTGTTCGATCGATCCGCAGAACACCGGGTTGCGTTGGTCGGTCACTCCATTGTCATCCACTTTAAATTTCGGCACGATGAATAATGAGATCCCACGAGTGCCTTCCGGAGCATCAGGGAGTCTCGCTAACACAAGATGAATGATGTTTTCGGTAAGATCGTGCTCACCTGCAGAGATAAAAATCTTTGTACCCGAAATGGCGTAGGTTCCATTCTCATTGGGTTCAGCTTTTGTTCGCAAAATACCTAAGTCAGAGCCACAGTGTGGTTCAGTCAAACACATGGTTCCGGTCCATTGGCCACTGACAAGGTTGGGTAAGTACAATTGTTTTTGTTCTTTGGAACCATGCGCATGTAAAGCCTCAATGACACCCTGGCTAAGCCCTGGGTACATTCCCCAAGACATATTTGCCGATGAGACCATTTCGCCGAGGACCGTCGAAAGTGAATAGGGTAGACCTTGGCCACCAAACTCAGGATCACTGGTTAGGGCTGGCCAGCCATTGTCGCAATATTGTTGGTAGGCCTCTTTAAATCCACTCGGAGTGGTGACTTCATGGCCATCGATTTGACAACCTTGTTCATCACCGCTTTGATTAATCGGAGCAAGGACTTCTTGAGAGAATTTCGCGCCTTCTTCTAAAATGGCGTTAATGAGCTCTTCGTCAGCGGCTTCTTCGAAACCGTACTTTTTGTAGTGCTCGGTTATCTTTAACCAGTCGTGGAGTAGAAATTGAATATCGTTAATAGGAGCTTGATAGTTTGCCATCGGTCTGACCTCGAATAATGCTTTTTCTTAACATAACTGGTCAGACCAATATGATCAAGTTATTCTGCGACAGAATGTACTAAAAATCTCGACACTTCTTAATCGCTAATGTCGGTTTCGTCGCTGTCTCAAGATTTGGTTAATCTGGTCTATTTTTGCCCGGATTCGGGTCGTTGCGTAAGGATCTTCCGTTGAACGGCCTAAGGCAATTTCGAACTGCGCTAGTGCTCCTTGTAAGTCACCGGTGGCGTACAAGTACTGTCCTTGCGACTCGTGTACCTCATTTAGATGACCTGACAGGCTCTGCGCTTCACTCAGGAGTTTAAACATTTGCGGTTCTTGAGCATCTTCATAGGCGTGTTCGAGCAGTAAAACTCGTGCCTTTTGTGGTTGTTCGTCAGCCATCAATAATTTGGCGTAGGTCATAATTAACGGGTAACTGGTCGGGGTAGTTTTTAACTCACTCTCTAAAAACGGCAATCCTTTAGCTGGCTGATTCGCCGCTAAATAAGCCTCAGCTAAACTGACCAAATAAATGAGGTTGCGTTGTCTTTGAAAGTAAAGTTGTTTCAGTATATCGATCGCTAACGCATTGTTTTGAACTTTTAGACTCAACATGGCCAATCGATAGTGCTGTAGTTCATCGTTCAACTGGTTATCTTGATAAAGGGCCTGCAGCTCTTTGTAATGAGAGTTTGCTTTTTTGTCTTCATTCACCGACAGTCTGGTTTTAATGAGTTGAAATTCGAGCGAGTCTACATTGGCTGGCTCAGGCATCGAGCGGGCTCGAGCTCGCGCGTCTGAAATTCGAGTTTGGTTAACTGGGTGAGTTCGCAAAAATTCTGGTGGTTGTCTTAAATAGCGAGTCGCTTGTTGCATTTTCTCAAAGAAACCAGCCACCGCGGCAGGATCAAATCCCGCTCGACTCATCGCTAATATTCCGATGCGATCGGCTTCTTTTTCATTTTCTCGGGTATGATTAATAATCGCTTGTTGAAGGCCTGCATTGGCGGTTGCCATCATACCTATGCCAGCTTCAGGGTTTTGACTCGCCACCAATATACCGCCGATGAATGACGCAAGCGCGGGGAAGCTCAGTTGTTGCATTCGTTCCATACGACGGGCTAAATGCCGTTGTGTAACGTGAGCGATTTCATGTCCTAAAACCGCGGCTAATTCACTTTCGGAGTCAGCCGCCGAAATTAACCCTGAGTGAGTGCCAATGTAACCGCCCGGTAACGCAAAAGCATTGAGCGTGGGATCTTGAATGATGAAAAAATAGAAGCGACGATCTTGAGCGTCTGGGTTTTGCTCGACCAACTTAAAACCAAGATGATTGATGTAATCAACGGCGAGAGGATCATGCACCAAAGGCAGATAACGGCGAATCCCCAAAATGTATTCATCACCAATGGCCTGTTCTTGGGTAACTGATAAAATTCTCGAGGTACTGCTTCCAAGCTCTGGAAGTGATGGGTTGGCGGCGAAGACTATGCCTGATGCCGCGATGGCGGATACAGCCAGATTTCTCAGAGCTCGCAAAGACAATGACATAAAATTGCTCATACTGTTTTGATAATGATTGGAATCGAAACGCAAAAGAAAGTTCCCTAATTGACTAAACTCAGAAATACCTCACGTTTTGCTATTAAACCATAGCTTTTTAAATCGCTAGGGAGAGTTTACAATGGTTTACATTACCATGTTGTAAACGTAATGAGAACTGAATAAGGTGTAGCAACGTGCTCAGCGACTGTCGAGAGTTAACCTGTCCATGGCTATTGGTCAAGGTAAAGCAGCAGTTATCTAAGCTACCGGCTGGTAGCAAACTTGAAGTCTGGGCGAGTGATCCCTCTTTTCTGAGTGATATTCAAAAGCTTGCTCAAAAAGGCAGCATTGAAGTAATTAACAACGTAGCAAAAGAGCAGTTTTATATTGTTGAAATTCAAAATCGATGTGATTATCCATTCACTAGCAACTAACGGCATACATCCACTATGACCAAACTGTTTATTCGATGGTTTAAGCGCAACTTCTCAGATCCACAGGCGGTCGTTCTGTTGATGATTCTGTTGGGCGGCTTTTTACTGATTTACACCTTGTCCGATATTTTAGCGCCTGTGTTTGTCGCTATTGTATTGGCTTACCTTTTAGATTGGATTGTTCATTTGTTAAGTCGCAAAGGCATTCCGCGAAGGTGGGGAGTGGTGATGGTTTTCAGTGGCTTTGTCACGGTTACTTTGTTGCTCACTTTGGGTGTTATTCCGCTGATTTGGCAACAACTCGAAACGCTTGTGGTCGATGCGCCTAATATGATGAATAAAGTGAAAACGACATTAGACGCTTTACCTGAGCAATACCCTAATTTTATTAGTGCACAACAAGTGAATGAACTTTATCACTCGTTAGGTGAGAAAATGGGGAGCTTTGGACAACTCGTTGTATCGCTTTCTTTAAGTTCTTTGTTAAATGCCGCTGCTTTACTGGTTTACGCTATTCTTGTGCCTTTGATGTTGTTTTTCTTTCTGAAAGATAAGCACCAAATTATTCAGTGGTTTCTGCGTTGGTTGCCCGCTGAACGCTATCTAGCCAATCGAGTATGGGTAGAGGTGAATGCTCAAATCGGCAATTATATACGTGGAAAAGTGTTGGAGATTTTTATCGTTGGCGCTTGTAGTTTTGTGTTTTTCAGTTTTATAGGTCTTCGCTATTCGTTGCTGCTTGGTGTGCTGGTAGGATTTTCAGTATTAATTCCTTATATCGGAGCGGCAGTTGTCACCATACCGGTAGCGCTAGTAGGCTATTTTCAATGGGGATTTGAGAGTCAGTTTTTCTGGTTATTGTTTGGTTACGGAGTCATTCAAGCTCTTGATGGTAATGCGCTCGTTCCCTTCTTATTTTCTGAGGCGGTGAATTTACATCCCGTCGCCATTATTATTGCCGTGCTCTTCTTTGGTGGGGTTTGGGGATTCTGGGGAGTATTCTTTGCCATTCCATTGGCCACACTGGTGAAAGCGGTGATCAGTGCTTGGGATGAAGTTAAAACGAACGATGATGACGAAAGCGAAATTATTGCAGAGTCTTAACCAACCATCACAATCAAAGCTTTCTTACGACGGAGCTAAGATTTAATTATCAAGTCTTAATTATCGAGATTTGAACGAAAGAAACGGATGGTAAAAAGTAAGTTTAAACCTTTAAGATGAAGTATAAAAAAGAGTCAAGGATGTTTGTCCTAGACTCTTTTTTATTGGTGCGTTTTATTGTTGATGCGCTTTTTTATAGATGCACTTAGTTTATTAACACCCTGCTTAGCACGTCCCAAGGTTTAACTCTTCGTTGTTAACGTCTTCTCTTTTATGAGTAGACTACAGTTCATCCGATGCGAAGTCGGCTAATCGAGAGCGCTCGCCTCGTTGCAGTGTAATGTGGCCTGAGTGTTCCCACTTTTTAAAACGATCCACCACGTAGGTCAAACCTGAACTGGTATCCGTTAAGTAGGGCGTATCTATTTGCGCCACATTCCCCAAGCAGATGACTTTGGTTCCTGGTCCGGCTCGAGTAATTAAGGTTTTCATTTGTTTAGAGGTTAAATTTTGAGCCTCATCGATGATCACTATCTTGTTTAAAAAGGTCCGGCCACGCATAAAGTTAAGTGAGCGAACTTTTAACCACTTTCGTAAAATGTCTTGGGTCGCCTGCTGGCTCCAGTCGTCTTCCGCTGAGCCAGGCGCAAGCACTTCTAAGTTGTCCATTAATGCACCCATCCAAGGCGTCATTTTCTCTTCTTCAGTTCCGGGTAAAAAGCCAATGTCTTCACCAACGGAAATCGTTACTCGGGTAACGACGACTTCTTTATACAGCTTTTGTTCTATGGTTTGTTCCAGTGCCGCGGCCAGCGCGAGTAAGGTTTTTCCTGTACCAGCAGGGCCTTGTAATGAAACAAAGTCGACGTCAGGATCCATGAGTAAATTTAAAGCATAACTTTGCTCTCTATTGCGAGCGGTAATGCCCCAAACATTATGGTTTTGTTGTCGAAAGTCACGGGCTAGTTCGATGGTCGCTTCTTCATTTTCAATGGTTCTAACGATGGCTTCAAAGCCATCGCCGTTAGTCGTGTAAAGGAACATATTGGGTGCCCACTTTTGAACGAGTGGGCCACTGACTTTATAAAAAGTACGTCCTTCTTCTAACCAAGAGTCCATTTCACGACTGTGGGTTTCCCAAAAGTCATCAGGTAACTCCTGAGTTCCAGTAAATAGGTTTTCTATTTCATCGAGCACTTTGTCGTTGAAATAGTCCTCGGTGTGAACGCCGATGATTTTTGCTTTAATACGAAGATTGATATCTTTAGAAACTAAAGTGACTTGACGCTCCGGATAGCGGTCGGTAAGTCGTAGAGCAATATTTAAAATCGTGTTATCGACTTTGGTTCCCGGTAACGATGTCGGCAATGAGTCGGCATGTTCGCGCATTTGAAAGAAGATTCGTCCTTGACGAGTCTTTTCATCGTTGGCGTAAGGTGTATCACTAAGAGGGATACCTTGCTCTATTTCTTCGGCGGTTGCACCGTTCATTATTTCGTCTAAATAGCGACTCACTTGGCGAACATTTCGGGCAACTTCTGAAACTCCCTTCTTGCCGTTGTCGAGTTCTTCTAACACGACCATGGGAAGGTAGATGTCGTGTTCGGCGAAGCGGAACAATGCACTGGGATCATGCATGAGTACATTCGTATCAAGTACAAAAATTCTTTTGCCTTTGAACTTGCGTCTTGCCATAGCGGTGCCCCTTTAACTAAACGAAAGTAACTGGGTAGCAAGCGCTGAAAGTTAATTGCTCTTATAAGGAAGCAACGACTTCAAGCACTTCGTCGACATGATTTTTGACTTTTACTTTTCGCCATTCATGTACGAGCTTACCGGATTCATCAATCACAAAAGTGCTTCTTTCGATTCCCATATACTCTCGACCATAGAGTTTCTTTAGCTTAATCACGTCGAAACTTTGGCACATGGACTCATCTTCGTCAGATAACAAATCGAAAGGAAACCCTTGTTTTTCTTTGAATCGTTCGTGTGACTTTATGGAGTCTCGAGAGACACCAAGAATGTCGCAGTTGTGTTTCTGAAACTTCTTGTAGGCTGCTTTAAAGTCTTGACCTTCGGTTGTGCAACCGGGAGTTGCGTCTTTTGGGTAAAAGTAAATGACTAGCTTTTTACCTTTGAAGTCTTTTAAGGAGAGAGTTTGTTCACCCGTTGCTGGGCGTTTGAAGTTTGGGGCTTTTTTGCCAATTAACGGTGCATTTGCCAATGCTTGGCCTCCGCATAGATTTTAGTTTTTTCAGACTGTTCATTAAAATCTACGCCATTCTAAAAGAGCTTGCAAGGAGTGATTAACAGTTTTTTAGTAATGTTATTTCTGCTTGCAGATTTTGTTCCGAACAAAACTGTTCGAATTTTAATCTAATGTCATCGGGTGATTGTTCATCACTCAAAGAAACCGTTAGTTTTACTTCACCAGAATATTGGTCGCTTTGTGGTGAGAGTAATGTTCGGCAATTGAGTTCTTCGATGTTGATGGTATTTTGAGCAAAGAATTCGGTTATGTTTTTAATGATGGTGCGGTCAGAAATGTTCGAAAAGGTGACGCGGTAAGGCGTCATTTTAGGTTGATTGATAGGTTTGTCGGATCGCTTGATCATAGTTAACATACCAAGTTGTTGAGCTTTCACCGGAAGTTGGTGCTCAAGCTTAGTCAGTGCGTTCCATGGACCGGTCACTTCCATTATCACGGCAAACTCTTTACTCATAACCGTCATGTGACTTTCTGAAATGGTTGCGCCAAAGCTTTGTACCAATTGAACAATATCATTGGTCATGCCTGGTCGATTTGGAGCGATTGCTGAGACGATTAATTGTGCACTCATCATTTAATCCTGATTTTGAGATGCGCGGCAGTTTAATGGTTTACATCTCATTTGTCAGCAGGCGTTAAAATAATTGTTTAAAAAACAGACAAATGAGATACAACCCATGCCATTGTTTGCTGAGTTGTTACTCGATTAACTCGCAGGGTATTCCTTAAATTTATCGCTCTCTTTTATAGCGCTTGTACTTGTCCGCGGGCATGAGTAACATATCGCACCTTGTTTTAGCCATTTACCACCAGACGAGATATTGAAATGCTGACTGGAAGCATAGTAGCCATTGTAACCCCATTTACCGAAAGTGGCGCGGTCGACTTTGACGCCTTTCGCAAATTGGTTGGTTGGCATCGCCAGTCTGGAACTGATGGTATTGTCGTTGCTGGCACAACGGGAGAGTCAGCGAGTCTTACGGTTGAAGAAATCGAATCGTTAGTTACCGCAGCGGCTGAAGAAGCCCAGAGCAGCATGGCGATTATTGTGGGTAATGGCGGCATTGATACCGCTAAAACGGTTGCTCTGACTGAAAGATTAAATGCACTTCCTCTCGATGGCTTTTTGACCGTTACCCCGTATTATGTAAAGCCAAGCCAGCAGGGGATGATTGCTCATTACCAAGCCGTTGCTGCGGCGGCTAAGTACCCAGTGTATTTGTATAATGTTCCTGGAAGGACCGCAGTCGATCTGAGTAATCGATCGGTGGCTGAATTGGCGAAACATCCGAATATTTCAGGGATCAAAGATGCGACCGGCGATTTAGAGCGATTCAAGGAACTTTTGAGTCTAGTTGATGGTCAATTCAGTTTACTAAGTGGCGATGACGCAACGGCCCATGATTTTATAAAAATGGGTGGACATGGTGTAATATCCGTAACATCAAATATTGTGCCCGAATTGATGGCTGAGCGATGTCGCGCTGTGAATGCTGGCGATACAGAACACGCAGATAAGATCGAAACTCAGATTGCCCCGTTGCACCAAGATTTATTTATTGAAGCCAATCCGGTCCCGGTAAAGTGGGCATTGGCTAGAATGACAAAAATAGGATCAACATTGAGGTTGCCCTTAACTGAGCTAACCGTGAGCTCGCAACCCCTTGAAACGTCTATGCGTCAGCTGGGTCTGATTGCTGCAGGAGACAACGAATGAAATATTTAACAATCATCGCACTTTCCTCGAGTGCATTTCTATCGGGATGTAGCTGGTTGTATAGTGAAAATGGCCTGGTTCATGACTCAACAAACGATTATAAAAAAGCAAAGCAAACGCAACCGTTAAAAGTGCCGGAAGGCTACAGCACCGATAAAATTCAAAATCAGTACGTCGTTCCTAACGTCGCTTCTGGCGTTAGACAAGTAGAGACGCCAGAATTACCTCCGTTGCAGATTTTGTCAGTAGGCCAAGGAATGCGCTTAAATCGCAGTTCTGCGGTTCCTAGTATTTTTTGGATGACTAACTTTGCTCATGCAGAAAAATCTTTGCAAGAATTTCTTGAGCACAAAGAATTGAGTTATCAATCGTCTGAGCGGTCGGCGACCACTGATTGGCAGGTTCAAGATAATGAAGCTTGGTGGCGGTCTGTGTTTGGCACTGACTTGCCAAGGTTTGTGCGAAGTCAGTATCGAGTGTCTTTTGCCTCTGGTGAGCAGCCAGGAGAAGTCGCGGTTCTTGTCGAAGAGATCGCATTACAAAAGCAACCTTACGATGAAGATAAATGGCAAACATTGACGCCTACGGATCGTGGAGCGCGCGCGTTTCTCAATGAGTTTATTGGGTATATTGATTATCTAGAACGGCTAGATAATGCAAGGAAATTACAGCAACTCAATCAAGGGTTTACGGTAACGCTTGGTCGCAATAGCGATAGTAATGCCGCTTTGGTCGCAGACACTAAATTTGATATTGCATGGCTGAAGGTGCCTGAAGTATTAGCGCCTTTTGGTTTTACATTGAATGATAAAGACGTAAGCCGTGCTACTTACTTTTTCGAATTTGAAGCTAATGAACCCGGTTTTTTTGCGTCGCTCGTGGGCGATGATGAGGGCGTTGTTCTTCAGTTACCCAAAGGACCTTATCAAGTTGTGGTGCAGAAACAAGCGCCAGTGACAATTTCCTTTATTAACCCTGATGGTGAACCCTTGTCTGACGGAGTCATGGCGCAAATTTTTCCGCATTTAGCGGAAGCCTTTGGTCGTCAAACTAGAACAAAGCGACGCTAATTCAGTAGGGTAACGGGTGTTTAGATGTTCGTCCTTGGGCTCGGGTAGTAAAGGCAATGCTACCCTGGTTCAGTCTTCAGATACTTGTCTTTTGGTCGACTGTGGTTTTGGGTTAAAAGATACTCAAAAACGGCTCGAGACAAAAGGCATTACCCCAGATCAAATTGACGCAATTTTAGTGACTCATGAGCACGGTGATCACAGTTCGGGCGTAGCGCGATTGTCTCGACGCTTTGGCATTCCCGTTTGGTTAACGCGTGGCACTGCATTGCATCGACATTGTGAAAAAATCGAAGATGCAAGAATTTTAACCGCTGAGTCACCATTGAATATTGGCTCAATTCAGGTATTCCCATTTACCGTACCTCACGATGCTCGCGAGCCAGTGCAGTTTTTGTTTTCTCATCAGCAGCGTCACCTAGGTTTGGTTACTGATACTGGGCATTTTACTCAACATATGCTCGAAGTATTGTCTCCGTCGACCACCTTAATGTTGGAGTTTAATCATTGCCGAGAGCGGTTAAGGAATAGTAGCTATCCGTACAGCCTTCAACAAAGAGTAGGGGGCCAGCATGGGCATTTGTGTAATGATCAGTCATTAGATGTATTGCTCAGCGATGCGATTACAAATCTTGAAACCGTCGTGGCATTGCATTTAAGTGAAGAAAATAATTGTCCTGCTTTGGTTGACGAATTAGTCAAAAATATCGGGTTCACCAAGAATTTTTTGATAGCCAATCAAGCTGAAGGCTGCGATTGGGTAGATGTTTAATCTTGTGGATCGGTTAAAAAGTTAAATCGCCTTAAACCTAGAATTGAGTATTTATCCGTTTAACTTCAAAAAAAAGAGCGCTGTAAGCGCTCTTTTTTGTCTTCATGACTTTGACATCTTAAGTACAGTCTTTTATCGATAGCCTTGTGTCGATGGCATTACAACTCAAAACTGACAGGAACCTCGAAGGTAAAGGTTTCGACTTTGAGCTCCTTTGGTACGTTCGGGAAAGGCGCTGTGCGTCGAATCATTTTAACGACGGCTTTATCAAGTTCTCGAGATCCAGTGCGCTCTTCTAGGCGAATGTCTTCAACTTCACCGGCTGCATTAATTGTCACAACCGCAAGTGCGTCACCTTCGTCACCATCTTTATAGGCTTTTCTTGGGTACTCTAGATTGGCTCGAACCGCATCAATCAGATCTCGCGTGTAAGAACCGCGAATCAAATCTTCGTCGATGAAGTCTTCTTCAACGGGTTGAGGTTTTGGCTTTGGCTTCTCTACAACTTCTTTAACTGGAATTTTTACCGGCTCAGGCGTGGTTTTTTTCGGTGGTTGTTTCGTTTCAGCCACTTGCTTTTTCGGCGGAGTGGTTTCTTTCTTTTCTGGCTCGGCTTTTTTAGTAACCTCTTTTTTCACTTCTGGTTTTGGCTGTGGCTTTGGTTGCTCCTTCACTGGAGGTGCGGTGGCTACTTGCTCGGTCGCTTCGAGTTTAAATCGCCCGGCCACTGGTGTCATCGCATTAAACTCAGCGATTAAGGTTTGCTCTTCACTGTCGCTGAGTGAGCCCGTGATACCATCTTTAAACGACTTTGATGGCGGTACTGATCCGGTCCAAGCGTTAATGATGAGGTTGATGAATGCTGGATTTTCAATCGTTTCGAACAACACATCGTTCAGAAAGATCAAGGTACCTTTGCCGGGAATAAAGTCGATTTTTATCTCATCACCGACGATAAAGTTTTCTTTAAAAATTCGCGAGAAGGTCACTATCTCTGGCGTCATCGGTTGCCATACTTCACGAGGGTTGTTCAAAGCGATACGCTCTTTGAAGTGACGACTAACTTTTCGGTATGAATAGTTATCAGCCAAGTAGCGTACCGTTAGTCGCTTTGGTGTATTGAATTCTTTTATTAGTTCGATGGAGTCTAAACCAACAGGGGCATACAGGATGCCGATATAAATCTCTGTTCGGAATTCTGTAGCTTTACCTATACCTTTAAGCTCGAGCTGGCTCCCATCTTGCAGCGATACGGTTTGTGCGGACTGAGCGGAAAAGCTCATGAGTGCCAAACAGACCGTAAGTGCGGTGCTGAGCAATTGATTTGAGGTAATAAGACTTTGTTTGAACACGCAATCCCCCTAGTGCAACCTATAATTATATCTTTATGTACAACTCACTAAGAGCTATGTTTTGTCTTCCTGATACATTGGTGGCTTCCGTGCTCGTCCACTCTTATGTTTTGTAACTCGGATACTCTGATGACGACCTAATTGACCAGCCGTGAAAACCGGACAAACCTATGTACATATAACCAAAAAGTTTTTGTTTTCTCAAGAGAAAATAACAAAATAGACGCAAAGCAGCATAAAATTTTACTTATGAACTATTACAGTACTCGAAATACCTCATTAAAGCTCTCTTTTTCGGATGCCGTCCTGCAAGGATTAGCACCAGACGGAGGACTACTGGTACCTGAGCAGCTCCCTACTTTGTCTGCAAACTGGCCATCTGACTGTGAATATATAGATCTGGCGACGCGAATTTTCCAGCCATTTATGCAGTCTGACTTTTCCGAAGTGTCAATTCGCTCATTGGTTGAGCAAGCTTATCAATCGTTCAATATTGCCGATGTGGTTAAGCTGGTTGATATCAATGAGTATAGAATACTTGAATTATTTCATGGACCAACGCTCGCCTTCAAAGATATTGCATTGCAGTTTTTAGGGCGGGTTCTTGGTGAATTATTAGATCATCGTGGTCAACAACTGGTTGTATTAGGAGCAACCTCCGGAGACACTGGGGGAGCGGCGATCAATGCGCTTAGTGGCGTTGAGCAGTGCAAAGTCTTTATGCTTTATCCTCGAGGTCGAGTTTCAACGTTGCAAGAAGCACAAATGACTCGTTCAATTGGCGATAATATTTTTCCTATGGAGCTAGCGGGGAGTTTCGATGACGCCCAAGACATTGTAAAGAGTTTGTTTGCTGACCAGTCTTTTCGCTCTCGCATGTCATTGACGGCGGTTAATTCCATAAACTGGTGCCGTGTTATGGCGCAAATGACTTACTATGCTTATGCTTGCCTTAAAAGTGGGTCGCAACCCGTATCATTTTCGGTCCCGACTGGAAACTTTGGTGATGTACTGGCCGGATTTTATGCTAAAAAAATGGGTTTCGCGGTAGGTAAGTTAATCGTAGCGTGCAATGAAAATGACTTAATCGCTCGTTTTGCTGAAACGGGTATTTATCAACCTCAGCAATCCCATTTAACCTTGAGTCCGGCGATGGATATTCAGCTGGCATCAAATTTTGAGCGTTTACTTTTTGAGCTCAGCGGCCGCGATTCTTCGTACATTGCGGCAAAAATGCAACAGCTTAATCAACAGGGGCATTTTTCGGTTGAACCGGATATATTAGAGCAGTTTAATCAGCTCTTCGAGGTTTACTCGGTCAGTGATCAGCAAACGGCTGCGACGATGCGAGAGATGGCTGATTTAGGTTACGTTGTCGATCCGCATACGGCGGTTGGAATATACGCTCGTTCACAGTCGTCAGAAACCAATGTTATTTGTTTGTCTACCGCTCATCCACTAAAATTTGCAGAACTAGTCGAAGAGGTGACCGGGCAGCTTCAAACATTTACTCCGGAGTTAAAAGCCATCATTCAGTCTTCGCCGAAAAAATTTGCGACCACGAATGATCGCAGTCAAGTAATGCAGTTTATAACCGAAAGGTGTCAATAATGACTTCAAATGGAAACTGGGTTGTCGCAAAGTTTGGCGGAACCAGTGTTAGTTCAATTTTATCGCTTGAAAACCTTGCCACCATCGTGCAACGGCATCATCAGGCTAATAAAAAAGTGATGGTAGTGGTTTCTGCATTGAGTGGTGTCTCAAACAAGCTTGAGCAGATCACTCAATCTCCAGAAGCTGTTAATATTGAACAGCTATGTCATGAGGTGATTGAGCAACATAATAAATTGGTAAAAGAATTGGCTTTACCGGTTAGTATCAATCAAATCGTTGAAGAAAAAATTATTTCTTTGAAAGATCTTCACCAAAAGCTTTTGGTTGAAAAGTTATCCAGTTTCTTTGCGACTCAAGCGCAAGTGATGGCGATGGGAGAGCAGTTTAGCTCAGTGATTATTCAAGCGTGGTTAGAACAACGTCTCGCTCTGAATGTCGCCTTAATTGATGCTCGTGAGTGGCTCGTTTCTGAGCAACAAGATCAACGTTCTGTTGCTGATCGTTATTTAAATGCAGAGTGTCATATTGAAGCATCTGAACAATCTGCCAAAGCGTTAGTTAAGCATGGCGACGTGTTAGTAACACAAGGGTTTATTGCATCCAATCACTGCGGTGAGACGGTCGTATTGGGTCGTGGAGGCTCGGATACATCCGCTGCGTATTTTGCGGCAATGCTTTCTGCCGATCGTCTAGAGATTTGGACCGATGTGCCTGGTATGTTTTCAGGAAACCCAAGAGTACTACCAGAAGCGCGCCAGCTGACGCAATTAGACTATCGAGAAGCGCAAGAAATTGCCTCGACGGGAGCAAAGGTTTTGCACCCACGTTGTTTACGCCCGGCCAGAAATGCCGGGATTCCAGTATTTGTCGGTTCCGCTTTTGACATCGATAAAGGCGGCTCTTTGATTTGCAATATGTTGCAAGCTGAACCGCAAGTTAAAGCAATTTCAGTGCGCGAAGGAGTGTTGCTGATTGCTATGGAAACTTCCGATATGTGGCAACGTCCAGGGTTCTTGGCCGATGCATTTAATGTATTTGCTAAACATGGTTTGTCCATTGATCAAGTATCAACTTCTGAAACCAATGTCACGGTAACCTTAGACAACTTAACTCAAGGAATTTCGCAAGAGCGAATTGCCAGTTTAGCGGCTGAACTCGGCGCTATTTGTCGTGTTACCGTTCTCGAAAATTGTTCCGCAGTGAGCATTGTTGGGCGCTCTATTCGAATGTTGCTTAGTCAGCTCAGTCAAGCGTTCGAGGCTTTTAAAAATCGTTCTGTGCATATGCTGACTCAGGCTGCCAATAATTTAAACTTTACATTTGTTATCGATCAAAATGAAGCGCCGCAGTTGGTGAAACAATTGCACGATAACTTGATTTCATCACGCCGAGAGAGCCAGCAATTGGGCGTGACTTGGGCTGAGCTGTTCGGTCAACATGATAGTGGTGAAGAAGAGTTTGCGCGTCGCAGCTGGTGGTTCGATAAAGTAGGAGCATTAGAGCAAATTGCGTCTGAGCATGGCCCTTGTTACGTTTATTCGATGCAAAAAGTGAATGAGCAATTAGACCGACTACTCAGTTTAAAGTCGATTGACCGGTTTTTTTATGCGATGAAAGCAAACAGTAACGCTGCGTTACTCAGTGCGGTAGAAGAAAAGCAACTGGGTTTTGAATGTGTGTCGATCGAAGAAGTTCGTCATATATTAAACCTGTTTCCAAGCATCAATCCACAACGAATTTTGTTCACTCCCAACTTTGCACCTCGAGAAGAGTACGAAGAGGCTTTGCGTTTGGGTGTCAATTTAACGCTCGATAATTTGTATCCATTGCAGCAATGGGGAGAAATTTTCGATCAGCAATCACTTATTCTTCGAATCGATACAGGGACTGGGCGTGGACATCATCAACATGTAAAGACCGCTGGTAATGAGGCCAAGTTCGGCATACCGGTTAGCGATGTGTTAGGCGCGAAAGATTTGTTTGAGCAATATCAAATAAAGGTTGTTGGCCTACATTGCCATGTCGGCAGTGGCATATTGTCTTCAGAAAATTGGTTAGAAAATGGTCGCGTCTTGCAAGAACTTGCGCAGCATTTTCCAACCATAAAATTTCTTGATTTGGGTGGCGGCCTGGGTATTGTTGAAAAACCTCAACAACAGGCGTTAGATCTTGCAGCGGTCGATGCTTCGTTAGTGAAATTGAAGGAGCGATTGGGTGGAATTGAGCTGTGGTTGGAGCCAGGAAGATTTATCAGTGCCGAGAGCGGCGTGCTGCTCGCTCGGGTAACTCAGCTAAAGGGGAAATCTGGGGCTCGATATTTAGGGGTCGAAACTGGGATGAATTCATTAATTCGCCCGGCGTTGTATGGTGCCTATCATCCGATAGTGAACTTAACCCGCCTTAAATCTCCAGCGGTAGAGCGTTACACCGTGGTCGGGCCGATTTGCGAAACGGGTGACAAATTAGGTCTCGAACGGTTGCTACCGGTGTCTCATGAGGGCGATGTTATGCTGATTGCGAATGCGGGTGCTTATGGTTTTGTTATGTCTTCTCAATACAATATGCGTAGCCCAGCTAAAGAAGTTGTGTTTGAGAATCTCGTTAAGTAATATCTGTTATAAAAGTGTGACAACTAATCTAAATTGTTATAAATTGACAACGAATTCCGTGGTATAACCAGTGTTAATTCTGTTGCGATGCCGCGAAACAAAATAAATTCGCCCAGACATAGGTGGGTTGGGGAACAGATGGCTAGGTGCCCAAAAAGGAGTACCAGCCATGATTGTGTCTGAGGTTGTAAGTAAAAATATAAGGCTGTTAGAGCCAAGAAACTTCTTTATTAAAGTAAAAATAATCAAGCGGTTAATCACATATTCAGCTTTATGCTAGCTATACTGATGGTGTAAAGCATGAAAGTCTCAGGGAGTGGGCGAATCGGAAAGACGGAGCGAGACACATTCAATCTGTTGATGGGTAGGTAGTATTGTGCGTAAAAATAAAATAACGAACTGGTTAAGTGGCATCTTTTTGATCTTTTCAGTGGGCACATTAACCGCTGCAACAAATGAGCAATTATACGAATTACAAAAAAATGAGATCGAAGGAACGGAAGTGTTCCTCAACGGTATGGGGGCGGTAAAAAAGCTAAACGCCACTTATTATATCGCTGCGCTGTATTTGCAAGAGAAGTCAGGTGTCGATTCAGATATCGTTTTCATGGAAGGTAAGAAACGGCTAATTTTGAAGTTTAGTCTTGACCGAGTGTCAGCGCGTGGGTTTGGACGCGAAATGGCTGGAGCATTAAAGATTAACAATGTGCCAGAAGAACTCGCCGTTTATCGCAACGATTTACGGAAATTCATCGGGTTTTTCAAAGGCATTTATCAAAAGGGCGATACGCTCACTTTTGATTATTCTCCGAAGCGAGGAGTGACCGTTCGACACAACGACGAAACGCTTGGGAATATAAGTACAAAAGGGTTCGATAAACTACTGTTCAAAAGTTGGTTGGGCGAAAAGCCCTTCAGTAATTCTTTCAAACGGGGTTTGGTCGGGGCTAATGAAGACAAAGAGGCCATTGACCTTCTGCGACAGTATGTTGACCTGAATTAACGGTTGTTGGTTAAAGTTTAAACGAAAGCGGCTTAGGCCGCTTTTTGTTTTCAAACGAATAGAAGATTAGAAGATTAAACCGGTCTAAGAGCGAATAGGGTAATTTGCTTACAGGGTGTTTACTTTCGTTCTTGGCCTCCTTATCCTTGCGACACTTTTTTTACAGAGAGTTTGTCATGGTTTCGATTAACAGCACATTTTCTTCCGGCAATATATGCCCAGTAGATATTCCCGAGTCGGGTCCTATTCAGCTTAAAATTCGTCCTGATAATCAATCTGAGTTTAAGCAGTGGTTTCACTTTAAAGTCAATAACGCATTAAACGAACAGCTTACTTTCGAGATTGTGGATGCCGATAAGACGGCTTATCCCGAGGGCTGGAAGGATTATCAGGTGTGTGCAAGCTACGATGGACAAAGCTGGTTTCGAGTCGCTACAGAGTTCTCCGATAACCGGTTACGCTTCTCTCATGAATTCGAAGAGTCGAGTGCCTATTTTGCATACTTTGCTCCCTATAGCTATGAGCGACACTTAGAACTTGTGCATGATGCGGCGCAACATGATTGGGTTTCTCATACCGTTCTAGGCGAAACCCTCGATGGCCGAGAAATGAATTTGCTAACGATTGGTCAGCCAAATGCAGAGACGAAAATTTGGGTCATCGCACGGCAGCATCCTGGTGAATCAATGGCCGAATGGTTTATGGAAGGCTTAATCGGACGCTTGCTCGATCAAGATGATGCAACGGCTCGTAAATTGTTGCAAAGCGTTTGCTTTTATCTTGTTCCTAATATGAATCCCGATGGCACAGAACGTGGTCACTTGCGAACCAATGCAGTGGGCATTAACTTGAACCGAGAGTGGGACCGAGCAAGCATGGAAAAAAGTCCTGAAGTCTTTCTTGTAAGAGAGCAGATGCTTGCGACGGGTGTCGACATGTTTCTTGATGTGCACGGTGATGAAGGGCTGCCTTATAATTTTGTGGCTGGCAGTGAGGGCGTTCCAAGATTCGATGAAGCCATGGCCAAGCAAGAGCAGCAGTTTGTCGAGCAGTTTAAGTTAGCAACGCCTGAGTTCCAAGACGAATTTGGGTATCCAAAAGATGCGCCGGGCGAGGCTGATCTGAGTATTGCGAGCTCTTGGGTAGCAGAGCAATTTGGCTGCTTATCATTAACCTTAGAAATGCCATTTAAAGATAATGCGAACTTACCCGATCCCGTCACAGGGTGGTCTCCTGACCGGTCAGCATTGCTTGGGCAATCAGTGCTACAGCCCATTTTATTTCATATTCAATCGCTCGCTAACCGTTAAGTATTTCAGCCGATTGAATACATTTTGAACATAGTAAATAGAAGTTGAAACGATTATGGAAAAACGTATTTTAATTTTTGGTTCAGGTTATGTTGCCGCTCCAGTTATTGAGTATTTAACCCGTCAGCCAGAGAACCAGCTGACCGTGGCCTCGAATATTTTGGCAGATGCTGAAAAGCTTGCCGATGGTCATGAGCAAGTGGCTGCGGTCGTCGCCGATGTAACCAACGATCAAGTTATTGCCGATCTTGTTGAACAGCATGACATTGTTATCAGTTTGGTTCCTTATCTGTTTCATGTGGCAATCGCGCAACAGTGTATAAAGTTTCGAAAGCATTTAATCACAGCATCTTACGTAAGTCCTGAAATGAAAGCGTTGGACCAAGCAGCGAAAGATGCAGAGATTTTGATTTTAAATGAGATTGGACTAGACCCTGGTATCGATCATTTATCGGCGATGAAAGTCATTGACGAAGCTCATGATAAGGGCGGAAAGGTTAAAAGCTTTGCGTCATGGTGCGGCGGTTTGCCAGCGCCTGAATTCAATGACAATCCTTTAGGGTACAAATTCGCTTGGGCACCCCGTGGAGTATTGTTAGCACTACTTAATCAAGCTAAGTTTTATAAGCATAATAAGGTTGAAATTATTGAGTCAGCTGATCTTTTAAGCAGTGCAAAGCCAGTTGTGGTCTCTGAGGAACTTGCATTAGAGGGCTACCCGAATCGCGACTCAACGTCTTATCGTGAGGCCTATCAAATCCCTGAGTGTGAAAATTTAATCCGCGGCACACTGCGTTATCCTGGTTTTTGTGATGTGATAACAGCGGCACACAAGCTTGGGCTTTTAGACATTAAATCAAAGCCAGACACGAATCTTACTTGGAAAACCTATATTGAGCAGCAGCTCTCAACGCATCATCTCAATCTTTCAGAGTCGGTCACTAAAGCCTTTGAATGGTTGGGGTTATTTGAAGAGCAGAGTTTGCCCGACAGTGATTCGTTGTTGGATGCATTTTGTAGCGTTTTGCAAGCAAAACTGCAGTACCAAAGCAACGAAACGGATATGATTGCTCTGCAACATAGATTTGAGTTGGTGTTTGATGATCGACCTGAGTTTCTAACCTCCACGCTGGTTGTGAAAGGTGATGTCGGTGGGTATTCTGCGATGTCGAAAACCGTTGGTTACCCAGTCGCTATTGCTACGCAGCTCATTCTGGACGGTGAAATTCAAGACAAAGGCGTACACATTCCGGTGTTGCGTCATTTTTATGAACCCATTCTTGAACTATTGGAAGAAGAGGGGATTGAATGCATTGAGCGCGAACAGTCACAATTGGATGAGCACTTTTTCCTTTGAGCCAAGCTCGCCAATTTGAAATAGATATTCAAATCTCAGCCGCGGAGTGGGAAAAGATCTATCGCGGCTACTACCCTTATGTGAAGTGTTACTCAACGACGGGTACTCGAATTTGGTTACCCGTAAAACATTTAAGACCTTACGTTCAGCACGATGGTGTTCATGGTCGTTTTCAATTGCACCTGTCAGAATCTAACCAATTTTTATCGATCGCGCGCATTTAGTTAAAAAATGACGCGCTGCAAAATAAAAAAACACTATCTAACTTGTTGATATTTAATAAAAATAATATTATAAAAAAAACACTTTAAACTGGTCGGAGGATTTTTAATAATAAAGTCCAAGACTTCATGATATTGAGAAGTAATTTTCAATATTTTGGTGTTTTATCCAGCACTAAAAAGCGTTTAGGTTGGATGAAAAATCAACAGAAAATACACAAAAAAGTTAAAACGGGGAAGGTAAATAACATGACAAAAAAAGGGCTTACGCAAAGTGCTCAATCCTCGTCACCAAAAATGGCCAAACTGGCTTCAGCAGTAGCGATAGCGCTAGCTGCTCCAGCAACGCAAGCAGTCGGCATTTCTTGGGGCGAGTGGGAAGGAAGTTTTGATACAACAATTTCCGTTGGTGCGAGTTGGCGTGTCGAAGATCAAGATCCTCGCTTAATCGGCTACGGTAAAGCGCTCGATGGGGCGACTGGCGTGTCGTTCTCTCACAATGGTGACGACGGCAACATGAACTTCCACAAAGGTGATTCCTTCTCCGAAGTTATTAAAGGCGTTCACGATTTTGGCTTACAGCACAGCAGTGGTGTTGGTTTCTTTATTCGTGGCGCATGGCTTTATGACAACAAATACGAGAACGGTGATTTCCGTTATTACGGAACCGCATCGGCTCCGTCGCCTTATTTTGCTGACGATCCTCGATACTCAGGATTCAACCAATCAGCGCTAGACATTCATGGCACCGAAACTCGCTTACTTGATGCTTACATTTATAATACATGGCACTTTGAAGACTCGGTATTGCAAGTGCGTTTGGGTGAGCAGGTCATTAACTGGGGTGAAAGTACCTTTATTCAACACAGTATTTCAGAAGCGAACCCGATTGACGTAACCAAGTTACGCGTTCCTGGTGCTGAGTTGAAAGAAGCGTTTCTTCCTGTGCAAACCTTATGGGCTTCTTACGATATCAGCCCTACCGTTACATTAGAGTCTTATGTTCAGTTTGAGTGGGATCATGTTCGAATCGATGAACCAGGAACCTATTTTGCGACAGCCGACTACCTTGGTGAGTCAGGTGACTACATTTGGTTAAACTTTGCTCGTGCACCTGAGTTTACGCCGGCAACCGCTGCTTATCGCCTAGACGACAGAGATGCTCGTGACGACGGACAGTTTGGTGTTAAGTTGGCTTGGTTCGCCGAAGATTTAGGCGCAACAGAGTTCGGGTTTTACTACATCAATTACCACAACAAGCGCCCAATTATTTCTGCGAACAAATTTCAAATTAACTATGGTGAGTTGAATGGACTTGATCCAAATATCCGCGGCGTAACCGGCTATGCCGAATACATCGAAGATATTGAGCTGTATGGTATCAGTTTTAATACTCAAACCGATGGTGGTCTATCGATCGCTGGTGAAGTGTCTTACCGTGTTGATGAACCTATTCAGGTCGACGACGTCGAATTATTATTCGCTGCGCTTGAAGGGGTAACCCCGAACGTTCCACGAGGCAGTTCACAGTTGAATGGCTCGGTTGCTCCTGGCGAAAAAATCGATGGCTATCGATTATTTGATACCGTTCAGGCACAGATGACGATCACCAACTTGTTTGGCCCTGGTTTGGGAGCCTCTCAATGGACTGGCTTGGTTGAAGTTGGTATGAACCAAATTCAAAGCATGCCATCACAAGATGAATTACGTTTTGAAGCGCCGGGTACTTCTCGAAGTGGCTCTGACTCAAACCGTGGTTTAATCGACAACGATTTTCGTAATCCGAATGCTTACGAAGGCCAAGAAACTAATCCTGCGGCAGACGATTTCTCTTGGGGCTATCGTTTAGTAGTAAAAGCGGATTACACCAATGCGATCGGTGCTTGGAACGTTTCACCTCGCGTGATTTTCCAACACGATGTATCGGGAACAACGCCTGCACCAATCAGCAACTTTGTTGAAGGTCGTAAAGCATTGGCATTTGGTACAACATTCGATTACTTGGCGCGCTGGAAAATCGACGCCAGTTATAACCGTTATTTCGGAGCGGGCACTGCGAACTTATTGTCGGATCGCGACTTCGTAGCATTAACCGCTAGTTACTCATTCTAAAAAAGGTTTGGACAGATGAAGAAAACATTAAAAAGCGTTCTCACTGCAGCTATCGCGGTAGCGATTGCACAAGCGTCATACGCCAAAGTCAGTCCATCAGAAGCTGCAAAATTAGGGAAAGAACTGACCCCAATGGGGTCTGAAAAGGCTGGCAATGCTGATGGAACTATTCCTGCGTGGAATGGTGGTGTAACAAAAGCGCCTGCAGGATTCAAAGTGGGTGACCATCACCCAGCGCCTTTCCCAGAAGACAATGTGTTATTCACTATCACTGCGGCAAATGTTGCGCAATTCGAAGACAAATTATCGCCCGGTATTATGGCGATGTTTAAAGCGTATCCAGAGACCTTCAAGTTACCGGTGTATCCATCTCGACGTACGGCTTCTTACCCACAATATGTGTATGAAGCAACCAAACAAAATGCAACTCGTTCAGAGTTGGTTGAAGGTGGTAATGGTCTGAAAAAGGCGGCTATCGGTACGCCGTTTCCAATTCCGCAAAATGGCCTCGAGGTGATTTGGAATCATATCGTTCGTTATCGCGGTGTTACGGTAACTCGTGATACGGGTCAGGCGACGCCAACCCGTGAAGGTGACTACACGTTGGTAAAATTCCGTGACGAGTTAGAGCAACTGTATACTCGCGAAGGAACGACACCAGAGATGTTAGAGTCAGAAAATATGCTTTTCTACTTTAAGCAATGGGTCTTGTCTCCAGCGCGTTTAGCCGGGACTGCACTTTTAGTTCACGAAACTCTCGACCAAGTTAAAAAGCCACGCCAAGCATGGACTTATAACACTGGACAACGTCGTGTACGTCGTGCTCCAAACGTTGCTTATGATGCACCGGGAACAGCGGCGGATGGTTTACGTACCACTGACGATTTCGATTTGTTCAATGGTGCGCCAAATCGTTACAACTGGAAACTGTTGGGCAAAAAAGAGATGTACATTCCGTACAACAGCTACACCTTGCACTCAGATTCGTTAAAGTATGACGATATTATTCAGCCTGGTCACATCAACTCTGATTACACTCGTTGGGAATTGCATCGAGTTTGGGTTGTAGAAGCAACCTTGAAAGAAGACACGCGTCATATTTATAAGAAACGTGTGTTCTTTATTGATGAAGACAGCTGGCAAATTGCAGTGACCGACATCTATGATAACTCTGATGAGTTGTGGCGAGTTGGTTTTGCTTATGCATTGAACTACTACGAAGTGCCAACCCTTTGGTCGACACTTGATGTAATTCATGATTTGAAAGCGGGCCGTTACATTGCAATTGGTCTTGATAATGAAGATGAAATGTACGACTTCAATATTCAACGTACTGAATCTGACTTTAGTCCTGCAGCGTTACGCCGCGCAGGCCGACGTTAAGCTTAATAGAGTATATAGCAAGGCCGGATACGTCCGGCCTTTGTTATTATTAGGAAGACTAAAAATTTTACCGGTTTATCGAATTCTCTATGAAACTGGGTCGCGTTTAGGTTAAGAGGTAGTAATGAACAAAAAAATCGTCAGCTGTTTAATAATGGGGCTTATGGCCTTAGTTTGCTTAAGCGCTGAAGCCCAAAGTTCGGTAATGGCGGCAAAAGCCGAAAAAGCTTTGTTAGTCGACATTGAAAGTTTATCGGAAACAAAGTTAGTCGCTGTCGGAGAAAGAGGGATCATTCTTATTACCGACGACCAAGGGAAAACGTGGCGACAAGTTCAATCTCCAGTTTCAACATTGCTGACCGCAGTGGCCTTTATTGATGATCAAACGGGCTACGCGGTAGGACATCAACAAGTCATTATTAAAACCTCAGACGGCGGCGAATCCTGGACATTACAACACCATGAAAAGGATGACCTAGGGTATCCTGCGTTAATGGACGTTTGGTTCAGAGACGGCGGATGGGGCATTGCAGTGGGTGCCTATGGATTAATGTTGCACACCACCAATGGCGGCCAAGATTGGGAACCTGTTGATATTAGTAATCTTGAAAATCCAGATTTTGGATTCCCACATTTTTATTCAATGGCTTTCGATGGTAAGAATAATCGGCTGTATATGGCGGGAGAGTTAGGTTTTCTTGCTGTGTCAGAAGATTTTGGAGCCTCTTGGGAAGCATTATCTTCTCCTTATGAAGGATCATTTTTCAGCGTCGGTGTGACTCGCAATGGCAGTTTGTTAGCCATGGGACTTCGCGGTCATTTGTTTCGCTCTGCTGATCAAGGTGACACTTGGGATGAGATAGAAACCGACACCACTGCATCGATCAATAAAATGGTTCGAGTTAAGGGTGCGCAAATCATGTTTCTAGCGGTTGACGGTGTGATGTTATTTTCAAACGATGATGGACAAACTGTCACGCCTATTCAATATAAAGAGCGCACCGGACTCATGGCGGGCGTACTCGCTGACTTAAACAAACTCCTTGTTGTCAGTGAAAAAGGGATAAAACAAATTGACCTAGACGGTCATCAACTACCTTAATTTGGGGAGATATATTTTTATGCAGCAGTCATCTCTCAATAAAATGATTGACGCGGTAATTTTTAAACATCGAGCAGTGGTTTTAATTTTATTTGCTCTGATTACTGTCGCTATGGGGTATTTTGCGTCGCAGTTAAAAGTCGATGCGAGTTTTGAGAAGAATATTCCATTAGAACACCCCTACATGAAAGAAACGTATTTAAAGCACGAAGAGGAGTTTGGTGGCGCGAACCGAATACTTATCGCGTTAGAAGACAGCTCGGGTGATATATTTAACGCTCAGTTTTTTCGTGCATTGAGCCTTGCAACGGAGCGAGTCAATGCCATTTCTAGTGTCAATCAGCCGCAAGTACAGTCTTTATTCACTCCGAATACTCGTTATTTAGAAGTGGTTGAAGACGGGTTAGAAGGCGGACCGGTGATTCCCGCATCATTTGATTTTGATAATCCAGAATCGATCGATAAAGTTAGAAAGAACGCTCTTAAAGGCGGGTTTGTTGGCCGCTTGGTTTCTAATGACTTTTCTTCAGCGATGGTTTCCGCACAGTTGTTTGCCATTGATCCAACCACAAAAGAAGAAACCGATTTCATTTCAGTCGCGAAACAGCTAGAGCAAATTAGAGTCGATATCGAGCAGCAGTTTCCTAATGTGAAACTGCATATTATCGGCTTTTCAAAAATGATTGGCGATATCAGTGATGGCGCCCAAGGCGTACTGATGTTTTTTGGCGCGGCCTTTTTGATCACTGCGCTTTTGGTGTATTTTTATTCTCATAGCATTCAACTCTCTATTCTTCCTTTGTTAACCTCTGTTGTTGCGGTTGTGTGGCAGCTTGGCCTGTTAACGCTGTTTGGTTTCGGTATTGACCCTATGTCAATTCTGGTTCCATTTTTGGTATTTGCGATAGGTGTTAGTCACGGCGTGCAAATGATTAATGCGGTTGGCAAAAATGTGTCTGGGGGAGCCACTGCATTAGATGCGTCTTGTGCGGCGTGTTGTCGTTTGTTTATTCCGGGCATGGTTGCTTTAGTGAGTGATACGATCGGTTTCTTGACCTTATTGTTAATTGAGATCGATATCATCAAAGAGCTGGCGGTCACCGCGAGTATTGGTGTGGCGGTTATTATTTTAACCAACTTAATTCTATTGCCTGTGTTGTTATCATTCGCACGCTTCGATAAAAAGTTTTCTGATAAAGTCACTCGAGGTGCCGCGAGACAATCCATTTTGTGGCGAAAGCTTGCTAGTTTTGCTGAGCCTAGAAATGCCAAGATTACCATTATCGTAGCGGCTGTTTTGGCCATTGGTGGCTCTTATCTTGCGAACGATATGAAAATTGGCGACTTACACGAGGGGGCTCCGTCATTGCGCCCTGACTCGGTGTATAACAAAGATACGGCATTTATCACTGAACGTTTCTCTATTGGTACCGATGTTATTTCGGTCATGGCAGAAACTAAGATTGATGGATGTACTGATTACCAAGTGATGCAAACCATCGATGATTTTCAGTGGCATCTACAAAACTTATCCGGTGTTCAGTCAACCATCAGCATCACCAGTATTTCAAAAATGCTGAATGCGGGCTTTTTTGAGGGCAACCTTAAGTGGAAGGTGTTACCCAGAGAAACCGCAACACTCGCTCAGTCGATTCGTTATGTAGAAACGTCCGCTGGGTTATTTGATAAAGACTGTCAGTTTATGCCGATCATGGTGTTTACTGTTGATCACAAAGCAGAAACGATCGAAGAAGTGATTAATGCAGTCAAAGAGTATCGCGAGGCTAATCCGTCTGACTTAGTTGAGTTTAAGCTAGCGATGGGCCCGGTGGGTGTTATGGCGGCAACGAATGAAGCCGTTGCTGCAGCACAATATCCGATGTTGATCGGTGTTTATATCGCCGTCATTTTTCTATGTTTGATAAGCTTCCGTTCCATACGTTCGACTTTATGCATAATTATTCCGTTGGCCTTGGTTTCTGTGTTGGCGCAAGCATTAATGACTTGGTTAGAGATTGGTCTAACGGTCGCAACGTTACCGGTTATTGCGTTGGGTGTTGGTATCGGGGTCGATTACGGGATCTATATATTCTCTCGAATGCTCGACTTTATTCGAGCCGGTGATTCGATCCACGAAGCCTTTTATAAGACGTTAAACCTAACAGGGAACGCAGTTTTCTTTACAGGGATTACGTTAGCGATTGGTGTGAGTACTTGGATATTTTCAGCGCTGCAATTTCAAGCAGATATGGGCATATTGTTAACCTTTATGTTCTTATTTAACATGCTTGGTGCTGTCATATTATTACCTGCGCTTGCATCTTTATTCTACCGTCGTTGATCTATCTCAATCAGGCAGTGGTTTGTCCACTGCCTGTTTTCGAAAAAATATTTAAAAAACATTCATTTGCATGATGCGAAGTCGCGCTCTTTCGCCTAAAATTATCCCTTTAGCAGTTTTGCTACCATTTACGTAGCCCACCATTCAAATTAGGAAGGATAATCATCTATGGCGCAGGCTCCTGTCGAGCATCAACCCGTGCTCTTAGAAAACGTCATCACGCTCATCAAAAGTAAGTTTAAAAAAACTCAAGCCGATACGGTCAGCCGATTCGCTCAATATTTTTACGGTAGCATTTCACCGGAAGATTTGAATGATCGAGCGGCGAGTGATCTTTATGCTTCAGTTCTTAGCTTGTGGAACTTTCTTCACAAAGATGCCAATGAAGACGTATGTGTTCGAGTATTTAACCCAGAGTTTGAGTCTCATGGATGGCAATCTCGCCATACGGTGATCGAATTAGTACACCCAGATATGCCGTTCTTAGTCGACTCTGTTCGAATGGAGTTGAATCGCCTCGGATTAGGTATTCACTTGCATATTCACCTACCGATTGCGATAAAGCGAAACAGTAAGAACGTCATCTCTTCAGTCGAGCTCGCAAATGATGCCGCTGATGTCTCTTGCGTTACGCCTATGTACTTAGAAATTGATCGCCAGGTTGAGCAAGAAGAACTCGATACGATTCGTCAAAACCTAGAGCGTATTCTTGCCGATGCACGTACAGCGGTACGCGACTGGGCGCCAATGAAAGAGAAGTTGGCCGAAGTTATCACACGAGTCGAAAGCCAAAGTGCTAACATCTCCGACGAAAAGCGAAACGAAACGTTAGAGTTTTTGCGTTGGATATCCGGTAATCATTTCACGCTTTTAGCTTACACGTCGTATGACTTGAAAGAGCAAGAGGGCAAAACCTACTTACTGCCCAAGAAAAAATCCAACCTTGGATTGGCTTGTATGCCACTGTGGGAGCCGAAAAAGTATTCTTTATCGGACATGCCAAAAGGGGCTCAGCGATTAATCCTCGATAACTCGACGTTGTTGGTCCTCACCAAATTGAGTGCAATCAGTACCGTTCACCGTCCAGCGCATGTTGATTATATTGGTGTAAAGCGTTTCGATAATAATGGCAAGGTCATTGGCGAAGATCGATTCTTAGGTCTCTATACTTCTGCAGCCTACAACGTTAACCCTATGTCGATTCCTGTTTTACGAGAGAAAATTCAAGCAGTACTCGATTGCTCTGGATTACCAACAGGCAGTCATGATGCCAAAGTGTTGCGCAATATCTTAGAAACCTATCCTCGTGATGAACTGTTCCAAATCAACATTCATGATTTACTCGGCACAGCGATGGGCGTTATGCACATTAAAGAACGAGCCTTGATTCGCTTGTTTGTGCGTCGTGATCCTTACGGTCGCTTTTTCTCGTGCTTAGTGTATGTGCCTAGAGAAATTTATACGACTAAGTTGCGTTTAAAAATCACTAATATTTTATCTGAAACTTTCCGAGCCAGTGCTGAAATAAAGTTTACGACAACTTTTTCAGAGTCGATTCTTGCACGCATTCAGTTTACGGTTCCAGTGGAAAATGCTGAGCAAATTGATTACGACTTGCAAACATTAGAACGCGAGTTGGCAGAAGCGGCTAGAAGCTGGGAAGACAATATTCAAGACGCATTGAAGTTAGAGTTTGGCGAAGCGCAAGGCGTCCGCTTGTCGAATCAATATGGCGAAGCGTTTCCATCGGGATATCGTGAAGAAACATTACCGCAAACGGCAGTACTCGATGTTCGTCATTTAGAAAGTCTTTCAGAAGAGAAACCGTTGAGTATGCTTCTTTATCGTCCACAAGAAGACACCGATGGTATTTTGAAGTTTAAATTGTTTCATCGTGATCAACCGACGCCATTATCCGAAGTGCTTCCTATGCTCGAAAACATGGGATTAGAAGTACTTGGTGAAACGCCTCACCGAATTGAATTAAAAGACCGAGCGGTTCGATGGATCATGGACTTCAGTATGATGCATGGCGCGTCAAATGAATTGAAGTTAGAAGAAGTGAAGGCCAAATTCCAAGACGCATTTTTACAGACTTGGAATGGCCGGGCAGAAAATGATGGTTTTAACCGCTTGGTATTAAGTGCGGGTCTTGACTGGCGTCAAACCTCTATTTTAAGAGCCTACGCCAAATACTTGTGGCAAATTGGTTTTACTTTTAGTCAGTCGTATATTGAAGAAACATTAGCGCGATATCCAAAAATTGCGCGCTTATTGGTGGACTATTTCGCACTTAAGTTTGATCCGAGTATTGAGCGAAATCCGTCGCAATTGAAAGCAATCAAAGCGAATATCGTTGAGTTACTTGATCAGGTTAGCAATCTGGATGAAGACAAAATTCTTAACCGTTTTTTAAAGGTCATCGATGCAACCTTACGAACAAATTTCTATCAATTAGATAAAGACGGTTTAGCTAAAGAGTACATCTCTTTGAAGCTTAATCCTTCAAAAATTCCAGAGGTACCACTTCCCGTACCTATGTTTGAAATTTTTGTCTATTCACCGCGCGTCGAAGGGGTGCACTTAAGAGGTGGTAAAGTTGCACGTGGAGGATTGCGCTGGTCGGATCGACGTGAAGATTTCCGAACAGAAATACTCGGTCTTGTGAAAGCTCAACAAGTAAAAAATACGGTCATCGTTCCAGTAGGTTCGAAAGGTGGTTTTGTGTGTAAACGCCTGCCGACAGAAGGTGGACGAGAAGCCTTTATGAAAGAAGGTATTGCTTGTTATCAAACCTTTATTAAAGGGTTACTCGACATTACCGACAATTACGTTGAAGAAGAGGTTGTCACTCCAGACAGTGTGGTGATTTATGACGAGCTTGATCCTTATTTAGTCGTTGCCGCCGATAAAGGGACGGCCACGTTTTCAGACATCGCCAATAGCTTGTCGATGGAGTATGGCTTTTGGCTTGGTGATGCCTTTGCTTCTGGCGGTAGCGTTGGGTATGACCACAAAAAGATGGGAATTACCGCACGCGGTGCTTGGGAAAGTGTGAAGCGCCACTTTATGGAAATGGGACACAATACCCAAGAACAAGACTTCACTGTAGTGGGTATTGGCGACATGGGAGGTGATGTATTCGGTAATGGAATGTTGTTGTCTAAACACATCCGTTTAGTCGGTGCATTTAACCACCTGCATATTTTTATTGATCCTAATCCAGATGCAGCTTCTAGTTGGGACGAAAGAAAGCGTTTATTCGAAACGCCTGGACTGACTTGGGATGACTACAATAAAGACTTAATTTCGAAAGGTGGTGGTGTCTTTTCTCGTGCAGCCAAGTCGATCACACTTACTCCAGAAATCAAGACACTGATTGGCGTTAAAAAGTCGACCATGGCTCCCAATGAGCTGATATCGGCATTGTTAAAAGCCAACTACGATTTACTTTGGAACGGCGGTATAGGGACTTATGTGAAGAGTTCTTCTGAGCATCATTCTGAAGTGGGTGACAGAGCGAACGATTCTTTACGCATAAACGGTTCTGAACTGCGCTGTAAAGTGGTTGGTGAAGGCGGTAACTTAGGGTTAACTCAGCAAGGTCGAATAGAGTATATTCGAGCGGGTGGCCGATGTAATACCGACTTTGTCGACAACGCTGGTGGTGTAAATTGTTCTGACCACGAAGTTAACATTAAAATCTTGTTAAACAAAATCGTTGATGCCGGCGATATGACGGCTAAGCAACGCGATAAGATCTTCATGGATATGACCGATGAAGTGGCTGCCATGGTGTTGCAAGAAAACTATTTGCAGGCACAATCCATCAGTTGTACCGAAGCTCGTGCTCCCTATATGTTGAAGGAGCAAATGCGTTTTATTCATGGTCTTGAGCGTGATGGCAAATTGAATCGTGCTTTAGAATTCATGCCTAACGATGAAGACATGCTCGAGCGAGTTGCACAAGGTGAAGGATTAACTCGCGCTGAGCTAGCGGTTCTACTCGCTTACGGTAAAATGGAGTTAAAGGAATCATTATTGGGGCCTGAGATCACTCGAGAGCCTTATTTTGAACAGGTATTGATAAACTATTTCCCGAAGCCATTGCGTAAGAAGTTTGAGCAAGAAATTCTTCAACATCCTTTACGTACCGAAATTATCGCAACGGTATTAGCGAATGAAATGGTTGACTATCTCGGAAGTAACTTCGTTTATCGAATTATCGATGAAACTGGAGCAACGCCTTCCGATGTCGGGATCTGTTTTACCTTAGCGAAAGAAATTTTCTCAATGGATCAGTTATGGGAAGAAATTCAAGCCCTTGATCATATTGTTCCTGCGAAAACCCAAGTTGATATGATGTATCAAACTCAACGCATGGTTCGCCGTTGTACTCGTTGGTTCTTAAGGCATCGTCGTAAGAATCTTGCGGTACAAGCAGGCATAGATTATTTCAAATCTGGCGTTCAAGAATTGCAAAAGCAAGTCACTAAGTCATTAGAGCAAAGTGAATCAAAAGGTCTTGAAACTAAGATTGATAAAATGGTTAACGAAGGTGTGCCACGCACACTAGCATCAAAGGTAACCTATTTGAGCACCATGTTCTCGGCCCTTGATATTGTTGAAATGGCTAAGATGACCAGCCTGTCTATAAAACTAGTGGCGGATGTGTACTACAAATTGGGTGCAGAACTAGAACTTCACTGGTTCTTAAATCAAATTGTCATGCAGCCTGTTGATAATCACTGGCAAGCATTTGCTCGGGCATCGTTCCGTGAAGAGTTGGATTGGCAACAACGCAGTTTAACGGTAGCTGTGATTCAAATGACAACGCAATCGAAAACGGCGGAGCAAAAGATCCAAGCTTGGCTCGAAAGCAATGAAGACTTACTGTCGCGTTGGCGACAAATGGTTGCAGACTTTAGAAGCAGTAGCATTCATGAGTTTGCGAAGTTTTCAGTGGCATTAAGAGAATTGTTGATTTTGGTGCAAAACTGTATTCGATCAGCAGCCATTGCTCAAGAGGCTTCATTGACTCAACCGCATTCTTCAAAAGCGATGACTGCGCAGGCGAGTAAGTCAGCAGTGAGCAAAAAGAAAGTTGCGTCTAAGAAAAGTCCAACCAAAAAGGCAAAATAAGAGTCGGTGCTGAAAAAGCAAAGACTTTTAGGCAAAGATAAGGGCAAGTTGTGTAACTTGCCCTTTTTTTTATGTGGTATGCTTGTGCTCAATAATTCACTAAGAACTGTTTGTTTTGAATTTACCGATTAAGGAGGTTGTATGAAATCTAGAGCTGCCGTGGCATTTCAGCCAAATGCACCATTAGAAATTGTCGATGTCGATTTAGAAGGTCCTAAGGCCGGAGAGGTGTTGGTTCAAATCAAAGCGACAGGTGTTTGTCATACAGATGCGTATACCTTATCTGGAGCTGATCCTGAAGGGCTATTTCCAGCAATCTTAGGGCATGAAGGAGGCGGTGTTGTTGTTGAAGTTGGCGCTGGTGTCACATCACTTAAACCCGGCGATCATGTTATTCCTTTGTATATTCCAGAGTGTGGCCAATGTAATTTTTGTGAGTCGGGTAAAACGAATCTTTGTCAATCGATTCGTGTCACTCAAGGACAAGGTTTAATGCCCGATGGGACGTCGCGATTTTCTTATCAAGGCAAACCCTTGCATCACTATATGGGAACCTCGACGTTTTCAGAGTACACCGTTTTACCTGAGATATCGCTGGCCAAGGTGAATAAACAAGCGCCTCTAGAAAAGGTTTGTTTATTGGGTTGCGGTATTACCACTGGCATTGGCGCTGTGCTCAACACGGCGAAAGTCGAACCGGGTTCGACGGTGGCTATTTTTGGGTTGGGTGGTATTGGATTGAGTGCTATTCAAGGGGCGGTGATGGCAAAAGCCGGACGCATCATTGCGGTCGATATTAACCCTGAAAAATTTGAAATGGCCCAACAGCTCGGAGCGACGGATTGTGTAAATCCAAAAGATCACAGTGTTCCCATTCAAGAAGTGTTGATAGAGATGACTGACGGTGGCGTGGATTATTCGTTTGAGTGTGTCGGTAATGTTGGCTTAATGCGCGCGGCGTTGGAGTCGTGCCACAAGGGCTGGGGAACCAGCGTCATTATTGGTGTCGCTGGCGCTGGCGAAGAAATTGCGACCCGTCCTTTTCAGTTAGTGACAGGACGAACCTGGAAAGGCACGGCTTTTGGTGGCGTAAAAGGGCGTTCTGAGTTACCGGGTATTGTTGATGACTTTATGGCAGGCAAGATTCAAATCGATCCCATGATTAGTTATCAACTGTCACTGGATGAAATAAACAAAGCGTTTGAGTTAATGCACGCAGGAAAATCCATTCGCTCAGTGATTTCATTTTAGGAGAAGCGGATGCAAGTCATAGAAAGTAATAAATGTCACGATGGCTATTGGAAGCGCTTCAAACATCAATCAACAGCGTGTCAATCTGAGATGACTTTTTCGGTATTTTTTCCGAAAGGCTATGCCGCGGATGTGTCGATAAATCAGTTTTCTTTACATGACAGCAATCTTAGCTATCCCACGCTGTTTTGGTTATCAGGACTCACCTGTACTGATCAAAACTTCGTGCAAAAAGCGCATGTTGAAAAAGCCGCGAATCAATGGAACATGCTGATCGTTGCTCCTGATACTAGCCCACGCGATGCAGGTTTAGCAGGCGAAGAAGACGACTATGATTTTGGCACTGGCGCTGGTTTTTACTTAGATGCCACCAAGCAGCCTTGGTCGGAACATTACAATATGCATCGGTATGTATCAGAAGAGCTGTACCAATTGATCACTCAAACGCTCCCTGTCGCGACAGAGCAAATGGGTATATTTGGACACTCCATGGGCGGACATGGTGCTTTGACCATCGCATTAAAACACCCCGATAAATTTAAGTCTGTCTCAGCCTTTGCGCCTATTTGTCAACCGACCCAGTGTGACTGGGGCAAGAAAGCTTTCGCGGGTTACCTTGACGATATTGCTGACGCGACGATGTACGACGCTTGCGCATTGATCGAGCAGGGAAAGCGAGTCAGCGCTTTATTGGTTGATCAAGGTACAGAAGATAATTTTTACCCTGATCAATTACGAACAGAATCGTTAGTGGAACATTGTGATAAGTTCAATATTCCGGCCACAATTCGGATGCAACCAGGCTACGATCACAGCTACTTTTTTATCGCGACCTTTATTGAAGAGCACATCGCTTTTCATGCACAGCAACTCGGAGTCTAAAGACTCCATGACCACAAGTCTCTGCTCTTAATCAGTGCGCTGCACTGATTAAGAGCGGTTAAACCCTCTGAGAACGGCCTTTTTCAATCCTTTTGGGCGATATGCTGACGAATTTCGGTCTATTTTTTTTGGCACAGTTTTTTCATTCATTTTATTGTGGACGTTTTCACAGTCGCAGTATTGACTGTGACAGCGTAGATAAAATTAATGAATATTCATCCAACGGTCATGAAGGTTGACTAATCTTAGTAAGTATGCCGCACGACAACGATTGAATCCGTTCGAACATGTTAAAACAGTTGGAGAATGGGCGTATTAGCCGAATCACTTGGTCATTGATTTTCGCTTGAAATAGGAGTTAAACATGTCGATTAAAATTGAGCAAACCGCCATTCGTAAAGTTAAAGAAGAAGGTATGTTAATTCGAGATGTCGCCGAGCAACTCGGTGTGTCCACGCGACAAGTCTACACTTGGGTAACCAGCAGTAAAACCTTGAGTGGTAAATCGGCGGGCAGCACAACGGCAACTCAACTTAAGTTAGTCGATCTAGAATCTGAAGTAAGACAGCTTAAAAGAGATTTAAAGCAGAAGGCAGCTAATCAGTCGGCTCAAGAAATTCAAGAAGTCGATACCAGCTATTGTGATGCTCGTTATATACAGGCATTGTGTGGTTAGGTAGCAACGCTTGCCATATTTTTGCCACTATTGGCCGTTACTTAGACGTTTTTAACCCGGAATTTAAACAGCTTGCTTTGCTGTAATGTCTTCTAGGCAACTAGGAGAGCATTATGAAAGCTACGCAACTCAATTTATTCTCACCACAATCAACTCAAAGCCGTTGTGCAAACGGCCCAAAAGCTCGCGAACTATCGAGTGAATTGCTGTCCGCTGATCCGGAAGCATTTGAAGAGTACTTTAATATTACTCGTAAAGAGTCAGAAGCACATAATCGCCGTTTGTATAACATTGAGCGAGCTTGGGCAGACTTTTTATCTCGTCCGTTTTTAAAGCGATTATTATAGTTCGCGGAAGATGTATGGCATAAGATGGGGCGCAATAGTTTTGGTTATTGACCTGAGCGCTGAAAAAGTTGGTTGAAGCATTAGCAACTTGATTGAATGAGAGTCGACTAGCAGTGATGACTAGTCGACTGTATTTAGCGGTCTTCGTTAAGATAGAAACAATTAACCGTTTTTATTGAGCCGTTAATTATCCGCTTTTATTGATCCGCTATGAATTAAACGGTAACACTTAACGATCGTACCCTTGATTTACTGTAAGCGGCATGCGCCATCGAGTCGAATAACACTGCCATTTAGCATGGGGTTTTCAAAGATATGCTGAACGGTAGCTGCAAACTCTTGCGGTGTTCCAAATCGTGATGGGAAGGGGACACTGTCGTACAGTGCTTGACGAATCTCATCGGTAACTCCATCCATCATCGGAGTTTCGAATATTCCAGGTGCGATGGCCATAGCGCGAATGCCTGACTTCGCGAACTCTCTTGCCAGAGGTAAGATCATTCCTACCAGCGCCGATTTCGTTGCAGAATAGGCAACTTGACCAAATTGACCTTCGAATGCCGCAATTGACGCCGTATGAATGATCACGCCACGTTCGCCAGTTTCAGCGGCCTCATTTTCTTGCATATGCTTTGCGGCTTCACGAGTCAATAAGAATGAACCAACTAGATTAATATCAACCACTTTTTGGAAGAACTCGACTGGCATCGGGCCTTTTTTACTGATAACTCGACCATTACCAAGAACGCCTGCGCATCCGACAGCAAGGTTTATTCCACCGAAGGCTTTCGCAGCTGTATCGCAGGCGGCTACTACATCAGCTTCATTGCTGATATCTGTTCGAACAAATAGGGCTCGTTCTCCCAGTGAGTTTGCATAGGCTTGGCCTTGTTCTTCATTAATATCGAGAAGGGCAACCTGTCCGCCAGCTGCAACGATCCCTTTCGCAATACCAGCTCCGAGACCTGAGGCGCCGCCACTGACGACGGCTTTTGCATTCGCAAAGTTCATAATCACTCCAGTGTTTCTGTTAGATGGTGTATTTTACCCCAGAATAAACCCCCAACAAAACCCATCTAGTGGCTCGGAGCACCAACTAAGAAGGGTAGAGTTCAGGTAATGGTTTTTTCTTTGCGCTGGGTTTGCGTAATCGAAGGTCGTTTTCAATGACGTTAAGTTGCTTTCTCAGCAATTCATAATCTTGCCAACTTTTAGCCGATTGAGAGAATAGGGAAACTTCGAGTTGAAGCAAGCTGTCGCGCGTCTCAGAATGCTTGATAGCTTGCAGGTGATCGTTAAAGCTCTGGGTGCCTTGCAACTGATTAAACCATCGAATTAATAACTGGTAGGTTAATGATGCATTTTTATCCATTAAAGATTTCTTAATTTGTTCTTTCAATGGACTCGACACTAAAGTCGCAGATGAGCTAGCTTGATTGCTGGTCACTGAAGAGGTTTTCTTCAATAAAGCATAGATTAAGGTTATAAACCAAAGGCCAGCGAATAAGAAGGTCAACCATTGCCAATACTCCTTTACACCTCGGGTAATGACCTGCGGCGAGTCGTTTGTTCCGGTATTGGTTTGAGGAATAGTACTGGTTGTTGTTGCTGTGCTTGTATTGCTGGTCTGATTAGGATTAGGCTTAACCGAAATTGATTGACTCGGCAAAGTCGCGGTTTCATATTGCTCTGTCTTGACGTTAAACCAGCGCACGGAAATTTCGGGTAGTTGAATGTTACCTGCCTTAGTCGGCACGACAGCAATTCGTTCAACGCGTTGACCGACGATACCTTCGCTGTTAATTTTTCTTTCCTTTTCGGCCGTATCAGGGTACCACTTAATACCGTCGACTTCTGGCAGAACTAATTCTGGAAGTTGATTTTCATGAACGCCAACGCCTTGTAAAGTGATCGTCCAAGTACTTGGTTCGCCAACAATTTTTTCACCAATACTTGACCACCGGGAATTGATGGTTAGCGCTTGACTGGGTAGCCACAGACCAGTGTGACCTTGAGGATAAGGTTTTACCGGAATAGACTGCTCTTCAGTCGTAATGGTTACTGGGCGAGTTCGACCCAAAATTCGGCCGTATCCGGAACTTCCGGGTTGTAACACATCGGCACTGTAAACCAGTTTAGGAATCGTTAAGTTCCCACTTTTTTGTGGAAAAATCGCAAACCGTCTTTCGAGTACCAGAAAACGGGTATTATTGATGATTGTTTCGTATTGAGTGTCTTCGCCGACTCTCTCAACAATAGCATCTTCAATCATTAGGTTTTCGGTCAGTTTACTGTATTGAGTTTGAACTGCGCGGTATAACTTTAAGGTAAGAACCAGTTGTTCTTGTACATAGACACTCTCGGTCGACAATTCACTTTTTAGCATGATTGCTTCGAGTTTATCATCGGTACTAAAATTATTGGTCGGTTCTTCTACCGTTACTTGAATGGGCTGTGATGATTGATTATCTAAGGTGAACGATGGAATCGTAAAAATGCCTGGCTCTTCGGCCAACAAAATAACTTTCCAACCTAATTGGATTTGCACCCTGCCATTGTAGTTAGACGATTGATGAAATTTAGTACTGCCAAGGAGTTTGATTCCATCGGGTAACGTTGATAAATCAGGTGTTTCAGTTGCATTAAAATCGGCTTCAATGGTTAAGGTGAAGGTTTCTTGAGTTCGTACATCTTTGCGGTCAAGAAACGCCTTTACGCCAGCCGAAGCATTCAAACTGATCATTGAAATAACAACGATAGCTAATAAATGAAATAACTTTTTCATTACCAAACTTCCTTAATGTTTCGGTTTTCTCGCCCGCGACGTTTAAATTCTCTTCTCATCTTTTCTCGCAAAAGACCACCCGGGTCATCAGGAATTTTCTTTAACCATTGTTCTAGCGCTTGTTGCTTTTCTTGTTCGCTACGCTCATCTTTAAGCTCTTCTGGGCTCAGCTCTTTAGGCTCTTTGTTTTCTTGCTCTTTAGATTCTTGTTGTTCTTTCTGCTGTTGCTCTTCTTTATTTTCTTGCTGATCTTGTTGATCTTTGTTTTGTTCACTGTCTTTCTGATCTTGCTGTTCTTGAGAATCTTTATTTTGTTCGTTTTCGTCTTGTTGTTGCTGCTGTTTTAACTTCTCAAGTAACTCTTTATTAAATTTTGCATCTTCATGATCTGGATCTTGTTTAAGTACTTCTTCATAGGCTGCAATGGCTTGGTCAAGTTCACCTTGCTTGGCTAATGTATTGCCGAGATTGTATTTGGCATCAATACCTGTTTGATTGGCGTAATACTCTTGTGCTTGGTTAAAGTCGCCAGATTTATAATGTGCAGCGGCTTTCCAATCAGGATTCTTAAACAGTTCCGCAGCGATCTGTGGCTGGTTATTGTTTAACTCCTTTTGAGCTTGTTGATCTTTGGTCATCCAGAGATCTTCCCAAAAGCCAGCGTGCGAGTAGCCAGGAAGCATTAAGCAAACACATATCGCAGGTAAGCCGAAGCTTCGTGCCGAACGCTTAAAGCTCAGTAAAAACAGTAATAGTACAGGTATCAATACCCAGTAACCTTGATCCAGCTGATCGCGTTTACGATTACCTTCGCCTTGCTCGTTTTTATCAATGCTTTGGGTTTCGACGGATAAAATTTTGTTAATGTCACTGCTATCTGCACTTAAACGAACAATTTGAGTTGGATTCTGGTTGGCTATTTGTTGCAGAGGATAAAGTCGCAGTGCGGGCATTACAATTTGCCCCATGGAATCTTTTAAAAATCCTTGGTTGTTTGGTAGTGGAATCGGCGCTCCTTGTTCGGTAGCGGTTACCAGTATCGACAATGGATAATCGTGACCTTTGATTTCATCGATGATGTAATCGACATCTTCTTCTTCGATGCCATCGGTGATCCATACGATATGACCGGTCGGTTTTCCTGCATTTTTTAACAGCTCAATGGCCTTATTAAAGGCAAACGCTGGCTCACTACCTAATATAGGCATAATTCCCGTGCTTAAATCATTGACCATAGTAGAAATTGTATTGGCGTCAGAGGTTAAAGGGCTCACCACGAAAGCATCACCGGCGTAAACAATTAAACCGGTTTCACCTTCTTTGCTTTCACTGAGTAAGTCTTTCAATTTGTGTTTTGCTCGGGTAAGTCGAGAAGGTTTTATATCGACTGAGTCCATTGATAATGACAAGTCTAAAAGTACCACTCTAGCTTCTGCACTTCGATAAATAGGAATATTTTCTTTGGCAAAGCTTGGCCCTGCAATGGCGATAATTAATAGCCCTAAGGTTGTCATAAGTAGAAAGATTTTAAAGCTAGAACGTTGGTTGCTTTGGTCTCCCTGAAGCATATATTTCAATAGATGTTGATCGATAACTTTTTGCCAACTGCTTTGACTTTTCCACTCATAAGTTAAAAGAAAAACGATGGGGATCAGTAATAGCAGAAACCACAATAGGTTGGGTCGAATAAACGTTAGGTTTGCCAGGTCGGTTATCATATCCATTGGCTTTCCTTGCGGTTGATCAAATAGCGTTTAGCCGATGTGAAAAGAATAAACAACAAGAACAGCAGAGCTGCCAATGACGCCGGAAGGTAGTACAGCTCGCTGGTAGGACGATAGACTTCACGTTCTTTTTCTATCGGCTCAAGTTTGTCGAGCTCTGCGTAGATTTTACGAAATTCTTGTTCATCGCGCGCACGGAAGTATTGTCCGCCGGTCATGTCAGCGATGGCGGTGAGTGTTTCTTCATCCAGCTCTTCTGATGGATTAACTTTTCGCTCAGTGCGAAAGAGGGTGTCTCGAATAATCATTTCATCAGCACCCACACCGATGGTGTAGATAGTAATGCCCGCATGCTTTGCCAGTTTTGCAGCTTCAATCGGCGTTAACGCTCCCGACTTGTTTTGGCCATCGGTGAGTAATATTAAAACTCGATTTTCTGCCGGACGTTCTTTTAGACGTTTTACTGCGAGACCGATTCCGTCACCGATTGCCGTACTGGAAGAGCCCGCTAGACCAATTTCAGTTTCGAGCAACATATGACTAATGGTTTTTAAATCAAACGTTAATGGCGTTTGTAAATACGCTTTTTCGCCAAACAGAACGAGCCCTATCCGATCGCCTTCGCGCTCTTTAATAAAGTCGGCAAGCAGATGCTTGACCACCCATAAACGAGAAACCGGTCGGCCGTTAAGTTGTAAATCGGGCGTCTCCATACTGCCTGAAATGTCGATACTGACCATCAGGTCGCGTCCTGAAGCTGGCAGTTCAACAGGTTCTCCTACCCATTGAGGTCGTGCCAAGGCGACGACTAACAGAGTCCATACCAACCACTGTAATAGTAGTGAGAGTAACCCTTTTGATGAATGAGTGGGTTGGTCTTGTTGGATGTGCTGCCAATAATCAAACAAGCCCGATCGTAATGCCGGGCCAGCGACAGAGGAGCGCCGTGCCGATAGCAAAGTCACTAGCAAGGGAACAATGATTAAAACTAGCAAGTAAGGCCAGGCAAATTCATACATTGGCTTCACCCGCTTGTTTTAGTGCGTTGACCATAGCCACTTGAGTGGCTGGCTGTTGAGTCACTCGACTCAGAGATTGAATAAGTTGTTTTAGATCGTTTAAAAGATCTTGCCATTGCTCATTGCTGACCGAAACATTAGGGGCATAGTGAGCGTTGTTGAGTAACTTTAGCGAAGATGAATTCAGCGTGATTTGGTTGGTTGCCGCGATGGTTTTAGCCAGTGTGAGCAATGGCATTCGAGCGGTCAGTTCTTTTGGAAAATGATTCATCGCAAAGCGTCGTAATAGATGCAATGCCTCGACCAGGTTTTCTTTGTTGCTGGACTTTGACTGCAACAACTGAAGCTGCTGCTCAGCATACGCTAAGGATGGCGATGGTCGTCTGGATCGTTTAAAAAGAATGAATAGGGTGACGATTGCACCAATAACCAACAGCATCAAAATCCACCATCCGGGAGCGAGCGGCCACCAAGAGACAGGATCAGGCGTGTGAATATCTCTAAGCTGTGACATGAGATCATTAGAAGATGGATTCGTATTGCTCATCGTCGCAATCCTTGGCCATCGCTAAGGCTCAATCGTTGGGTTAGATTTTCGTTGGTCGCTAATTGATGATGCTTCATTCGGTGTTTAAGTGCGATAGCATCCATGTGTTGTACTTTTTCACTAAAAAGACGTTGGTACTCCTCACGTGTTTGTGAAGACTCCGTGTTTAAAATGGTTCTTTTTGATCCGTTGGTGATCGGATACAGACCTGCAGGAGGTAATTGCTGCTCGAGAGGATCAAACAGAGTAATTAAGTTGATGTCGTTGTGTTGAGCTAAGCGAACGAGATGGTGTTCGCTTTCATCGTTAAATTGTAAAAAGTCACTGAGCACAAAAACGAGACTGCCTGGCTTAATGAGGTGTCTCGCTCGTTTGAGTGTCACTGCAATTGGCGACGCTGAAGAGGATGATGCTTTATTTTCATCCACTTTGAGCTGCTCAGCATGGCTTAAGACAATGTCATTTAAAATTCGTAAGGTGTTTTTTCGCGAACTCGCCGGCTTAAACTCTTGGTGACGAAAATCATTAAACAATAGCGCCCCAAAGCGGTTACCGTCGCCTAAGGTTTTCCACATAATGGTGGCTGCGAGTTTGGCTGCTTGAACGCTCTTGAACTGAACTTTAGAACCAAACATCATGCTGTGAGTTTGGTCGAGCAATACAAAAACAGGTCGCTCACGTTCTTCGCGAAATATTTTTGTGTGAGCGTCTCCCGTTCGAGCAGTTACCCGCCAGTCGATAGAACGAATATCGTCGCCTTGCTGATAAGGTCGAGCTTCGTCAAAATCCATTCCGCGACCTTTATAATAAGAGATGAACCCACCGAGCAAATGCGTTTTAACTTTTTGCATGGTGGGAAGCTTCAAATTGTCGGCCATTCGCTTACATTCGAGAAGTTCAGCTAAAGACAGCTCTACGCCCATTTGATGTGGACGATCACTGAAGTGCTTCGCAGGATTACTTTTTCGCCAGTGCTGGTTCATGAGCGAGTCACAAGTTGGCTAGGGTTATGCAACGGAAACAACCGATAACAAGCGCTCAATGATTTGATCGCTAGTCACTCCCTCTGCCTCAGCTTCATAGCTGAGTAATATTCGATGCCGAAGCACTTCATGCGCGATGGCTTGTACATGTTCCGGCGTCACAAATTCACTTTCTTTTAACCAAGCATAGGCGCGAGCACATCGGTCTAAGGAAATAGTTGCTCGAGGACTTCCTCCAAAATCAATCCAGCGAGCTAACTGCGCATCGAATTTTTCTGGTTGTCGTGTGGCAATAACCAGTTGAACGATGTATTGCTCAACCTCGTCAGCCATGTAGATATCTAATACTTGATCGCGAGCGGCGAACAAAGCTTCAGTGGTCAATTCCTCATCGGGTTGTTTTAATTTTGCTTGATGATGCGACTCAGCTCGAGAGAGCTTTAAAATCTCTGATTCGGCTTTAGCGTCGGGGTAATCAACCAAAATATGCATTAGGAACCGATCAAGCTGTGCTTCGGGTAAAGGGTAGGTGCCTTCTTGTTCGATTGGATTCTGAGTCGCCATAACCATAAATAGCGGAGGCAATGGATACGAACTGCCGCCAACCGTAATTTGTCGCTCAGCCATTGCTTCCAGAAGCGCTGACTGTACTTTAGCGGGCGCGCGATTGATTTCATCGGCAAGCACTAGGTTATGGAAAATAGGACCTTTTTGAAACTCGAAGGTGCCGGTTTGTGGCCGGAAAATATCGGTGCCCGTAAGATCCGCTGGAAGTAGGTCTGGGGTAAACTGAATGCGGTGAAATTCCCCCTCGATGCCGCGAGCGAGTTCTTTAATTGCCCGGGTCTTAGCGAGTCCAGGAGCGCCCTCAACCAATAGGTGACCATCGGCTAACAATGCGATGATGATCTTTTCTATCAGTGCTTCTTGCCCGACGATGCGCTGTTGAAGGAATTTTTGCAGCTGAATGATTGCAGTTCTTACGTCCATAAGCCCTTTTAAACGAGTGAGTCCAGTAGTGCGCACAGTTGTAACGAAATGACTGACAAAATGCTAGTGTTTTTATGGGGTTATTGATTTCAAATTGCAACAAATTACAACATTTCACCGACTTCGCAGCTTGAGTTATTCGGTAAACGATTATTTAAAACACTTGTTTGAAAGTGTCGCCGAAATGCAGTAGAGTCTACACTTTCCTCCTAATTTCAACTTGAGACTACTAAAAATGTCAAAGCAAACTGAATCTAATTCCACTCAGAAAGGTGGCGCTGTACTAGGCTCTAAGCCAGAGCGGGTGGCCATTGTGGCAGGATTAAGAACGCCTTTCGCCCGTCAACTGACTCATTACCGCACTCAAAATCCGGTCGATTTGGGGAAATTAGTGGTTAATGAAATGCTTGCGCGTACCGAGATAGATCCCAGTCTGATTGACCAAGTGGTTTTTGGTCAGGTGCTCGCAATGACGGACGCACCCAATATTGCTCGAGAAATTGTCTTAGGAACGGGCATGAACGTCCACACCGATGCCTATTCGGTGTCGCGAGCCTGTGCAACCAGCTTTCAGTCAGCCGTCAGTGTCGCAGAATCAATTATGGCAGGTAGTGTGTCGGTAGGTATTGCGGGTGGAGCAGATAGTTCATCTGTTGTTCCAATCGGAATTTCAAAGAAACTTGCCGCGATTTTGATGGACTTAAGCAAAGCGAGAACCATGGGTCAGCGTTTAAAGTTGATTGCAAAAATTCGCCCAAAAGATCTTGCACCCGTCCCTCCGGCGGTGAAAGAGTATTCAACCGGCCTGACCATGGGAGAGAATGCTGAACAAATGGCACGAGATCATGGCATTAGCCGTGAAGAACAAGATGCATTGGCACATCGCTCGCACACACTCGCGGCACAAGCGTGGAATGATGGAAAGCTCGATGATGAAGTTATGACGGCGTATGTACAGCCGTTCAAAGAAGCCTTGCGCATTGATAACAACATTCGTTTTAACTCAACGTTAGAAGGTTACGCAAAACTTCGTCCTGCATTTGATCGTAAACACGGTACATTAACCGCAGCCAATAGTACGCCGTTAACCGATGGTGCAGCGGCTTTGATGTTAATGAGTGAAAGTCGAGCAAAAGAGTTGGGCCTAGAAATTAAAGGTTTCATCAAGAGTTATGCTTTCGCGGCAATTGATGCAACCTGCGACATGTTGATGGGGCCGTCATATGCGACACCATTAGCGTTAGATAGAGCAGGAATGACCTTAAATGACCTCGATTTGATCGAAATGCACGAAGCCTTCGCTGCTCAGGCTTTGTGTAATGTAAAAGCTTTTGCATCAAAAGAATTTGCAAAAGATAAATTGAACCGAAGCTCTGCGATAGGTGAAATCGATATGGATAAATTTAATGTCTTAGGCGGCTCATTGGCTTATGGACACCCATTTGCGGCAACGGGCGCTCGACTAATCACGCAAATGCTCAACGAATTGAAACGTCGAGGTGGTGGAACGGCATTAACAACTGCCTGCGCGGCAGGTGGTTTAGGTGCTGCAATGATTTTGGAGGTTGAATAATGACTGATCAACAGCAAGCATTTGCAATGAGTGTCGATGACCAAGGCATAGCCGTTATTGTCATCGATGTTCCCAATGAGTCACAAAACACCTTGAAAGAAGCGTTTGTTGATGACATTAGCGCAATTTTGGATGATTTAGAGAACAATTCGGATGTCAAAGGGTTAATCATCACCAGTGGCAAAGACGATAGTTTTGTTGCGGGTGCTGATATCAGCATGCTCAAAGCCGTGACAGAAGCGAGCCAAGCAACTCAGTTGTCGGCGGCTGGTCAGCAGATTTTTAATCGTTTAGAAAATTTAAATATTCCGACGGTTGCTGCAATCAATGGTGCCTGTTTAGGCGGTGGTTTAGAGCTTGCTATGGCTTGCCATCAACGAGTCGCAACGCAAGAAAGTAAAACCAAATTGGGGCTGCCGGAAGTGCAACTAGGGGTTTTACCAGGAAGTGGGGGTACGCAACGTTTACCTCGACTCGTTGGCATTGCTACTTCTTTAGACATGATGCTCACCGGAAAGCAGTTAAACGCTCGCCGAGCGTTAAAAGCGGGTTTAGTCGATGAAGTTGTTCCGACGGCTAACTTGATGGTGGCGGCAAAAAAACGAATTGAAAGCATGGCTAAAAAGGGACGTTGGAAAAAGTCATGCGATGAACCTGCGAATGAGTGGGGGAAAGTTTTCTCTGCTGCGGGCGCTCAAAAGTTAGCGCTTGAAAGCAACAGTTTTGGTCGTAAGGTCATTTTTGACCAAGCGCGAAAAACGGTGGGAGCCAAAACGAAGGGTAATTATCCTGCGCCGTTGAAAATAATTGAGTGCGTCGAAATGGGCATGGAGCATGGGTTCGTTAAAGGCCTAGAAGTAGAGGCCAAATATTTCGGCGAACTTGTGATGTCACCCGAAGCCCGTCAATTAATGAATATTTTCTTTGCCGTGACTGAGCTGAAAAAAGACAGCGGAGTGGATGGCGATGTCACACCGAAAACGATCCATAAAGTAGGCGTGCTAGGTGGTGGTTTAATGGGAGCTGGTATCGCTTCTGTCACCGTCGAAAAAGCGAAAATTCCGGTACGTGTAAAAGACGTGAGCATTGAAGGTGTCAATCATGCACTCGGGTACAATTGGAAATTGATCAGCAAAAAACTGCAACGTCGCCAGTATTCAGAAATAGAAGCCAAAGCCGTTCAAGCGCGCTTAACGGGGGGTACCGACTATCAAGGCTTTCAACATGCCGATATGGTGATCGAAGCGGTGTTTGAAGATTTGGAATTGAAGCATAAGATGGTGAAAGAGGTTGAGGCGTTGCAAAATGAGAAAGTCATTTTCGCGACCAATACGTCGTCAATTCCGATTGCTGAAATTGCTACCGCGAGTAAGCGTCCAGAGCAAGTCGTTGGTTTACATTATTTTTCACCCGTTGAGAAAATGCCTTTATTAGAAATTATTAAAACGGAACAAACCTCCGCGGAAGTCATTGCGACGGCGGTTGAGTTTGGAAAGAAACAGGGTAAAACGGTCATTGTTGTTAACGACGGTGCGGGTTTTTATGTGAATCGTATTCTTGCGCCTTACATGAACGAAGCGGCTCGTTTAGTGGCTGAAGGGGTTGCCGTCGATCAAATCGATAAAGCGTTAGTCAAGGCAGGATTCCCAGTGGGGCCGATGACCTTGTTAGACGAAGTTGGAATTGATGTTGCAACCAAGGTGGCTCCAATATTACAACAAGCGTTCGGCGAGAGAATGGAGCCCCCAGAAGTTTTTGAGAAAGTAAAAGCGGACGATCGAAAAGGCAAAAAGAATGGTCGAGGTTTTTATCTTTACGGAGACAAGAAAAAATCGGGTAAATCTGTTGACCCATCCATTTACAAAGTACTCGGAGTCAACCCAACGACGTCAATTTCTGATACAGAAATTGTCGAACGCTGTATGTTGATGATGTTAAACGAAGCGGCACGTTGCCTAGACGAAGGGATCATTCGTAGCCCACGTGATGGCGATATTGGTGCTATTTTCGGTATTGGCTTTCCTCCTTTCTTAGGTGGACCCTTCCGCCATATGGAATCACTGGGTATCGCGCAAGTGGTCGATCGGTTAGAACATTATGCGAAGGCAAAAGGTGAACGATTTAGTCCAGCAGAGACCTTGATCGAAAAGAAAAAAGAAGGGAAAGCGTTTTATAACTAATATGAATACCGAAAGTCTTTCAAGTAGCCGATAGGTTTTCTTGATAAAATGTGCCCCAACATCGGTTTGGGGCGCTTTTGTTATTGGCTCGATATTCGAGATAGTGTATGTTCACTGCCGAAAGGAAAGGGTTGCTTTTAATTATTGATCATTTAGTTATGGGTCACTTAATATTGGTCATTCGAGAGTATCTCTTTAGTATTTTTATATTTGATATGGATTTTTTGTCAACCAACCGTAGCTCATTGACGTTGTAGCCTAATAGTTTGTTTATTCGCTTCGTTAAAGCAGTCCTTTTATCTGATTGAGAGCTATAAACAATAGGGCATATCGCAATATCATTACTCGATATTTATCTCAAAATTTTGCGATTATTTGAGATGAAACCCCTAACAGACTCTGGATTCGTTAAAATCCTTCGTCGTAAAATCAGGTTTAAACATTTAGTTGCTTTACTATAAGTTCTAAAAGAAGTTATCCGCTTATTTATCGATAAGTAGTTTCGACTAAGTAGCTTCGTTTAAGTAACTTCAGTTTAATAGCTTCTTTAGAACCTATTCGTTTTGCGATAACAAACTTGTTCGAGAATGGTGATAAGCGATTTAGGGAATAAAGAAACATGGCCAGAGTTAATTACTGCGCTATGTGAGAATAGTTTAAGAGGTGTGAAATGGTACGATCTCACCCAAGGAAAAGAGTAGCTTTCTGGAGTGTTTCGGTAATTCACGTGAGTGCGCTCACTTATTTGCTGATTACTTGGTTTAATAAGCCTGCTTTTTGGTGGAGTTTATTATCACTGACGTTAGTATTAACGTTTCTATTAATGTTTGTAGGAAGCCAGTTGGCCCGCATCGATAAAAAGTATTATTTGTTGACGCTGTTCTTTTCTACCTTTAACTGGATCATTTTTGGCGTTCTGGTTACGATTGCGTCTATTGTTTTTAATACTCAATGGTTAGGACCTCTTTGACGCCTGAGCAACGTTTACGACGAATCATTTCAAGGACCCTCGCGGCGAACACTGCGACAGAGTGGACGCGTCAATGTGTTTTTAATCAATGTATTTTAAATAATGGCTCAAATGCTCTTCAATCGAGCCATGAGAATCGAGACGTTAATGCGTTATCTTCTACAATCGGCACTCGCAACGACGATCAAAAACGCAACGATGATCAAAAAGGCAAGGATGATCAAAAGCGCAACAAAATCGCTCCTCGGCCGCAAACAAACTTACCTGCCATTATTGCAATAGGAAAAGCCGCTAATGCGATGCTCAACGCTTTTTCAGATACTGATTTTGCAGCGGCTATATCAGTGGTTCCTCAGGCGTATGCTGAGCAGACAAAGCTGGAGCTGCCCGTCGATAAATTTCAGGTGGTCTACTCGACACATCCGTATCCCAGTTCTCAGTCAATTCAAGCTAGCCATCAAGTAAAGTCCTTTATCAAGAACTATTTAGGGCATCCTCTTTATTTTCTGATATCCGGAGGAACATCGGCACTGATAGAACAGCCCATTGAGGGAGTGTCACTGCAAGAGTTAAATCAGCTAAATCAAAAGCTAGTGTTAAGTGGCATGCCCATTGAGACCATTAACTTCTTAAGAAAAAAGTTATCAAAGGTTAAAGGGGGAGGGTTATTGCATTGGATTTATAACGCATTACCGACCGCAGATAAAAAGATTAGAATAAAGCAGTTTACGCTTTCTGATGTTCCTAGGGACGATCCAAGTACTGTCGGTTCGGGATTATTGTTTCCGTCTAAAATTCAAGAAGAGAGTCGTTCGATAGAAAGGTTTTTAAGCGACTTATCGCAGAGTGGCGACTTCTCGAACAAGGTGACCCAGTTGCTTGGGCGTTCGAAGGAAATAAGTGATACGAATAAGCAGCAATCGCTCGAACAGCCTCAATCTATTTTAGTAGGAAATAGTCAAAAAATGTCCCAAGCTGTTTTGGAGACTTTGAAAGTTAACTATCCTCAATTGTGTTTCCATAGTGGTGAGATCAATGAGCCCTTAGAGCAATTTCTACAACGCATGGACCAAGCCTTGGCATCAGGCAACCGTGCAATGGTCTTTCACGGTGAAGTCGAATTGGCCGTACCGTCAAACTCTGGGAAAGGCGGGCGTAACAGTCACTTGGCATTGATAATGGCACGTAAGTTATTTGAATCGGGAAAGAAAGGTCTATTTGCTTCTATTGCGACAGATGGTGCCGATGGTAATACGACGGCGGCTGGCGCGATTGTGAGCCAAGCGTCTTGGATGCAAATGAATGACCCCGAAAAGGCTTTGAGCGACTATGATAGCTATTCAGCGTTGCGATCCATCAATGCGACCATTGAGCTACCGAGGGGTCGACAAAATGTTCGTGATCTTTACTGCTTGTTGATATGTTAACCAAATCTAGCGTGATCTAAGTAGGGGTCACTTCATCTTTTTGTTATGCGACCGTTATTACTCGGTACTTTTTTGACACCAACATTTCAACATTCCCATTTCGACACTCCTTTTTCTTAGACAGTACCGTTTAGACAGTCTCAACTCAAGGTTTGCTCTCAAACAGTATTTATTGAACCGCTTTGCGAAAGGGGTCTTATTAAGCTTCAAATCATCCGCTATACTTATCTTTTGTTGTTTTACCAATAGCCCTTCGGAATATTTATGACGAATGTGATCGATCGAGTTAAGAAAACCCTTAATAGTATCTTGTTAGGTAAAGAGCCTCAGGTTGAAATGGCGATTGTCTGTTTGCTGGCCAAGGGACATTTATTAATTGAAGATTTACCGGGAATGGGCAAAACAACGCTTGCTCATGCATTGTCTCGAGTGTTCGGTTTGGAATTTCAACGAGTACAGTTTACTTCCGACTTGCTGCCGGCCGATATAACCGGAACATCGATTTACGATCGAAACAGTCAGTCTTTTGTATTCCATAGTGGGCCGATTTTCTCGCAGGTTGTTTTAGCCGATGAAATTAATAGAGCGACGCCGAAAACCCAAAGTGCTTTGCTAGAGGCGATGGAAGAGCAACAAGTCACCATTGAAGGTGAAACGCGAGCGCTGCCCGATCCTTTCTTTGTTATTGCAACACAGAATCCTTCGCACCAATTAGGAACCTATCCTTTGCCTGAATCGCAACTCGATCGTTTTTTAATTAGATTGTCATTAGGTTATCCTCATCCAGACATTGAAAAAGATTTGTTACTCAATGGTGATCGTCGCGCGTCAGCAACCATGGCTCAAGCGCAAATTACCGCTGAAGAACTGACCTCTTTGCAAGAACAAGTGTCGGAAGTTCAAGCGTCCGATAATCTCGTAGATTATGTTTTAAAATTAGTTCTTGAGACGCGACAGTCGTCGGAACTTTTACATGGCTTATCACCGCGAGCAGGTCTCGCTCTAATTCAAGCCGCCAAAGCGTTTGCGTTAATTAAAGAGCGACGCTATGTGATCCCAGAAGATGTGCAAGCGGTTTTTCCTTTTGTGGTAGGGCATCGGTTGGCGGCATCTGAACAAAGTACGATCAGCGGTCAAGACCTAGCGAATATGATCATTCAGAAAGTAGCGGTGCCTTTATAAATGCCATCCGTTTATTCTCAACTGTTGAACCGTTGGTCAGATGTCATTTTACAGTGGCAGAAACGTCGTTCACCGGTCTTGCGTGAAATTCGTCTTACCCAAAAGAATATTTATATTTTACCAACGCGCTTTGGTTTATTGATGGCGTTAGTGACTTTTTTGATGGGTGTTGGTGCAACGAACTATCAAAATAATTTGATTTTTATTACAACGTTTGCCTGTATGACATTGGGGGTTTTGGGGATATTGCTAACCTTCAATAACCTTGTTTCGACACGTTTTTCCATACATCCGATTAATCCAATATTTGCTGGAGAGATAGCTCGATGTCGAATTTCAGCGGCGAGTAATAAAACGCATTTTGCTGTAAATTTGAATTTTAAACGAGAAGATATTCAATCGTTAGATATTTTGCCCAAAGCCGAGCAGCACAGTGATCTCTCTTTATCGTTTGCAACAAGAGGCATCTATTCAATTCCTCCCATCCGAGTATCAACACAGTACCCCTTCGGCTTTTTCCAAGCATGGTCATGGTTGTTTTTTGATGCGCAAGTAGTTGTTTATCCACAACCACTAAAACCCGAAGACATTCATCTGGCAAAGGCGAGTGGTGATTCAGATTATACGGATCAATATAAAGATGGCATTGAGGATTTTTATGGTCTTAAAGCCTATCAATCTGGAGAGTCTATGTCGCGAATACACTGGAAAAGTTACGCACAAGAAAAAGGCCTACAAACGAAGCACTTTGTTGATTATGTGAGTGATCCCGATAGTTTTAATTTTGATGCTTTTGAAGAGTCTTCAACAGAAAAGCGTTTGTCCTATTTATGTTACTTAGTCTTAGAGGCGGCGCGTCAAGGGCGACAGTTTGGATTAATATTGCCTGGACGAACGATTCCCGTGAACTCTGGCGTGGAGCATCAAGATGCTTGCCTATTAGCGCTTGCCCAATACGGAACCAACAGTTAATTAGCCATGCGTTATCTACCTCAAAATATTCGAGTCTTAGCACCCGGTGCGCGCAAGCAACTGGTGATAACACAGTTATTGGTTCTTTTACCATTCGCAATATTGATGCCTCCGCAAATCGCTATTTTCTTATTTTTAGCGCCTCTATGGGTGTTGTTTCGCCTTCAGGCAAATCGACCTAGCCAAGTCAATCGATATCTAGTCATCGGTTTATGCATTGGTTTCTCAGTGTTCGTGTTTTTGCAATTTAAAACATTTCGTGGCAAGGACGCCGGTGTGGCATTGATTGTCGCAATGTATAGCTTGAAGATTTTGGAGTCATGGAAGTATCGCGATTTTAATTTAGTGGTAACACTTGGCTTCTTCATCGCATCAATGACCTTTTTATTCAGTCAATCGTTTTTACTGGTGGTGTATGTGTTTTTAGTGTTCGGACGGTTGGTGTATACCTTAATGAAAGGCAACACCCATCAATCCGATAAGATTGAATGGTCACAAAGCGCTAAGTTACTCATTTATTCGTTGCCAATCATTGTTGTGCTCTTTGTCTTTTTTCCGCGGTTATCTGAGCCCCTATGGAAAATGCCTGGCAAGCTCGCTGCGGGTTCGGGGATCTCTGACTCAATGACGCCCGGCGATATCACCGATTTAAATTTACTGGATGATCCGGCTTTTCGTGTAAAGGTTGACACTGACATTCAACTCGCTGATCGGCAATTATATTGGCGCGGCTTAGTTTTTGAAAATTTTGATGGTTTAACTTGGCGACAAGATGACCGACGAGAGACTATTCCTAAACAATTTGACATCCAGGGTGCTGATATCGTTCGATACACCGTCACACTTGATGCAACTCAGCAAGCGTGGATGTTTGGCTTAGATGTTCCGGTTGGCTACAATGATCAGTTCAATGCGTCTTCTGCCGGCGTTATTATTTCTCCGAAAAAAATCAGACAACGCGTACGTTACGAAGGTCTCAGTATTTTGAATTTGAATCTTGAACCTGAGTTAACGCCAATTGCGCGTGAAATTAATTTATTTTTACCTGACGATAGTAACGAGAGAGCTCGGTCGTGGGCCATCGAACAACGAGCTCGATTCACGAGTGATCAAGCGTTTGTTGAGTTTCTTTTAACCTTTATTAATCAACAACCGTTTTACTACACCCTGACCCCGCCAATTATGCAGAGTAATATGGTGGATGATTTTTGGTTTAACCATCGCAAAGGATTCTGTGAACATTATTCAAGCAGTGTTGCCTTTATATTGCGTTCGGCAAATATTCCAGCACGCATTGTCACTGGGTATCAGGGGGGAGAGTATAATAATATCGGTGAGTATTATTTAGTCCGCCAGCGTGACGCTCATGCATGGGTTGAATATTGGCAAGAGTCAACCGGGTGGACTCGTTTAGATCCAACTTCAGCGGTTGCGCCATCTAGAATAGATGAGTCACTCTTATCGGAAATGAGCCAACGCGGATTTCTATTCGATAGTATTCCAGATGCGGTTCTTTTAGATCTGGACTGGCTAGATTATTTTTCGCAATGGTCTGATAACCTGAGTAGCTTTTGGAATGATTGGGTCATCGATTTTAACTCAGACTCTCAGTTCTCTTTATTTAAACGATTGAATCTTGAAAAAGTGCCAAAGCAATATCTTTACTTGTCGGTTATTTTAGTTGTGGCTCTATTGTTTTGGTTTTTATCACGCCGACTTATCTCGCAACACGAAAAACTCGACGAAGCGGCTCTAATTTACCAACGACTACTTAAGAAGCTTACGAAGAAAGGGCTTACCAAACGGCCGTCTGAAGGCCCAAGTAGTTTTATTCATCGAGCCTCTTTGGCGATCGATGAGCCGATCAATCCATCGGATCCAAAGGCTGCTTCAAAAGCATCCGATTTAAGAGAAATTCATCAGCTTTATATGGACATTCGCTACATTGACAAAGCACCATCTCGCGAGAAGTTAGAGCGATTTAAGCGTCTGGTGAATGCCTATCGATAGCCGGCACACGGTTATTTCTATCGACTGTAAGACCTATTCCGGTGACTCGATTATTGGTATAATTCTGGCTTTCTCTGTGAACACGCATTGCGACAACTTATTGCGCGACGACTAATTGCGAAGACTTATTGCGAAGATTATCGATGGATATTTCAGCTGTACACCAATTCCTACATTGCCCGACGCCTAAAGCTTGGCTAGATGCCGCTTTGGAGAATCTTGATATTCTGTTAATTGACCATGCAAGGTGTGAGAAAAAGGCGGCCTCGACGGCACTCAGCTTAATGTTTAAATTTCCAGAACGCAGTGCGTTGTTACACAAGCTGTCTCGACTTGCCAGAGAGGAGCTTCGTCATTTTGAGCAAGTATTCGATCTGATGAATGAGCGTGGCGTAAAGTATCAGCATCTCTCGGCGTCGCGCTATGCAGCGGAGATGAGAGCGCCGGTAAAGTTAGGTAACGAGGCCACGTTACCCGATGTGTTAATTATTGGTGCTTACATAGAAGCGCGTTCTTGTGAGCGATTTGCAGCACTTGCACCGGTGATAGAACCTCATGATCCAGAGTTGGCTAAATACTATCGGTTTTTATTAAAGTCAGAAAGCCGCCATTTCTTAGATTATCTTGAATTAGCTCGTGAATATGCGCCGCAACCCATTGATGATCGTATTCAGTATTTTGGTGAACTTGAGGCGAAGCTTATTTCAGAACCCGATGAAGTGTTTCGTTTCCACAGCGGTATCCCAAAACAAGCGGCTTGAACAGAGTTGGCCGAGAAAACATAACGTTTAAAGCCACTGCTCTCGATTGCAGGAGTTAAATTCGAAGTAACAGCTGGTCGCACTATTTTCTGATAATTCTAGAAAGTGTCCGTGTTCACGCCAATCACTGACCACCAAGCGAGGACCAAAGCTTTCTTGGTGAATCGCCGGACGGTGAGTGTGTCCATGGATCAGCAGAGTCGCGTCATATTCTTTAACCGTGTGTGCCACCGTATTTAGGTTGACGTCCATGATCGCGTCATTTTTTTCAGCGGTGGCTTGTTTACTTTGAGCTCGATAATCATTGACGATGGCAAGTCGTTGCTCAATGGGCAGTGCCAAGAACTGAGACTGCCATTGTTGAGTGCGAACTTGCTGGCGAAATTCCTGATAAGCAACATCATCAGTGCACAGAGTATCGCCATGGCAGAGAAGGGTTTTGCATCCTAAAAGTTGTGTCGTTTCGTACTCAGACAGCAACGTCATTCCTGCGCGTTCTGCGTAGTTTTCTCCCAGCAAAAAGTCGCGGTTGCCATGACAAAAATAAATCGCACAGTGTTGACTGAGCTGTCGCAATCGCTGGGTGATGTTATTGAGCCATTCCGGTTGGTAGTCATCGCCAATCCAAACCTCAAATAAATCACCGAGAATGAAAAGCGTGTCAGCTTTTGTAGCGAAGTTTTCGAGGTAGTGGTCAAACAGCCGCACTAGGTGTGGCTGTTCTTCTGACAAATGTAGATCAGCGATAACGTGTTGTATCATCAGTGAGTAGCCTTAAAGGAATGCAACTAGGCAACGTCAACAGAGGTAATGACGACGTCCTCTTTAGGAACATCCCCATGGCCGCCCATATTTCCGACCGCAACGCCTTTGATTTGATTAACCACTTCCATGCCAGAGGTCACTTTACCAAAAACACAGTAGCCCCAGCCTTGAGGTGTCTCACTTTTAAAGTCGAGAAAGGTGTTGTCTTTAACATTGATGAAGAATTGGCTAGAAGCTGAGTGAGGATCCATCGTACGCGCCATGGCAATGGTTCCAGTCTCATTCGACAGACCGTTGTTGGCCTCATTCTCGATAACATCATTGGTGGGTTTTTGAGTCATTCCTGGCTCGAATCCGCCGCCTTGAATCATAAAGCCATCAATCACGCGGTGAAAAATGGTGTTGTCATAATGGCCTGATTTTGCGTATTGCAAAAAGTTGGCAACCGTTTTTGGTGCTTTATCGGCAAACAGCTCCAGTGTAATGCTGCCTAAGTTTGTATGAATAGTGACCATAGAGGGAACCTCAGTTGCGTTAAGTTCAATGTCTCGCGCCACAGCCATTGATCTAATGGTTATCTTAATTGGTTGTCTCGAATGGTTGATTCGAATAACCAAAAATCGTTGACCCGCATTAGCTTAGTCTTCAAATAGCTGGACGCACAGTGGCGCGCATTATGCCATAAATTGCCTTTTTGCCATAGCAGGCCGCCCTTAGTCGTTTAAATTATGACGTCACTTAAATTATGACGTAGAGGCTTCGAAATACCGTCGCAAACCAGTATAATCAGCCGCTGATTCTTAAGGAAAAACGTCATGCTTCAAATTTATAACAATTTAACTCGTAGTAAAGAAACCTTTAAACCACTCGTAGAAGGGCAGGTGGGTTTGTACGTGTGCGGCGTGACTGTTTACGATTATTGCCATATAGGACACGGCAGAACTTATGTTGCTTTTGATGTTTTAGCGCGTTTTCTACGTTATTCGGGATACAACGTTAAGTACGTGCGTAACGTTACTGATATCGATGACAAAATCATTCATCGAGCGAATGACAAAGGCGTTTCTTTCGAGCAGATTACTGAGCAATTTAAAGCCGAAATGGATGCTGATTTTGCGCGACTCGGCATTTTGCCACCTGACGTTGAACCAACGGCGACTCAGTCTATGAGCGACATCATTGCGATGATTACTCAATTGATCGAGCGTGGTGCTGCCTATCAGGGCGAGCAAGGCGATGTGTACTTTTCGGTGTCATCCTTCGCCGATTATGGAAAACTCAGCAAGCAAAACCTAGCGGATCTGCGCGCGGGAGAGCGTGTCGGGGTCGCATCGGATAAGCGCGATCCTTTAGATTTCGTTTTATGGAAGTCAGCAAAACCTGATGAGCCGCATTGGGAATCTCCGTGGGGTAAAGGGCGTCCGGGTTGGCACATTGAGTGTTCGGCAATGAGTAAGCAATGCCTGGGTGAGCACTTCGATATTCACGGCGGAGGTTCAGATTTGCAATTTCCTCATCATGAAAATGAAATCGCTCAATCTGAGGCGGCCAACGGTTGCCAGTTTGTGAACTATTGGGTTCATACTGGTATGGTGCAAGTTGAAAAAGAAAAAATGTCTAAATCTTTGGGCAACTTTTTTACTATTCGAGATGTTTTAAAAGAGTACCGCCCTGAATCGGTGCGGTTTTTCTTAGTCAGCTCGCATTATCGAAGTCAGCTTAATTACTCCAGTGACAACCTTGATGCCGCCGATGCAAGTTTAGAGCGTCTTTATCAAGCCTTGAGAGGGCTTGAAGCGACTAATGGGAAAGTGTTGAGCGATTATGAACAGCGCTTTGTCAGTGCCATGAATGACGATTTAAACACCGCCGAAGCCATGGCTGTATTGTTTGATGTCGCTCGCGAATTAAACCGAGCTCGAAAAGAGGGCACGGCTGACGTTGCCAATCTTGCCTTTACGCTACGCAGTCTTGGCGACTTACTTGGCTTGTTGCAACAAGATCCCGATGCGTTTTTACAGTCATCAAATCAATCAGAAGCTCTAGATGTTGCTCGGATTGAACAATTGATTGAGGAACGCAACCAAGCACGCAGTGATCGAAATTTTGCGCGCAGCGATGAAATTCGAGACTTACTGTTAGAAGAAGGTATCGTGTTAGAGGATTCTCGCGAGGGCACTCGTTGGAGAAAAGAAGGCTAGGTTTGATTCGCATGATTGCAGCGATGATGTTGGTTGAAACAAGCTTTGATTAAAACAAGCTTAGGTAAAGAAAACTTAGGCATAAAAAAAGGAGGCAAGCGCCTCCTTTTTTTAAGTCTTGATACATTTAAGCGTTTCTTTTTTTCTGACGCTCTTGTGTATTTTCTTCCCGTACTTTCTATGGATTCCTGACTTTGCAATGGATTCCTGATTTTTCAATAGATTTCTCGAGTTTTCAGTCGATCGATTGTCCGACATTCGGTGATACTAAGCCGAAACAATCTAACTCGTATTAATCAAAGCACTTATAAATCAAAACTTTTGGCGAGAGAAAACACCAAGGCCTCGCTTTCTGTAGGGTTGCCATTGCTATCAAGTTGATCGCTAAGCTCATCGCTACTGATAATCAATGCAATGCTGGTATCGAAACCACCCACCGTTGTGCCGTAGCCGAATTCAAAATAATCGCCATCAAACTCATCTCCGAAGGTAGCGTATTTGCCATAGAAGCCTTCGTGCGACAAGGTAATGGCTAGGTAGTCATAATCATCGCTCGTTGCATCGCCACCATCCCAGCCTCCGACGGCGTAATCAATGGCGATGAATTTGTAAGCCAAACCAAGATTGATTTCTTCATAGGTGTCGTCAAATTCCCCTGTGTAATAATACCCGGTGAAACCAACACTGGCTGAAAAGTCTTCGCTGAAGGTAAATCCGTAGCTGCCATACAGGTCAACTTCTAGGCCGTCTCCGACATCGGCTGCCCAGGTTCCGAGTGATAAGTCGCCCGCTGAATAATCGAGGCCAGCGCTGGCAGAAGACTCTTTTTGTAATATTCCTCTGAAATAATATTCGGACGCGTAACCGACGTTGGCGCTGACGTCTGCCTGTACTTGCGGTACTGATAGGTTACAAACAACCAATAAAGCGCTCACTAATAAGCTTTGGTAGGTTGTTGTACGGCGGTTTGTTGATTTTATTATTGGCATAACTTGAGCTCCTTGGTGATGTTGATCGATGTCTGGTGTGCACCGATATCGCATGGTCCATCGCTTCCATTCCATTTTGCGTGCCAACCTTAATTATTTTGCGAAAAGACGAGTCCAAAGTTGGCTTAGCATGCGATATTTAAAGGGCTGAGAGGGTATCGTTTTCGCACAGAGTTAATGAGAGTGGGCCGAATTTGGCTATTTTGAGGTAAGCGTTGGCTGATAGTTATTGGTGCAAAATCAACCAAATAGTATAAGAAGTGCACTAACTTGTGACCTTCTTCGATGATCTGTGTTGTTTTACAAACAGGTGGTATCAGTTTCGTGTTAAAAAGGTGGTACAGTGGCGTCTTTTGGTGAGGTTGTATTATTCATTGGATCAGCCACAAGGTCATACCAGTTTAGGTTGATCAGATAGGCATAATACGCGCACCCAATTTTGGCAAAAGCCAATGTTTGTTAACTTTAAGGTATGAAATGTCAATAATCAGTCAATATACTCGTGATGAGCTTATCGCTTGCGGCAAAGGTGAATTAGTTGGCCCTGCGGGTAACACCATCTCTCGCTTGCCCTTGCCCAATATGTTAATGATGGATCGTATCACGACGATCTCTACAGAAGGCGGCGCTTTCGGTAAAGGTTACATCGATGCTGAGTTTGATATTAACCCTGACTTATGGTTCTTTGGATGTCACTTCGAAAGTGATCCAGTGATGCCCGGTTGTCTAGGCGTTGATGCGATGTGGCAGCTTACTGGATTTTTTATTTCATGGCTTGGTCAGTCCGGTAAAGGTCGCGCGTTAGGATCTGGCGAGATTAAATTTTTCGGTCAAATTTTACCCACTGCGAAACGAGTAACTTATCGCATTGATGTGAAGCGCTTAATTTTGCGTAAATTAAAAATGATTATTGCCGATGGCTCCGTAGCGGTTGATGGCAAGCAAATTTATACTGCACAAGATTTAAAAGTAGGCTTGTTTGACTCCACCGATACGTTTTAGTTAAAAGCGTTTAGTTGAAAAGCGTCTCGCGAAAAGCTTGGCAAAAAATCGAATTGAACCGTTAATGAATGTTAACGAATTAAACAGCAGATTGATTTAACAATGATCGATTCGTTCGACAGAAAATAGTCAGTCGAACGGCGAGTGAATTAGGTTAGGAAAGATTATGAAAAGAGTCGTAATCACAGGAATGGGTGTTGTTTCCTGTTTAGGTAACAATGTTGAAGAAGTCACGACATCGCTAAAAGCGGGTAAGTCGGGCATTCGTTTTAAAGAAATTTACAAAGAAAAGGGACTTCGTAGCCAAGTAGCTGGCTGGCCCGATTTAGATATCAAAGATCACATCGACCGTAAAGTTGTGCGCTTTATGGCGGATGCCTCGGGGTATGCCTACATAGCGATGCAACAGGCGATTGACGATGCCGGCCTATCTGATGAGTTGGTCTCTAACGTTCGCACCGGACTCATTACTGGCTCTGGTGGCGGCTCGCAAGGCACTCAAGTAGAAGCGGTACAGATTTGTGAAGAAAAAGGTGTCAAACGAGTTGGTCCCTATGCCGTTCCTAAGACCATGGCGAGTACGACATCGGCTTGTTTAGCGACGCCGTTTAAAATTAAAGGCATCAATTACACGATTTCTTCGGCTTGCGCGACCAGTGCGCATTGTATTGGTAATGCCTACGAGCAAATTATGATGGGTAAACAAGACATTGTTTTTGCTGGGGGCGGCGAAGAAGAGGATTGGCGTTTAACCTTGCTGTTTGATGCAATGGGCGCGTTATCATCAAAGTACAATGACACACCAGAAACGGCGTCTCGACCCTACGACGCCACTCGCGATGGGTTTGTTATTTCGTCCGGCGGCGGTATTCTTGTTCTTGAAGAGCTAGAGCATGCCAAGGCTCGCGGCGCTAAAATATACGCAGAGCTCGTCGGTTACGGCGCAACATCAGATGGTTACGATATGGTCGCGCCATCAGGCGAAGGGGCCGTTCGTTGTATGCAGCAAGCGTTATCAACGGTCAAGGGACCGATTGACTACATTAACACTCACGGAACCAGCACGCCCGTTGGTGATACCGCTGAGCTAAAAGCGATCAAAGAAGTGTTTGGAAATGAAGTTCCACAAATCTCATCGACCAAATCGTTAGCTGGGCACTCCCTCGGTGCCACTGGTGTGCATGAAGCCATTTACAGTTTAATTATGATGAAAGACAGTTTTATTGCGGGTTCTGCCAATATTAACGAGCTGGATCCTGACGCAGAAGGCTTGCCAATTGTTCAAGAGAAAAAAGACGCAAGCATTAACCGAGTGTTAAGCAATTCGTTTGGTTTTGGTGGGACCAACGCTTGCTTGGTGTTTGAAAAGTTTGATAACTAAGCGTCAGACTTTTTAAATACTCACAGAAAAATGGCCGCTTTAGCGGCCTTTTTTCTATGTAAGCGACCAGTCGACTAGGTGTTCTTTTTTGCGACGAGCAACGAAATTAATGCGGCCACTAATACGAGCGTCAACAGCAACGATAACCAAAACCAGGTTTTATAATCTTGCAGTTGTTGTTGAAGTTTGATGTTCTGGCCTTCAGCGGTCGATAGGTTATCGATTTGTTCTTGTGTTTGTCGTTCAATGCGCGCGATTTCAGCAAGCTGGCGAACTTTGAGCTCTCGCAAATCATTTGCGTAACGATTGTGAGACTCTAGGCTTGCGAGCGCTTGCTCGAATTGGCTTTCCATTTTATACACGCGATACAGAATTTCGTAAGCTTTGGCAAAATGACTTTTGTTTAAATTATCTTTATTGGTAACCGCTAATATATCGTCTACTCGGTTTAACGCATTAATGGTGTCTCCTTGAACCAAAGCTGCTTCCGCTAAGTCGAGCAAGTTTTCGATTCTAAGGGTTTGAAAGCCTTCATCTTCAGAGATCTTTAAAGCTTTCTTAAAATAGGTTTCAGCTAAGGGCAGGTCGCCATTAAATACGGCAACTTCACCAAGGTTTTGAAAATAATACGCAATCGTGAACGCGTCTTTTACTTTCGGAATTTCTTGCTCTAGTTGCTCGGTGTATTTCACAAAATCGGGATAAATTCGACCCAACGATGATGCATGCATTAGGTTAACCAGTGTTTGCAGTTTTGCGAGCTGACTTTCTTTTTCAGCTGCGTATGATTTTTGGAAAACATTGGTCGCATCGGTGTAATTTTCGAGAGCTACGTAAACGGCACCGATATTATTTAATGCGCGACTGATTCCCGGAAAATCGTTGTTAGAGCGTGCAATATCGTAAGCAGAGTTATACAGTCGTAACGCATTTTCATGCTGTGATAAGTAGAAATAACTGGAGCCTAGATTGGTTAATGCTCTGGCTAAATGATGATTATCATTTTGATACACTGCAATGCGCCGAGCTTGTTCGGAATACTTAAAGGCTTGATCGTATTGGCCTTGCTTTATCAGTTCGTACGCCAGTTCATTGAGTTCAGACAAAGTTGTGTCACGGTCGAGCACAACCTCACTCGCTTTACTCGAGGAGGTTGTTGTTTTTGCTGTGACAGGTATCGCAGCACCTAAGGATGCATAAAAACCAAGCCATAAGATCACTGCGATTTTCTTCATAAGATTACTCTAGGTTATTGTTCTTTTTTGCACACACGAATGATTGAGTTAGGCGCTAAATCATATTCGTTATTGAGTGCTTTATTAATGGCGTCAAGATCTTGATTGGCGACCATATCTTGCTCTTCAGGCGTCAGGTTATATTTATCCATTAACTGTTTTTTATCTTTCTTGTATTGGTCTTTAAGCTCTGGCTTTTCAGTGACTTCTACCAAGAATTTTTTTAAGTTATCAGACATCGCTGTTCTCCTTTGATGGTTTCAAATTAACTAATTGTTGTACTACAGAATCATCGAGCATTGCCGACTGCTGGGCTGCAATGTAAAAAGTACTGCGCTGGCTGAGAGACCACTGATGTATTTTTGAAAGTGGTTTTGATTCGATCAGTGGGTCATACAGCGGAAGTGTTGCTGCTTCGTATTTAATAACAGGGTGTTCACTGCCATACCAATCTATTAACTTTTTTTGTAAAAGCTTGAGAGCCTCAGGTTGAGCGGTGAGTTTTGCATTATCGATATCGCCAATCACGCCTGGTTGCCACAAGATTAATGGTGCACAGAGATCGATTTGAATCTTATGAATTAAAAAGTGGGTCGCTTCATAGGATTGACAGCCATCACTGGCGGGATCAATACCAAGGTCGGCGAATAAGCAATCTTCTGCTGAAATGCCGGGTAACATTTGGGCATCATAGCCGCGACGACGCGCTTGGGTTATGACTTCATGACTCGGGCTGACAAAGACTCCGGGGTGGCCATAGAATACCGCAACCACGGTAGAGTATTGGTTTAATCCTTCGAGTATTCGATCGACCATGAGTTGATAGGCTTGCGTTCGCGTCGCTGTGAGTTGATAGCTATCGCCAAGATAGGTCAGGTTTTCATTCAGAGACTTTAAATAGGTAAGGCCCAGTGGATCAGGTACCAAATGATAGACCTGATCGGCACTTTCTATGCGCTTTTTGGTTTCTTGCGTGATGTGGCTCGGTGTAATTAAGCCGGTTCCCACCACAAAAAGGCGTCCTTTATTCCCCAATGTGCTGTTCCTAATTGTGCTTTTTGGTTTTGATACTGCCAACCAATTCACATTTTGTCTAGTATTATTCGTTGGTTAAAGTACCCGAAATGGCGACTTCTGGTTGCGAAACCTCGGCTTTTTGTTGATTTTTTTGGTCAATGTAGTTTTTACCAGCAATCATAAGCGCTAACGCAAAAAACGCTCCAGGTGGCAGCAGCGCGAATAAAAATGCCTGGTCAACCTCGAACACTTTAATGGTCAGCGCACTAGCCCACGAGCCGAGCAATTGTTCGGCTCCGTAAAACAAAGTGCCTTGGCCAAGCAGTTCTCGCATTGCGCCGAGCAGTACTAACACGGTTGAGAATCCGATGCCTTGCATCAGTCCATCGATGGCTGATGGAAACATCGGGTTTTTTGAAGCAAAGGCTTCTGCACGACCGATGATGGTGCAGTTGGTCACAATCAATGGAATAAAAATGCCAAGAATTAAGTAGAGCTCATAAGTAAAGGCATTCATAAGTAATTGAGTGTTGGTGACGAAGGAGGCGATCATCATGACAAACACCGGGATTCGAATTTCTTTAGGTATCCAGTGGCGAACCAACGAAACCGAAAGGTTGGAGCCAACCAACACCATGGTGGTCGCGATGCCAAGACCCAAGCCATTGATTAAGGTATTGCTAACGGCGAGCAAAGGGCAAAGCCCCAGTAATTGAACCAGAGCAGGATTATTGCGCCACAATCCCTCTTCGCTAATTTGACGATAATTGTAGTTACTCATTGCTTGCTCCACAGGCATTGCTGGCCTGATGAATGTCTAGCGCATGCGAGTTAGCAAACTCAAGCCCACGCGCCAGTGCACGAACGACCGCTCTCGGGGTAATGGTTGCGCCAGTAAATGCATCAAACACACCTCCGTCTTGCTTTACTTTCCATTGCTCGACTGGCGGTTGGTCGAGTGATAAGCCGGAAAATTGTTTGATCCAATCAGACTTTTGCGTGTCAATTTTATCACCCAGCCCCGGTGTTTCGTTGTGGCTCAATGTGCGTACGCCAGCGAGTTGTCCGTTTGGTCTAACCGCCATGATCAAATTTATTTTACCGTTATAGCCGTCGGGTGCGGTGACGGTAAAGACCAGCGCAACTGGCTGACCATTGTTGGTCATTCGATACACCTTGCTGCTTTCGCTGGGGTGGAGTACACCGTTGGAGTCAATGATTGCGCAGTCGTGGTAGACATCGTTGTTGTATTCGCTGGCAGCGACAAGTTCGTTTAGGGTTCGCGCCAGTTTTGCTTGCATTTCCGCTTTGATTTTGTCTTTGGTTAAATGGTGAAAAACGGCGATGAGTCCGATGGATAACAAAGCAAAGGCGCCCAGTATTAACGCATTGCGTGAGATCGATTGAAATAACATTATTCGACCTCCTTGGCACCATACACGGTGGGCCGAGTATAGTGATCAATTAAGGGCGCACTCATATTCATTAATAAAACGGCAAAGGCGACCGCATCTGGGTAGCCACCAAAATTTCGAATCAGCACCACCAAGCAGCCAACGCCTGCGCCAAATACAATTCGACCTTTAGGAGTTGTCGCAGCACTCACCGGATCCGTTGCAATAAAAAAAGCCCCAAGCATTGTTGCGCCACTGAAAAGATGAATAGAGGCCGCTATGTGCTGGTCGGGATCGATCCAATATAAAACGCTGGATAACACCAGCATGGCACCCAGCATGCCAATGGGAATATGCCATTGAATAATGTTACGGAAAAGCAAGTAGAGTCCGCCGATTAAAAATGCCACATTGACCCATTGCCAACCTTGATTAACATAACCTGCAAAAATGCTCGCTTGCAGTATTTCTGGTTGCCGGTAGCCCATGCCCAGGCCTGTCTTGAGCTCATCGAGTGGCGTCGCCATGGCAAATCCATCAATATTCGCAAGGTACCAAGTGAGCGTGTGGCCTTGCCCATCACTGCCCGAAAAGAACAACCACCAAGATTCAGCGAAGTTCGGCACTTGCGTCGCGAGACTCGCAGGGGGTAACCAAGTGGTCATTGATAATGGAAATGAAATCAGGAGTAAAACGTAACCGGCCATCGCAGGATTAAACGGATTGTAGCCCAAGCCTCCGTACAGGTGTTTGGCAAAAATAATCGCAAACAAACTGCCAATAACGGGGATCCACCAAGGTGCCAATGGTGGCAGTGCGAGACCTAATAAAATAGCGGTTACTAGAGCTGAGTAATCGTGTAAGCCTTGATGCCATGGGCGTCGACGCAATCTAAAAATCGCCGCTTCAGTGAATAAACAAACCGCGACGCAAGTGACTAAATTAAAAATAACGCCCCAACCGAAAAAGTAAAACAGAACCGCGGCTCCGGGAACCGTGGCGAGCACCACCTGCTGCATGACCCACTGGACTGAATTACGGTTGCGCGTGAATGGCGAGGTCAAGTGTCTCAATTGGACGACTCCTGCTGTTGTTTGCGCGCTTTCGCTCGAGCCACGGCATCGGCAATGGTGGCCTTTTTCTCATCGCCAACGCCTTTGTCGGCAGCGGCTTTTTTACGGGCTTCTGCGGCCTTGCGATGTTTCTCTGCGCGTTCTGCTTTTTCTCGCTCTAGTCTTAGCTCACGCAATTCATGGCGCTTTTTGGCATGGGCAGAGCGCGCTTTTTCTTCACTTTTTTGAATAATTTCGGCCTTAGCAAAACGATAGTACTGAACCAGTGGGATTTCACTTGGACAGACATAAGAGCAAGCGCCGCATTCAATGCAATCGAACAACTGATACTCTTCGGCTTTGGCGAGGTTTTCGCTTTTTGCAAACCAATAGAGTTGCTGGGGCAATAGGCTGGCCGGGCATGCTTCTGCACATAAACTGCATCGAATACAAGCAAGACTGTTTTGTGCCGGTTGTAATTCGTCGGCGGCCGATACGATCACGCAGTTAGTCGATTTGAGCGTACCTGCTCGAAAGTCGGGGAGGGCAAAGCCCATCATTGGCCCGCCCATAATCATTTGACTGATACTTTCTTGAGGGACTTGTTGTTGCTCTAGAATCCATTCAAACGGCGTGCCGATACGGGTCCAGTAATTGCCTGGTTGTTGCGCGCCGTTTCCGGTAATGGTCATGACTCGTGAGGTTAATGCCTCTCCTTGCGTAACTGCTCGATAAATTGCCAGTGCTGTGGCGACATTATGCAGAATAATGCCCAAACTCAATGGCAGTTGACGCGACGGTACTTGCTTTCCGGTGACTAATTCAATTAACTGTTTTTCGCCCCCACTGGGGTATTTAGTCGGCACCACACAAATTTGAATGCTAGATAAGTCTTTCTGACCGGTGGTTTCTTCAGACGTTTTCAGAATACTGGTTTCAAGCGCTTGGATGGCTTGTGGCTTGTTATCTTCGATGCCAATGGTCACCTGTTGCGCGCCAACTAAGTATTGCAACAAGTGAATACTGGCGATTAACTCGTCGGCATAATCTTGCATCAATCGATCATCACAGGTGATGTAAGGCTCGCACTCTGCGGCGTTGATGATCAAATGATTCACTGTTGGCATTAATTTAATGTGACTGGGAAAACCGGCGCCACCCATTCCGACAATTCCTGCATCAAAAATGCGGTCGAGCAACCGTTGGCGATTTTGTGTTAGAGGCTGCTCGATAATGTCGAGTCGATCGGTGTCGTCTTTGCCATCATTGTCGATCACAACGCACCAGTCGCGCATGCCTGAGGCATGGGCAACAGGACGCTCTTCCACTGCCTGCACCACACCGCTAACCGAGGCATGAATGTTGGCCGATAAGCTCCCTTGCGCGGCACCGATGAGTTGCCCGCGCTTAACATAATCTCCCGCTTTAACCAAAGGCGTGGCAGGTTGTCCGCTGTGTTGGCCTAAATAGATCGACACTTGCGGTGGTGGTGTCAGTTCTTTAATCGGCTGTTGGTTAGATAGTGTTTTATGCTCGTCAGGGTGTATTCCACCATGAAAACGATAGGGCGTATCGTAGCGTACCGCTTTTTTATCGGTGCGCTTTTCCGACGTCGTCGGGCCGACTTGGTTAACTGTTTGACTCATAGCTAAGAGACCTCAACCACATCGATGCGTTGCTGAGTTTGCGTTGTCTCAGTGGCGCTCGGGTTTGGCCAGTGCCATTGCTTTAAATTCTTTTCGACCGGCACCATATCAATACAATCGACCGGACAAGGCGGGACGCACAAATCGCAACCAGTGCATTCACACGCAATCACCGTGTGCATTTGTTTGGCTGCACCAACTATGGCATCCACCGGACAGGCCTGAATACACTTAGTGCAGCCAATGCATTCGTCTTCACGAATCACCGCAACGGTTTCAATATTCGGTTCGGGTTCGCCAGCTAGCTCTTGGACTTCTCGACCTAACAGTTCGGCAAGCGCTTTGACACCACTGTCGCCGCCTGGGGGGCATTTGTTGATATCATCACCGTTGGCAATGGCTTCAGCGTAAGGGCGACAGCCTGGGTATCCACATTGCCCACATTGGGTCTGTGGCAAAATGTTGTCGATCTGCTCGACGATGGGATCCGACTCGACTTTAAAACGAATCGCTGCATAGCCAAGCAGCGCGCCAAAAATGGCGGCCAACACAACCAGAATAAGAACGGCGGTAAAGGTGCTCATGCTAATTTAACTAACCCGCTGAATCCCATAAAAGCCAATGACATCATGCCCGCTGTGATCATGGCGATGGCAGCGCCCTGAAAGGGCTTTGGTACATCGGCAACGTGAATGCGCTCACGCATCGCAGAGAAGAGCACCAGCACCAGAGAAAAACCCACGGCAGCGCCAAACCCATAAATAATGGATTCGACAAAGTTGTGTTGTTCATTGACATTGAGTAAGGCAACGCCAAGCACCGCGCAGTTCGTGGTGATTAAGGGCAGAAATATACCTAACACGCGATACAACACCGGACTGGTTTTGTGAATGATCATTTCAGTAAATTGAACCACCACGGCTATGACTAAGATAAAGCACAGGGTGCGTAGATACTCTAGTTCGAGTGGTGCGAGCAAGTAAGTATTGACCAAATAGCTGCACGCCGACGCTAACGTCAACACAAAAGTCGTCGCAAACGACATTCCAACGGCCGTTTCGACTTTGCTCGATACGCCCATAAAAGGGCATAAGCCTAAGAATTTCACCAACACGAAATTGTTGACCAACACTGTGCTGACGAGTAATAAAAGGTATTCAGTCACTCGCTATTCGCCGGTTATTTGTTTCAGTGCGCATGCGCATTCGTTTAAGTCATTTAACAATCAATCTGACCATTTCGGCTTTTAGATGGCAAACAAGCTCATCTTATACTGTATTTCGTTGCTGCCTGACTTGCTGCCTGAGTTGCAGCAAGAGAGGTTGCTACTTCGGCCAGTTCGATAACTGGCCGAATTATAAGGTATTTTGCAAATAAATGCCGAGCCTTTTGCTCGTTAGAGCGGTAGGTTATTGATTGGGATCAGGAAATTTCTGGCTCTTCTCGAGAGGCGTGGTCTTTTGATTGCTGTGCGCGCCATTTTTGCCACCCAAATCGAACACCAATCAGCAGCGAATACAAAATCAGCCAAACAACCGCTAAATGTGTAAGCATCGCAATTTCGCCTTCACTGCCTTCGTTTTCAAGCTCTAAAATAAAAGCAATGGTGGCGGGAGCCATGGTTTCTGCTTCAGGAACTTGGGTGTAAGCAAACGCGCCGGCAGCGATTAATGACAACAGCCCGGTTTGAAAATAGTAGTTCCAATGCCTTACTTTCCACCAGACCAACAACAAAAACACCACACCGCAGCCAATGTAGGCCCACCAGGTGGTGCTGTATAGAGCAAAAGGTTCGCTTGTCATTATTTTACGTCTCGCTGATTAATGGTTTATTTGACGCGCATTCCGGGTTCCGCTCCATCGTCCGGGTTGAGTATCCATAAATCTTTGCCGCCAGGTCCTGCCGCTAATACCATGCCCTCTGACATGCCAAAGCGCATTTTGCGGGGGGCTAAATTCGCCACCATGACCGTCAGTTTTCCTTCGAGCTGTTCTGGCGAATAAGCGCTTTTGATGCCCGCAAAAACCTGCTTGGTAACGCCACCGAGATCCAATTGTAATTTCAGTAGTTTATCGGCGCCTTCAACGTGTTCTGCGCTGATTATTTTCGCAATTCGCAAGTCGATTTTATCAAAGTCATCAAAGCTGATTTCAGGCTTGAGTGGGTCGGCTAATTCGGCTGCGGGCGCTTGTTCTACAGAGTCTTCGATCATGGTGTTAATTTGCTCGGCTTCAATACGTTTGACCATGGGTTTAAATTTGTTGATTGAATGACCTTCTAACACAGTTTGACTGTCATTCCAGGTGAGAGGTTCCACATTTAAAAAGGCTTCAACTTTGGCTGCAATCATTGGAATCGCCGGTTTTAAATACACCGTTAATATTTTAAACACGTTTAAAGCAACACTGCTCACCAACTGCACGTCTTGTTGAGTGGCTTCGTCTTTAATTTTCACCCAAGGTTCTTCATCGTCGATGTATTTGTTGGCTTTATCGGCAATGCTCATGATCTCACGCACGGCACGGCCAAATTCTTTCTGCTCATACAGCTTGGCAATTTCATCGCTGGCTTGTTGCGCTTCAACAATAAGCGGATGCTCGGCGATACCGTCTGACAGCTGACCGTCAAAGCGTTTGGTGATGAAGTTCGCGCAGCGGCTAGCAATATTGATGTACTTATTCACCAGATCGGCGTTTACGCGTGACATAAAGTCTTCGGTGTTGAGGTCGAAGTCGTCGACGCGACTGTTTAGCTTGGCTAAGAAGTAGTAGCGCAAGTACTCAGGATCCAAATGCTTCAGATAAGTTCGCGCCTTAATAAAGGTCCCTTTTGATTTACTCATCTTGGTGCCATTGACCATTAGAAACCCATGCGCGTGCACTTTAGTCGGCTTGCGGAAGTTGGCTCCATGAAGCATGGCTGGCCAAAACAAGGTGTGAAAGTACACAATGTCTTTACCAATGAAATGGTGTACTTCAGCGTCGCTGTCGACTTTCCAAAATTCGTCGAACTCTAACCCTGCGGTTTTGTCGCATAGGTTTTTAAAGCTGGCCATGTATCCGATGGGTGCGTCGACCCAGACATAGAAGTATTTATCTTCCGTGCCCGGAATTTTGAATCCGAAGTAGGGGGCATCGCGAGAAATATCCCATTCTTCAAGACCCGCATCGAACCATTCATCGAGTTTATTAGCGATTTGCGTTTGTACATGCTCGCCGCGGGTCCACTCTTTGAGCATGGCTTCAAAGTCCGTTAATTTAAAAAAGTAATGTTCAGAGTCTTTCAATACAGGGGTTGCGCCAGACACTGCCGATTTAGGATTTTTCAGTTCGGTCGGCGAGTAGGTGGCACCACAGTTATCGCAATTGTCGCCGTATTGGTCGTCAGATCCGCATTTGGGGCATTCGCCTTTCACGAAGCGATCGGGTAAAAACATCGCTTTTTCAGGGTCAAACAATTGCGAGATGGTCCGTTTGGCTATGTGTCCTGCTTGATCTAAACGATTGTAAATGAGCTCACTGAGCTCACGGTTTTCTTCACTGTGAGTTGAGTGATAATTGTCATACTCCACCAAAAAATCTTGAAAGTCGGCTAAATGTTCTTCTCGTGTGGCTGCAATAAAGGCTTCTGGCGACACGCCTTCTTTTTGAGCGCGCAACATAATTGGGGTGCCGTGCGTATCGTCGGCACATACACTGATGCACTGATGGCCACGTTGTTTTTGAAAACGGGTCCAAATATCGGTCTGAATATGCTCTAACATATGCCCCAAATGAATTGAGCCATTGGCATAAGGTAGGGCGCTGGTCACCAAAATTTTACGGGTCATGTTTTAGCCTAATATGTTCGCCTAGTGTGTTCCGGTTGCTGCTGGACCATTATTAGTGGTGTCATCGACAATCGAGTCATCGGTAATAAAAGGGGCCGATACCCGATTCGCTCGATGGTCTTTGACGGGCGCTTATTTATGGAAGCGCGCTCATCAAGCAGCTTGATTCAGTTCATTATTTGCTGCAAAACTGTCGAAGTTTTCGCCAATTTTTCGATAAATGCAACAAAGCGCCGAACTATACCAAATGCCATGGGTAAAATATATCGATCAGTGCGCTCCATCCATATAAATGCGGGGATCTTTTGGTTATAATCCCGAGCCTTAAATGAGCAGTCAGGAAAAGCAAACGCGCAATGAGTGTGTCAGAAGCAGACGTAAAACAGCAGCTAAACGCTATTACGATTCCAGAATTGGATAACAATCTCGTCGATGCCGGTTGGCTGAAGGCCGTCGACATCGATGGCAACCAAGCGACTTTGCGATTGGTTCCCAGCTTTCCGTGTCAATCGCAATACGCCGACTACGCGCAAAAAATTGCCGCTCAATTAGAGAGCTTGTCGCTCACTGTTGCGATTGATTGGGCACCCCGAGTGGCGGCTTATCAGCATAAAGCTGGGGTTGAAAGCCTTAAGGGTGTTAAAAATATTATTGCCGTAGCGTCGGGAAAAGGCGGGGTTGGCAAATCGACAACCTCGGTGAACTTAGCCCTTGCTTTGGTGGCTGAAGGGGCCAAAGTTGGGCTTCTCGACGCCGATATTTATGGGCCTAGCCAACCGATCATGTTGGGTAAAGCCGATTCGCGTCCTGAAACGCTGGATCAAAAACGCATCTTGCCGGTGCTGAGTCACGGCGTGCAATCGATGTCGATTGGCTATTTGGTGGATCCCGAGCAAGCCATGGTGTGGCGTGGCCCGATGGCCAGTGGTGCGCTTCAACAATTGATTAATGATACGCAATGGCAAGATCTCGATTATTTAATCGTCGATTTGCCGCCCGGTACTGGCGATATTCAATTGACCTTGTCGCAGCGGGTTCCCGTGACGGCAGCCGTGGTGGTAACCACGCCTCAAGACATTGCATTGGCCGATGCCGTCAAAGCGATGAATATGTTTGAGAAGGTTTCGGTACCGGTACTGGGTGTCATCGAAAATATGGGTGTGCATATTTGCAGTGAATGCGGACACGCGGAACATATTTTTGGTGAAGGCGGTGGCGCAGGTTTGGCTGAAAACGCCAAGATTGAGTTTTTGGGAAGTCTGCCGTTAGCGCGCAGTATTCGTGACCATGCCGACAGTGGCACGCCATCGGTGGTTGCTGAGCCCGATGGTACGATTGCACAAATGTACCAAAGCATTGCTCGAAAGATTGCGGCCAGTTTGTCGACTCGAGCAAAAGATTACAGTCAAAGCTTTCCCAATATATCGATCACTAACGACTGATTGAACGCTGGCGTAAGCGAGACGATTAATTTTATTGTTAAAATAGTTTGTTGCTCATCAATGATGCGTTGTTACAATGCACAGAGCGAATGACAGTGACACAGCATGAGGTAAGACATGTCAATTAAGTCTGATAAATGGATCCGCCGTATGGCCGAGAACGAAGGGATGATTGAGCCTTTCGAGCCGGGTCAAGTGCGTTTTGCGAACGAGCAACGTATTGTGTCGTATGGCACGTCTTCCTATGGCTACGATGTACGCTGTTCTGATGAATTTAAAATTTTCACCAATATTAATTCGGCGATTGTTGATCCGAAAGCTTTCGATGAGCAAAGTTTTGTCGATGTGAAGTCAGATGTTTGTATCATTCCGCCAAACTCATTTGCCTTAGCGCGCACGGTTGAATATTTTCGAATTCCGCGCAGCGTGCTGACGGTGTGCTTGGGGAAATCAACCTACGCTCGTTGTGGCATTATTGTGAATGTCACGCCGCTCGAACCTGAGTGGGAAGGTCACGTGACCCTAGAGTTTAGTAACACGACGCCACTTCCGGCGAAAATTTACGCCAACGAAGGCGTAGCGCAAATGTTGTTCTACGAGTCAGATGAAATTTGTGAAACCTCGTATAAAGATCGCGGCGGTAAATACCAAGGCCAAACGGGCGTAACACTTCCTAAGACTTAATAAAGAACCGGGCTTGTGAAATAGTTGAATCGCGCAAAAGGCATTGCTATTGCAATGCCTTTTTTGTTCTCAAACTTGTCCGACTTTAAGGCGAGATTAGCCTAAAGTCTTGCAGAGAAGTCTTAAAGAAATTAGCTATAATAAGACAACGCACAACAGCCAAGATACATCGCTCAGCCATTGATTCATTGAGAATAAGTGAACGACTATCACGTAATTGAGCGAAGCAATAAGACTATTATTTTTTAAGCCATAACAAGAATAAACAACACAGTGATATTAGGTGAGTATGTCAAATTACGACTATGATGCAATTGTCATTGGTTCTGGGCCTGGGGGAGAGGGCGCAGCCATGAATCTGGCCAAGCACAAAAAGCGCGTGGCACTGGTAGAGCGATATAAAAAAGTGGGCGGCGGATGCACTCATTGGGGGACCATTCCCTCAAAAGCATTGCGGCACAGTGTGGCACGTTTGGTGGAGTACAATTCAAGCCCGTTGTTTCACGAATGGTCGCACCCAAGTACCCTAACGTTTTCTGATGTTTTAAAACACACTGAGTCGGTGATCAAACAGCAGGTTAATTTACGTTCGGGATTTTACGATCGCAATCGCGTTGATTTAATGTACGGTGAAGCGCATTTCAAAGACAAACACACGGTAGTAATTAACGAAGCCGATGGCACCATTAATACTATCACCGCCGACAAAATTGTTATTGCAACCGGCTCTCGACCTTATCGTCCTGATGACATCGATTTTAACCATCCGCGCATTTACGATTCTGATACTATTTTGTCTCTGCAACGAAATCCGCGACATATCATTATTTACGGTGCGGGGGTTATTGGTTGTGAGTATGCTTCTATTTTTCGTGGTTTAGGGGTGAAAGTTGATTTGGTGAATATGCGTGATCAACTGTTATCTTTCTTAGACAAAGAAATTACCGATTCGCTTAGCTACCATTTATGGAACAACGGTGTGATTATTCGTAACAATGAAGAATACTCGCAAGTTGAAGGGACTGATGAGGGCGTCGTGGTTCGATTAAAATCGGGCAAAATCATTAAGGCAGATTGTTTGTTGTTTGCCAATGGTCGAACCGGTAACACCGATCGTCTCAATTTGTCGAACGTTGGATTACAAGCCAACGGAAGAGGGCAGCTCGAAGTCAATGCTTGTTATCAAACCAAGGTTGACAACATTTACGCAGTGGGCGATGTGATTGGTTATCCGAGTCTGGCCAGTGCGGCACTCGATCAAGGGCGAATTGCGGCGGCTAATATTTTACAAGAAGCTTGTAACTTGCGCTTGGTTGAAGATATTCCGACGGGAATTTACACCATTCCTGAAATTAGCTCGGTGGGAAAAACAGAGCAAGAACTCACTGCAGAACAAGTGCCTTACGAAGTCGGGCGTGCGCGCTTTAAAGATTTGGCGCGTGGTCAAATTGCCGATACGACGGTAGGCAGTTTGAAAATTTTATTTCATCGCGAAACCAAAGAAATTTTGGGCATTCATTGTTTTGGTGAACGTTCTTCTGAAATTATTCATATTGGGCAAGCCATCATGCAACAAAAAGATGGCGGTAATAACATCGAGTATTTTGTGAATACCACCTTTAACTATCCAACTATGGCAGAAGCCTATCGCGTCGCCGCGTTAAATGGTTTGAACCGACTTTTTTAAAGAGTCGAACATAATTGATGTGGGCTGGACTGACTTAGTGAGTTATGTTTGTTGGGTTATCGAGAGGTAGCCCAACAAATCACATCAAAGCCCAACCTATCACATCGACCTTCAATCGCTCCGACGCTCAGAAAATCTAATGTTGGGTTTCTTACATCAACCCAACCTACGGGTTGGATATTACTCTTATCTAAAGATCATCAACTCAAGCCAACGTAGGTTGGGTTAGCAAAGCGTAACCCAACAAAGTGCATCAAAGCGCAACCAATCACATCGACCTTCAACCTCTCCGGCGCTCAGAAAATCAAATGTTGGGTTTCTTACATCAACCCAACCTACCGGTTCGATATTACTCTTATCTAAAGATCATCAACCCAATCCAACGTAGGTTGGGTTAGCGAAGCGTAACCCAACAAAATCCATCAAAGCCCAACCTATCACATCGATGTTCAATTGCTTCGACGCCCAGAAAATCAACTGTTGGGTTTCTTACATCAACCCAACCTACCGGTTCGATATTACTCTTATCTAAAGATCATCAACCCAAGCCAACGTAGGTTGGGTTAGCGAAGCGTAACCCAACAAAATACTTCAAAGCCCAACCTATCACATCGACCTTCAATGGCTCCGACGCTGAGAAAATCAACTATTGGGTTTCTTACATCAACCCAACCAACGGGTTCGATATAACTCTTACCTAAAGATCATCAACTTAAGCCCGCGTAGGTTGGGTTAGCGAAGCCTAACCCAACAAAATACTTCAAAGCGCAACCAATCACATCGACCTTCAATCGCTCCGGCGCTCAGAAAATCAACTATTGGGTTTCTTACATCAACCCAACCTACGGGTTCGATATTACTGTTACCTAAAGATCAACAACCCAAGCCAACGTAGGTTGGGTTAGCGAAGCGTAACCCAACAAAATACTTCAAAGCCCAACCTATCACATCGACCTTCAATGGCTCCGGCGCTGAGAAAATCAACTATTGGGTTTCTTACATCAACCCAACCAACGGGTTCGATATAACTCTTACCTAAAGATCAATCACCCAAGCCAACGTAGGTTGGGTTAGCGAAGCGTAACCCAACAAATTACATCGAGGTTCAAAAATGCGGCTATATTTCGCACAATCTTCCGACCGCAAAGCCGAACTCTTTAGCCTACTAAGGGTATCTGTTCTAACCGCACTGAAGTTAGAACTTGTCCATAAAATTGCTGAATAATTGTTCAGCTATCTTCCCAATGTCACGTTATCTAAAAGAAATGTCCGAATAACTAAATATTTAAATTCAATTAAAACAATAAGATAGATATACAATGAAGGCGTACTCAGATATCAGATTAAGAGGTCTGCAAAAGGAACGAATATGTCTCTTGTAGATGAGCTTAATAGCCAAACTTGGGAACGGAAGGACACTTATAAGCTGTCCTCTTGATCTGATTTTGATTTCAATTGTGCAATCCAGTTTGGGTGATTTGCTTGTTATTTAATCGATAAAGTTATCCTAAGTTCGTTTTGTTATTTATACATAATGAACCTGGTCACATTTGTGAATATTACATCTAGAGATTTGTTTTGAAGAATAATGAAGTGTGAAATAATTCGCGCCAAATTTTCTGGATTAAATTCTTACTAAGGAAAGCTAATGAAATCCGTTTTCATGGCCATTACTTTGGCTGTTTTTTGTGCGAATTCGTTTTCTCAAGGTTATATCACTCAACTTGGTCACGGTATTGAAGTATTAAAGATTCACGGTCATCGTGATGGTGGGATCACTGTGTGGGTTGACTCATCTTCGGTACAGAATCCTGATAATTGCGGCGGTGTTGACCGATTGCATATACCTAGCAATCTTCAAGGCTATGACACCATGGTGACTCTCGTAACAACAGCTTTTACGGCCAATAAAAAAATAGGCTTCTGGTCTTCTGGCTGCGATAACATTCCGTTTTGGGGCGGCGCTCGCACTTATCCAATCATTAAAGATGTTTGGTTAACGAATTAAATTTATTCAGCAAAGAGTTCGATATGAAAAATTATTTTGTTCTAGTTGTTTTGATAGTCAGTTTAGTCTTACCGAAAACAGTCAATGCTGTCGATGCAACCGGAGAATTAGCCGAGGTTGACTTTATTTACACAACCGTTGGGGGATCAGTGTTCATATCTTTGTCGCCAAATAGTATGCCTGGTTGCTACAACAATCGTGCTGGATATATAGAGCAGACGACGCCTGAGAATTTGAAAAATGTACTGAGTACTTTTCTAGCTGCTCAAGCAGGGAAGCGACAAGTTCGAGTTTTGTACAACTATACGACTGCAACATCGGGTTGGAATATGTGTCGCATACAGTCTGTGTATTTATACTAAAACACGTTCAATATTGTCGTCTGAAATCAGAAGCTAATTAGATTAAATATGTGAACATGAAAGGGTTATTTGGAGAGATTTATTGATGCGTAACGTTATTCTAGTCATGATTATTGGATTTATGGGGTCGATCAGTGCTGCTCAAAAGTGGACAGAATGGCGCGAAGTAGGGATGTTTTATACCTATACGAAAGCTGACTCTTTATACGTCCATTTAGAAGGCGAAAGATGCCCTAATGAGAAAGCATATTACACCATTGATTCTGAGCGAAATCCAAACGCTAAACAAACCATTTCAATGATATTGGCGGCGAGCGCAATGAAACGCAAGGTTCGCATTTTAACTGACCCAGAACAAAGCACGGTGATGTGCTATGTATTGGGCTTACAAGTTTCATCATAGAATTTTTGAAAATCTTATGAAAAAAATACTTCTTATCGTTTTACTCAGTCTTGCAGGGCAAGTCGTTGCAGGCGTTGTGAAAGGGAAAGTTGATTGGATCAGAATTCGAGCATCTGACGGACTAATTTATTTTCGAATTGATGGTACTTCAGTAGATAAGCCTGCGTGTTCGACAAGCACTAATTGGTCTATTAAAGATGAAAACTCTAACGCTGGAAAAGCGCAGTTGAGTGCGTTGTTAGCTGCACAAGCTTCAGGGAAAATGATTACTGTAAATGGCAGCAATCAATGTACCCGCTGGGCGGATATGGAAGACGCAAACATAATTTTAATTGAGTGATTGTTTATTTTTTAGAAATTCAGGATGTGATTTGTATGTATAAATTAGCTTTGACAATAATATTTCTTTTCTCTGCTCCATTGTTTGCAGCGGATACTCCAGTGACCACGATTTCTATGTTGCGTGGTTTTACTTCGACCGATGTAGTTGGGATTTACTTAAAAACGGCGGATACAATTCCAAACCCAGCGCAATGTGCAAGTAACTCGTTAATCAGAATGGCTAAACTTGATAGTGCTGATTTTGATATGCAGTACTCATTGATATTAGCAGCGTTTGCAGCTAATAAACGAGTGACTTTGAAAATACATGATACTGAGTGTTCTAGTAGTTATCCTAAGTTGATAAATACCGTTGTCTATCAGTAATCGTTTAATTTTTATTGATGTAAATTGAGAAAATCATGAATAGTCTTTTTAAGAGAGTAAGTGTTTTGGCTTTACTATGTTTAGTAACTTGCGGAGTCAACGCTGCTAACTTTATCGCGAAAATTGATAGAATATTATTCGTTGAAGGAACGAATAAAAATAGAATTTATGTATACCCTGAAGGGGGAGTGAAACATGCTCCGGCTTGTCATGGCGAAAATGGCGACTATATGTCTTTTAATATGGAACGACCCATGGCGAAGGAATACATGTCGGGATTGATGATGGCTATGAGTGCCGACAAGCGTGTCGGATTCTTTATTGAAGATAGTTGTGTCGATCAAGATGTTTCAGCCACGTTACGTTATTTTCTTGTATATAAAAATTAGTCGAATTAAAGCTGCCATCTGGGTAGCTGAAATTATGCATTTTTAAGTTGAGATCTCTTTAGTGAGGCTCAACATTTAGGAATTAAGTTTTTTGGGGAATTTAAGCATGTCCGTTAGAACTTCAATGATTGCTGCAGGTCTTTTGTCGGCCGTCGTCTTGCAAGCTGAGGCGTATACGCCGCTTTTTAACTATGATCAAAATACGCATTTTACGGTCGAAGGTGACTTCGATGGTGATGGTGATCTTGATCTATTTGTGCAGCCAAAGTTGAAGTCATCTGATACGGGGTTAATGCCTAAAAACATTAATGAAACTTTGGACCCAGCGATTCATAAATATTGGGTCGGCCAACATCCTCAAATCACTGCAATCGAAGATTGGAGCGATGAATACTATAAAGCGTTTGCTGCGAACTTAACGTCTTCCCCAGGCGATGAGTTGTTGTTATTAGGTCGTCAAGACATCGTCTTGTTGCACGGTGAAATAGTCACACCGATAGTTATTTTAAAAGATCCTCGTAATGCGATCGTTTCTTGGGACGCCAGTAAAAATGCGAGTTTTACCAGTTTCGATTTTGATGCTAACCCAGACAGTTATCAACTTCACTTTGGTGACTTTGATGGTGATGGATTTGATGAAATTATTTTACAAGGGTTAACCGCCGGTTCAACATCTTATGTGTTAGACAGTGATGGCAGTTTAAACCAAACGTTGGCCAATGGTTATCAAGGCATTGATTGGTCGGCTGTGGCCTATGAGTTTGTGATTGATGATCTAAACGGTGATGGTCGTGACGATATTCAATTAGAATCGAACAGTGCGTCTCTACCGGATAACTCTGCCTTTTTTGGCAGTGGTGGCACCATTGTAAGTGTTGCAATTGAATACGATCCAAACAATGCATCACGCCCTGACTTCGCGCATAAAAGTTCCGGTGTCCCTGATGCTCAAGCCTCATTAATTTATGTTCCTGACTCAGATATTGTTGGTGCTGTTGAAGGGCAAGCAGGCGTATCGGGTGGTGCCGCCACGTATACCATTCCGATTGCATTGCCTCCGGGTCGAGCGGGTATGCAGCCAAGCGTATCGTTAAATTATTCATCTCGTTCGGGTAACGGTATTGCGGGTGTGGGTTGGTCACTTAGTGCGGGCAGTAGCATTCATCGGTGTGCACAAACAGCTGCGAATGACGGTGCAAATCTCAGTGTGCGCGGTTTAGACCTCTTCGACAAGCTTTGTTTGAATGGCCAGCGATTAGTAGTTGTAAATGGTACTCAGTATGGAAAAAGCGGAGCTGAATATCGTACTGAAATGGATTCGTTTGCTAAAATCGTTCAGCTTGGCAACTTAGGCTCTGGCACCGTCAGCTTTACGGTTTATAACAAGAACGGCCAAGTAGATTATTACGGTCTTGGCGGTACTTCGCGGCATAATCGGTCTGGTAGCGATACTTATGCATGGGCGATCAGTCGCTCAGAAGATCGTTCTTTGATGAAAAATTCGATAATTTATACTTACTCAAAACCTTCAACCGGTGAGTTCTTATTATCGCGAATTAATTATACGGGTGAAAGCACCGTACTTGGTAATCGTGTTGTCGAGTTTGAATATGAAACAGCGTTACCTAGTGATCAAAGTATTAGTTATCAAGCTGGTGAATACTCTAAGCGAACTAAGCGCCTAGCGAAAATTAAAACCTTTGTGAATGATACGCAAAAGGTCCGAGAGTATCGTTTAGGTTACGAAGAAAGTGCGGCATCTAAACGCTCTTTATTAAATACCGTTACCGAATGTGGTGTTGAAGACGCCATTGAAACATGTTTGCCTTCGACCCACTTTAGTCACTTTAATCAAACCGTTGGTTTATCAACTACAAATGATATTAAAGTTTGTTGCCAAGTAATATCGTAGAAAACCTGGCCGATGACGATGGCTTTCGATTTAAAGATCTCGATGGTGATGGCGTTTCAGAGTTGATAGTCACTCGCATAGATCGTAGCGCATATCCATATTCTGTACAGTCTGTTGAGATTTATAAAGCATCGGGAACGTCAGGTGAGTACCAATTAGTCAATGGGAATGCAGATCATCGAATATACCGGTCTCTAGATGGCGACTTAAACAGTAATGGAATTACCGATTTTCTATTCTACAACAATGACATTAATCGTATGCAGTACATGGAGCTTGATGAGAACTTTCAAGCTCAAGTATATAATTTCGGCCACACTAATGTAGCGGGTTATATTCCCGGCTCGGTAGGCGATACTTATGTAACCGATATTAATGCAGATGGTTATGCCGATATTATTCGAATGACTCAAGGTCGAGTAGCTTGGTATTATTTGAACGATAAAGTTGACGCGGCGACACCTTCGTTCAGTGGCCCATACGATTTAATTGATTTACGCGATAGACGCGCTGAGTATCAATTCTATTTTGAATCTTCATCCCTTATGGATTTAGACGGTGATGGATTACCTGACTTAGTTTTATCCTACAACAGTGCTGATGGCGTGACAGAGTTAAATGTTGCGTTCAACGAGTTGCAAGGCGATGGGACCATCGATGTAGTTCGACTGACCGCTGCGCAGATGAACTTGCCAGCTAACCAACATCAAAACCAATACCTATTTGCTGATATTAATGGTGATGGATTAAAAGATTATGTAAGAGCAACAGGTACTTCTTCTTCAAACTTCGCTTGGACAGTGCAATTAAATAAAGGTGATCGAACCTTTGCTAGTGCGCAACCGTTAGGATCTAATATTGGTTTGCATCGTTGGACAGTTGGAACTGGCGATAATGGTGCTTATAAAACTCAAGCCAAGTTTGGTGGGGTTAAAGCCGTTGATTTAGATTCAGATGGCAAAGAAGAGTTGCTTGTTGTTACCGGTAGTGATGATGATGTTTGTTTAACTTTCTCTGGACATCGATTTAATTGGACGACTAATACCTATGAAGGTGAACCGGTTGATGTTCAGTCGTGTAATGATCAAATTCAAGCGGCAATGCATGCGAATTCAGGTCAAGGTGCTCCTCAAATTTCGTTAAACTTAGGGCATTACGATCTGCGTCGCTTCAACTGGACTCTACTCGATTTTAAATATGAGAACGACCAGTTCAACCTAGAGCGTTCTCAAGCAGACTTCGTAAAAGCTCCTTTGGCTGATGTAGGTTTTTTGGAGGGCAGCGTTTATGAATCATTACGTTTTGAAGATGTTGATAACGATGGCTATTTAGATGCTGTTTCAAGAGTATTAGATAGCTATGCTTCAACAAATAATGTGAATGTGGGTGGTGACTTTACTGGTGTTGCTTTATCGGTGTCGCATAACAATGCAAATGTAACATCTGAACTGGTCGTCAATCGCAATCAGTCAGTGATTCAAGGGCGCCATAACGATACTCTTTATCGGGTCGAAGATGGATTAGGTAGGGTCGCTGAGTGGGTCATTTATCCTATGTCGACACAGTCATTAGTTGCCGACCTACCATTTTATGAAGTGCCATCACTGGTTGAAAAAGAGAATAGGTACACTAATGGTCTGAGTCGTAATTATCTTTACTTTACTTCAAGTATGCCGTTAGTTCATGAATTCCGTCAGTCTAATGGTCAGCAGGGACTCATTGCCAACCAATACTATTACCGCGAAGCGATTTACAATCGTGAAGGCCGTGGCTTTCAAGGGTTTAGAAGTGTTATCGTTGACTCGCCCACTGGTATCGATGAGTTAGGTACTTTGACTTACACTCGATCGGTTTCGGATTTTCATCAGGTTTTCCCTATAGCCGGAAAAATTGAAGAGGTTCGTACGTGTCTCGCAACCAATGAGCTGCAGCCGTGCAGTTCAGGTTTGTTAAGTCGTACCCAGATTGACCAATATTTGGAATTAAATACGATAAACCTAAATACCTATTGGGTTGTGCCGCATAAGGTCACCAAGCAATCTTTTGATTTGCTCAATTCAAACTATGAATTATCTAAGTCAATTACAACCATTGAAGAAGTAGACGTCGATGCTAGATTTGGAAATATAATTTCTACAAATGAATGGGTTGATACAAAGTTTGGTGAGATTGAGAAAACAATCGTTAACTCTTATTTGGCTGCTGATGAAGCGGATTGGTGGGTTAATAAGCTTGAAAATACAACGGTAACTACCGAGGCGTTAACAAACACGAGCGCCAATACTGTCTATGATGCAACGTTAGACTCGAAAACTATTTTGCGAACTCGATTTACTTACGATCCTCAAAGCCGTCGTCAAGATGAAGTTACAACGGAAGTTGTATTAGGAGAGGGAAAGTCAGTCGTTGTTGATACTGATTACAATGCTTATGGATTGCCAATTCAAGTGACGACAAGCTCGATTGGTGAGACTGATCGAATAGTCTATTCTCGATACAGCGATGACTTTTATTTTGTTGACGAAGTAGAAAGTAAGTCAGATGACGCGAGCAATGTGCTCCATATATCTTACTCTGAAACAGCTCCAGAGCATGGACAGGTTATATCGACAATCGATTTGAATGGCAATGTTAGTACAATTGAATACGATGCTTTTGGGCGTATGATTGAAACAACCGCTCAAGGTGTCCCTAGTGCTTATAAACGTTACTTCTTATGTGGTTCTGGCAAAGGGACAACCTGTGCTAATGATGCTGTTTACCAAGTGGCGACGTTTCAGGCGGGTAGCCCAACGATTTATTCGCATCGTGATGCATTAAATAGAGATATTTTAGCTGAGACGGTGGGCTTTGATGGCGACTCTTCCATCTTTGCATTCACAACTTTCAATGCACTCGGTCAAAAGTTGTTTGAATCTGTACCAACCAAAACGAGTACTCCTATTCCTTCGGTGGAAAGTTTAAATCCAGATAATTTTATGGGTACTCGTTTCGAGGGCTATGACGCGCTAGGCCGGCTCACTCAACGTAAAACAGATACAGCTGGATCATCGCTTCAAGTAACTTATTACCATGAAGGGCACACAACAACAATAACGACCAACAATAAACCGCCGATGACTCGAACTTACGATGGCGCCGGCCGACTGATTGAAACCATGCAAGAAGACTACGATCAATCTCGGTCGTATACACGTTATGCTTATGACGGCATGGGTAATCCTATCGTTATGCAAGATGCAAATGGTCACTCAATTACTGCGGAATACAATGCGCTTGGCCAGAAAAAACGAGTGGATGATCCTAATATGGGCTCAAAGACTTTTACTTATACAGGGTTCGGAGAAGTTCATAGTGAAACCGATGCCAAAGGTATAACGACGACGTTTGAGTACGACAGGCTAGGCCGTTTGACGCATCGTTATGTAGGAGAATTGACTAATTCACAGGCTAGTTTTGTCTACGATATTGCACCGAAAGGAAATACTGGTGAACAATGTATTGGCTTGCTTTTCAAAGAAGAGCAGCTTGAAAATAATCATTCAAAGACCATTGGTTACGATGAGCTTTGTCGAGCGACTAGCAGTAGCCAAATAATTGATGGGCAAACATATATCACAACCACTCATTTAGACAGCTACTTTGGACGAGCAAAAGGGATCACTTACCCGAATGGGCTAACGGTTGAATATCGATATAACGACTTGGGTTATTTGACTAAAGTTAAGAACGCCGCCAATGATTATGTTTACCAAGAAATTACTTCTATGGATGCTTGGGGGCAATGGAGTTCTGCAAAAATGGCTGGAGACAACTTAAAAGTTGAGCGCAGTTATTATGAAGCAAGTGGCCAGATGTTAGCGAGTAAGTTGAGTAGTGGTGATGGTAACAGCGATTATCAAGCATTCGACTATGACTATAATAATTATGGAGATCTAACTAAGCTCCAAGTCAGTAACTTTTTAGGTACCTCTACCTCGATTAGCGTTGAAGAGTATGATAACGATGCATTGCACCGTCTAAAAAGTTCTGCACTGATAGTTGATGGCACTCCTCGACAAACTATTGATTATGACTACGATAAGGTCGGAAACCTGAAAACTAAATCTGATTTTAGTACCGTCAATGGAATGAGTTATGGTAATGGATCTCGTAGTGAGGGGAATGCTGGGCCAAATGCAGTATTGAGTGTGACATTAGCCAATTCAGCGGGTACTCGTACCTACGAATATGACTTAAACGGCAATTTAGAAAATGATAAGTTAAACGGAGCGCAATTACGTCATATCGATTATAACGCGTTTAACAAACCAACTTTAATTACCGTTTCGGGTGGTCATAAGTTAAGCCCGCTTGATCAAAATACCACAGGCGCGTCAACCACAGCGTTTTTCTATGGCGCTGATCAAATGCGTTTCAAACAGGTTAAAACAACCTCCGGTGAAGTAGAGACTACGCTTTATGTCGGTAAGGTTTATGAAGAAGTGATTACTTCAAACCGCACCGAGAAAAAAGTGTTTATCAACGATATCGCGATGCAAACCGAAATCATTGAGAACGGCTCAACTGAGTTTAAAATTGGTTTCTTCCACAAAGACCGATTAGGTTCTGCTGTGGCTATTAGTGATGAAACTGGAAGCAATATTCAGTTCAGAAGTTTTGACCCCTTTGGTAAACCACGTGAAGGTAATTTGACGCGCAGTCCTAATGCCATCATCGGTAGTGACCTGTACAAACGTGGCTTTACCGATCACGAGCACTTAGATGGTAGTCAGCTAATCCACATGAACGGGCGAGCGTATGATTACAATCTGGGAAGGTTCCTCTCAGTAGACCCTTTTGTTCAAGATCCGGGAAATTCACAGTCTATGAATCCGTATTCGTATATTATGAATAATCCATTAGCGGGATCGGATCCGAGTGGGTACCTTAAGAAGTGTGAAAGCAATGCGGAGTCCTGCAATCCGATAGAAGAGCTAGTACCAGGTACATCTGAATGGGTTGATAAGTTAGCTTCGCTAGATAATGGAAAGGATGAAAAGAAATCTACTAAACCGGTCGAATTGCCTGAAGGTTGGGCTAATGGAACCGATTGGGAGTATACTCAAGACGACATAAACTTGATTATGACGGGTAATTCTTTCAATCCATGGATGCCACTTTTAGATGGTGTTCAAGCAATTGATGAGGGTGATGAGATTGGAGCGCTGCAAAATTTTGCAAATGGTTTCGCCGCTATGTTCACGGCAGGTATGTCCAGCGCTAAGCCGTCACGAGGTAGTTCTAAAGGGCCGCGTAAACCTGAAAGCGCAACTGGTGGTGTTGATAATGTTCCAAGCTCGAAAAGTTTGGTATCAAATAAATTTCCTGGAGAAGCTCTAAGCAATAAAGGAAAAGTATTTGGAGAAGTAAAAGTAGTAAATGGAAAAGTTACACTCGGCGAAGGGAATGTTGTTCCTCGTGATTTGGATTTTGTGATTACAAATGATCGTAGATTGGTAGTTGGTTCTCAGCACACAACATTAGCTAATGGAAAAGATGTTTTAGCGGCAGGTCAAATGAGGTTAAATGGCCAGGGGAAAATAAGAAGGCTCGACAACCTCTCAGGACACTACAAACCGACTGTAGAAGAAGCATTGAGAGTTCCTGATATGTTAAGAGATATGGGATTGGATGTTTCTGGTGCTCGGCATCAGCTTTATCGATTTGAAATAGATGATGATGGATCGGTTGTTCGATCTATATTAGACGTTAATAAAACATTGGATTAGAGGGCGATGCTGATGATTGATTTAGTAAGAAAAATACATGATGGCTACGGAACCTCTAGTTTAGCTGGCATAAAATTTATTGAACAATTCCGTGGTGAAATCAAAAAATATAATGCCAAAGAGCTATTTGCATTTTTGATGGAGAATTGTTCATGTAAGTTTACAAGTGAGTTACTACTTTCTTCTGAAGACTTGTTGAATAATTTGAGCTCAGATGATTGGATTAGTATTCTTGAGTGTTCCAATAGAGCTGCTAACCCTCTTGATGAAAATAATGATGGTTTCTTTACGGATATTTATTTTCTGGTGAAATATTTAAGGTTGGATTTTTTCGACTATCTACTTGCTTCTGATAAGGTAAGTTCGAATGACAAAAAAAATATACTTTCTTTTTGTAAGCTTAAATCTTCTCGGCTAGCTTTAGATGAACTCGATATTGAGGATATGGATGGGGATTATTTTATTTCTTACGAAGTAATAGAGCGCAAGAGACTAGAGTTATTAGAAAATGATGTTTTTAACGAAATTAAGTTTTCTGATATCTATGAACATATGGATGAATTGGAGCGTAAATATAGTTTTAGATAGTTCCAGACAGGGATTAACTAGAGGGATTATCTAGGACACCCATGAGGATTATCTAGATTATCTAGTGCGATTTATTAGGACACCCATCACTCTTGGGAAGGAGAACTGTATTATCATTACAGATTATCGAGGACACCCACCGCTTTCGCTTTGAGGGTTTAAGGCTAAACAAAAAAGGCTTTTCCATTAAGTTCAAACCATCAACCAAATAGAGGCGTACATGGAGAGCTCATCGCAAATAAAAGATTAACTAGGACACCCATCACTCTCAAGGAATTAAACAGGGACATCCATTACTTTTGGATTTACTAGGACACCCATCACTTTAAGAAGGAGAGCCAACTACATAGCGCGGTTCTCTATTCCTATCGGTTAACTAAAATAGCAGGAACAGGTTAGAATTTAACTAAGAAGGCAATAAAAATCGATATGATAGATGGGTGTCCTGTAAAAGTGGGGTGGCGGGTTATCCAAAGAAGAGCTCGGCTCACGGAGATAACAAAAGAAGTCATAACGGAGTAAAATATAAAGGCGGCTGTTTTAGTGAATGGGGAGGCGACTCATGTTAAACAACTTATTAATTACGTTATCAGTAGCATTGTTCTATTGCATAAGTGCAGTAGCTGTGGAATGTAATGAAAAATCAATTCAACAGGAAATTTTAGGGGAAGACGTTTTGTCTCTATACGATAGCTTGGCTTTTATATCTATTTTAGATAGAAGTGGCGAATTTGCTGACTTAAATCGAGGAGAAAAATACTGGTTGGCTATTGATTCAAGACACGAATATCTTACTTTGAGAACTGAAAATGATAAAGTGTTAGAAGTAATTATACGTAATCCAGATTTAGTTACTGAGCAAGGCATTGGTGTTGGCACAACGTTAGAAGAACTAAGAGAAGCTTATCCTAAAGCAGTGAAGTTTGTTCTGGTCAAGTCCAACCGGACACTTTCTTTAGAGAGTTTTCATAGTTAATTGGCGATAAATCACCGTTACTAGAATGCAGCCTTTCGAGGTTGTAATACTTCATGTGTACTAGCTCAGACTTAATCTGACAGTTACCCGTTTTTCAATTGGTGTCTGTCAGTTTAGATTTGAGCTAGATTTTTGTCAGCCCAAATTCTCTTACCATCAATTAATGTTTCATTGGGCGTTCGTCCACAACACATTTTTCCTTGATGGGTGCGTTCATTATTGTAGTAAACTATCCATTCGTCCAGATCCTTTTGAAGCTCATCCAGTGAACTGTATAATTTCTTCCGAAATGTAACCTGGTAGAACTCGTTCAATATCGTTTTATGGAATCGTTCGCAGATACCATTGGTTTGCGGTGACATTGCTTTAGTCTTTGTATGCTCGATGTCATTGATTGCTAAATACAGCTGATAGTCGTGATGTTCAACTTTTCCACAATACTCAGTGCCGCGATCCGTTAATACTCGCAACATGGGTAACTCATGTTGCTGGAAGTAAGGTAGCACTTTGTCATTAAGTATGTCGGCTGCGGTAATAGGTGTTTTTGTGGTGTAGAGTTTGGCAAAGGCAACTTTGCTGTAAGTGTCGATGAAGGTTTGTTGGTAAATTCGTCCAACGCCCTTTAGGTTACCGACATAAAAGGTATCTTGTGAGCCTAAGTAGCCAGGGTGAGCTGTTTCAATCTCACCACAGGCTTCATCATCATTTTTCTTCTTCTCAAGTGCAGCTATTTGGCTATCGGTCAGTATGATGCCCTCTTTAGCAACCTTATCTTCCAGTGCCTTCAAGCGCTTCTTAAAGTTTTCTAGGTCATGCCTGAGCCATATCGACCGGACACCGCTCCCTGATACAAAGACTCCTTTCTTTCGCAACTCGTTACTGGTTCGGTGTTGGCCGTGTGCCGGAAACTCAATGGCATAATTGATAACCGCTGTTTCTGTGGCTTCATCAACGCGATTTTTAACATTTGGGTTGCGACGGCTCTTGCTGATAAGGGCATCGATACCGCCTTCTTCGACCAGTTCTTGATAGCGATAAAATGTATCTCGTGATACGCCCATTACCTTACAGGCTTTCGATACGTTCCCGAGTTCTTCTGCTAAGTTAAGTAAACCAGCTTTGTGTTTTATGATTGGGTTGTTAGTATGTAGCATGAGAGTTACCTCTATAACGTTCTGATTTAAAGATTCGACACCTTTAATCAAAACGGGTAACTCTCACTTTTTCAAGTTGATGTGTCAGATTAAGTCGAGACTAATTCACTTCATGTAAGCTGCGACATCTTTTTTCATGTGTTCTCTGGTTGGTTGATGGACTTTTAAAATCCAGTCGTGCTTTAAACTACCAAAGAATCGCTCAACCACAGCATTGTCCCAACATGCGCCAACGTCACCCATGCTAGCCCCTCATATTGTAACTGGCCAGCAATTTTCGATAGTGATTGCTGGTATATTGAGAGCCGCGGTCACTATGAAATACGCAGCCTTTACTCGGCTGCCTCAAGTTATAGGCTTTCATTAACGCCTTGCTCACCAAGTCAGTCGTCATGCGTTTATCAATATGCCAGCCGACAATTCGTCTGGAATATAAATCCATGACAACCGCCAAGTACATCCAGCCTTCACCAGTCTTCAAATATGTCACATCACCGGCCCAAACTTCGTTCGGAGCAACTGGATTGAAGTTTTGATTAAGCAAGTTATCAGCAACCGAATCGCTGTGTTTTCTTTTCGTTGTTACCTTATAAGCCAATCTTTGCGTCACAAATAGAGACAGTTCTTTCATTAATCGACTGACTCGCCATTCGCCAATTTCAAAACCTTCCTGGCGAAGTTTTTTTGTCATTTCTCGACGCCCAAGACTCTGCCTACTCTGCTCAAATAAGCGTTTCATTCGATTCTTGATACGCCATTCATCCACATCAAATACGGGCTTTTCTCGATGCTTCCAGTCATAAAATGCTGATTTACTGACGTTTAGCAAGCGACAGAGCATTCTGACAGGATAGTGACAGGCTTCTGACTCAATAAACTCATACTTCACTTCATTTCTTTTGCAAAGTATTGGCTGGCTTTTTTTAAAATCTCTTTTTCCATACGCAATTCTTTATTTTCTTTTCGAAGACGTAATAGTTCGGCTCTTTCATCTTCCGAAATAGAGCTTTCGCCTGCATCTGATTCTAGCTTTTCTTTCCAGCGATATAGCATATTCGTCGTAATTCCTAACGATTCAGCTGCTTTTGACACCGAATATCCCTGCTCAGTAACCAGAGCTACCGCATCTTCTTTAAAGCTTTGATCAAACTGTCGTCTTGACCTATTCTTGCTCATCGGTACACCTCAATAAGTTAATCTAATTATCTCTTATTTAAGTGTCCGGTGTCATTAAACCACTACAGTTAACGCATTACTCGAATGGTGTTAAGCGTCAATGGGATGCTTATTATCTAACTGAAGAAAATATAGAGGTTAACTTTAGTTCTAAAGGAATCGTAAAAGATCTTCGTTTGAAGAAGAGGTATAGTAGTGTTAAAGCTCCTAAAGATGAAGCCTTGATTGTGGAAGATGATCCTAGCATGAACGACGGATTTACTAGGACATCCATCGCTTTTAATCGAGAATCGTTTTATCGGAGCGGTTCTCTTTTCCTATCGGTTAAATAAAATTGCAGGGACAGTTTAGAGTTTAATTGAGATGGCGATAAAAATATCGCGATTAACTAGGACATCCATTACTCTCGGGAACGAGAACTGTATTATCATAGCGGTTCTCTTTTCTATCTATTAAATAAAATAGCAGGGATAGGGTACAGTTTAACTAAGAAGGCGATGAAAAAGTCGTGAGACATAGGAGTGCTAAGCCGCTTCGTCTAGCGACCTTTTTAAAATCCAAATTTAACTCGAATAAAGTCTATTGCTAATGCCAATGCCTTTAATGAATCGTTGGTCTAAACTATCCAACAAATGAGTCAACGCAGAGGGGGAGCCGACGGCTCTTAGACCTGCAATGTTGTCGTCTCGTTGCATTAACTCAAGGAATCCATCAGGCTCTAGGTTGAGTCTTTCAAGTATCGGTGGGAGGTCATTCGGAATGTATCCACGTTTTTCACATCTAATAGCGCGTCCGCTGTAATCAACCAGCTCTAAATACTCGGCTTCAGTTACGTTAAACCCATGTCGGTGGTTCTTATTGCTTGATTGAGTCAGCTTCATCAGTTTTACGTTGCGCGAACTCGAGTCCTTATTCATATTTTTAACTCTTTGTTTTACTGAGGTGTAATCCGAGTCTTCAGGTGTACTGGCTAGATTGGCTCGGATAGGATTTAAGTCGACATAAGCCATAGCGGTCACCACGGCTGCTTCATCGAGTAACGCTTGTGACTTAAAGCGTCCTTCCCAGAATCGTCCAGTACATTGGTCCTCAATGATTAACTAGGACACCCATCTCTCTCAATAGAGAATCGTTTCACTGAGGAGTGATTAACTATGATACCCATCACTTTAAAAAAGAGAGCCGACTACATAGCGCGGTTCTCTTTTCCTGTCGGTTAAATAAAATAGCAGGAACAGGTTAGAGTTTAGCTAGGAAAGAGATAAAGATATCGTAAGACATAAGAATACTAAGTCGCTTCGTTTTGCGACCTTTTTCAAGAAGATAAACGAGGACACCCATCTCTCTCAATAGAGAATCGTTTTAACTGAACGGTTCTCTTTTTATATCGGTTAAATAATATAGCTAGAACATGTTAGAGTTTAACTAAGAAGGCAATAAAAAGCGATATGGTAGATGGGTGTCCTGTAAAGAGCGGTATACACGTTATGCTTATGATGGCATGGGTAATCCCATCATTATGCAAGATGCAAATGGTCACTCAATTACTGCGGAATACAATGCGCTTGGCCAGAAAAAACGAGTGGATGATCCCAATATGGGCTCAAAGACTTTTACTTATACAGGGTTCGGAGAAGTTCATAGTGAAACCGATGCCAAAGGTATAACGACGACGTTCGAGTATGACAGGCTAGGCCGTTTGACGCATCGTTATGTAGGAGAATTGACTAATCCACAGGCTAGTTTTGTCTACGATATTGCACCGAAAGGAAATACTGGTGGACAATGTATTGGCTTGCTTTTCAAAGAAGAGCAGCTTGAAAATAATCATTCAAAGACCGTTGGTTACGATGAGCTTTGTCGAGCGACTAGCAGTAGCCAAAATATAGACGGCCAAACATACTCCACAATCACTCACATCGATAGTTACTTTGGCAGAACGAAAGGGATAACCTATCCGAATGGGCTAACGGTTGAATATCGATATAACGACTTGGGTTATTTGACTAAAGTTAAGAACGCCGCCAATGATTATGTTTACCAAGAAATTACTTCTATGGATGCTTGGGGGCAATGGAGTTCTGCAAAAATGGCTGGAGACAACTTAAAAGTTGAGCGCAGTTATTATGAAGCAAGTGGCCAGATGTTAGCGAGTAAGTTGAGTAGTGGTGATGGCAACAGCGATTATCAAGCATTCGACTATGACTATAATAATTAAGGAGATCTAACTAAGTTCCAAGTCAGTAACTTTTTAGGTACCTCTACTTCGATTAGCGTTGAAGAGTATGATAACGATGCATTGCACCGTTTAAAAAGTTCTGCACTGATAGTTGATGGCATTCCCCGACAATCTATTGATTATGACTACGATAAGGTCGGAAACCTGAAAACTAAATCTGATTTTAGTACCGTCAATGGAATGAGTTATGGTAATGGATCTCGTAGTGAGGGGAATGCTGGGCCAAATGCAGTATTGAGTGTGACATTAGCCAATTCAGCGGGTACTCGTACCTACGAATATGACTTAAACGGCAATTTAGAAAATGATAAGTTAAACGGAGCGCAATTACGTCATATCGATTATAACGCGTTTAACAAACCAACTTTAATTACCGTTTCGGGTGGTCATAAGTTAAGCCCGCTTGATCAAAATACCACAGGCGCGTCAACCACAGCGTTTTTCTATGGCGCTGATCAAATGCGTTTCAAACAGGTTAAAACAACCTCCGGTGAAGTAGAGACTACGCTTTATGTCGGTAAGGTTTATGAAGAAGTGATTACTTCAAACCGCACCGAGAAAAAAGTGTTTATCGACGATATCGCGATGCAAACCGAAATCATTGAGAATGGCACGACTGAGTTTAAAATTGGCTTCTTCCACAAAGACCGATTAGGTTCTACCGTGGCTATTAGTGATGAAACTGGAAGCAATATTCAGTTCAGAAGTTTTGACCCCTTTGGTAAACCACGTGAAGGTAATTTGACGCGCAGTCCTAATGCCATCATCGGTAGTGACCTGTACAAACGTGGTTTTACCGATCACGAGCACTTAGATGATAGTCAGCTAATCCACATGAACGGGCGAGCGTATGATTACAATCTGGGAAGGTTCCTCTCAGTAGACCCATTTGTTCAAGATCCGGGTAACTCTCAGAGTATGAATCCGTATTCGTATATTATGAATAATCCATTAGCGGGAACGGATCCGAGTGGATATTTGGCGTGTGAACCGGGTACGCCACAGTGCAAAATATTTGATGATCCACTTGGCTATGTTCCGTATACCAAAGAATGGTGGCAGAAAAATTTTTCATTGAATAATGGTGATGAAAATGATGGAGATAAAACAACTACAGATAGCAAGTTGTCGATAGAGGATATCGGTAGTCCGAATGAAATTGTTTTGTCAGAAATTGAGCAATATAGGCATAAAGGAAATTATACTGTTACCGGAGGTCGACAGGAGTCAGGTGGAACTGAAGGGTTTTATGGTTTAACTTTACCGCCGATGAGCATCGGAGAGAAAATCACAGCGCAGTATCAATATATGTATGCCAACAGTTGGAACGGGCAATATGTAGATGACAAGGGAATTACTTTTTTTGATGAAAATGGAAAATTTAAGTATTATCAATCTCATGCAGAAAGAAGCGGAGCTATTGATCCTGTTTTCCCCGTACTAGAATTAACAGGGGTTTTTCAAGGCGTTAAGTGGGGGGCGTATAGTTTAAAAGCATTAAACAGTTCGATAAGATCTCCAAAAGGAGGGGGGTAGTTACAAACACAGAAGTTCATAAGAATTCATTAGACTATGTTGGTGATGTTCACGTATACAGAATAAAAGGCTCAGATGGAACGTACAAAATTGGTGAGAGTGCTCAAGGGCTTAGAAAAAGAGATGGCGCTTCAATAAGAGCTGAGCAACAGGTGAGAAAGCTCCAGCGTGAAACTGGTGAAATCTACGAATCTAAAATACTAAAAACATTTCCAAATAAAAAGGCTGCTGTTGAATATCAGGATAGATTAAGAGATCGATTTAGACGAATGTATGGTAAGGACACCCTTCCTGGTAATAGAGAGCACTTACGTGGTAAGAAAAAGTAGGATTAGGTATGGCACATAATAAAAAACTCGTTTTAGGTGGCGTTTCTCTAACAAAAGAGAGACCTAATAGGTTTGCAATGCAAGTAATGAAAGAAATACGAGATGAACTTGAGTTACTTATCATTAATTCAGGCTTTCTTATAGGCGCTCCATTTATTTGGATTGGATTGATCTTAAGATATGGATTGGTAAGTGCCGATAAGCCAAAGTACCAAAAGATTAATAAGAAGCATGGTGATTTACCTGTTTCAATTGAGCTTGATACAAATGAGTTATCGGGTGCAAATAAATCTAAGCTTAAACGCATTATGAAAAAGGCTACATTAGTAGCCTTAATTGATATCGCAAATAAATATGAATTAAAAGCTGAGGAGTTTAAAAAATTACTGGATGAGCTAGAGGAGATTAGTTCACATAACGGATAGTTGATTAACTAGGACATCCATCGAGACTGTAAATAACTCTGTGTAACTGTCTATTATTAACCTATTGAATAGGAGATGATAGACCTATGGACAAGAAAGAGGTTGAAGCCTGGGCTCGTAAAGCAGCCAAAGGCATAAAGACTGAAGAAGAGTTAAATGACTTTCGTCAGATGCTGACGAAGGTCACTGTCGAAACCGCTTTGAATGCAGAGCTTGATGAGCATTTGGGCTATGAAAGACACGCTCAGTCAGATTCTGATAATTATCGGAACGGCTATACACCGAAAACGCTTCTTACCGAAGATGGCCCACTCTCAATTGAAACGCCACGAGACCGGCAAGGCACATTCGAACCCCAGTTAGTCAAGAAGCAGCAAACTCGCTTCACTACGATGGACGAGAAAATCCTGAGCCTTTACGCCAAAGGGATGACGACTCGAGAAATCGTAGCCACGTTCAAAGACATGTATGATGCCGACGTCTCGCCCACATTGATTTCAAAAGTCACCAATGCAGTTATTGAGCAAGTCATTGAATGGCAGTCACGCCCACTAGATTCAATTTACCCCATCGTTTATCTGGACTGTATCGTGCTAAAAATTCGGCAAGATAAACAAGTCATCAACAAGTGCGTTTACTTGGCGCTAGGCGTCACTATGGAAGGCCACAAAGAGCTTTTAGGCTTGTGGTTATCAGAAAACGAGGGGGCTAAATTCTGGCTCAACGTTTTAACTGAACTTCAAAATCGAGGAGTTAAAGATATTCTCATTGCTTGTGTTGACGGTTTAAAAGGGTTTCCTGACGCCATCAACTCGGCTTATCCCGAAACGCAAGTACAGCTTTGTATAGTGCACATGATTCGAAACTCCGTTCGCTATGTTCCCTGGAAAGACTACAAGGCCGTGACAGCGGATTTAAAGCGCATTTATCAGTCAGCCACTGAAGAAGATGCGCTGCTTGCGTTAGAGCAATTCTCTGAGCGTTGGGACGATAAGTATCCGCAAATCAGTCGCTCCTGGAAAACTCATTGGCACAATCTAAATACGTTATTTAATTATCCGCCTGAAATACGCAAAGCCATTTATACGACCAATGCCATTGAGTCGCTCAACAGTGTGATTCGAAAGTCGATTAAGAAGCGAAAGCTCTTTCCATCAGATGACTCCGCCAAAAAAGTGGTTTATCTAGCGATTATGGACGCTTCGAAAAAATGGACTATGCCTATTAGAAATTGGAAAGCGGCCTTAAATCATTTTATGATTGTATTTGATGGCCGCTTAGATGACTATGTTTGAACTGGCAGTTACACAGAATAATTTACAGGGTCCATCCATCTCTCTCAATGATTAACTAGGACATCCATCTCTCTCAATAGAGAATCGTTTCAACAGATCGGTTCGATTTTTCTACGAATTAACTAGGACATCCATCACTCTCGAAGAAGAGAACTGGCTTCACTACGCGGTTCTCTTTTTTCTATTACATAAAATTGCAGGGTTAGGTTATAGTTTAATTTGGAAGGCGATAAATATGTCGTGAGACATAGGGATATCAAGCCGCTTTGTCTAGCGACTTTTTCAAGCTACAGGTTTAACTTGAATAAAGTCTATTGTTAATTCCAACACCTTTAATGAAGCGTTGGTCTAAACTATCCAACAAATGAGTCAATGCAGAGGGTGAGCCGACGGCTCTGAGACCTGCGATGTTATCGTCGCGTTGCATTAACTCGAGAAATCCATCTGGCTCTAGGTTGAGTCTTTCAAGTATCGGTGGGAGGCCATTCGGAATGTATCCACGTTTATCACATCGAATAGCGCGTCCGCTGTAATCAACCAGCTCTAAATAATCGGCTTCAGTTACGTTAAATCCATGTCGGTGTGTCTTATTGCTTGATTGAGTCAGCTTCATCAGTTTTACGTTGCGCGAACTCGAGTCCTTATCTTCATTTCGAATTCTTTGTTTTACTGAGGTGTAATCCGAGTCTTCAGGTGTACTGGCTAGATTGGCTCTGATAGGATTTAAGTCGACATAAGCCATGGCGGTCACCACGGCTGCTTCATCGAGTAACGCTTGTGACTTAAAGCGTCCTTCCCAGAATCGTCCCGTGCATTGGTCTTCTAAATTGGCTTTTCGCGCTAAATACTCGTTCAAACAGCGCATAAACCAAGAGATATCGGTGAGCCGTTGTCGCCACTTGGTGATGAGCTCTTGAGCCATTTGAGTAAGAGCCGGGGAGGCATTGCCTTTTAAGTATCGGTTCACAATCAACGGGATTTTGTACAATCGTTTCCAACGGCGGATGACGTTTGCTTCAGACCACTGCTCAGCTTTTTCAATATCAACTCGTAGAACCAGATGATAGTGATTCGACATGATCGCATAGCTGGCTACATCAATGGCAAAGGTATCAGCCAGCAATGATAATCGTTCAACTACCCAATCTTTACGATGTTCGTAGTTCTTGCCTGAAAAGGAATCTTCGCCACACAAGAAGGCGCGCCTTACGCATCGAGCAATACAGTGGTAATAGCTGGTTTGGTTTAAATCAATGAGTGTTTTTCGAGGTTGCGTCATAAGCGATATCCTTATCGTTAATGTCGGCCTTTCACCCTAATGAGATGTTGCTTGCGATTCAATCATGATTTTGCGATGATTTTGGTTAAAACAGTGGGTGTCCTAATAAAAATTGTAGTCGAAGCTCTTAAGCTTAAATCTAAAGTTAATCGAGAGCTGTTTACTCCAACGTATTACCGCGAAACAAAGCCTTCAGGAATTAAGGTCGTTACAGAAGGGGCTAAAGAAAAATTCAACCTGTGGCAAGAGCAGGTAAAATCACAAAACAAAGACTATCTTATCGATATTGCTGATTTAATAGAGACTACTATGGTTACTTTAAGAAAAGATGTAAATTATAAAATTAAGTTTACTGGTCAATGCTCTTTTGAAGGTAGATTTCCAGCTGAAGTCATAAAATTTCTTAAAATAAGATCTAAGCAATAAGTTAGTTAGCAAATAACGCAAGATGTCGACCGCTTAAAACTATTTGAAATGATAGCGTTATTATTAGAACTTCTTTCTTTTCTAATTATTAAATAGTTAGGATGTGTTAATTTATAATTAAGAATGCAATAAAAACGGTATGATAGATGGCTCTTCCATTGAAGTACCATGATCGAAGGTAGTTCTATCATTGTAACACATGATTGATTTGTTGAGGTTATATAGTGAAATATAAGAATTGGTCGGAGATACTTGCTTTATTTCTAGCCTTTTTCGGTTCTGATAGCGCTTTAGGCTGTACTTCTGAGGTAGTGCAAATAAAGGAAGTTGAAATGGCCATTAAGCATCAACGAATGTTTGTAGTGTCCTATGGAGTGTTGCCGATATTAGATAGGCATAATCCAAACTTTAGAGCTCTATCAGATGGTCTAGATTTTGTTTTCTTTATTCCTAATGTTTATGCTGATTCTAAGTTCTACTGTGAGAATGATGACTATTACCCCTTTGGAGAAGGTGTTGTTTCAGTGGGTAAAAGCTGTAAGATTTGTGAGCAGATGTTGGAGGGTGTTAAAAAAATTGATGAGTTTTCAGTCAATGGAGTGACTTTACTCCTAGGCTTGGAAAGTGAGAATTTGTACTGGTCAAGTCCAACCGGACACTTTCTTTAGAGAGTTTTCATAGTTAATTGGCGATAAATCACCGTTACTAGAATGCAGCCTTTCGAGGTTGTAATACTTCATGTAAGCTGCGACATCTTTTTTCATGTGTTCTCTGGTTGGTTGATGGACTTTTAAAATCCAGTCGTGCTTTAAACTACCAAAGAATCGCTCAACCACAGCATTGTCCCAACATGCGCCAACGTCACCCATGCTAGCCCCTCATATTGTAACTGGCCAGCAATTTTCGATAGTGATTGCTGGTATATTGAGAGCCGCGGTCACTATGAAATACGCAGCCTTTACTCGGCTGCCTCAAGTTATAGGCTTTCATTAACGCCTTGCTCACCAAGTCAGTCGTCATGCGTTTATCAATATGCCAGCCGACAATTCGTCTGGAATATAAATCCATGACAACCGCCAAGTACATCCAGCCTTCACCAGTCTTCAAATATGTCACATCACCGGCCCAAACTTCGTTCGGAGCAACTGGATTGAAGTTTTGATTAAGCAAGTTATCAGCAACCGAATCGCTGTGTTTTCTTTTCGTTGTTACCTTATAAGCCAATCTTTGCGTCACAAATAGAGACAGTTCTTTCATTAATCGACTGACTCGCCATTCGCCAATTTCAAAACCTTCCTGGCGAAGTTTTTTTGTCATTTCTCGACGCCCAAGACTCTGCCTACTCTGCTCAAATAAGCGTTTCATTCGATTCTTGATACGCCATTCATCCACATCAAATACGGGCTTTTCTCGATGCTTCCAGTCATAAAATGCTGATTTACTGACGTTTAGCAAGCGACAGAGCATTCTGACAGGATAGTGACAGGCTTCTGACTCAATAAACTCATACTTCACTTCATTTCTTTTGCAAAGTATTGGCTGGCTTTTTTTAAAATCTCTTTTTCCATACGCAATTCTTTATTTTCTTTTCGAAGACGTAATAGTTCGGCTCTTTCATCTTCCGAAATAGAGCTTTCGCCTGCATCTGATTCTAGCTTTTCTTTCCAGCGATATAGCATATTCGTCGTAATTCCTAACGATTCAGCTGCTTTTGACACCGAATATCCCTGCTCAGTAACCAGAGCTACCGCATCTTCTTTAAAGCTTTGATCAAACTGTCGTCTTGACCTATTCTTGCTCATCGGTACACCTCAATAAGTTAATCTAATTATCTCTTATTTAAGTGTCCGGTGTCATTAAACCACTACAATTATACGTTTTTAAGTGTAAGTGATTCCGAGAAAGTGGTGTTTAAGGATAAGAATCGAAAGTATATTGAGTACTTATTTGTTACTGCTAAAACCAATTTATTAAAGAACGAGAAAAAGTAAAAAATACCTTTCACTGTTCAGCAGATGAGATCCATCGCTTATCTCTATCTAATCACCGATTAGATAGATGGGTGTCCTAATGAAAATTGATATAAATTCTTCGCTGAATGGAGTTTTTATGCCTCGAGCTTCTCGGTTTGCCGGCCAAGGTCAAATTTCGCATTCAAGAATACATACGAATGTATACTATCGAGAAGTAAACCGAAGGTTGGCAGGTGCTCGACCTGGAACCGCTAGACAAGTGCTTCAGGGAATTCGGCGTGATATTATGTCTGGCAAAATGCCTTATTGAGAGAGCTGATAGTGATTATTTACAAAGTTGAAAATGATGTTGAAAAGTTTAGTATCGCCCTACCAATGAATGATTCTATATGGGAAGCTAATACACTTGTTTTTAATGGAAGCAGTAAAAAGGGCAGCTGGAAAGATATAGATTTTTTTCTTCAAGATAAGCGTCTTGAAATACCAAACTGTATTTACATTGCACCAGGTGCAATCGCTTTCGACGAAGCCGCTGCGGACAGCTTGATTGATATTTTGGAAATGAGTGGTGAGCTACTTCCTGTAACTATCGATGGGAAAGCTTATTTTTTACATAATATTACAGAGGTAGTTGGAGCTTTGGATGAAGAAAAAACATCATGGGATATCATTGATGGAGTGAAGATAGATATATTGAAATACTGCTTTTTGCCAAATCGTTTAAGCGAATCATCTTTATTTAAGATTCCTAATTTAAACTCAATTGACATTTTTGCTTATAGCCATGGAAAAGATTTGAGTGATGAATTTGTATTCAGATATAATCAAGCAAATTTAAAAGGATTAAAATTTATACAAGTTTTTAGTGCTTAAAATACTGTACCCAATTGAACGAGTTGAATTACAAGTTTATTTTTAAGCCAATTTGATAAAACTAGATTATAGGCTTAAAGGTTGAGACCACTTGGTCAATTAATAACTAAGTAGGTGTTCAATTTTTACAGCAGCTTGATCATAGAAAACCGGTTGAAGTGACCAGTTTATACCCGCACTCTGATCAGGTTGGGACAGTGCCTACAATTGTGGGCACCGGAGATAATTGCTAGGTCTGCTGTTTTAAATTGGTCAGTTCAACCGCTAAGCTCCGAACAGCTTGCTGGTAAAATTGAACAGTCTGAATATTCAGCATATTCTATTTTTTTGCTCTTGGTATTGCAAACTCGACTTTAATGTCATTCATACGAATTCTTCTAGGGTTATCTAAAAGATACTTCTCTTTTAGATAACCCAGTATTGAGGAATTATCGAGGACACCCATCATTCTCGGGCACTCATCACTCTCAGACAAGAGAACTGTATTCTCAAAGTAAGGATTAACTAGGACACCCATCGCTTTTAATCGAGAATCGTTTAATCAAAGCGGTTCTTTTTCTTCTATTAAATAAAATTGCAGCGATTAACTAGGACACCCATCTCTCTCAATAGAGAATCGTTTTATCGGAGCGGTTCTCATATTCTATCGGTTAAATAAAATAGCAGGAACAGGTTAGAGTTTAGGTAGGAAAGAGATAAAGATATCGTAAGACATAAGAATACTAAGTTGCTTCGTTTTGCGACCTTTTTCAAGCTACAGGTTTAACTCGAATAAAGTCTATTGCTAATTCCAACACCTTTAATAAAGCGTTGGTCTAAACTATCCAACAAATGAGTCAATGCAGAGGGTGAGCCGACGGCTCTGAGACCCGCAATGTTATCGTCTCGTTGCATTAACTCAAGAAATCCATCGGGTTCTAGGTTGAGTCTTTCGAGTATCGGTGGGAGGTCACTCGGAATGTATCCACGTTTATCACATCGAATAGCGCGTCCGCTGTAATCAACCAGCTCTAAATAATCGGCTTCAGTTACGTTAAACCCATGTCGGTGGGTCTTATTGCTTGATTGAGTCAGCTTCATCAGTTTTACGTTGCGCGAACTCGAGTCCTTATCTTCATTTCGAATTCTTTGTTTTACTGAGGTGTAATCCGAGTCTTCAGGTGTACTGGCTAGATTGGCTCTGATAGGATTTAAGTCGACATAAGCCATGGCGGTCACCACGGCCGCTTCATCGAGTAAGGCTTGTGACTTAAAGCGTCCTTCCCAGAATCGTCCCGTGCATTGGTCTTCTAAATTGGCTTTACGCGCTAAATACTCGTTCAAACAGCGCATAAACCAAGAGATATCGGTGAGCCGTTGTCGCCACTTGGTGATGAGCTCTTGAGCCATTTGGGTGAGAGCCGGGGAGGCATTGCCTTTTAAGTATCGGTTCACAATCAACGGGATTTTGTACAGCCGCTTCCAACGGCGGATGACGTTTGCTTCAGACCACTGCTCAGCTTTCTCAATATCAACTCGTAGAACCAGATGATAGTGATTCGACATGATCGCATAGCTGGCCACATCAATGGCAAAGGTATCAGCCAGCAATGATAATCGCTCAACTACCCAATCTTTACGATGTTCGTAGTTCTTGCCTGAAAAGGCATCTTCGCCACATAAGAAGGCGCGCCGTACGCATCGAGCAATACAGTGGTAATAGCTGGTTTGGTTCAAATCAATGAGTGTTTTTCGAGGTTGCGTCATAAGCGATATCCTTATCGTTAATGTCGGCCTTTCACCCTAATGAGATGTTGCTTGCGATTCAATCATGATTTTGCGATGATTTTGGTTAAAACAGTGGGTGTCCTAATAAAAATTGTCTGCTTGAGCTATTGCATAGAGTATCGATACAGCGCTGAATTATATGATGCGTTATTTTGAATAATAGGGAATACTATGAGAACTATTTTCTTCCTATGTCTTCTGTTCATTTTTCCCAAAATAGGTGCAGAGGAAAGCTCGATTTATGATGATTTAGAGCGAATAAAGTCAGAGGTTGGGGTGCTAGGTTGTAATAAAGAAGTAATTGATTTTGAGAACGACTCATACAACCAGCTACTTGCTTTTGGTTATGTCTTCTACCTTAAAGAAGCTTATATAGTGAAATTCATAAATAGAGATCAAAATGAAGATGTCTATCTAACTGCTCTAGGTAAAAGTGGTGAATTTTCAGCATGGACAACGGATTCGAAACTAGAGGTTTTTCAAAAGAATCTTACTTTAATGGAAAAAGTGAAAAAGATAAGTGGACTTTCAGGATTCAAGAATAATGGAGAAAAACTCCGATTTATTTATGGTAAATGGAGTAGTAGCGTATTAGTAAGAGAAGAGTTTAATGGTGGCTCTTTAGGTTGGAAGTCTATTGTTATTCTAGAAGGGAATAATATGAAAGATAAAGATCTTTATGTAGAGATTCCAGGAAAAGTAGGATGTGATATTTATGTGCATAAAATCAATTTTACTGAAGATTAGGTAGGTTTATAGAAGAAGAGGTTACGTATTAACTATGAAGCCTGGCAATTTCAATCGAGAATCGTTTAATCATATCAATTAATAAAATAGCGGGGATAGGTTAGATCTCAACTAGGAAGGCGATAGACATCGCTAAGATAGGCGGATGTCCTTTAAATGCTTTTAAATGTCTAGGGATATATAAAAGAATGGTTGAATAATGGCGGTTACAAGCGAAATATGTCAAAAAAGGTTTGCAAGGAGAACTTGTGAAATGCGAAGTTTAATGTACTTGGTTTTATTCAGTGTATTGTTATCATGCAAAGGCGGTTTGGAGACGATGAAGACTCCAGCAACGTTAAAAGATGCTCCAGAGAATGTTTATCTCGAACAACAAATGTGTTACAAAATTTGGAACGAAATATTTTCGGAGTGGAAAGAAAATGGAGGCGGTTTCAAGAAGTCTATGATTACGACTAGGGAGTTTATAGCAAATGATTCCAAGTCTTCATTCTCTAAAATTGTAAGAAAAGCTTGGTCAATACAAGAGAGCCGAAGATTTTATGAAGGTTTGAAAAATTTCGGGTATTGGGATGTAAGTAATGAAGATTATTTAGAGGTAACAAATATTTACTTTAGTGTAAGTGGAGTTGAGATGCCAGATAGCTGCAAAGTGATGCACTGGGTTTCAAATGTTTTTTGGAACGATTTAATAAATACTACAGGTACTGACTCAGCACTTTTTAGGTTTTATGAGGTGCCTAAAAATATGGAATGGCATTCACCTTACGCACAACAATGGATGACATATTGGATTTTTGTGAATTTAAAGGAAGACTAGCAAAATTAAAATGAGGCTTACCCAATTTAACGGATACAGATTTCTTAGTTACAATATCAGAAATGAGGTATCCAAATGTCAAATAAAAAGTATTCTAAACAATTCAAGCTTGATGCGGTTCAGTTAGCGATATCAAGTGATCGCAGCACGGCTTCCATAGCACAAGAACTAGGCGTTAATCCAAACTCACTCTATAGCTGGGTCACCAAGTATCGGAGTGAATTGTTAGCGTCAGAAGTCGAGCTTACGCCAGAGCAGGAATTAAAACAACTCAGAAAAGAGGTGGCAGAACTCAGGCAGGAAAAAGAAATATTAAAAAAGGCAGCTGCCTACTTTGCGAAGCACCAAGCGTAAAATATCAGTTTATTGAAGAACACCCAGAGTTTAATGTTTATTTACAGTGTCGAGCTCTGGGCGTCTCTTATTCGGGTTATTACGATTGGCGAAGTAGGCCTCCGAGTGCACGACAAATCGAAGATGAACGCCTGCTCGGCAAGCTTGTAGAGTGTTTTAACGATAACGAACAGACCTATGGTGTCCCAAGGCTTACGAAGGAGCTGAAGGAATCAGGAGAACCCGTTAATCATAAGCGAGTGGCTCGCCTGAAACGGGAGAATAATATCTACCCTAAGCAGTTTAAAGCGTTCGTTGTCACAACCGACTCGAGTCATGGTAAGCCAGTGGCTAATAATTTGCTTAACCGAGAGTTTAAAGTTGAAGAAGCCAACCAAGTTTGGGTGAGTGATATTACTTATATTCCGACGAGCACGGGTTGGATTTATCTGGCTGTTATCATCGACTTATATTCACGAGCGGTTATCGGTTGGCAGCTCGCAGAACACATGAAAGCGGAGCTTGTCTGTGATGCGGTTAAAATGGCTCAAGCGCGTCGAGGTTGCTTACCGAAGCTTTTTCATTCAGACCGAGGATGCCAGTATGTTTCTGAAGAACTCGAATCGTTATTGGTTGGCGTCACTATCAGTATGAGCCGAAAAGGAAACTGCTGGGACAATGCCGTTGCTGAAAGCTTCTTTGGCACATTAAAAACCGAACATGTGAACTTCGAAAATTACTTCAATCTACGAGAAGCAAGAATGAGCTTGTTTAGATATATCGAAGGATTTTATAATCGAAAGCGTCGTCACTCTCATCTGGACTATAAAGCCCCGATGATATTTGAAGAGTCGGCAGCTTAAAACCTGTGTCTGTTATTTGGGGTAAAGGTCAAAAAAATTGGAAAGAGCAATGGGCGTCTTAATGAAGGTTGTCGTTATTGTCGCAGACATTGTAGATACGGTGCTAATAACTATGCGAAAATTAGTCGTTGTGGTAAGTGAATTAATTTAAATGATAACTTAGTGGCCGATAGTAAGGACAGGGATGATTGTTTATGCAAAGTTATAAAGTATTATTTTTATTGATATTTTCTATGTTTTGTATTCAATTGAATGCAGATGTGTGTAACTCAAAAACATTAAATGTTATTGAGCGGCTAGAAGCTCAAATAGAGTTAGAGAATTATTCAGTAGTCGATGCTTTGATAGTCTTTTATGAAAAGTGTAATAAGCCAGTAGAAGAACTAATAAAACTTGAAACTATTAATGCAGAACTAGGTCGGTTTGATTCACAAAAGGCTTTGAGTAGTATTGATGACAGATGGCTACAATTGCTGGCCTATCGTGGTGATGCAGAAGCAATGACTGAGTATGGTAGGTTACTCTTAGATTCGAGACCCGAAGAGGCATTCTGTTGGATCGGATCCTCGTTGCTTTTAGGTAGAATTGAAAGTTTAGATGTTCTGGAGGAAAGGTTTACCAACAACAAAGATATTGATGGCTTTCTTATAGTCGAAGTTCTTAAGCTTAAATCTAAAGTTAATCGAGAGCTGTTTACTCCAACGTATTACCGCGAAACAAAGCCTTCAGGAATTAAGGTCGTTACAGAAGGGGCTAAAGAAAAATTCAACCTTTGGCTAGAGCAGGTAAAATCACAAAACAAAGAATATCTTATCGATATTGCTGATTTAATAGAGACTACTATGGTTGCTTTAAGAAAAGATGTAAATTATAAAATTAAGTTTACTGGTCAATGCTCTTTTGAAGATAGATTTCCAGATGAAGTCATAAAATTTCTTAAAATAAGATCTAAGCAATAAGTTAGTTAGCAAATAAAGCAAGATGTCGACCGCTTAAAACTATTTGAAATGATAGCGTTATTATTAGAACTTCTTTCTTTTCTAATTATTAAATAGTTAGGATATGTTAATTTATAATTAAGAATGCAATAAAAACGATATGATAGATGGCTCTTCCATTGAAGTACCATGATCGAAGGTAGTTCTATCATTGCAACACATGATTGATTTGTTGAGGTTATATAGTGAAATATAAGAATTGGTCGGAGATACTTGCTTTATTTCTAGCCTTTTTCGGTTCTGATAGCGCTTTAGGCTGTACTTCTGAGGTAGTGCAAATAAAGGAAGTTGAAATGGCCATTAAGCATCAACGAATGTTTGTAGTGTCCTATGGAATGTTGCCGATATTAGATAGGCATAATCCAAACTTTAGAGCTCTATCAGATGGTCTAGATTTTGTTTTCTTTATTCCTAATGTTTATGCTGATTCTAAGTTCTACTGTGAGAATGATGACTATTACCCCTTTGGAGAAGGTGTTGTTTCAGTGGGTAAAAGCTGTAAGATTTGTGAGCAGATGTTGGAGGGTGTTAAAAAAATTGATGAGTTTTCAGTCAATGGAGTGACTTTACTCCTAGGCTTGGAAAGTGAGAATTATACGTTTTTAAGTGTAAGTGATTCCGAGAAAGTGGTGTTTAAGGATAAGAATCGAAAGTATATTGAGTACTTATTTGTTACTGCTAAAATGAGGCTTACCCAATTTAACGGATACAGATTTCTTAGTTACAATATCAGAAATGAGGTATCCAAATGTCAAATAAAAAGTATTCTAAACAATTCAAGCTTGATGCGGTTCAGTTAGCGATATCAAGTGATCGCAGCACGGCTTCCATAGCACAAGAACTAGGCGTTAATCCAAACTCACTCTATAGCTGGGTCACCAAGTATCGGAGTGAATTGTTAGCGTCAGAAGTCGAGCTTACGCCAGAGCAGGAATTAAAACAACTCAGAAAAGAGGTGGCAGAACTCAGGCAGGAAAAAGAAATATTAAAAAAGGCAGCTGCCTACTTTGCGAAGCACCAAGCGTAAAATATCAGTTTATTGAAGAACACCCAGAGTTTAATGTTTATTTACAGTGTCGAGCTCTGGGCGTCTCTTATTCGGGTTATTACGATTGGCGAAGTAGGCCTCCGAGTGCACGACAAATCGAAGATGAACGCCTGCTCGGCAAGCTTGTAGAGTGTTTTAACGATAACGAACAGACCTATGGTGTCCCAAGGCTTACGAAGGAGCTGAAGGAATCAGGAGAACCCGTTAATCATAAGCGAGTGGCTCGCCTGAAACGGGAGAATAATATCTACCCTAAGCAGTTTAAAGCGTTCGTTGTCACAACCGACTCGAGTCATGGTAAGCCAGTGGCTAATAATTTGCTTAACCGAGAGTTTAAAGTTGAAGAAGCCAACCAAGTTTGGGTGAGTGATATTACTTATATTCCGACGAGCACGGGTTGGATTTATCTGGCTGTTATCATCGACTTATATTCACGAGCGGTTATCGGTTGGCAGCTCGCAGAACACATGAAAGCGGAGCTTGTCTGTGATGCGGTTAAAATGGCTCAAGCGCGTCGAGGTTGCTTACCGAAGCTTTTTCATTCAGACCGAGGATGCCAGTATGTTTCTGAAGAACTCGAATCGTTATTGGTTGGCGTCACTATCAGTATGAGCCGAAAAGGAAACTGCTGGGACAATGCCGTTGCTGAAAGCTTCTTTGGCACATTAAAAACCGAACATGTGAACTTCGAAAATTACTTCAATCTACGAGAAGCAAGAATGAGCTTGTTTAGATATATCGAAGGATTTTATAATCGAAAGCGTCGTCACTCTCATCTGGACTATAAAGCCCCGATGATATTTGAAGAGTCGGCAGCTTAAAACCTGTGTCTGTTATTTGGGGTAAAGGTCAAAAACCAATTTATTAAAGAACGAGAAAAAGTAAAAAATACCTTTCACTGTTCAGCAGATGAGATCCATCGCTTATCTCTATCTAATCACCGATTAGATAGATGGGTGTCCTAACGAAAATTACTAATGAAAATTGCGACATCCTGGTGAGTAAACTGAATAATTTGGAGGTAGGCATCTCTGATGAACATGCGGATTACTATTCTGTCAGTAGGTGTATAAATCAAGTGCTTTGAAACGACTGGGAGGAGGCATTAAAATGAAAAAATTGACTTTAATAAGTATCGTGTTGTTATGGGCTATTTATAGTAAGAGTGTTCTCTCTCAAGAGCTATCGACTCTCCCAGTAGAAATATTAGGAATGAAGTTGAGCGATGTATCGAAAACGATTAACGTGGACACCCATCTCTCTCAATAGAGAATCGTTTTAACTGAACGGTTCTCTTTTTCTATAGGTTAAATAATATAGCTTGAATGTGTTAGAGTTTAACTAAGAAGGCAATAAAAAGCGGTATGATAGATGGGTGTCCTGTAAATGGGGTTGTAGATAAAATGTCATATGAATTAAATGCTAGTCATATCTTTAACCAAGATGATAATTATATGGTGATGCTAGGCTTTGCAGATGACGAATTTGAACCTTCGAAATTTGTCATTATCCAAAAAGCTCATGAATATGATGACCAAGATGTAAAGCTTGGTATGGATAAGCTTTATATTAAAGTAGAAGACCAATCTAGGGCGAAGTATGGTGGGGTATCATCATTTACTTTAGATGATAATTGCTTGGTCATTGAGCTTGAGCAGGACACGCAATCTAGCTTGAAAGTTGATGGAAATATTAGAGTAACACTAGAAGCAAATCATCCAGAGCTTGAAAGTACTCTTTCAGTGCTCAAAAAAATAGCGAGTGATGAAAATATTCCATTCAATAGACCCTGTAAATTATTCTGTGTAACTGCCAGTTCAAACATAGTCATCTAAGCGGCCATCAAATACAATCATAAAATGATTTAAGGCCGCTTTCCAATTTCTAATAGGCATAGTCCATTTTTTCGAAGCGTCCATAATCGCTAGATAAACCACTTTTTTGGCGGAGTCATCTGATGGAAAGAGCTTTCGCTTCTTAATCGACTTTCGAATCACACTGTTGAGCGACTCAATGGCATTGGTCGTATAAATGGCTTTGCGTATTTCAGGCGGATAATTAAATAACGTATTTAGATTGTGCCAATGAGTTTTCCAGGAGCGACTGATTTGCGGATACTTATCGTCCCAACGCTCAGAGAATTGCTCTAACGCAAGCAGCGCATCTTCTTCAGTGGCTGACTGATAAATGCGCTTTAAATCCGCTGTCACGGCCTTGTAGTCTTTCCAGGGAACATAGCGAACGGAGTTTCGAATCATGTGCACTATACAAAGCTGTACTTGCGTTTCGGGATAAGCCGAGTTGATAGCGTCAGGAAACCCTTTTAAACCGTCAACACAAGCAATGAGAATATCTTTAACTCCTCGTGTAAACCTCCCTGTTTTAGTGGCACTCTAAATTAGAGTTTTCAGGCTTGTTGAATCTGGCTAGATGCTCCCATGGTGTTAAATCATTCAGGGAGTCGTGCGGCCTTTCTTCGTTGTACTCTCGTATCCAATCCTCAGTAATCTTCCGAACCTCTTGGAGTGTTTTAAATACATACATATTTAAAATTTCATCTCGATAAGTTCGATTAAATCTTTCTACATATGAATTCTGTGTTGGCGTCCCAGGTTTTATAAACTCCAGCTGTATCTGCTGCTCTTCTGCCCAATCGGCTAGTGCGGTTGAAATAAACTCTGGCCCATTATCCATTCGCAACTTTCTTGGCTGACCTCGCCATGCTATCACTCGCTCCAGAACGCGAATAACACGAGGTGCTGGCAAGCTTAAATCTATTTCTATAGCGAGCGCCTCGCGATTAAAGTCATCGACCAAATTAAACGTTCGAAAGCGGCGACCACAGAATAAACTGTCACTCATAAAGTCCATCGACCAACAGTGATTGGCTGAGCTAGGGATAGCAAGTGGCTCTGGGCTTCGCGTTGGCAGCCGTCTTTTGCCTCTGCGCCGTTTGTTTAAGTTCAGCATGCAATAAACTCGATAGATACGCTTGTGATTCCATCGGTGACCCCAGCGTCGTAGTATTTTAAATAACTTACTAAAACCGTAAGCAGGATAACGCTCTGCTGCCTCTTGTAGCTTCGTGATGACATCATCATCACGATGCGGGTCCGGCTTGTAACGATATGTAGAATCACTGATGCCAACTGCGCGACAGGCCATTCTCAAACTTGCGCCATGCTGAGTTCTCGCATAGTCAACAAGTTCTCGCCTTATCGCTGGCTTTATAGCTTTTTTTCTACGATGTCCTTTAGGATCTTATGCTCAAGGCTGAGATCGGCAAACATGGCCTTTAATCGACGGTTCTCTTCCTCTAGCTCCTTCAACCGCTTAACATCTGAAGCTTCCATTCCGCCATATTTTGATTTCCAGTTGTAATAGGTCGCATCGGCTATCCCGTACTCCCTACACACCTCTTTAACCAAACGGCCATTTTCGACTTCCTTCAAGATCTTAACGATCTGACTTTCTGAGTAGCGTGATTTTTTCATTTCTAGTTCTCCCTATGGGTTTAGTTTACCCTGAAGAACTCCAAATGTAGATGCCACTATTTTAGGGGAGGTTTACACTCGATTTTGAAGCTCAGTTAAAACGTTGAGCCAGAATTTAGCCCCCTCGTTTTCTGATAACCACAAGCCTAAAAGCTCTTTTTGGCCTTCCATAGTGACGCCTAGCGCCAAGTAAACGCACTTGTTGATGACTTGTTTATCTTGCCGAATTTTTAGCACGATACAGTCCAGATAAACGATGGGGTAAATTGAATCTAGTGGGCGTGACTGCCATTCAATGACTTGCTCAATAACTGCATTGGTGACTTTTGAAATCAATGTGGGCGAGACGTCGGCATCATACATGTCTTTGAACGTGGCTACGATTTCTCGAGTCGTCATCCCTTTGGCGTAAAGGCTCAGGATTTTCTCGTCCATCGTAGTGAAGCGAGTTTGCTGCTTCTTGACTAACTGGGGTTCGAATGTGCCTTGCCGGTCTCGTGGCGTTTCAATTGAGAGTGGGCCATCTTCGGTAAGAAGCGTTTTCGGTGTATAGCCGTTCCGATAATTATCAGAATCTGACTGAGCGTGTCTTTCATAGCCCAGATGCTCATCAAGCTCTGCATTCAAAGCGGTTTCGACAGTGACCTTCGTCAGCATCTGACGAAAGTCATTTAACTCTTCTTCAGTCTTTATGCCTTTGGCTGCTTTACGAGCCCAGGCTTCAACCTCTTTCTTGTCCATAGGTCTATCATCTCCTATTCAATAGGTTAATAATAGACAGTTACACAGAGTTATTTACAGTCTCATTCAATAGTTAATTAAGTCAAAGGATGGATTAACTAGGATACCCACTGCTCTTAATCGAGAATCGTTTAATCATAGCGGTTCTCTTTTTCTTCCTATGAATTAAAATAGTTGTGTGAGGTCTAGCTGTACCACTTTAACGTTACTTACTATGCACAACCTTCGCTTTAAATGTTCGACCTTTCATTTTACCTTGATTGATTATTTCTAATGCCTGGTTAACGACCTTTCGTTTTACTCCAACAAAGCTTGTAAAATCAAAGATATTGATTTTACCTATATCGCTTCCACTAATGTGATCGCTACGAGTTAAAGCTCCTAAAATATCTCCGGCTCTTAGTTTTTGCTTTTTACCACCATCGATTTGCACGGTTGAAAATTCCGGTTTAAAGACCGTTTGTGATTTAGGGGTAGGCAACGCTTTTTCTTGCGACTTTAATGACAGTGCGTCATAGAGACGTTCGACTTTGTATTGCTCTTTATCGGTGAATAGGCTCATAGCTATACCTTTGCTACTTGCTCGGCCTGTTCGACCAACGCGATGAACATGTACTTCGGGATCATGAGCGAGCTGGTAGTTGATAACAGCATCTAGAGCATCGATGTCGAGACCTCTTGCTGCGACATCGGTAGCCACCATAATCGAAACACTTTTATTGCTAAACTGAACCAGCGCTTTCTCGCGATTTTTCTGGTCCAAATCGCCATGCAAAGCAATGCAACTAAATCCGAATCGATTCAATTCGTCACAAATTTCTTGAGTTTCTTTTTTAGTTCTGCAAAAAATAACGCTGGATGTAGGTCGAAAGTGTAATAATAAATCACGTAACGCACCCATCCGATCGTCTACTTTATAGAAAAGTTGCTCAATGGATGTTTGTGCATGAGAAGATTCGACTTTAACCGTTAAAGGATTACTCATGATTCGACGAGTCATGGATTCAATAGAATCGGGAAACGTGGCGCTGAATAATAATGTTTGTCTACTTTTGGGAAGATGGTTAATAATGGCTTCTATTGCCGGTTGAAAGCCCATGTCAAGCATTCGATCGGCTTCATCGAGCACGAACGTTTTAGCTTGGCTTAAGTCGAGATTATTTCTTGAGAGATGATCTTCAATTCGACCAGGTGTTCCCACTACGATATGCGCACCGTACTCCAATGATGCACGTTGCGGCGCCAGCGGTGTGCCACCACACAAAGTCAGTATTTTTACATTGGGAATGACTCGCGCCAAGGTTCGTAAGTCGTTGGCAACTTGGTCGGCTAATTCGCGAGTGGGGCATAAAATTAACGTTTGCACACCATGAAATCTAGGGTTGATGCTATTTAATACGCCCAGACCAAAAGCCGCGGTTTTACCTGATCCTGTTTTACTCTGACCAATGACGTCTTTACCCTCCAAGATGCTAGGTAAGGCCAATCTTTGAATGTCGGTCATAGTTTGATAACCCAAATCGCTTAGATTTTTAAGCTGTTCTGGCGGTAGGTTAAGTGATTCAAATTGATCAGGTGCTGGAGTTTTCAAAGTGAGAGCCTAGTTGCGAGAGAGGGTTTTTGTGATTGAGCATATTATAAGCCAATTTGACGTTTGAACATAGCATGCAATTTAAGTAGGTAAGTATAGATTCGAGATGTATTTGAGGTCTCCCGAGAAAAAATAGAAGGGGACACCCATAGCTTCCAGTCAAGAATTACTTTTTTAGAGCATCACTTTTCTTCGTCTAATAAATAAAATCGCAATGATAGGTTGGGGGTGAGCTCGAAAGGAGATAGAAGATAGGAACGGTATGATAGATGGGTGTCCTATATTTGCTGTATTTGAGGTTATTTGACCGCAACAAAAATCACGTTGGGTTTCCTGCGTCAACCCAACCTACGAAAGCCTAGAATTTACGCATCCGTTCAACCAAATTATGAGGGCAATTGTAGGTTGGGTTAGCAAAGCGTAACCCAACAATGTTGGTATTAGACCGAAACAAAAAATGATGTTGGGTTTCCTGCGTCAACCCAACCTACGAAAGCCTAGAATTTACGCAGCCGTTCAACCAAATTATGAGGGCAATTGTAGGTTGGGTTAGCAAAGCGTAACCCAACAATGTTGGTATCAGACCGAAACAAAAAATGATGTTGTGTTTCCTGCGTCAACCCAACCTACGAAGCCCAGAATTTACGCAGCCGTTCAACCAAATTATGAGGGCAATTGTAGGTTGGATTAGCAAAGCGTAACCCAACAATGTTGGTATCAGACCGAAACAAAAAATGATGTTGGGTTTCCTGCGTCAACCCAACCTACGAAAGCCTAGATTTTACGCAGCCGTTCAACCAAATTATGAAGGCAATTGTAGGTTGGATTAGCAAAGCGTAACCCAACAATGTTGGTATCAGACCGAAACAAAAAATGAAGTTGTGTTTCCTGCGTCAACCCAACCTACGAAGCCCAGAATTTACGCAGCCGTTCAACCAAATTATGAGGGCAATTGTAGGTTGGATTAGCAAAGCGTAACCCAACAATGTTGGTATTAGACCGTAACAAAAAAATGACATTGAGTTTCCTGTGTCAACCCAACCTACGAGAATTCATCAGCAAGTTATATTTCTGTAACAATTCTCAAGCAGTAAGCAGTGTAAATATTTCCCTCTAATATTCTTTTTTAAAGCTGAGCACCTATGGGAAAATTACGTCGCTCGATGCATTTTTAATGGATATACATTTAAGAGGAAAATAATATGAAGCACACTGGTTTTAAAAAAGGCAATTTTAAGAAGAGTGATTTTAAAAAAGGTAAATTGAAGAGTAGTGTTTTCGCTGCTTCTTTATTGAGCATTTTTTCCGCAAGCACTGCATTGGCAGAAACAAAATTGTTAGAGCTAAACGGAGAGACCAGCTTCGACCTTTATGGTTCAACTGACTACACTTTCAATATTCAACTTGATCAACCCTACAGTGAAATCACCAAAGCATGCTTAACCATTGAAACCAACGATGAAAATTTATCCAATTTTCCATCGCCCGGGAGTCTTGCGATTAAAGAGAAGAGTGAGTTTGCCCCCATAGAAGCCGAATTATTGACGGCATTTGTAGTGACCATCGGCTATCAGATTATTGATCCTGATACTGGCACATTAGAAATAAGTAAGCCTTCCATTTCAGATCCTCAAGTCTGTTTAGGAATGACCCGCCAAAACCTAGAAGACGGTTTTGCTTCAATTGATCTTCGTTTATCTGGAGATGTATTGAGTATTAGTTCGTTGAAGTTTGAGATCGAAGGAACGCCGAGCGATTTGTTGATGTCGTTAGTCAATCGCTCAAATACGATGTTCTACCCGGCAGAGGGAGGAGACGTGATCTATGACTTTAGTTTGGGTAACTATTTCGATGAATACGAGCGAAAGGTGTTTCGTATGTGGAGCGTTGTAACCATGCCAGACGGTTCACCTTATCCTGATAAATTACCAGCCGGGTTTGCATTAAATTACGGAGAAATCAGAGCTTTTGAGGGTAAAAAGTTTAAGATTCCACATTGGTTTCCTGGTGGAAGTTATACACTGACTTGGTATGTTAGTGATAACACCGATACCGTTATTCATAAAAAGTCGCTAACCTTTTTCAAGAAGCTGGATATGAACATATAGTTTTATATTTTTGTTGGGTTTCCTACGTCAACCAACCTACGGTAGAGGTGTTTCGTGGTTGTTGTTCAATTGAACCATGTGCCGTTGTAGGTTGGGTTAGCAAAGCGTAACCCAACATTTCTTAAGAAGTTACTGTAAATATGAGTTGTTGGGTTTCCTGCGTCAACCCAACCTACGGTAGATGTGCTTCGTGGTTGTTGTTCAATTGAACCATGCGTTATTGTAGGTTGGGTTAGCAAAGCGTAACCCAACAAGAGTGAATCTGGTAATCGAGTCCTAGCGACTAATGAGGGTCAAGGATCAAGTAGCTGATATCTTCCATAGTAGAGTAGTGAGTGCATTGATTGCTGGATTTTATCGTCACTGGAGCTTTCGATGTATAAGCTGCGAGTGCCATACTGAGTGTTGCTTTTCCTGTCTCATTTGCAATGCTGAAAGCATAATCCCAGCCTGGGTTGGTGGCACACTCAGATTTTTCTGCGGGAGTAGGGTCGGTTCTTACGTACACGACATCGCTACGAACAGACAACCTCACAATCTTACCGTTGACGTCACCACCAAACGACGTTAGCGGTATTGTAAAGAACATGAACACCAAAATTAAACGTAGTATAGTTAAAACCCCTAAGTTGTTGTTTGAGTTAAAGTCGAAATCAAATTGGGACAACTCTTTTAAAGGACGCATTATCATTAAATTGAATTATCTTAGCAATATCGACGGTTATATTGTGCTCTCTAACAATTACCTTATTAATCAATCGAGAAAAGCTTTAAGACTACGAGTTAGCCGTTGTAGGTTAGCAAAGCGTAACCCAACATTGCTTAACAAGTTACTGTAGAAAAGAGTTGTTAGGTTTTCTGTGTCAATCCAACCTGCGGTAGAGGTGTTTCTTGGTTGTTGTTCAATTGAACCATGCGTCGTTGTAGGTTGGGTTAGCAAAGCGTAACCCAACAGGGATCTTTTTAGCTAAAAGTTAAAAAGGTTTGTTGGGCTTCCGGCATCATTTAACTTATCAATATGATGTTATCGAGCGATTAAAACTGATCAATCGGAGGCAGACCGCCGCCGTTACAATCGCGAGCCGGTATGGTGACTTGGGTAAATCCGCTCCAACCAATGTTATTGCGAACTCTCACACGAATTTTTTCATCAATACCATTTTCTCCGCTGAATACGAAATACTGATTTGCACCGTCGTAAACACTTTGCCATAAGGTATTGTAAGGCAACTTACGATCAAGATCCGATGAGCTGGTCTCCACATTGCTTGACCAACCAATGATTGATGTTGGTTGACCATTGCTGCAGCCAGCGGGGCCGATTTGAACGCTAGGAGCGTGCGGTACTTGATTGGTATCGTCGTCACCACCACCCGTATCGCCGCCATCATCGTTGCCAGTATAAACACCAACACCCGACCCAATGACGATTGAACCTTCACGAAACTTTCCGGCCAAAAAGCGAGTACGTTCAAGGCTGTTGCAATAACCCGAAGGTACGTCAACGCGGCCACGCTTGACCCACTGCGGATTTGAATAACTGGTCAACGAGTAGATCTCGCCGGCACAATCTAAAATAGTGGGGCCGGTGCTGTTGTTCCCGGTGATACTTGCGATTCGACGTGAATGCAGCGGTAAACGTTTCCAACTACCTGAATAGTTTCGTAAGTAGTACGAATTACGTCCCGAAAAGCCAATCAAACCCGAGCGATTATTGCCGGTGATTTGCTCTAAATCGTTGCTTAAACCTTGTTCGGTGACGACTTTCCACTCTTTATGCTCCCCATTAGCGTAGACAGTCTCGCGATAGATTTTTGCTGTACTGGTGACGCCTTCTTTCGCCAAGACAGCGACGCCATCGTCGCGGTCTCCAGTAATTGAAGTGATATCACGGAATGGATTGCTAATACAGGCGGTGTGTTGCAACCATTGAAAATAACTGGTTCCACTGAGTTTTCGCCAATGAGCAATATTGCAGCCATCGGTTGCAATAGGGCGACGCACACGGTGGCCAGTAACCAATAGTTGTCCGTAGTACTGTGGCAACGCACGCTCTAAGTTTTGATCCAATTCTACCCAATTCGGAGAACCAAAATTAAACATATTCCAAATTTTGTAACCGTCGGTCACCGCGATCCCATACTCTTTATTACCGTAAGCCGATCGAAAATAGCTCGGGTACTGATCCGTGTCGAAAGCAATTTCTTTTGCATTGCCGCTGCGATCAAAGTGTACAATATCAGCCGCTTGTGTTGCCGTCATCGATAGTGCCAGACTTAACATAACTCCAAGTTTCATAATCTTCCTTTAACAATAAAAACATTTAATCAATTTAAATAAGAAAAAGAGAGGCCTCTTGAGTTCGTCAATTAAGCTTTTTGACGCAAAACCTCACCGCAAATAATGTAGATTCAACCTGTAAAATTGACTATCACATACCGGACTTTTACTGAGAGGGAACGGACATGTTTGCAAAATCGCCTATTTCATAAGCAATCTTGTCGGCTGTCTTTAAGGAATAGGTCAGACATGAAGAGTGTATGGTTATTTGGTAGGTGGTTGACTAGCGCTTTATTGAATCTCAACTATAGTTAGATTGGATTGTTTTTTAAGCTAGAAGGCTAGCGTCGGGGTTTAGGTTGAATATATTTCTAATATTTAACATCACCAGCATTGGTATCGCAGCATTTATCCTTTTGTACCTCAGTCAGATTCCTAAAACGAAAAGCGGCTGCTGGTGTTGGGGAATCGCTTTCGCGTTACAAGTTGTAGGCTATTTGGTTTTATTGTCGGTTGAAGATAGAGCACAAGTGCGTACAGCAGAATATTTTCATGTGGTCTCATTACTCGGCTACGGTACCGTTTTATTATTCGGAACCTTTCAATTCTTCGATATTCAAAAACGTCAGCGAAATTATATTATTGCGGCTAGCGTTATCACATTATGGTACTCAATTTTCTTCTTTATATTTGAGTGGTTTTTCGCCGCCTCGATCATTCCATCGATTTATATGGCTTATTGTGTGTCTGTCGTTGGTTGGATATTTTATAAGAAGAGACACAAGAATAAAGAATACATTCTGTTGTCGCTCATCACTTGGCTGTCTGCGGTGCATTATCTAGATTATCCATTCTTGCGACAAAACATAGCGTTTGCGCCCTATGGATTTTTAATCGCCGGTATTTTAAATATGGTTTTAGTGATATTTCTATTACGATTTCAGTTTGTGCATTTTCGTCAACGGCTTATCGATGCCGAAGCACTCGCGTTAAAACTGGCCTATCACGATAGTTTAACGGGGTTAATTAATCGGCGACGCTTGTTTGATTTATTCGACACACTCAAATTACTGGTAATCAGACGCAAAGAGAAACTGACGGTAATTTTTATTGACCTTAATGATTTTAAAATGATCAACGATAATTTTGGCCATGACGCAGGCGATCACTCATTGGTCAAAATTGCGCGACGTATTAAAAGTGTCGTGCGAGATACCGATGTCGTTTCACGAGTGGGCGGAGACGAGTTCGTCATTCTCGCATTAAGTTGTCAAAATCAGGCAGGAATAGAAGAGCTAGTCAGCCGAATAAAAGAGTGTTTAAAAGAACCGCTCATTATAAAACAGCAAGATCATCTTGTGGGCGCAGCCATTGGATACGCCGTTTGCCCCGACCAATCCACCAATTTAGAAACCCTCTTGTCGTTGGCTGACAGCCATATGTTTAAGCAAAAACAAGCTCACAAAGCCGATATTGAAGGTACTGAAAATGACTCAGACCTTGTCGAACCTACTAATGCTGAGGTCAAGTAAGAGATAGGTTTAGTAATAGATAGGTTTAGTAATAGATAGGTTTAGTAATAGATAGAACCGACAAAATCCACTTTAAAACGTTCGATAAAATGCGCAACAAAACCGTTAAGAAATGGATCGCGCCGGGTTACCTGCGACTCGACTGTTAGAGGCGACATCTCGGGTAACCACGCTCCCAGCACCAATAATCGCATGGTCGCCGATGGTAACCCCCGGGAGAATAATGGCGCCTGCTCCAATCCAAACGTTGTTCCCTATCGTGACATCGGCGACGAGATTCTCTTTGCTGAGTCGTTGTTCGGCATTTAGTGCATGGCCAACGGTTATTAGTTGAACCCTCGGGCCAATTAAACAATCATCGCCGATGGTCAAGTCTCCGCCATCTAAACAAACCACATCGATATTAAAATAGCTGCGATCGCCCACACTGATAAAACTTCCGTAATCGCAATGAAACCCCGGATCAATGAATACTTTTTCACCACAATGCTTGAACAACCCCTTAAGTTGATTCAAGTTTTGCTTGTTTGGTTCGTGCGAATAAACTCGGCAAAATTTTTGAGCTCTTTGGCGTTGCTGAGCCCAAAGTTGCTCACGGTTATGAAATAGACGCATTGGCAAAGGTTCTTTTTTCGAGTGGATGAAAGTCGGGGCTCTAACCGTCAATTAATGAGCCATTTAACTGGTCCGAGCATACTGCAAAATACCGTGATTGGCGAGTTTGCGAGGCTAAATCGACGCTAGAAACAACCTTTTGAAACATTTCTACGCTTTACCCTCTACATGGGATTGGGTAATCTGCGATGCCTAATAAAATTTATAGTGTATCTGTGGGAGAGTTAAATGAAGTTTACCACTCGCTGCGTCGCCGCAGCCTTATCGGCCACGCTTATTAGTGTGCCGACTTGGGCCGAAGAGGCCGCCGCTCCTAAAGCTGCCGATAAGGCCGCTGAAGAGGTTGTTGCAAATGAAGAAAAGTCCGATAAATGGGATGTTAATAATCCTCCAGGTGACGAGAAATTCATCAATATCGATACTCAAGAAGTCACTTGGTCTAACGTTGATGTTAGCCCAGATGGTAAGACCGTTATTTTCGATATGCTGGGTGATATTTATGCAATGCCGATTGACGGCGGAGAAGCTCGCCCTCTGACTTCTGGCCTTAGCTGGAACATTCAACCGCGTTTTAGTCCAGACGGTCAACAAATTGCTTATATTTCAGACGAGTCTGGCGCTGATAATTTATGGATTATGGACGCCGATGGGTCGAATCCAAAAGCCATCAGTACCGAAAAGCGTAATCTGGTCCATACGCCTAACTGGTCACCAGATGGTCAATACATTGCCGTTAAAAAAGGCTATGTCTCTGCTCGTAGCATCGCGGCGGGTGAGATTTGGTTGTTCCACAAAGCGGGTGGTAACGGCTATCAATTACGTAAGCGGATTGGTGGAGAGCAGGCGCAAAAGACGATTGCCGAGCCTGCGTTCACACCAGATGGTCGCTATATCTATTATTCAAAAGATGTCACCCCCGGCACGGTTTGGCAATACAACAAAAACCCAACCACGCAAATTTTTGCTATTCGCCGTTACGACACTGAAACGGGTGAAGATATTCAAGTAGCCGGTGGTCCTGGTGGAGCCATCGCGCCAACGCCATCGTCAGATGGACGACATTTAGCGTTTGTTAGACGAGTGAATACGAAAACCGTGTTGTTTGTAAAAGATTTAAAAACCGGTTTAGAAAAGCCCATTTATGATGAACTCGATCGTGACCTTCAAGAAACCAATGGTAGCCAAGGAAACTTTACTCAGTTTGATTGGACGCCAGATAATAAGTCGATTGTGTTTTGGGCAAAAGGAAAAATCCATCGCATCAATGTCGGCAATGGCAAAGTAGCGACTTTACCATTGCAAGTGAAAGTGACTAAGAAAATCACTGACGCGCTTCGGTTTAATGTCGATGTTGCTCCAAAAGAATTTGATGCAAAAATGATTCGTTGGGCGCAAATGTCTCCAAACGGAGAGCAAATCGCTTATGAAGCCATGGGTAAAATATACATTCGAGACGTTGACTCTGGAAAACGTAAACGTCTTACACGTCAAGATGAACACTTCGAGTTCTATCCAACTTACTCACGCGACGGTCGTTACATTGCTTACACCACGTGGGATGATCAAAAGTTAGGCAGTGTTCGAGTTGTTCGTTCGCGAGGTGGCAACGGTGATGTGATCACAACAGAGCCTGGTCATTACGTTGAGCCAGACTTTTCTCCAGACGGCAAGAAAGTTGTCTTTCGTCGTTTCACGGGAGGATATTTAACCTCTCCTGAATATTCTATGGAACCCGGTATTTATATTGCTGATGCCGACGGTGATGGTATGAAACGTGTTCACGAGTCAGGCTATAAACCGCATTTCGGTGCCAAATCTGATCGCATTTACTTCACCACTTTTGGTTGGGGTAAAGGTGCGAAATTACATTCGGTCGGATTAGACGGCAAAGAAGTACGCGATCATTTCTCGAGCAACGACATCGTTGAATATCGAGTGTCTCCCGATGGTAACTGGGTAGCATTCATGGAGCAATTTAACGCTTATGTTGCGCCATTTACCTTTACCGGCAAAGAAGAAACCTTAGGTTCATCGGCGCAAACGGTGAAAGTCAAAAAAGTATCGAAACGCAGCGGTGAATTTTTACATTGGTCAAAAGACAGTAAGCGCTTGAGCTGGGCCCACGGTGCGACATTGTATGGCCGTGACCTAAAAGACGCTTATGACTATCTGCCTGGTGCACCAGAAGAAATGCCAGAGCCGGTTGCTGAAGGTATCGACTTAAGCTTTAAAGTGAAAGCCGATATTCCTGAAGGTCGCATGGCGCTCGTTGGTGCGAAAATCGTGACCATGAAAGACGCCGACAACACTCAAGAAGTGATTGAAAATGGTGTGGTATTGGTTAATGGTAACCGCATCGAAGCCGTGGGCAGCAAAGACTCTGTTTCGATTCCGAAAGGCACCAAAGTTGTCGATGTGACGGGTAAAACTATTATCCCTGGAATCATTGATGTGCACGCGCATGGTAGCCAAGGCAGTAATGAAATTATCCCACAGCAAAACTGGGGTAACTTGTCGAGCTTAGGATTTGGTGTCACTACCATTCATGATCCGTCAAATGACAGCTCTGAAATTTTCGCAGCGTCAGAAATGCAACGTGCTGGCAAAGTCATAGGGCCTCGCATTTACTCAACAGGAACCATTTTATACGGAGCAAAAGCGCCGGGATATCGCGCCAACATCGATAGTTATGACGACGCGAAATTTCATGTGCAGCGCTTGAAAGATATCGGTGCGATATCAGTGAAAAGCTACAATCAACCTCGCCGTGATCAACGTCAACAAGTGATTGCTGCAGGTCGTGAGTTGGGCATTATGGTAGTACCAGAAGGTGGTGCAAAGTTTTATGCCAATATGACTCAGGTTATCGATGGTCATACGGGTATTGAACATGCGCTGCCGATTGAAAAAGCATACGATGACGTGAAGCAAATGTGGTCGCAAACCGAGAGCGGTTATTCGCCAACCTTTGTGGTGGCCTATGGCGGTTTAAGTGGTGAAACCTATTGGTACGATCGCACCAACGTTTGGGAAAATGAACGTTTAATGCGTTGGACACCCAAGTATTTAGTTGAACCGGCATCGATTCGTCGAACGCATGCACCAGACAGTCATTATAATCACTTTAAAGTAGCTTCTTTCGCGAAAGAACTTCGAGACAAAGGTGTTCGCGTAGTGATTGGTGCTCATGGTCAGCGAGAAGGCTTGGCTGCGCATTGGGAAATTTGGATGATGAATCAAGGCGGCTTTAGTGCTTGGGAAGCCCTCCGCGGTGCGACGTTTGATGGTGCGAAATACTTAGGTATGGATCAAGACATCGGCTCTATTGAAACCGGTAAGCTTGCTGACTTGGCGATCATTGATGGTGATCCATTAGCGGATATTCGTCGGTCTGAGTTTGTCGCTTACACCATGATTAATGGCCGTTTGTTCGATGCGACAACGTTGAATGAAGTGGGTCACGATGAACGTAAGCGCGAGCCATTATTCTTCGAGCGGTTGAACTTAAGTGGTATGCCAGAAGCGACCACAAAAGCACTAGAAACTAAACAAGAAATGCATCACTGGCGGCACTAAGCGCTAGGTTGCAGAGCCAGCCAGATAATCTGGCTGGCTTTTTTTTGCGTAAAAAAATTAACATAGAATGAGCGAGTTAAAAGACGCTCAAACGAATAAGTAGGTTTTAAAGTATGAGTCATTACGAAATTAAAATTGGTAAACCTTGGGGACAGGCTGAAAGAGAAGCTTGGCTTGCTAAACAGTCGATCAAGCGTTCTTACGAAGAAGAAGTTTTAACGCCTTTATCGGAGTTTAAAGATCGTTTTACGGCGACTCAATATGGAGCCCTACCTTATAACGAGGCTCGTTACCCTTTATGGGGATTAGTGACGAAACAATGGCAAGACGATAAGCCAAGTATCTTAGTGACGGGCGGCGTACACGGATATGAAACCAGTGGGGTACAAGGCGCTCTCGCATTCGCTCGAGACACTGCTGCGAGTTATGAAAACGATTTTAACTTTATCATTGCTCCTTGTATTAGCCCGTGGGGGTATGAAACGATCAATCGCTGGAATCCAAACGCAGACGATCCCAATCGCTCCTTTAACGGCGAGGGAGAGACGGAAGAGTCGAAGCAGGTGATTGCCTTTGTAAGATCACTTGGCGTTGAGTTATTAGCTCATTTTGATTTACACGAAACCACCGATACCGATAACTCAGAATTTCGACCCGCAAAAGCTGCGCGGGATGGTGAGGCGTATGAAGACTGGCAAATTCCTGATGGCTTTTATACGGTGACCGATACGGCTCGACAAGAGTTAGCCTTTCAACAAGCGATCATTGCCTCAGTCGCCAAGGTGACGCACATTGCGCCAGCAGACGAAAGCGGACGCTTAATCGGTGCGCCGATTTTGAGTGAAGGGGTAATTGAATACAACAAAGGCAGTTTAGGCTTGTGTGGAGGCTTTACCAACAGTCGTTACACGACCACCACTGAAGTGTATCCAGACAGCCCAAAAGTTGATGACCAAAACTGCATTGATGCCCAAGTCGCAGCGCTGAGAGGCGGTTTAGATTATTTAAAACAACACCCTTAATCAGGCTGCATCAAGTTCGTTGTTCTTGGGTAAAAATTTCTATCGAGAGACAAGGGATTCAATAATGAGTTACTGAGCGAATAAACCTCGGTAACTCTTTTTTAGTCCAAAGATCTTACAGCCACTTTAAACTGCTCAATAAAATGGTTCCTTCTGGCTTACCATTTCGGTACTGCGCCATTTTAATGGGTAAATAGCCCAGGTCGGGCGCTAACCATAAAATGACTGACTTGCCATGTTTGTACTCTGGCTGCTGTGTCCAAACCACGGTTTGCATGTCACCCAGTGGTGTCGAAATGGTTTCTTTTCCCTCATTAATAAACACATAGTCGGTCCGTTCGCCTTTGTAGCTCACTCGCAGAGATTCTTTACGACGATTACTTTCTGCGAGCAATCGTAAACCTAATTGATAGTTCAAGTGATCGAACACTTTCTGGTTCAGGGGAATTTGCCACGTATGATTATTGTATTGCCCCGACTCTTGATTGTTCGCCCAATTAAACTTCGATTCGATCAATCGATCGTCTTTGAAAGAGCGTTGCGTGACTGAATGATAGGATTGAGAAACAAGTTGATCGTGTTCAAGTTCAAAGCGAGAGGTTTCTTCAAAAAAGTATTTGTAGTACCACTTTTTAATGGTGGTTGATTGAGAGAGTTGCCAAAGACCTTGGCTTTCTTTTTTAAGTATTCGAGTTGCAGTACCCATTTTGTCGTTGCCGTCGAGTATTTGATATTCTGCGTGGTAGGGCAAAATATCCATCAAGGCATGAATCGGTGTTTGGCTGCTGTTAGGGGTATCCTCAGACTTTAGGGACTTTTCCCTTGTAGCGTCGGTCATCTGCTCGGATGTGCTAGAGGCTGTGTTAGAGCTTGTGCTAGATGAGCCTACTTCTTGTGCTTCACTAGGATTGTTAGACTGTTCGCTGGCCAGAGCTAAACCACTGAGCAAGCTGATCACAAGTAATATACTTTTCGCCGAGAGGTTAGCCGTGATGGCAGTGGAAACTCGACCTTTCCCTTTTACCATGCTTTCTGGGGAAGACAGTAAAGAGCCTATTTGATCGCTTGCTAAAGCGTTTGGCCGCATCGAGCGCTTGTTGGTCTTACAAAACATCAGTCGCGAGTGCTTCGAAAAGGTACGAGCGAAGGTTGAGAGGACTGTACTGACAATAGAACTCATAGCAAGCAATGGCTCTGCGATCGTTAAGGTTAATTGTCTAATCTCTCTTCGCATAAATCCTCTTAGCTGGTTCAGACGTCCTGAAACACAGTACTTATTGCTGGCGGTCGGCCTCATTCGCTAACCGAATTAGCGATGCAACGCTTTGACCTTTCCCGACAGCTTACTGGGTTATGTCTTAATATAAGATTAACAAGATAGTTAATCTGTAGAGCGATATTGATTAACCGCGTTGACTGATTTACCGCTTCAGTCTTCGATGAGTTGTGGTTCCTTGATAAGTTGTTCGTTGCGCCACGCTTTGCCTTCTCGATAAGTCACTTCACCTTCAGCGAGCCACTTTACAACCCTTGGGTAAAGCGTGTGCTCTAGCCGTTTGATGCGTTCTACCAAGGTTTGTTCCGTGTCGTCATGGTTTATTGGTGTCTTAATTTGCGCGATCACCGGTCCACCATCGAGTTCTTCGGTAACGAAGTGAACACTGGAACCGTGTTCAGTATCTCCAGCTTCGAGGGCTTTTTTATGGGTGTTTAGGCCCGGGTATTTGGGCAACAAAGAAGGGTGAATATTGATCATTTTACCTTCAAACTGTCGTACTAAACCGGCGCTCATGATGCGCATATACCCAGCCAGGACGACCAAGTCAGGTTGCCACGTTAAAATGGCTTGTGCGACTTGGTTGTCGTAGTCCTGGCGGTCGCCGAAAGTTGTGTGATCGACCACCGCTGTGGCGATACCGGCCGATTGAGCAATGCTTAAGCCGCCAGCATTGGGGCGGTTGCTTAGAACTCCGACGATCTCAATTGGCAACTGCTGATTGGTTTGTTGGTCAATCAAGGCTTGCAAATTACTGCCTGCCCCAGAAATCAGTACCACTACGCGAAAGGCGTGCTGACTCATAAAGCTTTGTGTCCTACGCCATTACAACTTGATGTTCGCCTTGCTGTGCTTCAATGTGGCCAAGTAACCAAGCGTTTTCTCCGGCTTGATTTAAGGCTTCAATCGCTGCAGAGCTTTGATCAGCAGGGACAATAACAATCATACCAACACCACAGTTAAAGGTGCGGTACATTTCAGTTAACTCAACGTTTCCATTGTCTTGCAGCCACTGAAAAACCGGCGGTAACTGCCAACTTTTAGTATCAACACGAGCCTGTGTATTTTCTGGCAAAATACGAGGTATGTTTTCTAGGAAACCGCCGCCAGTAATGTGAGCTAATCCGTGTACGCTAAACTGCTTAATCAGCTCGAGCAAAGGCTTCACATAAATGCGAGTGGGTTCAAGTAAGGCTTGACCTAAAGTCGTACCTTCAAAGCTCATGCTTAGATCAGCACCTGACACTTCGATAATCTTACGAATTAATGAGTAGCCATTGGAATGCGGGCCGCTTGAACCTAACGCAATGATGTGGTCGCCTGCCGCGACTTTAGAGCCATCGAGAATGTCACTTTTTTCGACGATACCCACACAAAAACCCGCGAGGTCATAATCGCTACCTTCATACATACCGGGCATTTCTGCTGTTTCACCGCCAACCAGGGCGCATCCACTAAGTTCACATCCCTTACCAATGCCATCAACGACATCAGCAGCAATATCAACGTCGAGCTTACCAGTTGCGTAGTAATCTAAGAAGAATAAGGGTTCTGCACCACCAACAATTAAATCGTTCACACACATGGCCACTAAGTCGATACCAATGGTGTTATGAATGCCTGCGTCCATGGCCAATCGAAGTTTGGTTCCCACGCCATCGGTCCCTGAGACCAACACGGGTTCACGGTAGCCTGACGGAAGTTCAAACATAGCGCCGAAGCCGCCTAAGCCAGCCATAACTTCAGGCCGACGAGTGCGCTTCGCGACGCCTTTAATGCGTTCAACCAGAGCGTTTCCTGCATCGATATCGACGCCAGCATCTTTATAACTTAGAGAAGGTTTGTTGGTTTGTTCAGACACAGTTAGATTCTCGCAAAAAAATTTGGCGCTATTTTATCACGCAAAACTGTTCGAGACGAGGAGGATAACCCGTAATTACTCGACTATACTGCTAAGAAAACAAAAAAGGGGTGTTCATTGCTCACCAAGTTCTTTCGTGCAGTCATTTTAGTCGCTTTGATTCAACAGGCAGGGGCGGTTGACCTGCGGCCACTACAAATACTTGATGAGCCAAAGCAATCGGCGTGGCAAGCGCTATATTTACTGCGTGACCCAGGTGCCGATCTCACCTTAAATGATATTAAAGATAGTTTAAATTTTAAGCATCTTGGCCCCCAACCTCAAACCACCGTTATAACATTGAATGCGAATCGTAGTTTAAATTGGCAGCGATGGGGGAAGCCAGAAATTCCCTCGTTTGGCTACCAAGAAGGGATTATGTGGGCATTGCTTCCACTGAGAAACTCATCGGATGAATGGATCAATCGACTCGTCAGTATCGAGGCATCAATCATCGATGAAGTGGATATCTTTGTGTTTACCAAAGATAGTCAAGAGCAACATTATCGTGGTGGAAATCTGTTTTCACCGAGTAAACGATTAACCTTAACCACCGTACCCAGTGCGGTTGTGGTGTTGCCTCCTCAGTCCAATGGCTTAATCTTGTTTCGCATGACGACCGAAACAGCGGTGCACTGGCCGGTGAATGTTTGGCAATCACGCGAGTTCAGTGCGCAACAACGCAGCAACATATCGTTTGAAATGTTGTTCTATGGCTTGATTCTATCGTTAGTCATTTCACAATTGACGCACTATTTCATTAATCACAATACTTTTACTCTTTGGTACGCTTTGAGTGGCATTAGCATTGTGCTGTTCTTTATGTCGATTTCTGGAACAGGAACCTTGTACCTCTGGGGCGAACTGGGTGGATTGGCACGAGACGTCATTGTTTATTGTTTGATTTTTATGTTTGTGGCAACCAGTGGGGCTTGGGATTCAAGTGATGAACATCAAAGGGCAATTACCTCGAGCTTATCCTTGGCTAAGAGGGCTTCAGTTTTTTGCGTTTGCATGGTTGCTGTTTTTATTGTTGTTCGGTTACTCCATCGCGGTCGTTACCATTATGGTTTATGCCGCCGTTGTTTGTTTAGGTTTTACGGTGGTCGCTGCTCGGTTATGGCGACGTGGAAGTCGAGAAGGAAAATATTATTTAATTTCTTGGACTCCGTTTTTTCTTTCGGGTGCCTTGTTCATGTTAAGTAAAATAGGTGTCGCTTATTGGGAACCCGTGATCGCACGATTAATGCAGTTTGCTGCTGTGTTTCAATTGATTGTTTATTTTTATTACCAAAGTTCCACCTTTGCTGAGCAGACGAAAGTGTTGTTAGAGAAAAAAGACGAAGCGCTCGCGTTAGAAAAAAATTACTCTGCGAAATTACAACAAGAAGTGGATGACCAATCGACTGCATTGTCGCGAGCCAATGAACAGTTACAACAGTTAAATACCATTGATGCGCTTTCGGGCGCATACAATCGCCGGTTTTTTAACCTCGAGTATCCAAGAGAGAGCAAACGAGCCATTCGTCAAAAGTCAGTTCTGAGTCTGTTGGTGATTGATATTGATCGTTTTACGCGCATTAATGATTTGTACGGTCATTTGTCGGGTGATAAAGCGATTCGACAATTATCCGAAGTTATTTCTTCGATCGCCAAACGCGATACCGATTGGATCGCGAGATTTAATGCCGATCGATTTGTGGTAATTTTGCCACATACACCCTTGACTTATGCCGATCAGTTAGCTGAAAAAATAGCCAATGAAAGTGAGCAATTAAAAATTCATGACAAAGATGGTAATGCTATTGAGTACACCATTTGTATTGGCATCAGTTCTGATTTGCCCTCTGATGAACATGACCCTTCTTACCTATTAGAACAAGCTGAGCAAGCATTAATACTGGCCAAGCGGCGAGGAGCAGGACGCATTTGGATCTACGAAAAAGATCCGACTTAACGAGCGCCCTGAATAAAAAACAACCCCTCATCAACCTGCAAAAAAATTAATTTATGAACGGTTGCAAAATCGTCATATTTTTTCGTTAAACTCATGCCAACATTCCGTTTGATTATATCAACACAAAACTGACATCAATCTGTCATATTTCAGACATATAGTGCGCGCTGATTTTTAAACTAAGACTGAGTTTAAATCCTGATTAAGTTTTAACTTAAACGGGTAACGTGGAGAGAGTGATGGCTAATGCCTTAGTAACAACCTTAAATACTTTTCTTAATGAGATACTTAAAGTGGATATCTCTCGTTTTAATGAACGGCCAGCAAAAAAGATCGATGGTTTAATCAACAAAATAATCGTTCGAACGAAGTTAGCTCTTCTAGCGATATCGGTCACTTGGACGAATGCTGAATCGATTGATTTACGTTTGCATGGATCGAATACGGTTGGTGAAAAATACGCTCCCTTATTGATCGATGGCTTTTTAAAACAGCAAGGCTTTGTTCTCATCGATACTCATGCCGGCGAGGTTTCGGTTGAGAAAAAATTATTGCCCGTGATCCTCGCACTAAGCGACAAGTCGTCGTTGATTTACAAAGTCATGGTTCGAGTACCGGTTTTAAAGATTTAATTGCAGGTAAAACCGATTTAGCCATGTCTTCGCGTAAAATAAAGGCTCAAGAACTGGACGATTTGAACACTAAATTTCCAGGCTTAGAGTTAGCAGAATTTGAACACATTATTGCCTACGATGCGCTGGCGATCATTGTTCATCCAGACAATCCGGTGAACAGCGTAACATTGGAGCAACTGGCGCAAATTTATTCCGGTCAAGTCTCCAATTGGCAAGACCTTGGCGGCGCTGATTTACCCATTCAGGTATTGGCTCGAGATGATAATTCAGGGACCTACGACACATTCAAGTCATTGGTACTAAAACCTTTCGAAGGAAAACTAATTAGCTCAGCAGGTCGCTATGAATCATCGAAAGCGTTAGCCGATCAAGTTCTTAGCAATGCCGGAGCAATAGGGTTTGTCGGCATTTCTCATACGGCTGAAACGAAAGTGGTATCTATTGCAAGCGCTCAAGGAGCCGATGGCATCGCGCCCACCAAATACACCATAGGTACAGAAGACTACCCGTTATCGCGAAAATTGTATTTGTATTATCCGCCTCAGCAAGATATTGCCTTAGCTAAAGCATTTATTGAGTTTGCAACGCACGAGCAAGGCCAAAAGCTTGCCAGTGAGGCGGATTTGATTTCCTTTTTCCCGACCACCAGTCGGCCCCGTCTCGAAACGCACGATCTCTCGCGGGAATACGCGAATCTGGCAATGTATGGTCGGCGTTTGTCGGTAACTTTGCGCTTAGAACAAGCGGAGATGGATGCGAAGACGCGGCGTGATTTATCGCGATTGATCGGCTACCAGCAACAAAATCCGCATAATCGTCTCGTTTTAGCTGGGTTTTGGGATGATCCTAAAATGTCCAAGCAAAGTGCCCAACGAATGACGCAATGGATCGATGCCATTAAGCAGGCGTTGAAAGCCGCGGAAGTTGAGCCATGGGTGGTGCAAGGCGGCTTTTTACCAATAGAAAACAATCAGTTGGAACAAGGAAAAGCCTTGAATCGACGAGTTGAGGTTTGGGTATTGTAATTCGAATCGCATGGACCAGTGAGTGTCTCGAGCTCACTTGGCAAGCTGAGCGATGAGTCAGTGCTCATCGCCAACTCTGGGTTAAAACGTGATTAGACTCTCAAGCTATTGATTTTTACCGATTAAATGTCAGATTAAATCGCGACTAAGCTTGGTAATTAGGGTGCCTTCGATTATGATAACCGGTTATATTGAGGTTATTATTTTTTAAGGTGCTGCATGCGCGTAATTTTTTTAAGCTTGGTCGTATTCTTGTTCAGCAGTCAGATCGACGCCGCTGCGCAGAGTGAGCGATTTTCAGTCGCTGTAGAAGTGGCTGATCGTTCTCAATCGGCTCAGCAAACGGCCATGATCCGGGCTTTTCGCGAAGTGATTATTCGTGCCAGCGGTACGCGACGAGCGCTCGAGGCATTTTATGTGCAAGAGAGCTTTAAGAAGGTTGCAACCTATATTCGAACTTACGAGTACCGAGATGGAGAGCGTGACCCAGAAACGGGCGTAACGCCTTTGTTGCTCGTTGTGTCGTTTGATGCCAATTCGGTTCGCCGGTTACTGCAAGATTCTGCGGTTCCTATGTGGAGCGGCAGTATTCCCGTCACCTTGGTCTGGATGGCCCACGAGTATCAGCCGAATCGGCAGGTGGTCAGCTCGAGCACTCCCAATGATGATCCCGTAAAGCGTTTAATTGAAACTCAGGCAAAACGCCGTGGACTCCCTGTATTGTTTCCGCTGATGGATCTTGAAGATGAAATGGTGATATCGGTCAGTGATATATGGGGTCGCTTTGCCGATCCAATCATTAACGCCTCGCAACGTTATGGCAGCGATGTCGTGGTGGCAGGTCGATTAATTGAAGACGATGGTCAGTGGCAGGGGCGTTATTTGCTAAAAATCGGTGAACGTCAGTTCTTCGAAGATTTCTCAGCCGAGACAGACGTTCAAGTCGTTGAGCAATTGATTGACTGGTTGGGAGAATCTCTGTGTGATGTATATTGCGTGACCGAGTCTTATTCGAATAACAATCAACAACAGCTGTTAATTCAAGACATAGGTAGCTACTACTCATTTCGCAGCATGCTTAATTATTTAGAGCGCTTATCGGCGATTCGAAAAGTTGAAGTGGTTGCGGCAAAAGGTCGCTCAGTTTTACTAGCAGTCGATTTGGTGGGTGAAGTTGAGTCGTTGCAGCAAGCCATCAGTTTAGACGATAAGTTAGTGCCGGTGACCGATTCCGCAACGATTGAAAAGGCGTATCGCTATATTAGCTTTAAAGAGGGTATCGATACAAAAGGGATGAATGAAGAAGGGTTACCTAAGCCAACGATGGGTGGGCTTGACCCTCAAACTTCGCAAGCCAATGAAGCGGTTGTTGCTGGAGCAACGAGTTCTGTTGTACCCAACAATAACTCAGCGAACCCAACAAATCCGACGCAGGCAAGTGGCCCAAACAATGTACCAACGGTCGATTTGAATGGTTTGGCAACACCTGATCCCATCGCCAAAGCATTAGAGACTCTTTTGGTCTATCGATGGCGCCCTTAATGCTACGACAAATACCCAATATTATTACCGTTCTGCGGGTGCTTTTGGTCGCACCTCTGATTTATTTGTTGGCGCAATCACAATACTACTGGGCATTGTGGCTGTTCTTTTTTGCCGGTCTTTCCGATGGAATCGATGGTTTTCTTGCCAAGCGATTTAATTGGAAAACACGATTTGGAGCGATTCTTGATCCCCTAGCCGATAAGCTACTTTTGGTATCCACGATGCTGATGTTAAGTTTGAACGGTGAAATAAGTTGGTGGTTGTTCGGACTCGTCACACTGAGAGACTTAATCATAGTCACTGGAGCCGTGGTCTATCATCGCGCGCTTGGGCCTTACGACATGCAGCCAAGTCGACTGTCGAAGGGTAATACCTTTTTTCAAATACTGTTTGTCGTGTCAGTATTGGTGTCTTTAGGGTGGTACACTTTACCCGATTGGTACATGCTGACTTTAGAAATGGTTGTCTATGCCTCAACGGTTATCAGCGGAACCCACTATATATTATTGTGGGGTGGCCGTTTTCATCGCAATCGAGATATTCATTCTAACACCAAGGTTGCTAAGTCTCAGAGCGGTGAACAAAGTTATCCAGATGAAAATAATCATTTAAAAGGAGATTGAAAATGGCGGATCTAAAGCGTTGGTGGTGGCTTGGCGTCATTCTTTCAATCTCTGCGTTTATTTATTTTTTAAGTCCTATCTTAACGCCGTTCTTTCTAGCGGCAACCTTTGCTTATTTAGGCGATCCGTTGGCCGATTGGTTGGAGCAAAGACGCTTCAATCGTACGATGGCCGTGATAGTAGTTTTTTTAGTCTTTACCTTGGTTGGCTTTGCGGCCATTTTAATGATGGTCCCATTGTTGAAACAACAGTTTGAATTAGTTGCTGAGAAAACGCCGGTCGCCGTCGAGTATTTTAAAACCGAAGTCTACCCGTGGCTTTCGAGTCACTTGGGCTCGTCGAGCGCTGGCTTTGAGCTCGCTGATATTGAAAAAACGATCAAAGAGCAACTGACTGGCAATGCAGGCTTAATGGCCAGTGTGATGAAGTCAATCTCATCGTCTAGCTTAGCTTTGTTTGCTTGGTTAGGAAACTTGGTGTTAATTCCGGTGGTCACCTTTTATTTGTTGCGCGACTGGGACATTTTAGTGGCAAAAACATCAAACCTGTTTCCGAGACATGTTGAGCCAGTGGTCAAAAAGCTTGCCTCTGAATGCAATGAAGTATTGAGCGCATTTGTGAGAGGCCAACTCATGGTGATGTTGGCATTAGGCGTTATCTATGCAGTTGGACTTTACTTTGTCGGTTTAGACTTGGCTTTGCTCGTTGGTATGATTGCTGGTTTAGCAAGCATTGTTCCGTATCTTGGATTCATCGTCGGAATTATTTTCGCGGTCGTCGCTGCATTGATTCAATTTGGTGATCCTCAAGTATTAATTTGGATTGCGCTGGTGTTCGCGATTGGTCAAATGCTTGAAGGTATGGTTTTAACGCCATTGTTGGTTGGCGATAAAATTGGCTTGCATCCAGTCGCTGTTATTTTTGCGGTGTTAGCCGGAGGTCAACTGTTTGGGTTTTTAGGTGTGTTGTTAGCATTGCCAGTCGCTGCAATCATTATGGTGTTATTGCGGCATGGCCATGACCGATACATTAACAGTGTGCTTTATGGTGAAGTGCCCGGTGACTTGCTCGCTCAGATCGAGGTAACGGATCAAGAGATCGACAGCGAGAGAGGTGATTCGGAAGTTTTGGTGGGTGATTCTAACTTGTCTGAAAATGATAGCTCTTCAGAAGAAAATGGCTCTTTAGAAAAGAGTCATTCTTTAGAAGAAAGTCGTTCTTCAGAGAAAAATAGCTCTTTAAAAAAGAGTGACGCATCCAATAACGATGAGTCGAGCACTCGTTGAGCAACCTGACTAAAAGTGAACCATTAATCGCATGCAGCAGCTTCCCTTAAATATTCGCTTAGATCAAGAAGTCAATTTTGCTTCTTATTTGATTGGTAAAAATCATTTTTTGATCGACTTTTTAACGCATTTAAAACTTGATGCATCTGAGTTGGTATTTCTATGGGGTGAACAAGGTTGTGGGAAGTCTCATTTACTGCAAGCTCTAGGTAACCGTTTTTCAGAAGTGGCTTTTCTTCCACTGCAAGAACCAGGGCTAGCGCCAGCGATGGTCGATGGAATGGAGCAGTTTTCGGTTGTCTGCATTGACGACATTCAAGTTATTGTCGGCCATAAAGATTGGGAAGAAGCTATTTTTCATCTGTATAATCGAGTTAAAGATCGTCATGGTTTGTTGATTATTACCGCAGAGTTGCCTCCGGCAGAACTCGACATTCAATTAGCGGACTTAAAGTCTCGATTAACGGCGATGACTGTTTTTAAAGTGCAACCACTGTCAGATAATGATAAACAGGTACTCTTGCAACAAAAGGCTGCTGCAAAAGGGCTAGCGTTAGGATCTGAAGTCGCACAATTTATGTTGAGCCGAAGTTCTCGAGACTTAAATCATTTAATGAAGGCTCTTGATGAACTAGACACCGCTTCACTCATTTCCCAAAGAAAAATAACCGTGCCCTTTGTCAAAGATGTACTTGGTTTGTGAAGCGGATTTAGCCTGGTAATTATTTCGTTTGTTGTTGCTCTTGAAATAAAAACTCTAACGACTCTGCGGCATGTCTTAGATGTGGAATAACAATCGAGCCACCCACGAGCATCGCAACGCCCATCGCTTCGTCGATTTCCGTTTTGCTGTAACCCGCTTTTACTGCACCTTCTAAGTGATAATCAATACAGTCATTGCAACGTAAAACCATTGATGCGACAAGTCCTAGTAGCTCTTTTGTTTTTGCGTCCAGGGCGCCATCGCCATACGCTTGCTTATCCAGTGAGAAAAACCGTTTAGTTAATAGGTTATCAGTGTCTAAAGCTTTTTCATTACCAGCCAGACGTTTTTCACGAAAAGTTTCAAACGGATGCGTCATATTTTTTTCCAAAGGTTGTGTTTTCCAAAGGTTATGTTTTACAAACGGTATTGTTTTAAAAACGGTACTGTTTTAAAACAGTCATGTTTTCCAAAAAACTTCTTTTACAAAATCAAAGTCATTCAAAACCAATTGTCTTTACTAAAACGATGGTTTATTTCATTTCAGGGCGCGTCGTTAATACGTGCAATAACTCAAGCCCTAATGTTGCCGCAGCCAATGAGGTGACTTCGCTGTTGTCATAAGACGGGGCCACTTCAACAATATCCATTCCGATGAGGTTGATTCCTTGAAGCCCGCGAATAATTTCGAGTGCTTTATGACTGCTGATTCCTCCACAGACGGGTGTGCCTGTGCCGGGAGCAAACGCCGGATCTAAACAATCAATATCGAAAGTAACATAGACCGGACGATCACCAATTCTTTGGCGAATCGTGTCGATAATGGTTTCGGTACTCCAGTTATTTGCATCGACGCCTGAAATGACCGTGAAGGGGTGATCTTGCTTGGTATAGTCAGTCCGAATACCAATTTGAATGCTGTGTTGTGCACTGATTAAGCCTTCTTTTGGCGCGTGATAAAACATAGTGCCGTGATCGAACCGAGAGCCTGCCGAGTAGGTGTCGGTATGCGCATCAAAATGAATCATGGCCAGCTCACCATGTTTTTTATGGTGTGCTCTTAGTAATGGCAGAGTAATAAAGTGATCACCGCCAAAACTCAGTAAGGTTTTGCCTCCTTGAATAATCGAATAAGCAAACTCAGCAAGCGATTGGGTAAATGCTTCGGCATCTCCGGGTGCAAAAATAAAGTCACCCACGTCGATAATAGAGAGACGATCGCTGAGTTTAAAATCCCAAGGCCAACGTTGTTCTTCCCAAGCTAAATGGGTCGATGCTTGTCGAATTGCTCCAGGACCCATTCTGGCCCCTGAGCGACCCGTGGTCGCCATATCGAAAGGAACGCCCAAGATGGCAACATCGGCATTGCTTTGATCGGGGGTGAAGTTGAGCGGCTGTCGCAGATAACCAAACGCATTGGAGTAAAGCGAATGATCCGGTGAAGAGGCTAGTGTGCTCATTTCTATAGAGATCCTCAGTGAGTCAGCTGTTGGGCAATACGCCAGTGTGTTTTAAGACAATTAATAATACTGATGAGATGCATTATAGCGCGCAAATCACAAATTAAAATATCTACAGATACGCTTCATTTCGTCGCCAGCCTGAGCAGTAACCTGGTGTATCGACTTATGACGGATGGGCGGGAGTAGGCTGGACTAATAGCGCGACTGATCGCTATATTTTCTCTTTGAATTTCATTACAATAGCGTCAATTCAGAGCATTTGCGGACAAACTCATGTCAGAGCGTTATTTAGAAGTTTTATATCCTACCTATGGTCAATACTTTGAGGTAAAGGAAGTTCTATTCGAACACAAAACCGATCATCAACATCTCATTATTTTTAATAATGACCATTTTGGTCGGGTGATGGCCCTCGATGGGATCATTCAAACCACCGAGAAAGATGAATTTATTTATCACGAAATGCTAACCCATGTGCCGCTTATGGCCCATCGTTCACCTAAATCAGTTTTAATTATTGGCGGTGGAGATGGCGGTATACTGCGAGAAACACTTCGGCATTCCAACGTTGAACGAGTGGTGCAAGTAGAAATCGACCAGTCGGTTATCGACATGTGCAAAGAGTATTTCCCTAAGCATTCAAATGGTGCCTTCGATGATCCGAGAGCCGAGATTGTGATTGCCGACGGTATGGACTACGTCAAACAAGCAACGGAAACCTTCGATATTATTATCTCTGATTCAACTGATCCGGTGGGTCCTGGAGAAGTATTGTTTACCAACGACTTCTATCGTTTAGCAAAAGCGCGTCTAAACGATGGTGGAATTATGGTGACTCAAAACGGTGTTTGTTACATGCAATTAGACGAAGTGATTAATACGACGAAACGTATGGGTGCGCTGTATCAAGATCAAACGTTTTACACGTCAGCCGTACCTACCTATATCGGTGGACTAATGACGTTAGCTTGGGCGACTGATGATACGACGCTACGTCAGCAAGAGGTGGCTGATATTCGTCAACGATTTGAGAGCAGCGGGATTAAAACACGTTACTACAACCCTGAGTTGCATAAGGCAGCGTTCGCGTTGCCACAATACGTTCGTGATGCCATTGATGCAATAAAGTAGCTGGCGATTTGGAGTAAATTGCATGGAAGTAAATTCATTATTAGAATTGATCGATATGGGGCAGTCGGCTTGGAACGAATGGAGAGAAGCCAATGCCTCAGTACCAATTAATTTATCTGGACATAATTTTTCGAATAAGGATCTTTCAGGTTACGACTTCTCTGAAGCTAATCTATCTTATTGCAACTTTTCAAAGTCAGACTTAAGTCATGCGAACTTTATTTCGGCTAATCTACAGCACAGTAAATTTGGATTTTGTAATTTAGAGTCAGCCAAGTTTATTGCGGCAGAACTAGCGCATGCCGACTTAACCCTCGCGCACTTGAAAGGCGCAAAATTTTTAACCGCGCAATTAACGCACACGAACTTCTCTTACGTCGATTTTTCTGGCCACTCACTACAAGGTATGGACTTTCGTAAAGCCAAGTTGTCTGGTTCCATTTTGCGTTCACAGAACTTGAAAGGGATGAACTTTGCTGAGGCTGATTTATCACAAGCTGATTTAACCGAAGCGTCGTTAGAAGACTGTAATTTACAAGGTGCTAATTTAACCAGAGCTATTTTGACCGACAGTTTGCTTCAAGGTGCGTTTTTCAAAGAAGCGGATCTCACCGAAACCGATTTGTCCAACAAATCACTTGTGCGTAGTAATTTTGCTGGCGCGAAGCTCGAGAACTGTGATCTACGAAACAGTGAATTAGAAGGCGCGATTTTCGATAATGCAACCATGACTGGTTGTAAGTTTTTTAACGTCAAGAATAAAGGGTGGTCGATTAAAAATGTTCGTTGTGAACATGCTTTTTGGGATAAAGAAGGACTGATATCGTCACGCTATCGATTGCATGAGTTTGAAAAGCTTTATTCAGAATCTATCGTGATAGATTTACGATACGATAAGTATATTGCACCTCATGAATTGAGTGCACTGCCGATTTTGGTTGAACATTTAGAAGCTCGACATTGGGGAATTAAACTTCGTGTCAAAAGTATTCGAGAAGAGGCAGGCGGCAGTCGAGTCAGCATTGTGGTGCAAGACACCGGCGGTATGAACGCGAAACAACTTGAACAAGATCTCAAAGAAGAAGCCAGTCATTTATTGGCAGCACAAATTGCAATGCGTAACGATCGTCGTTTGTTGACTGAGTTTAAAGAGAGTTTAGCGCAGGTTAAAAATCAATTTTGGCCGCAATTACTTGAGCTTGCTGCCGATTCCGAAGCCGGCAAAATGCGCATGTTCACGATTATGTTACTCGACCTAAAAGGCTTTTCGCGCTGGAAGGGAGACGAGTTAACCGAGAAGTTAACCTTATTCAGAGGGCTTGTGCAGCCGATACTCAAACGTTGGAAAGCGAGCTATCCAAATATGGAAGGCGATTCGCTTCGTGCAACTTTTCAAAATGCAGCCGTTGGAGTGGCGTGCGCCAGTATGATAAAAAGCGTACTGGATGCAGCGGGATTTCCTTGTCGCATAGGAATGGATCTTGGCGAGGTAGTTTTGCAATACAATGAGATTACCGAGCAAACCGACCTGTCAGGTGAAGCCGTAAACTTTGCCGCTAGGTTAGAGTCTTTGGGTCAAGGCGGTGAATTATTGATCTCGGAGCGAGTTTGGCACTATGTAAAACATCAGAGTGAGTTTTTTGATTATGAGCCAAGACTCGCGCGGCTAGAAAAAGGTGTGGGTAATCTGCGCGCTGGTGAACAAGTTCATTGTTATGCGGTCACTATGAAAAAACCAATAATTTAGAACGAAAAGCAGGAGAGAGCGATAATGATGATTAGGCTAATTCGATATAAACTTGCTACTCTGAGTTTTAATATCCGCCTAGTAAGCAGTTTCATTAGACTCAGTGTTGTGGTTGCTAGCCTTTCGTTCATGTCGACGGTGTCAGCAATTCCCGGTACCGATATTTCTCTCCTTAAAGTGCTTGCCAATTTGGTAGAAGCGAAAGCACAGACTTCAACGTCGACAACAGAAACCATGAAGCCTTTTAGCGCGGAATTTATGCAAACAGTCATCGCACGAAAGGGCTACGATAATCAGCCGTATTTTGAATCATCCAATAGCTTGCTCTTTACTCGACAAGATGGAGAGCAGACCGATATCTATCGTCTTGATTTATTGAACCATAAAGTGACTGCGTTAACTCGAACAAACGTCAGTGAATATTCTCCAACTCCGTTGGGTCCTGATTCTTTTTCAACGGTGGTTGCCGATAACGGAAAGCAAACCTTATGGATTTATCGCTCTGGTAAAGCGGTGGAAAAAGTGAGTGGGGCGGTAGAACCTGTTGGGTATCACGCTTGGCTATCGACGTCGCAACTGATGATGTTTCGATTGGCAGAGCCGCATGAGTTAGTGCTTTTCGATCGTGAAAGTGGTAAGTCACGCGTGGTTGCTAAAGACATTGGTCGAACGTTAATCGCTGATAATGCCGGACAAGTATTCTTTGCTCAACGCCAATCCGATGGGATGTATCTTGCGTCTTACCAAGCATCGACTGACGCAGTAACTCTATTGGCAAAACTCATGGCCGATCGAGAAGACTTTGCTTGGCATAGGAATCTAGGATTCATTAGCAGCGATGGAAAGCAGTTGTATTACCTAGATGCGGCTACTTCGCAGTGGCGCCTTATCGATGTGACGCTGCCCGAATCAATCCAAGACATTACACGGTTAGCCATTGCGCCGAACGGCCAAGCCATCGCGATCGTGCACTCAGATGTTGATACTGCTTCTTTGGGCAGCGGTTCTGTTCATAGTGGTTCTGGTCAAAGCAATTCTGTTCCTAGCAATTCTGATCAAAACAATTCTAGCGACCGCGATTCTGAGTGATATTTTGTCAAAAAGTCGCAAATTTTCAATGAGTCTCCCCAATTTAGCAAAAAACTGAGCAAATCGATTTATATTTGCTAAATTTTAAAGAGTTTGGTGCGATGACGAAAATGATCTATTCGTCGTAGCGATGTCTTTGGGCTATTTTGGGGATCTTCCTTTGAGTCATGAGATTAATGAGCAAGGCGTTCAAAAGAAAAGTCAAACAGGGCCTGATTTCCACGCATTAGTCGCGACGATCAAGCGAGCGATCGATGATGGCCGCCTTCGTGTTCCTTCTTTCCCAGAAAACCTTGTAAAGCTGCGAGAAGCGCTCGATAAACCAGACTCTTCAATAAGAAATTTAGCTCAGCTCGCTCATACCGATCCGGTTTTAGCCAACCGTATTTTCGCCATAGCGCAATCTGCGGCTTATGGATTAAACACAGAGCAGCAGTCGCTTTTAAAAGTAATGCAGCGCTTAGGCATGAATGTTATCCGTAGTACCATTTACAATCATTGTTTGGCGCAATTGTTTAATGATAAGCGGTTCAAGCGCGTTGAAAGCGTGGCAAACTTTGTCCGAAATCGAAGTCTAGAAATTGCCGGAATTGCTTACGCATTGTCTAAAAAGTATCGCATTGAAGACTCATCTTTGGCCTTGTTGTCAGGCTTATTTCACAACGTAGGTGCTTTGGTCATCTTAAGTTGGTTATCGCAAAGTCCGAGCCATAAGTTATCTGAAAAAGAACAGAAATCGCTGATCCTCTATGGCCAATACCAATTAGCCGGTCGAGTCCTCGAACGGTGGCGAATACCTGAAACATTGCGTCGCGTTATTATGGCTGGTGAAATGAGTGTTGAGACCCATGATCAGCAGAACATCTATGTGCATTTAATCAGTGTTGCGCGCTGGGTCAGTCGAATTTTGCGCAACCAAAAAACCATTGAAGATCCGCCATTATCGTCACTGGCTTTATTTAATCTCGATGTTGATCAAGTACTACAAGACAAAGATGATTTACTCATGGAGATGATACGTATTATTCAATTAATTCGTTAAATGATGTACCAGAATTTTGTGTCCACTGGCTAAAGTGTTTAACCTGATGCTTTTAATGAGACCAATAAAAAAAGGGGAGCAGATGCTCCCCTTTATCGAAAACTTTCGAAATTGATTACAGCTTGGGACCTGCATTGACTATTGAGTCAGACACTTCGAATTTTTTAAAGTTTTCGATAAACAGTTTTGCAAGCTCTTGAGCTGTTTCGTCATAATTTTCTGGCTTTTCCCAAGTTGACTTAGGATCCAGAAGTTCTGGCGCTACACCTTCGACCGCAACCGGTGCTTGCAAATTGAGGAAAGGGATTTCTTGAGTTTCGACGTTGCGTAATGCACCTGTCTGAATCGCGTTGATAACCGCTCGAGTTGTTGGGATATCGAAACGTTTGCCGCCGTCTCCGTAAGGACCGCCTGTCCATCCTGTATTCACTAGGTAAACTTTTGCGTCATTAGCGTCGATACGCTTCATCAAAAGCTCAGCATAAACACCCGCAGGGCGAGGGAAGAAAGGTGCTCCGAAACAGGTTGAGAAAGTTGACTCGATGGCTGCTGTTGAGCCAATTTCTGTTGAACCAACTTTAGCCGTGTAACCACTTAAGAAGTGATAAGCCGCGGCTTCTTTACTAAGAATGGAAACCGGAGGAAGTACGCCTGTTAAGTCACAAGTTAAGAAAATAATGGCATTTGGTTCACCGGCCGCATTCTCGTCAACTTTAAGTTCAATGTGATCGCGAGGATATCCTGCGCGTGAGTTTTGAGTTAGAGAAACATCGGTGTAGTCTGGCTCACCTTCGTCGTTCAGCACAACATTCTCAATGATGGTGCCGTGCTTGATGGCATTCCAAATGACAGGCTCGTTTTTCTCACTTAAATCGATGCACTTGGCATAACATCCACCTTCAATGTTGAAAACGGTGCCTTCACCCCAACCATGCTCATCGTCACCGATTAAGAAACGCTCTGGATCGGCTGATAACGTTGTTTTACCGGTACCTGAAAGTCCGAAGAACAAAGTAACGTCGCCTTTACCGTCAGTGTTTGCTGAGCAGTGCATTGGTAGTACGTCTTTAGCCGGAAGTAAGAAGTTTTGAACCGAGAACATGGCCTTTTTCATTTCACCAGCGTAGCGCATACCAGCGATGAGAACTTTACGCTGTTTGAAGTTGATGATCACACAACCATAACTGTTGGTACCGTCGCGCTCTGGGTCACAACGGAAGCCCGCGGCGTTTAATATTTGCCACTCTGGGCGGTTGTCTTGGTTGTATTGCTCGACACGAATGAACAAGTTACGAGCAAAAAGGTTTTGCCAAGCGGTTTCGGTTTTTACATTGACCGGTAAGAAGTATTCATCGCCAGCACCAACATGCAATTTTGACTGAAAGTATTCTTCTTGAGTTTCTAAATGCGTTTCAACTCGATCCCAAAGAGCATTGAATTTGTCTTCGTCAAAAGGACGATTAACATTGCCCCAGTCGATGTCGTTTTCGGTGGTCTCTTCCTTAACAATGAATCGGTCGTTTGGTGAACGTCCGGTTCTTTCTCCAGTTTCTACAGCAAGGGCACCATTACTGGCAATCCGACCCTCACCGCGCTCCACTGCTTTGGCTACTAGTTCATCAGTGGATAAATTTAAATGCACCTTAGCTTGTGACATGTGACTACTTCCTCGGGCGATTAGATTTCGATTAGGCTAAAAAGTGCGCGCGATTGTATCAGGTTAAAAAGTGTAAATCGAGATTTTTATGGGAAAAAAATGAAGAAAAACAGTGAGTTAAGTTAACTTGTGTTGTAATTTACTTTCACATATCCAGCGTTTAACTGAATGAATATTGAGATTTATTTCGCCAAATAACCAGTGATTCTAAGTAGAAACAGTAGCTTAGTGGATCTTTAACGAATTTTTGATAAGCCGAAATGGTACTCTGATCCGTTGGTTATAGCGAAAAAGCTGTAATTTTATTACAAAAATGTTACTCAATGAGCTTTTTAGCGGGATGGCATATTCCCACTGAGTGATCTTTTGATGGGATTGGTAATTCTAGGTGTTGGCCATCAATTTATACTGCGATCGAATTATACGGCGATCGAATTATACGGAGATCGAAATGTTTGGCTGGTCGTCACAGATTAGTACCAAAGTACAGTTTAAAACCTATTGCGCATTGGCAGCGGCTTATTCAGAATGTAAGATCTTAGCTATTCGTCTTGTTGTATAGGACTGTTCGATGGAAGATTTGACTATTTTAGTGGCCGATGACCACCCATTGTTTCGCTCGGCGTTGGTTCAGACCTTATCGCTCCATCCCATGTCGATTCAAATCACCGAGTCAGAAAACTATCCCGACACGCTGTCTCGCTTACGCGAAAAAGACTTCGATATCGCATTGATCGACCTTAATATGCCGGGCCAACAAGGCAAATTGCATTTAGCCGACATATGCCGTGAGTTTCCAGAGGTCGTCGTTGTGGTTATTTCTGGCCACGATGATCGGCAAACTCGTCGCGAAGTCAAAGCCCTCGGCGCGGCTGGCTTCATCACTAAGTCATCTTCTATGGAACAGCTTAACCAAGCGCTCAATGAAGTGCTCGAGCAGGGAGAGTTTTGGGATGAAGACGTTGATGACGGTGAATTAAAAGACGTGCATCTTGTAACGATCAGCAATATGACGCCGCAGCAGAAGCGGGTGTTGGCTATGATTGCTGACGGAAAGCTCAATAAGCAAATTGCGTTTGATTTGAATATACAAGAAACAACCATCAAGCAACATGTTTCTGCCATTCTTAAAAAGTTAAATGTTTATAACCGTACTCAAGCCGGGATCATTTATCAGCAGGTAACTGAGTCGCAAGTGTCGATTTAACGGGATCGATTTAAAGGGATCGATTTAAAGGGATCGATTTAACGGTACCCATATCATCGTTATTCATGTTTCGATGTTGAGCGAACGAGCTTATCAATCTAACGAGCATACTAGAGCGTTGTTGGCCATTGAATAGGTTCCAGTCTTGAATGAACTACAGCAATATTTTCTTCAACAAGGTTCTTAAACGAAAGGCTTTAACTGGCTTGTAGGCGATAGGAATATCGAGCTCAATTGCAGCCTGGCTAACTTCTTGGCTTCGGTCAGCGGTAATTAATACGGCTGGTACCCAATGGCTTTCGTGGATGGATTCAATGACGTCTATGCCCCGTTCACCGTTATTGAGGTGGTAATCGACCAATAAAATATCAATGTTTAAGGCAGCGACCATTTCAATGGCTTCAATTTTTGATGACGCGACATGTACTTTGAAACCCCATTGCTCTAACAACTGCTGCATGGCCATTTGAATAGACTCGTCGTTGTCGATGCAAAGAGCGACTTTATTATGAAACATGGATTTTTCAGACAATTCTATCGTGTCTTGTTCATTATCCAGTGATACGCTTTGAAACCCTTGAGTCGGTAATGACAGTCCGAAACAGCTGCCTTTTCCCAGCTTTGAGTCTACTGTGATTGAATGTTCGAGTAATGTGGCACATCGTTGAACAATGGCTAACCCTAAGCCGTGACCGGGCGCCGAGGAGTGAGGATCGGCGCGCGTAAACTCTTCGAAGATGGCGGATAGGTTATCGGGAGCAATGCCAATGCCGTTATCTAATACTTGAATTTCGACGGAGTCTTGGCGACGCCGAGCACCGAGTAACACTTTTCCTCCCTCACGAGTGTAGCGGATGGCATTACTTAGAAAATTTTGCAAAATGCGCTTTAGTAACTGACTGTCACTGCTCACCAAAGCCGTGGTTTTACTAACCCGTAACTGGATGTTTTTCTTTTTTGCGATGACTGAAAACTCAGCGGCAAGTTGATTAAACAGCTTTTGTAGCGGAAAAGAATCGATGCGAGCTTCAATTACTCCTGCGTCCATTTTAGAGATGTCTAGTAGGTCACTGAGCAACTCATCGGCTGACAATAGCGATTTTTTAATCATCTTTAGTTGCTGCTCGATCGGCTTTTCAGTTTGCTGTTCGAGCAACGCCTGGGTAAACAGAGAAGCCGCGTTAATCGGTTGTAAAATATCGTGGCTGGCGGCGGCTAAAAAGCGGGTTTTACTTTGATTGGCTTCGTCAGCTTCGTGCTTGGCATGATCAAGTTCTTGATTAATTTCTAAAAGTTCATAAGTTCGCTGACTGACGCGTTCTTCTAAAGATGAGTTGATTTCTGCTAGCTCTTCTTGCTTCTGTCGCAGTTCAGTAATATCGATAAAAACCGTTACAAAGCCACCTCCTGGCATTGGGTTGCCTTGAACTTTTAAAACCTTGCCTTGATTATGTTTGCGCTCAAAGGTATGCGGCGCTGCATTTTTTAAGTAGTTAAGTCGTTTACGGACTTGGTGGGTTTGATCGCCTTCACCGAATAATCCTTGTTCTGCATTAAAGCGAATGAGATCTTCGATAGGACGGCCAACGGTAAGCAGATCGTCGGGGTAGTGGAACAATTGTTGATATTGTTTGTTCCAAGCCACCAGCTTTAAATCTCGGTCGATTACGCTAATACCGTGGCTAATATTTTCCATGGCCGACTGCAGTAGCTCTCTGTTAAAGGTAAAGACCTGCGATGCTTCATCAACAATATCGACCACATCGTGCAATGGCATTTTCTTTTTGCCGGTAACGGTATCCATTACGATTTGCGCAGATGATCCCCCAATGACTCGGCTTAACCGTTTTTGACACAGTTCAATATCTTTAACGGTGGCTATGGTCGAACTGAAGTATCGGCGAGAGTTATTGCCATAGTGTTGTTGAATAAACTCTTTATTCTTTTTTTCACCGATAAAACGCTCGCTCAGATTGAACAAATCTTTGAGCGTCACTTTGTTCTCAATAAAGATCTGTTCTTCATGTCCGGTGAGCTCTCTAGGTGCAACAAACTGCAGCGCTTGCAGTTTTTCACTGGCTGACGGCTTAACATTTAAAGAGACAAATATAAAGGTTAACGTATTGAGCGCGAGCGACCAGAAGACTCCTAAGGTTAACGAATCAAATATTGAACCATTGAGCCAAAATCCTGGTGCTAGAAATTCAATACCAAACCAAGGCTCGTGCAATACGGATTGCTCTAAATAGCCTGATGTCGCTAAAGATGGAATGAGGAGTAAATATATCCAGGTTGCAATCCCGACCAGTAAGCCAGCGATAACGCCTACTTTATTTCCTTGTTTCCAGTAAATAGCGCCAATAATAGAAGGTGCGAATTGTGCTACTAATGAAAACGACAATAAACCTATCGAGGCTAACTCAAAGGCACTGGCAATGGTTCGATAATAGATAAAAGCGAGGAGCAGTAAACCAACGATAATGGCTCTTCTTATTCTTAATAGCCACTTTTGTAAATTCTGTGTGGGACTATTTTTCAACCACTTAAAATGAATCGCTAAGGGCAAAATGATATCGTTAGAGATCATGGTGCTGAGTACAACACTGACAATAATGATCATACTCGTGGCCGCTGAAAAACCACCAATGTAGCCGATTAAGGCAAATAACTCAGAACCTTCACTGAGTGGAAAGGCCAGAATAAAAGTATCAGCCGATACGCTTTCATGATTGAAATAAATTAAACCCGCGACAGCGATAGGAAGAATAAAAATATTAATGAGCAGTAAATAGCTACTGAATATCCACCGAGAACGCTTTACGTCGTGCACGTCTTTATTCTCTACGACAAGTACGTGAAATTGTCTGGGTAAGCAGAAAATCGCGAGCAGACCAAGCAATGTATGAGTCCAAAAAAGCATCGGAGAATAGTTTTGCTGCCAATTGGATTGAATCTTTGGAATACTTTGCGCTTTATCTAATACATCGCTAACGCCATCAAAAAAGTGATAACAAACATAAATACCCAGTGCAATAAATGCGATCAATTTGACGATCGACTCAAAAGCCACCGCATGTATGATTCCGGTTTGATGTTCCGTTGCATCAACGCGTCTGGTTCCAAAAACAATCGCAAATAAGGCCATTAATAGACTGATGTAGAGCGCTGCATCTTGATATAAGTTTTGTGTCGATGATTGGTGCAATACGCTTGGGGCTGTTAACAACGTATAAGAGGTTGTTAAAGCCTTTAATTGGAGCGCGATATAAGGAACTAAGGCGACCAAAGCAATAAAGGTGATAGTGCCAGCTAATCGCTGAGACTTTCCATATCGAGAAGAAATAAAGTCAGAGATTGACGTGATATTGTTATGTTGTCCGACGCTGACTAACTTACTTAAAAAACGCCAACCCAAAAACATTAATAAAATCGCGCCAACATAAGTTGGTGCAAAAAACCACCCCGTACTTGCTGCCTGTTGAATGGTGCCATAAAACGCCCAGCTGGTGCAAAAAATAGCAAGCGATAGAGAATATACCCAGGTATTGTGTTTGGCTGTGGTTTTACGGCGCTCAAAGATATAGGCAATCGCAAACAAAAGTGCGATGTAGATTAAAGAACAAGCAATAATTAACCAGCTAGATATCAATGGACAGGCTCATCGTTTTGGCGAAATAAGAAGGCGTTAAACCGAATAAAAGGCGATAAGTTAAAAAAGATTTCATCGCCTTTATTGGTTAACTAACTTGGTCTTATAAGTTTTCTTTTCGTCGGTTTATTGATGTACTTAACTTAAATAATAAATATTGCTAATGCAAGCGCTAAACCGAGAAGGGGCGTGATGACTGTGAGCGCTGCCATCGGCCCATAAGCAGCTTTGTGTGTTTCGCCACAAATAGCTCTAATGGTCGTGACTACATAGCCATTGTGCGGTAGTGAGTCGAGCGCTCCAGACGAAATGGCGACAACGCGATGCAATTGTTCGGGGTTGACGCCCGCATCGATGTAATGGGGAGCAAGTACTGGCAGAGCGATGGCTTGTCCGCCAGAGGCAGAACCAGTAAGTCCAGCAATTGCGCTGACTGCCAGTGCCGCGCCGAGTAATTCATTGCCTGGAATTGAGGTCATGGTTTCTACCGCCACTGCGAAGGCTGGAGAGGCTTTAGCTACGCTGCCAAAACCCACCACTGCGGCCGTGTTTCCAATGGCTAATAATGCGCCTGTGGTTCCCTCGCCAAGAGCATGATTTAAATTATGGACAAATTTTAAGTTAGTGATCCAAGCGGTAATGCTTCCGGCTAACAATGCGAGTATCAAGGCGTTTTGTTTCAGTGAGTCATGAAAGATAAACGAAACAATGAGTACGACTAATAAAGGTAACAAGCTTTTTGCTGGGTGTGGCAAACTCTTTTCTCGCTCTTTTGGATCGTGAGCTCGGGCGTCAAAACTTTCACCTCGAGCAAGGGCTCGTTTGATCATAAAGGTTAACCACCAATATCCGAACGCGGCCATGAATAATGCGACGACCAAACTGACTTCCCATGCGGCAAGATGGTCGGTGCCTAGATATTTAATAGGGATCCAATTTTGAATTTCTGGTGAGCCGGCTGAAGTCATCGTAAAGGTGACCGAGCCAAATGCCATGGTCGCTGGAATGAATCGTCGCGGCAGGTTGCCTTCTCGAAACAACGCGAGTGCCATTGGGTAAACTGAAAAGGCAACCACGAATAAGCTGACGCCACCATAGGTCAAAATGGCACAAGATAAAACAATAGAGAGCGCCGCGTACTTTGCTCCAAGTTTTTCCACCAAATAGTGCGAGACGCTTTGCGCGCAGCCAGTGTCTTCCATGACTTTGCCAAATAGTGAGCCGAGTAAAAACATTAAAAACCAAGATTGAACAAAGCCAGCAAAGCCACCCATATACTGATTGACGAAGGCTGTATCACTGAGACTTAGTAAGTCGAGTCCTCCGGTTAGCGCAACCACGAGTGCGCACAGAGGAGCAGCGATCAATAAATTCATACCACGTATCGTTAATACAATGAGTAACAGCAGACCACCGATTAACCCAATCAGACTTAACATTGAATTTCCTTGGATGTATGTTTCAATAGGCAACGGAGAGTCTGCTATAAGGCGGGTGTAAGTCCTATAGTACTATGGTACTGATTCTTTCTTTAACTTGTTGCGGTAAGGTGGCGAGTATCCGTTAAACTAGGACTCGTAAAAGGTAAATAATATGAATAATAAGTCTTTTCGCTGGAAAGTATTGGCGTTATCAGTAGCCACTATCTGCTCAGGAAGTGTGCTCGCTGCTGAAGACACACAAGAAGACCAGAAGGATAAGAAAGTTAAGAAAGCCGAAATTCCAGTGGTGACTGTCACAGCTCGTCGTTCAGTTGAAAATCTGCAGGAAGTGCCTGTTGCAATTACCGCGTTAAGCGATCTTGAGCTTGAGGCAAATGGTGTCGAGCTGATTACTGAAGTACAACGTTTTTCGCCCAACACCACATTGCAAAAAAGTCGCGGGACCAACTCGACAATGACAGCATTTATTCGAGGCGTTGGTCAGCAAGATCCTTTATGGGGTTATGAGCCAGGTGTTGGTATTTATATTGACGATGTTTACATCGCTCGACCACAAGGCGCCGTTTTAGATATTCTAAACATTGAGCGTGTTGAAGTATTGCGCGGACCACAAGGAACCTTGTACGGGAAAAATACCATCGGCGGTGCCGTTAAGTATGTAACGATAGAAATGACCGGCGATGCAGAGTTTGGTGCTCGCGCAACCATCGGAAGTTTTAATCAACGCGACGTTAAGGTGACGGGTCAAATTCCGGTCGCCAGCAATTTTTACGTAGGCTTTGGTGCGGCGTCACTCAATCGAGACGGTTTTGGTGAATTTTTAGAATTGGATTTACCCGGTCAAGATTTAGAAAATTATCATAAAGATGTGGCGGCTACTCGATTAACCATGGAGTATCGACCAACAGAAAGTTTATTTTTCCGAGCAAAGTGGGATAAAACGGTCGATGATTCAAACGCTAAAGGCGGTTATCGCTTATTACCGAGCTTATTAACCAATGCTCCAGTACCTGATAGTGTATACGACTCTTATACCAGCTTGCCTACCTTTAACAAGGTCGAAGTAGAAGGGTTTAGCTTAACCAGTGAATGGTTAATCGATGAAAATTCATCGATTAAATACATCGTCGCATCGCGTGAAAATTACTCGCCGACCAATATCGATTTTGATAATACGGCATTAAGAATATTTGATGTACCTGCGGTATACGATGATGAGCAACAAACTCAAGAGTTGCAATACAATTACAGTACCGATGGCTTAAAAGTCGTCGCGGGATACTACTATTACAACGCTGAATCTTGTGGTGTGTTTGATGCCATTTTAGAAGAGTATGGTCAATCATTATCGTTGCCAAGTCTGACACGAGAGGTTTCAGGTTGCAGTCATTCGCAAAGCAATGCAGTTTTCGCCCAGACGTCGTTTGATTTAGATGAACAATGGTCGATGACCGCAGGCATTCGATATACCAAAGATGAAAAAGCCGCCGTAGTGCGTAATGGACTTGTGTTCGCTACGGTTTATCCGTACAGCGGTTGGGTGCCTGGTTATGTTCGTCCTGCGGGAGAACTGGTTCCTGTGGTTCTTAACGACTCGGATGATTGGTCTCGCTTTACTCCTCGCATAGGTGTCGAGTATCAATACAGTGACGATATTATGCTTTTCGCCAGCTATGCCGAGGGCTTTAAGTCAGGTACCTTTAATCCGCGAGCATCAACCGCCGAACCAGCGGCCGATCCAGAAGTTGTTAATTCATTTGAAGTCGGTATGAAAAGTGATTGGGGTGATAACTTTCGTGCCAACGTAACTTTGTTTATGTTAGAGCATAAAGATCGTCAGTATATCTCTGTTTTACCTGGTGATAATGCCGCTGACTTAAATCAACGGTTAGGTAATATCGGTCTTTCTGAAGCGTCGGGTCTAGAGGCTGAATTAACTTATGTTGCTTCTGACAACTTGACCTTAGAAGCTGCGTTTGGATACATAGACTCAGACTTTAAAGAAGTTATCGATACCGATCCGAATACTGGACTTCCGTTCGACAAGTCGGATCGATTTACGATTGCCAACACGCCTGACCTGACCATGAACTTAAATGCAAAGTATGTATTTGAATCGTCTATGGGAGACTTTGTTGTGAACGGTGGTTACTACTATCGAGGCGACTACGTACTCTTTGAAGAAGATTCATTACTGACGCAAGACGGTTATGGTTTAGTTAATCTAGGCGTTAACTGGTACAGCAATACGAGTAACTTAACCGTTGGATTACATATCAAAAACTTAACCGATGAAGAGTATAAAATTGGTGGTTATCAATTCGTAACGCCTGACCCTTCTGATCCTACCGATATAAGTTTGTACACTCCTGGGTTAGGTGGAGATAATACATTGATTGCTTACTATGGCGATCCTAGAACGGTATCTTTGTCGTTTGGTTATCAGTTCTAACAAATCGATCTGTTCTAAAAAAATCGGGCTCGATAGATTTGCTATCGAGCCAGTTTAGAGTTAACGACTAATCATTATTCCTAAAACTCTCATCAAGCGGATAAATAAATTAGTGTACTCGTGATTAACCTGCGTTCATTCGCAGGTTTTTTTTCGCAATAAAAAAAGCCAGCGAATGCTGGCTTTTTACTATCGACTTTATTTTTTACTCTCGCCTTTATAGACCCTTCATAAAAACAAAGCGATGGAAAAACGCCTATCGAAAACTTTCGTTGATTGACGATAGGGTTTGACTGCCAGGGCAAAGTTTTTCTTGCTGCAGCTGATTTAAAGGTGTTGTGGTTGTACCCAGAAGTTCATGGGTATCGGGTGTTTGTGGGTTCAAATAAAGCAGCCCAGTTAACACTTCACCTTTTTCTTTGTGCTTTTCAATTTCGTTCATGGCTGAACGTCGACTACTGAAATCTAAATTTTCACTGGCTTTATGAAGCCGGACAGCACTGCCATCGTGCAGGGTAATTTCTTCAGTTTTACCGGGTTCATATTGCGTCGTAATTTCTTCTTTCAGTGGAACAAAGTCAAAGGTTCCCGTCGCATTCATGTGCTCACGAACATGATCGTAGCTTTTGGTCGATTTAGGTGTATTGTTGAAGGTTACACAGGGACTCACAATATCAATCAAAGCAAAACCGCGATGAGAAATCGCCGCTTTGATGAGTGGAATCAATTGTTCTTTGTCTCCTGAGAACGAGCGAGCAACATAGCCTGCTCCCAACTGAATGGCTGTCTCACATAAATCGATACTTGAGTAGGGGTTAGGAATGCCTTTTTTACTGGCTGAGCCGCGATCGGCCGTCGCTGAATCTTGACCTTTGGTTAAACCGTAGCAGCCGTTATTCATCACAATATAAACCATATTGAGGTTACGACGAACGACATGTGCAAATTGACCCATCCCGATAGATGCCGTATCACCATCGCCAGAGACGCCGATATAGACTAAATCTCGATTGGCAAGGTTAGCACCGGTTGCTACCGAAGGCATACGGCCATGAACGGAGTTAAAGCCATGAGATTTACCTAAAAAGTAAGCCGGTGTTTTTGATGAACAACCAATGCCTGACATTTTTGCTACTTTGTGCGGCTCGATGGACAACTCAAAGCAAGATTGTAAAATTGCTGCGCTAATACTGTCATGCCCGCAACCCGCGCACAGTGTTGACAGTGCGCCTTCATAGTTGGCTCGCGTGTAGCCAAGATCATTCACGGCTAATTGTGGATGTCGAATATTTGGTCGAATAAAACTCATAATTACTATCCTCGATCCGCTTGATGTAGGGGAGTGACGTTGTGTTGATCGAGTACTTTGTGAAAGTGCTCTGCGATATAGGTGGCGGTGATTGGCATGCCATCATAGTTAAGAATCGAAACAAAGTGATTTGGATCAATCGCCAACTCGTTGACTAACATGGACTTCATTTGAGCATCGCGATTTTGCTCGATCACAAACACACAGTCGTGCTGTTTAATAAAGCCTTCAACCTCGTCAGTAAATGGAAAAGCTTTCAGCTGTAATCCGTCAACCGCAATATTTTGTTCAGCCAGCATATCGATGGCTTCTAGAGCCGCATCGGTTGAGGTACCAAAATAAATGGCGCCAAATCGAGTGGCTTCTTTTGCCGCTGTAATCGTTGGTTTTGGAACGCGTGTTTTTGCCGTTTCCCATTTTTTCTCTAGTCGCTGCATTGAGCGCACATAGGCTTCTGAACTTTCCGTGTAGGCAGCGTATTCATCATGCGATGAACCCCGTGTAAAGTAGCTGCCTTTGGTTGCGTGAGTACCTGGAATCGTTCGGTAACCGATGCCTTCTCCATCGGTGTCTAAATAGCGGCCCCAACGTTCTTGCAAGTTATCAAGTTCATCGGCCGATAAAACTTTTCCGCGATGATATTGAACGGAATCATCCCATTCAAATTCATCGCAAAGGTTGTCGTTCATACCCAAGTCAAGGTCACTGAGAATGATGACCGGCGTTTGAAAGTATTCCGTCAATTCAAATGCCTGAAATGACATTTCAAAACATTCTTTCGGATTCGCTGGGTACAAACATATATGTTTGGTATCGCCATGTGACGCATAAGCGGCCGCTAAAACGTCGGATTGCTGAGTGCGAGTTGGCATACCTGTCGATGGTCCGGTTCTCTGTACGTCTATCAAGACGCCAGGAATTTCAGCAAAATAGGCCAGTCCTAAAAACTCGGCCATCAAGGACACGCCAGGGCCTGAGGTTGCCGTGAAGGCGCGTGCGCCATTCCAGCTGGCACCTAATACCATTCCCATGGCCGCAAGCTCATCTTCTGCTTGCACAATGGCATAGTTTTTCATGCCATTGGCGGGATCGATTCTCAATCGTTTGCAATACTTTTCAAACGCATCGACCACTGAAGTTGATGGGGTAATAGGGTACCAGCCGGCAACGGTGGCACCAGCATAAATTGCGCCGAGAGCGCTGCCAGTGTTACCGTCGACCAGTATTTTTCCTTTATTCATATCACGGCGTTCGATGGATAATTCGCAGGTGTCAGAGTAATGCTCTTGTGCGTATCGATAACCTAGCTCAAGCGCATGGATATTCGGGGTGATCAGTTTTTCTTTCCCCTTGAACTGGTCTTGAACCAATTGTTGAAAAACTTCAAATTCGATATTCAATAAATACGAGAGGGCGCCAACATAAATGATGTTTTTAAATAACTGACGCTGTCGTGGATCGGTGTACTCTTGAATACAAATTTCGGTGAGCGGGATGCCAATTAAGTGAATATCGTCGCGTTGATATTTTGGTGCAAGAGGTTTGCTGTTGTCATATAAGAAGTAACCACCGGGTAATACTTCATCAAAGTCTTGCATCATGGTTTGGCCATTGGTGGCAACCATAAAGTCAACACCGCCGCGGCGACCTAAGTAGCCTTTGTCGTTCACTCGAACTTCATACCAAGTCGGTAAACCTTGAATATTTGATGGAAAAATATTTTTTGGAGTTACCGCAACGCCGGAGCGAAAAATTGCTTTGGCGAACATGTTATTCGCACTGGCTGATCCGGTACCATTGATATTGGCAAACTTTATGACAAAATCATTAACTGCTGCTATTTTGTGCATGGGGTTGCGGCCTCTTTATCTTGTCCTGCTTTAGTTACTGTGTATAAAAATTTCTGCATATCCCACGCAGAGGTAGGGCAGCGTTCCGCGCATAAGCCACAATGCAAACACACGTTTTCATCTTTAACCATAACGCGCCCCGTTTTTAGGTCGCTCGAAACGTAAAGATCTTGTGAGTCATTGTCAGCAGGTGCTTTTAGTCGACTGCGTAAATCATCTTCTTCACCATTATTGATAAAGTTAATGCAGTCGGTCGGACAGATATCAACGCACGCATCACATTCGATGCATTTGTTTTCCGTAAAGACGGTTTGCACATCACAATTTAAACATCGCTCAGCTTCATCATAAGCTTGCTGCAAGTCGAAACCTAATTCGACCTCGAGCTTTCGATCTGACAATGCCGTTAACTTATCGGCAAGTGGAACGATAAAGCGATCATCATCACTGACTGCATTGTCGTAGGTCCATTCGTGGAAACCCATTTTTTGAGTGAGTAGGTTAGTACCTGGCGCTGGACGTTCAAGAACACTTGAGCCATGACAAAATAAGTCGATAGAAATCGCTGCTTGGTGGCCATGCGCGACCGCCGTAATAACATTTTCTGGACCAAAAGCCGCATCGCCACCAAAGAACACTTTGGGTAAGGTAGACTGGAAGGTGGTTTCATCGACAACGGGCATATCCCATTCGCCGAATTCTAAGCCGAGGTCTCGCTCGATCCACGGAAACGCATTTTCTTGCCCAATGGCCATTAAGACATCATCGCACTCCATGAATACTATTTCACCGGTTGGCTCAAGACGTCGCTTCCCATTCTCGTCATAGTGTGGCTCTACGACTTCAAAATTCATGCCCACTAATTTGCCATTTTCGACAACGAATTCTTTCGGCGAGTGGTTTTCATAAATAGGAATGTCTTCATGTTCGGCATCTTCGATTTCCCAAGGTGATGCTTTCATTTCTGACTTGGGGCTTCTTACTACAACTCTTACGTCTTTACCGCCGATTCGTTTTGAGGTTCGGCAGCAATCCATCGCTGTGTTTCCACCGCCAAGCACCAATACTTTTTCGCCAATTTTTTTGGTATGTTCGAAAGCAACATTGGCCAGCCATTCAATGCCAACATGAATATTGGCATCGCCTTCTTGACGTCCAGGTAATTTATTCAAATCTCTTCCGCGTGGTGCACCTGTGCCAATAAAAACGGCATCATACCCTTTGTCGAGAACCGATTTAAGACTATCGACATAATGGTCGAAATGACTGCTAATGCCCATATCTAAGATGTAGTTCACTTCTTCGTCGAGAACTTTTTCGGGCAATCGGAAAGAGGGGATTTGGCTTCGCATAAAGCCGCCGCCCTTGCGCTGTGCGTCGTATAAGTCAATGCTGTAACCAAGAGGTGCTAAGTCTCGAGCAACGGTTAATGAGGCTGGTCCGCCGCCGATTAACGCAACACGCTTGCCATTTTTAGTTTCGGGAATGGTCGGCATTCGGTCTTTTACGTCATCTTTATTGTCGGCAGCGACACGTTTAAGACGACAGATGGCAACGGGCTCTTCATCGACACGTCCGCGACGACAAGCAGGCTCGCAAGGGCGGTCGCAGGTTCGGCCAAGAACACCGGGAAATACATTAGACTCCCAGTTAATCATATAAGCGTCGGAGTAACGTGCTCGAGCAATTAATCGAATGTACTCTGGGACAGGTGTGTGCGCCGGACAGGCGTACTGGCAATCAACCACCTTATGAAAATATTCGGGGTTGTTTATGTCTGTAGGTTTCACTCGTACTTTCTTCCTTTACAGCTTTTTAGTCTTGGCGTGTGTATTGCGAATAAGTCTTATTTTCAACACATTGGACGTCGCATCGCGAACAAATCTCAACGTCTAATGACCCGCTAAAAAATGAAAACTCACCTTCCTAAGAAGACCTTTTATCATATTTTTTATGCGATGAATATTCCGACCAGTAAGGGTTGTTAACGCGCTGAGTTATAAAAGCGGAAATTTGGAAAAGTTTCTTCTGATACTTGTTTAACCACGACCTCAATTGAGGTCGTGGTTATGGTCTGCTTTAGTCTTTAAGGTTTCGAATAACCAACCGGTCTTTTTCAGCCGAAAACACAGCAACGGAGTCAAAAAGGCTCGGTAGATGCTCTTGGCTTAGGGGCTCAAGTGCAGCGTTTTTTAGTTGCCGCATCTGGGGTTTGATAATGCCTGAACGAGGCAGTGGCTTTTGTTCGTACTTCTGTTGCCACAAGCTTTCAAGCGCTTCTTCGAAGTAACCATGAAGTGGAGCCAGTATCTGGTTGTATGGTGGGTATTGCAGCAAAGCGTCAAAGTGTTGGCCAGAGACAACTTCAATGTAACTTAACTGGGATATGTTGCGGTGCTCCGTACGATTCAACCAGAAATAAGGGCGAGACGTATGGTTAGGGAGAATGAGGCGATCGGCTTGTCCATGAACAATAATGGTTGGTGTCGCGCGTAAATCACCTGTGTAACGGATCTCAGAGAGTCCTTGGCGAAGCGCTTGATCGTTCGCATTAGAGAAAAAATCCTCAAACTTTAATGTTGTTCGCAACTCCGGAAAGGTCCATGCGTTGTAGCACAAAGTTTGTACAATGTTGTTTGGTAAGCCCTTTAGGCTTGGTACTTGCGAAGCAATATTCCGGTACTGACCAATGCGAATGCCGGCGGTTGGAGGAATGCCGCTGCTCAAAGCCCAAACTTTTTTCAGCTGCGCTTCTGACGGTTGATTAACGGTGAATATGTCGTCGCTTTGATAAGCTGTTCCGCAAGGGTCCCCAAACAATTGACTGCGACTGTATGCCGATGCGTAGTTGGCGTTAAGTGCTGGCCAAATACCCATCGTTGTATAAATAGGTCCTAACCCCAGCGCAGAGGGCGTTACTCCCATTGCGATGAGTTGCTGTTGTGCAAACATGGCGCGCTCTGAGGTGGTTTTCGCTGATGTTAAGCCGCTTTGATACAACCAATCACAAGCGGTTTCGGCTTGCTTTTTAAATACCATGGTTGCTGGTAAGTCCGGAATAACTGCGTAGTTTGCGCAGGGTGTATACAGGCTCTGATGAACAAAAGTGAAATAGCCTTGGTTGACCCTAAACTGTTTTGGTTCGGGTTTAGCAAGCCGCAGATCGAGCAGCGCTAGTTGTTTAACCGGTGGCGTGACGTTGGGCTCTCCGGCCATCGTTGCGTCAATCAATTGGTAGTCATCTTGCTCGGTCGCTGCCAATACGGCGGCACCAGCGTTGGATATGCCTGATGCAACTACCCAGACATCTTGTGCAGTAAGTTGACGTTTAAAATGATCATTAATGGCTTGTATGCCAAGATCGGCTGCAACAAGCGTGTAATACCCCCAATCTTTTTCGACGTTTTTTCCAGAGTGTGCGTGACGCGTTGCCACCCAATGGTTGGCATGCTCTTTTGGTTGGCCTGCGAGGTTTACCCACTCGGAAGTTGCGGTTTCAACTTCGCCGTCTAGTCGTAACTGCTTCTTCAGCTCGGTAAAGTAAAAACCGGTTCCGGTTCCTTTGTCGGTATAGCTGACTGCGCAACCTTTATTTAAAGCCCAAAATCCACTGACACCAACGGCGCCGTAAACTCCTCGCGAGCCTGAAGAAGGAGCGACCACGAGACAGGGTTGTTTGAGATTAAAGTTTTTGGGTATTTGTATCGAAAATACCGCACTCGCGCGACTGTTCGTTGGCGCTATCTCGGCCAGATATTCAACACCGGTTATCGGTTGGTCGAGGTGTTTTGCGTACAGTCGACCAAAGCCTCCGTCGTTCGACACATCTAACAAGGCTCGTATGTTGGTGTAGTAAGCTAATGCTCGCAATTTATGAACCGGGGGCGCAGAACTGCTTTGTAATTCGTGCACCGACAAGCCTGCCAATAATAAATCATTGTCTTTGTCGCGTATTTCTTTGCGCCAAGGTTGTGCTAATTGATACTCAATGGAGGTCGTTGATGGTGCCTCTACTTGCGCTTTGTGTGCGTGTTGGCTCGCCACAGAGTAGGGTGCAATAACCAGTGAAAAAGCTGCAAGGGTTGTCGAGCAGTGGTTAACAAGAGTCGATGATAATTGTCGATAAAATCGTTGAGCACTAGACATTGGCGGTTCCTAATTTTTTATGGCATCGAGTGAATCACTTCATCATGGTGACTAGTTCAATGGTGACTAGTTCAACTTTTCGATCGTCTGTTCGTCATTTTAAAGCGTCGACTTTTTAAAGAGTTTATATTTTAAAGCGGCAATGCTTTATCAGATTGCTCTTTTAAACGGCGATAACGATTAAAAATGGTAAGCTTTAAAAAGTATCATCTGACAATTAAAACGCTCATGATGAATGAGATTATGATAACCAAGAATCAGTCCATACGGTCAAAAAATTAGGGGCTTTAGTACTATAGTACAGTTCATGGATGCTGCGGTTATTTGTCATGCTAGACGTCTGACAGATTTTTTAGTTTATGAGAGCTTTATGAAAGCAACTGTATTAGTTACTGGCGCAGGCAGTGGTATTGGTTTAGGTGTCGCTGAGCACTTTGCGAAAAATGGTCACTCAGTGATTGTGACCGATCTAAATGATGAGCAATTAACCCATGCAAAAGAATTATTAGCCAATTATCCTTGTGAGTTTTTTCCATTAGATGTTACCTCGCAAGAATCGGTTGATGCTCTAAAGGCACAAATTGAAGCAAAAGCACGGCAAACCGATGCTCCACTAACAATGCCGCAAATCGTGATCAACAATGCAGGCATTCAACATGTCGCTAAGCTAGAAGATTTTCCGATGGAACGGTGGAATCTTTTAATACAAGTGATGTTGGTTGGCGTCGCTCGTGTAACCCAAGCTTTCTTACCTCACATGAAGCAATCTAACTTTGGCCGAATCGTTAATATTGGATCATTGCATTCGGTCGTTGCATCGCCCTATAAAACGGCCTATATCGCAGCTAAACACGGCTTGTTGGGAATGGCGAAGTCTTTGTCTTTAGAACTTGCTGAGCAAGATATTACGATCAATACGGTTTGTCCTGCCTATGTAAAAACTCCGCTCGTTGAAAAGCAAATTCAACAACAAGCTGCGGAACATGGGATCAGCGAAGAAGACGTTATTAACACAATCATGCTGCGTCCAATGCCCAAAAAGTCGTTTATTGATATTGCAGAAATTGCCGCTGCGTGTGATTTTTTTGCAGCCCCGATTGCGAAAAATATAACCGCTCAGGCATTGTTGCTTGATGGCGGCTGGACAGCACAATAAGCTCTTCTAAGCTGAGCTAACCAGCGCCAAGCTTTAGGTTGTCAGCCTAAGACTGGCGACCTAATGCGAGATCGGCGAGATCCATCAGGGCTTGTTTAAAGGGACTCTCATCGAGTGAAGCTAAAGCCGCCTTCGCTTGATCAGAGAAGTCTTCAGCCCGCTTGCGACAGTATTGATGGGCGCCACTTTTTTCAATGATTTGCAATATTTTGCCGATGTTTTCTTTACTTCCTTCGACGATTGCTTGGCGAATCAATTGTGCATCATCGTCATTGCTGTGTTGCATGGCATACATGAGTGGCAGCGTGGGTTTACCTTCGGCTAAGTCATCGCCAACGTTCTTTCCCATGGTCTCTGCGTCAGAAAAATAATCCAATAAATCATCCACGACTTGAAAAGCCATTCCTAAATTCAGCCCATAATCGTGCAATGGTTGGCGCAAGGCTTCATCTTGACTCAGTATGCCGCCTAGTTCACAAGCGGCGGCGAACAAAATTGCCGTCTTACGTCGAATGACTTCGAAGTAATCGTCTTCGCTTAAATCGGGCTCGTTAACGTTCATTAATTGAAGCACTTCGCCTTCAGCGATTAAATTGGTGGTGTTCGCCAATAACTGCATGACCGCCATAGAGTCGACTCGAACCATCATCTGAAACGCTCTGGAATAAAGAAAATCGCCGGTCAGTACGCTTGCTTCATTGCCAAACAAAGCGTTGGCGGTTTTTTCGCCTCGACGTAAGTCTGAGTCGTCGACGACATCATCGTGTAAAAGGGTGGCGGTATGAATAAACTCGATGATGGCCGCAGCTGTATGATGTGCCTGGCCACGATAGCCGACCGCATTGGCTGCTAATAGTACCAGCAAAGGGCGAAGTCGTTTTCCGCCACTATTTACAATGTAAAAGCCAAGCTGATTGATCAGCGCAACATCAGATTTAAGTTCTTGATAAATCAACTGATTGGTCGCGTTGATATCGGTTTCGATCAGTTCTTTAATCGCAGCAAAAGAGGGTGCAGAATTAGACATCGGGTTGATTTAATTATCTTTATTGGTTCAAAGTGATGGGGTTGCATGCTAGGGTGCCCAGACCTTCTGGTCAAGGGTAAATTCGGATAGAGCCGCGAATCCTGTCAAAGCTGCATTATTTCAGGGATTTAGCTGGCAATATGCTTGCCTTAATCTGCTAAACCTCTTATAATTCGCGCCCCTCGGATAATTCCGATTGAATTGAACGCCCTCGCAGCTGGTTAACAAGCTTGGTAGTGTCTCTACTGGCACCATTGTTTCGGGGTACGACTGGAGAGTAACTCATGTACGCAGTATTTCAAAGCGGTGGTAAACAACACCGTGTTAAAGAAGGTCAAACGATTAAACTAGAAAAGATTGAAGCCGAAACTGGCGCAACAATCGATTTCGATAAAGTATTAATGGTTGGCAGCGGCGCAGACGTTAAAGTTGGCGCACCTTACGTTGATGGCGCGAAAGTAACCGCAGAAGTGGTTTCACAAGGTCGTCACAAGAAAATTAAGATTATTAAATTTAAACGCCGTAAGCACCATATGAAACAAATGGGGCATCGTCAGTGGTTCACAGAAGTGAAAATCACTGGAATTAACGGTTAATAAAGCAGGAGTAAACTCATGGCTCATAAGAAAGCTGGTGGTAGTACCCGTAACGGTCGCGATTCAGAATCGAAACGCCTTGGTGTTAAACGTTTCGGCGGTGAAGTTGTTTCTGCTGGAAGTATTCTAGTTCGCCAACGTGGTACTCAGTTCCACCCAGGTGAAAATGTAGGTATTGGCCGCGACCATACCTTGTTTGCGAAAGTTGACGGTCAAATCAAATTTGCCGTAGCTGGTCGTAACAATCGTCGTACAGTTAGCGTTATTCCAGCGTAACTTGTAGACGATCTTTAGTGTTGCGAAAGCCCCGCACTTGCGGGGCTTTTTTGTAGGTTGTTAAGATTACTCGTTATACTAAGTAGCCTTGTGAGAATATTGCTTATCAACCGATTTGAATGAGAGTTAAGTCCTATGAAATTTGTCGACGAAGTCACCATCAAAGTTGCCGCTGGTGACGGTGGAAACGGTTGTTGTAGCTTTCGCCGTGAAAAGTACATTCCGAAAGGAGGTCCTGACGGTGGTGATGGCGGCGATGGCGGCAGTGTTTATTTAGTCGCCGACAATGAATTAAATACGTTAGTCGACTATCGGTACGAACGCTTCTATCAAGCTGAGCGCGGTGAAAATGGACGTGGCGGCAACTGTACAGGTGCGAAAGGAGCCGACAAAGTTCTAAAAGTGCCGGTTGGAACCATCGTTATTGATGCCAATACTGATGAGCGCATAGGTGATCTAAAAGAACCTGGACAACGCTTATTAGTCGCCCATGGCGGATGGCATGGTTTGGGTAATACGCGTTTCAAAAGCAGTGTTAACCGTGCTCCAAGGCAGACTTCTCCTGGTTCCGAGGGTGAACGTCGCGAATTAAAATTAGAGCTGAAAGTTTTGGCCGATGTCGGATTATTAGGATTACCCAACGCGGGCAAGTCTACGTTTATACGTCAAGTGTCTGCGGCGAAACCAAAAGTTGCGGACTACCCATTCACCACATTAATTCCTAATTTAGGCGTTGTGAACCCCGAAGCTCATCGCAGTTTCGTGATTGCTGATATTCCTGGTGTCATTGAAGGTGCTTCCGAGGGTGCCGGCCTAGGTGTGCGCTTTTTAAAGCATTTAGCTCGAACAGAATTGCTATTGCACATCGTAGATTTGATGCCCTTTGATGAATCTGATCCGGTGAGTAATTTTCATGCCATAGAAGAAGAAGTGGCTAAATTTACGGAGTCGGACGAGCCAGAGCTTACTCAAAAGCCGCGCTGGCTAGTTCTCAATAAAATGGACTTGTTAGCCGAGAGAGCAGCGGAGAGCTGTGCTGAATTTTTAAAGCAAGTAGCGTGGGATGGGCCGGTGTACTCGATATCTGCCGCCACGGGTGATGGTTGTGACGAGTTGGTCTGGGCTATTTTAGAGCATGTAGAAGCGAAGAAAGGGCAAGGTGGCAAGTCAGAGCAAGATCCGAATGAAGTTCTCGAGCCGATTGCGCCGCCGCCGTTTATGTCGCAAGAAGATTGGGGTGGTCAAGAAGAGTAACGCTTTGGCTAACCCGCTATCTACGTGTTAGCCGACCGTATTTAGGCATAAAAAAACCGGCAATAGCCGGTTTTTTTATAATGCTGTCAAGCACTTATGCCATTGCTTTAACTTTGGCAGCTAAGCGACTCTTATGACGGGCAGCTTTGTTTTTGTGGATAAGACCACGGCTTGCTGCTCGGTCAAGAACACCTGAGACGTTAACAAAAGCTGATTGAGCAGCTTCTTTATCACCGCCGCTGATCGCAGTCAGTGCTTTTTTCAATTGCGTGCGCAACATAGAACGACGACTTGCATTATGCTGTCGACGAGCTTCTGATTGACGCGCTCGTTTTTTGGCGGATTTGATGTTAGCCAAGGTTATACTCCTGCAAATTCGTTTGCGATCCAGAAATTTAAGGCCGCGAACTATGCCTGTTTTCGTGAGTTATGTCAAGTTAACTGCAGGATAATTGTGCGATTTTATTGGTGACTGGACTGACAAGTGCTAATATGCACACCTAGAGGTTTTAAGCCGTCGTCTAAGATGATTTCTTTAAGGATTTGCTTGGAGCTGAGAGAAGTTTAAAAACATAAAGTTAGGCCTCATTCACCAGGAGACAAAAAATGAAGAAGTATTTGCTTGGAGCAGCAGTTCTGGCAGCAGGTATTAATGTACATGCAGAAGTCGATAGAAACGTTTATTTCACCATATTAGGTGGGGTGCAAGACTTTCACTCTAGCAGTGAAGACAATGCTCCCATAATGAGCAATATTCTCGACGAAAGCGATGTGATTGGTGCCGAGCTTGGGTTTATGGTTACCCGCAATTCAGCGTTTCAATTGAGTTACAACAAACTGAACCCTAATGATGCCATTGGTTTTGGTGACGAAGATATGATTCTGACGTCATTAGACTACATGCACTACTTTGCCAATGACTCAAAAGGTGGACCTTACTTACGTTTGGGTATTGGTCGTTATACTTTTGATGATGAAACCGCTGGCGGTGGCTGGAATGAGTCTGATATTGGTCGTTTAGGGTTAGGCTTTGAAGACGAGCTGAACAGTTTTTTCAGTTGGCGCGGTGAATTTGGCGTCATTCGTGATGACACGACCAAGCGTTACGACACACAGTTAGTGCTAGGTATCACAATGAACTTTGGTGGCTCAGATCCAGCACCGGTTCCGGTCAAAGCGGTAGAAACGAAAGCTGTCACAAAAAATACCCGTTTAGATTCTGATAATGACGGTGTATTTGACGATGTAGATCAATGCCCTGGTACAACGGCAGGTATTGTTGTTGATCCTCGTGGCTGTGAGCTCGACAGCGATGGTGACGGTGTACCTAATTCTAAGGATGCTTGTGCAGCAACACCAGCTGGCGCGAAAGTCGACGGCAAGGGTTGTCGTTTGATGCTTGATGAAACGGTTCGCATTACCTTGAACGTCAAGTTCGCGAATAACAGCAGCGACATTCAGTCATCGTTCAATAAAGAATTCGCTGAAGTCGCTGAATTTATGAAGCAATATCCAGATACGAATTTAGTCGTGGAAGGGCACTCAGACAGCATTGGTAAAGATACTTACAACCAGTGGTTATCTGAAAAACGAGCGCAAGCCGTTGCCGATTACTTAGTCAGTAACTATGGCTTAGCTCGCTCTCGAGTCAGTTCGAAAGGCTACGGTGAATCTAAGCCGATCGCTGATAATTCTACTGCGGAAGGTCGTGCTAAAAACCGTCGTGTTGAGGCCGTTATTGAAACAACGGTAAAACGAGCGCAATAATGGCTTGTCGTTGAGCTAATTACACGGTTTAATTCACATCGTGTTAGAAAGCCTCTGACTTGTTCAGGGGCTTTTTCTTATGAACTTTTATTCAATTTTGACTCATATACATTTGAGAGTGGTACGAAAGGATAACCCGCGTTGCAAAAAGTCAGTTTATTGAAGTCGGGAGTCATCGTTAGTGTCATGACGTTATTGTCGCGCATACTCGGGTTGGTTCGTGACATAGTGATCGCTAATGTGCTTGGTGCTCAAGCCGCTACCGATGTTTTTTTGGTGGCGCAAAAAATACCCAATTTTTTACGACGACTTTTCGGAGAGGGAGCCTTTGCGCAAGCCTTCGTTCCGGTGTTGAGCGAGTATCAACAATTAAAAGACAAGACAGCTGTGTTACACCTGACCAGTAAAGTCGCAGGTACTTTAGGCGGCGTGCTGTTAGTCGTTACGGTGATCGGCGTGGTCGGTTCACCGGTTATTGGTGGCATTTTTGGGTATGGGTTTATTGAAAAAGGAGAGACCTACAAATATGAGTTGGTCTCAGACTTATTAAAAATTACTTTTCCCTACATTTTCTTTATTAGTTTGACCGCATTCGCTGGGAGCGTATTAAACTCTCTGGGGCGCTTTGCAGTGCCTGCTTTTGCTCCAGTGTTACTGAATTTATGCATTATCTTTGCCGCTATTTGGGTGTCGCCGTTGTTGGCTGAACCGGTGGAAGCATTAGCGTGGGCAATATTTATTGCGGGTGTCTTGCAGTTATTAATGCACCTCCCTTTTTTATGGCGTCAAGGGTATTTAGTCAAACCGAGCTGGGGGTGGAAAGACAGTGGCGTTCGCAAAGTTTTAAAGTTGATGATCCCTGCCTTATTTGGGGTCTCGGTTTCGCAGATTAACCTGCTATTAGATACCGTGATTGCGTCATTTCTGGTGACCGGCAGTATCACTTGGTTGTATTTGTCGGATCGCATGTTGGAGTTTCCGTTGGGCATTTTTGGTATTGCCATCGCTACGGTTATATTGCCGAGCTTGTCGCGGCAACATGCGGGTAATCAGAGTGAAACCATGAGCCGATTGCTCAATTGGGCACTGCATATGGTCTTACTTATCGGGCTTCCGGCAGCCGTGGGTTTATTTATGCTAGCCGAGCCTGTGATGCTAACCGTTTTTCAGCACGGAAGCTTTACACTCGATGATGCTGCAATGGCTTCGTACAGCTTACAAGCTTATGTTTTTGGTTTGCTCGGTTTTATGTTCATTAAGGTTCTGGCGACCGGATATTTCTCGAAGCAAAATACTCGTACTCCCGTGAAAATTGGTATCGTCGCTATGGTGGTCAACATGGTGATGAATTTGTTGCTATTTAAACCTTATGGACACGTCGGGCTTGCAGTAGCAACGGCTGTTTCTGCGACGGTTAATGCAGGTCTACTTTGGGGTGGTTTGGTGCGTAATGGAACCTTGGTTATGTCTTCCCGTTGGTTCTGGTGGAGTGCGCGAGCATTGCTTAGTGCAGCGGTTATGATCAGCGCGATATATTGGTCACAACCTGCGATTGAAACTTGGCAAAGTCAGTCGACTTTTGAACGCAGTTGGCAGTTGGTTTGGCTCATCGTGTTGGGCGCTGGCAGCTACTTAGTCACTTTGTTTATATTAGGCTTTCGAATTAAGGACGTTAAATCTGAGTGAACTCTGTTGCGCGATCTCGCAATAGGGTATAATCCGCCGCTTTTGGGTATAAGGTAATTTGAGATAATGCAGCTGATCCATGGCCTTAAACGTATTTCGGTACAAGCTGAAGGCTGTGTTGCGACTATTGGAAAGTTTGATGGTATTCACTTAGGGCATCAGCAAATCTTAGAAGCGGTTGTTGCCAGAGCCAAACAAATGCAACTACCGTCGGCTGTCATTGTTTTTGAACCCGACCCGCAAGAATATTTTGCTGGTGACAAAGCGCCTGCTCGGTTAACGCGATTTGGTGAAAAGTGGCGGTTGTTTGAGCAGTTGGGTATCGATAAAGTTATCTGCCTACGGTTTGCCAAGTCTCTGGCATCGATGGAAGCCGAAGATTTTATTAACGACTTGTTGATTGATCGGTTGCAGGTGAAACATTTGATTGTCGGTGATGACTTTCGTTATGGGCGTCAACGACAAGGTGATTTTAAGTTACTGCAAGCGCTAGGGCGAGAACACTTTAGTGTTCAGAGTACGGCCTCGATTAAACAGGGGACTGAGCGAATTAGCAGCACGCTAATCCGTCAGAAACTGGCTTCAGGTGATATAAAAGCGGCCAAGCAGTTGTTGGGTCGTCCATTCGCCTTATTAGGAAAAATTGTTCATGGTGATAAATTAGGGCGAACCCTAAATTTTCCGACCATCAATGTTCCATTGCGTCGTCGGGTTTCACCTTTGCAAGGTGTGTACTTGGTTCGGGTTCACGGCTTGAAGGAAACCGCTAGTTGGGGCGTTGCGAATATAGGGCGACGACCAACCGTGAATGGGCAACAAGCGCGATTAGAAGTTCATCTTTTAGATTTTAATCGAGATTGCTACGGCGAACGCGTAGAAGTTGAAATTATTGAGCAATTACGACAGGAACAAAAGTTCGATTCGCTCGATGCACTAAAACAACAAATTGAAGCTGATATTGAAGCAGCAAAACAGATCATCCAAACGATGGGTGAGTGAAATTTTAATTCAAATTAACTTTGGAATTTATTATGGCTGATTATAAAGCAACGCTTAACCTTCCAAATACAGAGTTTCCGATGAAAGCCAGTTTGGCACAGCGTGAACCTGAAATGCTCAAGCAGTGGAATGAGAAGGGTATTTATAAGCGTATTCGTGAAGCTAGCCAAGGGCGCCCGAAGTTTATATTGCACGATGGTCCTCCCTATGCCAATGGTGATATCCACATTGGGCATGCGGTCAATAAAATTTTAAAAGACGTAGTATTAAAGTCGCGCAGTTTAAGTGGCTTTGATGCACCCTACGTGCCTGGTTGGGATTGTCACGGATTACCCATCGAGCACAATGTTGAAAAGAAGATTGGTAAAGCAGGCGTTAAAGTTCCTTTCGCCGAATTCCGGCAAAAGTGTCGTGATTATGCCGCGAAACAAGTCGACGGACAGAAAAAAGATTTCATTCGTCTTGGTATTTTTGGTGACTGGGAAAACCCTTACCTAACCATGAACTTCCAGTTCGAGGCCAACATCGTTCGAGCCCTAGCGAAGATCGTAATGAACGGGCATTTGCACAAAGGAGTTAAGCCGGTTTATTGGAGTGTTGTCGGTGGCTCCGCGCTCGCTGAAGCCGAAGTGGAATACCATGACAAGACTTCAGCTTCAATTGATGTGCGATTTAAAGCCGATGCAAGTTTGTTGCAAGCGTTCCATTTTGACAATTCAAGTAACCTTCCTGTGTCTGCGGTTATTTGGACCACAACGCCTTGGACTCTACCATCGAACCAAGCCATTTCGATCCATCCAAAGTTAGATTATGCCTTGGTACAGGTTGATGCGGGCAGTGGCAAAGAGTTGTTGGTACTGGCGCGTGAAATGGTTGACGATGTGATGAAGCGGTACGACCTTGAAGAGTTTGAAGTCGTCGCAACCGCAGCAGGCAGTGATCTTGAAAATATTTTAGTGAGTCATCCGTTTTACGACAAACAAGTACCGCTCATTCTTGGCGAGCATGTCACCACCGATGCGGGGACTGGCTTAGTGCACACCGCACCTGACCATGGCGCAGACGACTTTAATGTGGGTAAAGCCTATGGCATTGAGTTGCTCAATTATGTTGGGCCAGACGGCGTCTATTCATCGACAACGCCGTTATTTGCTGGTGATCATGTGTATAAAGTTGAAGATAAGATTTGTGACTTACTGGCAGAGCGGGGCAGTTTAGTTAGAAAAACTAAATTGACGCATAGTTACCCTCATTGTTGGCGTACCAAAACTCCTTTGATTTTCCGTACCACACCACAGTGGTTTGTCAGTATGGAAAAAAATGGCTTACGTGAGAAAGCGTTGAGTGAGATTAAGCAAGTTCAATGGGTGCCAGATTGGGGACAAGCTCGAATCGAAGGTATGGTTGATGGCCGACCAGACTGGTGTATCTCACGCCAAAGAACGTGGGGTGTTCCATTGTGTTTGGTGATTGATAAAGAAACCGGTGAACCGCATCCTAATGCGGTTGAGATTATGGAGAAGGCGGCTCAAGCGATAGAAAAAGACGGTATTCAAGCTTGGTTTGATATGCCGCTTGAGGCATTAGTTGATGGCGATACGTCGCAGTACGCAAAAATTGATGACACGCTCGATGTTTGGTTCGATTCGGGTGTTACGCATGCCTGTGTTCTCGCGGTTCGAGAAGAGCTGCAAGAGCCAGCAGACATCTATTTAGAGGGGTCTGATCAACATCGTGGTTGGTTCCAGTCGTCTCTACTAACAGGCGTCGCGATCAATAATCGAGCACCCTATAAAGCGGTGTTAACTCATGGTTTTACCGTCGATGAGAAAGGCGAGAAAATGTCGAAGTCTAAGGGCAATGTACTCGCTCCTCAGCAAGTCATTAATGAGCTCGGTGCTGATGTGTTGCGCTTATGGGTGGCTTCGACCGACTACCGTGGTGAAATTGCCGTATCAAAAGAAATCTTAAAGCGTACCGCAGATACTTATCGTCGTATTCGCAATACAAGCCGCTTTTTGCTAGCAAACTTAAATGGGTTTGATCCGGCAACCGATATGGTTGCGCCATCAGAGATGTTGCCGTTGGATCGTTGGGCGGTTAATGCTGCATTAGAAACTCAGCAGTCGATTGCGAAATCTTACGAAAGCTACACCTTTTGGCAAGTCGTTCAGCAGATTCACCATTTCTGCGCGATGGATATGGGAGGGTTCTATTTAGATATCATTAAAGATCGGCAATACACTGCGAAACGAGGCAGTTTAGCTCATCGCTCATGCCAATCGGCAATGTATCTAATTTCACAAGCCTTGATCCGCTGGATGGCACCCGTGTTGTCTTTCACAGCAGAAGAAGCATGGCAGTATTTGCCTGGAGACCATAGCGACACCATTTTCATCGAAACCTGGTTTGACGGATTAACCGCCTATAGCGACGATACGATTTCGTTAGACGATTGGGCGGCCATTCGCGAAGTCAAAGCGGCAGTGAATAAGGCGATTGAAGCGATGCGCGTCGCTAAGACATTGGGCAGCTCTCTTGAGGCGAACGTGACCTTGAGTGTCTCAGAAAAGTGGTACCAACCTTTATCAAAGTTGCAAAACGAACTGCGGTTTGTATTGATCACCTCTCAAGCAACGGTTGAACAAGGTGAGCAAGGAGAAGCAACAGCATTAGAGGGTGTCTTTTTAACGATTACGGCTAATCAGGACCAAAAGTGTGAGCGCTGTTGGCATCGTCGTCCAGAAGTCGGCACCTTGTCTGAACACCCAGGTCTATGTAACCGCTGTGTTGAAAACGTAGCTGGAGACGGTGAAATAAGGGAGTTTGCGTAGTGTCTCAAGGCGCTGGTAATCAAACTTTAGTGCGACGAGTCAGCCAATCTGGATTGGTCTGGTTGTTCGTCACCTTTATTGTGGTCATTATCGATCAGTGGACTAAGTTATGGGCTGTTGATGCGTTATCCGACGGCTCCATTATTGAGGTGATGCCTCATTTCGATTTTCGCTTAGCGTACAACTACGGAGCGGCTTTTAGCTTTCTTGCTGATGCGGGGGGATGGCAACGATACGGTTTGTCGGTGTTCGCCGTGGTCATCAGTTTAGTTTTGTTGGTTTGGATGTATCGAATTAAAGCCAGCGAGAAATGGCTCAGCATTGCCTTATCTTTGGTGCTCAGCGGCGCCATTGGTAACGCCTATGATCGCATTAGCTATGGTTATGTTGTCGACTTTATCGATTGGTATTGGGAGAAATCTGGTTATCATTGGCCGGCGTTTAATATTGCAGATAGTGCAATTTGCGTGGGCGCCGTCATGTTGATTATTGATAGCTTATTTTTCCAGCAGGACTCAGAAGAAGAGACGTTACAAGGTAAGACAGCGAAAGGTAGTAGGGTAAATGAGCGGTGAATTAAGTTGTGTGCATGAGCAAGCAAGAGTTTATGCCCACATGACATTGATGCTTGACGATGGTAGCGTTGCTGACTCGAGTCGTGCAAACGGAAAGCCTGCTTTAATTGAGCTCGGTAATGAGTCGGTAAGCGCCGCCTTAGAGCAGCAGTTGTTAGGAATGAAAGTTGGCGACAAAAAAACCTTTAAGTTGGCCGCCAATGATGCTTTTGGCGAATCTAATCCGAACCTTATTCAATTTATGGATATTCAGAACTTCCCTCAGGATATTGACGTTTCTGAAGGCGCCGTACTTGCATTCGAGCAACCGTCTGGCGAGCCCATGCCTGGGATTATTCGCGAAGTGCAAGGCCACTCAGTCAAAGTTGATTTTAACCATCCACTCGCAGGCCATACGGTGACATTTGAAATTGAAGTGTTATCGATTGATAATCCACCTCAAACGCATTAATAAATAGAGTCGTCATCATGGAAATACTTTTGGCTAATCCTCGCGGTTTTTGTGCCGGAGTCGATCGAGCGATTGAAATCGTTAACCGAGCACTAGAAGTGTTTGGTGCGCCGATCTATGTTCGTCATGAGGTGGTTCATAACAAATTCGTCGTTGATGGATTGCGCGAGAAAGGGGCGGTTTTTGTTGAGCATGTATCTGAAATTCCGCAAGACAGTATTTGTATTTTCAGTGCTCACGGTGTATCGCAGCAAGTTAAAGAAGACGCTAAAGCCCGCAATTTAAAAGTGTTTGATGCGACTTGTCCATTAGTGACCAAGGTACACATGGAAGTTGTGAGAGCTAGCCGACGGGGCGAAGAATGCATTTTAATTGGTCACAAGGGACACCCTGAAGTTGAGGGAACCATGGGCCAATACAACAATCAAGAGGCCGGTATTTATTTAGTTGAAACGGTTGCCGATGTCGCGGCGCTTGAAGTCAAAAACTCAGATTTATTGCACTTTGTGACCCAAACCACCTTGTCGGTCGATGATACTCGGCAAATTATTGATGCGCTTCAAGCAAAATTTCCAAATATTCAAGGACCGAAAAAAGACGATATTTGCTATGCGACACAAAATCGACAAGATGCAGTGCGTTCCTTAGCTGAACAGGTCGAAGTGGTTTTAGTTGTCGGCTCGCAAAACAGCTCAAATTCCAATCGCTTGCGTGAACTTGCTGAAAAGCAAGGGATATCCGCTTACCTTGTGGATAGCGCCGCCGAGATACAGCAGTCATGGCTTGAAAATGCGGCCAAAGTAGGTGTGACTGCTGGGGCTTCCGCTCCGGAAATATTGGTTCAGCAAGTGATTTCTCGTCTTGAAGAGCTGGGTGGTTTTACCGCAAAAGAAATCGACGGAAAGCCAGAAGACATTGTGTTCGTTCTTCCCCCCGAGTTAAGAGCCAGCTGATAATATTCCTCAAATTGTGATTAAGTTCGCATTGTAATTCAATCGCTTAACCGCTTATCGGTTGTCTTTTGGCGCTTGTCGAAGAGCGGTTGAGTGTTGCGCAGATACCATTAAACTTACAATCAAGTTAATTTATCTGTGTACCTATGATGCGAACTACAGCGAAACAAGTATCAAGCACCCGCACTGGCCATTATCGCAGAGTCACTTTGAGCAGTGGCTTCTCGCTGATTGAGTTGATGATGGCTATTGTCATATTGGGTGTTGTCATGGCCTTTGCCGTTCCTTCATTCCAATCCACCATGGCGAATAATCGCCTGGTCAGTTGTTCCAATAAAGTGGCTGCCGCCGTCCAATTTGCAAAATCTCAAGCGATCGTTCTTCGCCAACAGATTGTTGTGTCTGGCTTAAAAGGGGCTGCTGCAGAATATAAAGTTGGAACGGATCCAGACGGAAACAACATCGTCGATGCTGCTGATGAAATGAAAGTGTTTAGTTGTGACAGTGACGACGTGACAGTGACTCCCACTCCTGATGTTGACTTTATCTCTTACGGAACCTCTGGTTTTCGAGCCGACGGACAGGGGCAAGTTACTTTTTTGACTTGCAATGATAAGGGTAAAGGAAAGTCATTGACCGTTTCGACCGGTGGCGGTGTGTCCAGTAAAGACGCTGCAGATGGAGATTGCTGATGAGTAAGTTTAAACAGTCAGGCTTAACGCTTATTGAAATTTTAGTCACTGTGTTGGTGTTAGGTATTGGCTTGCTAGGTGTGGCGGCCTTACAGGTGACCAGCATTAATAGCAGTCAAGAAGGCTTGTTTCGTAGTCAGGCAACCGAAATTGCTGAAAGTGTTGCTGCGCGAATGCGAGCTGCCAAACTTGCCATTTACGATGGTAATACAACCTTGACCCAAGTGATTACGGCTTACGCAGGCGCGCCTTACGCGTGTGCGAATCCACCAGCATCATGCATCACCGGAACCTGCAGCGCAGCTGAACTCGTGGCTTTCGATATTTACGAAACCTGCAATATGGCGCAGACCGAGTTACCAGAGGGAGAGGTTTACGTGAGCGTCGTCTCTGGCATTCGCTCACGTGTTGCGGTGGCCTGGACTCCATCCGCGGCTCGTGCCGATGTGGGGCAAGTCGAAGTCGTCAACCTTGAGTGCGCCAATATGAATGTACCAGACGGAAAAGACTGTGTAATTTTGGAGGTCATCCCATGACATTGAGCAATATGAAACGCAGCCAAGGGTTCAGTTTAATTGAGTTGATGATCGCTGGATTTTTGGGCTTGCTTTTGCTTACCGGCGTGATCACCGTGTTTCTTGGGAGTAAAGAGTCTTTTCGAATGCAAGAGCAACTCTCTAACGTTCAGTCTGAAGGCCGTTTTGCCATGGTATTTATTGAGCGATTTGCTCGAAATGCCGGTTGGTATGAAGCAGTGACTCCTAGTTTAACTTCAGCGATCGACTTCACCACCAGTATCGATGGTGGCGCGGGTGGCAGTGATTCCATTACGTTGCAGCAAGAAGCGCCAGCGGGAACCTTACGTGATTGCAACGGCACCGTGGTAGCTGGCACTCAAGTACGTAACACGTTTTCATTAAATGGAACCTCCTTGCTTTGTGCTGGTAACGGCGGAGCAGCACCTCAACCCGTGGTTGAGAATGTTGAGTCTTTTCAGGTGCTGTACGGTATCGATAGCGATTCCGATGGCGTGATCAACCGATACGCCGATGCGGCAACCGTCACTGGTGGCGGTTGGGAGCGCAAGGTCATTTCCATTCAAATCGGTTTGTTGGTCGCTGCTGAGGCAAATACGATGCCGAGTGTGGTGGCCAAACAATTTAACGTTTTAGATCAAGTGGTGAATACCAACGACAGTCGTTTACGTCGGCAGTTTAATAAAACCGTGATGCTTCCTAATCAAGCATTTGTCGTAGTGACGCAAAAACCTTAGGTGCAGTCAATGATGAAAGAGATTAAACAAACTAAGCAACGCGGAGCAGCCTTAATCGTTGGCTTGGTGCTCTTAGTGATCTTAACTGTTTTAGGCGTCTGGGCAGTAAAAAACTCCAGTATGCAGGAGCTAGTCGCTAGCAACGTGCATCAAAGTAACTGGGTCTTCAATGCCGCCGATGCGGGTGTTGGTGCCTTTACCGAAATGGCGAACGCCGGCAACGATGTTGGCGATCCCACTCATATTTTATTTCGCGCACGCGTCAACGGAAACGTTAACTTTTGTGTCGACGAAAACGGAAATGAAGCTGGCTGTAACGATACGTTTATCGACGGAAAGGCCGCGCAAGTACAAGTGAATGTTGAAAAGAAGGGCTGTGTTCAGCAGCTGTGTTTCGGCTATAGCCTCGGATCCGATAAGGGTGGGGTTAAGTGCCTAGTTTACGAAGTTGACTCTACAGGTGACGGTATGGGTGTCACTGAGCAGGTAGAGTGGTGGGCTTATCAGATTTCAGCACAATGTTAATTTTTCATTTTCACCAAACCTTGGTGGGAGGAACCAACAATGTTTAAGAAGCAGTTTTTTAAAGTAGCAGCCTGTACTGGCATGTATGCATTAGCCTGCATGAATTCAGTATACGCAGACGATACCGAAATATTCTTTAATGGAACCAATGCTGGCGGTGCCACACCGAACGTATTGTTTATATTTGATACGTCGGGAAGTATGAACCGTAATGCATCTGGCTCAAACGAGTCTCGTATCGATGTAATGCGTGACGTTATGTATGAGTTCATTACAGATATCGAAGGATTAAACATCGGTATGGCACGTTTCAGTGTACCTGGTGGTCCTATCTTAAATGCGGTATTTAACGTTGATGCAGCAACCGATCCAGTAGCTATTTCGCAAGTCAACAGCAATGACGATGATGCGACCGAAAACTTTGCTGGCAATAAAATGGCTTATAATGCGGCCATTCTTGAGTTCAATGAAGAAAAAGCAACCGATTTAATGGGGCTGCGTTTTACTGACTTAGACATTCCTCAAGGTGCAATCATAACTAGCGCGACCATTACCGTGTCGAGCTACAACACCATCACTGGTAGTCCGGTCTTTGAGATTCTTGGCGAGAAAGTCGGAAACGCAGACACCTTTACTGGCGACAAGTTATCGGATCGATTAACCAGTAATCCAACCGCTAATAGTGTGAAATGGGCACCAGGTGACTGGATTGCTCCTTCTCCGCTGTACGATGCTGATGGTTTAGTGCCTCCAAGCAGTTACTCAACGGTCGACCTTGCTCCTTTGGTACAAGAAATTGTCAATCAGGGCGATTGGTGTGGCAGTAACAGCATGGCATTTTTCATTCGTGCTGGACAAACTCAAGCAGCACTTCGTGATGCAATTGCCCATGACGGTAATCCTTTGTATGCGCCGCGAATTCGCATTGAGTTCGATGCCGACCCGCAAAAAATTCAAGACAACACTGAAGCGGTTAATAACGCAAAAGCGTTAGGTAATCCTGTTGGCTGTTACGTTAACCAAGCGAATCGCCAAATCTCTGATGGCGCTTACGATATCGAGTACCCAAGCACGGGTGGTTACTACGACTCTGGCACGATTCTAGATTTTAACTCGACCGGTAATGGTCGTCGCAATCGAGGTATTGGCTTACATTTTGACAACATCTTAGTGCCTCAAGGCGCAGAAATCGAAGAAGCTTACATCGAAATCGTTGCCGATAATCCAGATAATGGTAACGCTCAAGCCGTGATTAAGTTTATTGATGCTGTGAACGCACCTGCAACGGCAAATGGCATTTTCTCATCGCCGAAACTTGGCGGTGTCAGTTGGACATTACCGAATTTTGAATCAAACATTACTTATGAGTCTCCTTCATTAGTGAGTCAGATTGAGTCGTTGACCGGAAATGCGGGTTGGGTCGCAGGTAACGGCATGTCAGTGTACATTGAGACCAATTCAGGTAACCGTGACGTTATCAGCTTTGAGAGCAGTGCGGTACGTGCACCCCGATTGGTGATCAAATACCGCGGATCGTATGACGGTACAGGGTACACCAAGCGTGATGAAATGAAGCAGGTTGTGCAAGACTTCCAAGCCAGCGGTAACACGCCCATCAGTGATACCTTATTAGAGGCTGGTTTGTACTATCGTGGCGAAGAAGTGCTTTATGGTAAAGTCCGTGGAACACCTTCAAGTAGAAACAATCGTATCAGTAATCCCAACAGTTTTGATCCAACGGGGGTTGTCTATACTCCGTCAGGTTGTGATGGCTCAGACCCTAACGCTAATGCGTGTAAAGACGAGCGTGTTGATAACGATCCTAACTATGTGACGCCAATCGTTGATGGTTGTCAGAAGAATCACATCGTATTGTTAACCGATGGTGAGCCTACCAGTCATGACTATCGTACTCAACAGACTTACAGCCGTTGGTCCGGTGGCTGGTGTAGTGGTAATCGTAGTGGCCGTGACTGTGCGATTAAAATCGCCGGGTTCCTAGCGAACAACGACCAAAACAATAAGATTGCTGGAGATCAAACCGTGAAAACTCACGTGATTGGTTTCGACTATGACTCTGAATTTCTTGAAGATGTCGCCAACGCGGGTGGTGGTTTCTACTTTACTGCCAACGATAAAGCCGGCTTGTTGGCGAAGTTGAAAGAAATTGCTAACTCAATTTTAAAAACTAACACGACCTTCGTATCGGCAGGCTTAACGGTCAACCAATACAACCGTTTAACGCATAACGATCAGTTGTATTACTCATTGTTCCAACCCGGTGAAACTAAGTCTTGGGTCGGTAATATGAAGCGTTACCGTTTGAGCGATGGTCTCGTTGTTGATGTTAATGGTAATCCTGCCGTCGATGTATTGAATGGTGAGTTTACCGATACCGCACGAAGCTGGTGGTCTGACAGTGTTGACGGCAATGAGGTTGGTACCGGTGGTGTTGCCGGTGAACAGCAAATTGGTCGTACTTTGTACACTAATGTCACCGGTGACTCGACAACCGCTGCGTCTAATCGCATCGATGCAACCAATTTATTCATCACCAAAGAACTATTGAAAGCCGATGATGATGCTGATGCTTTAAGCATTAAACGTTGGGCGCTCGGTTACGATGTGAGTGATGCAAGTTTATTGACGCCACACCAAATCATCGGTGATCCACTGCATTCTCGACCAACGCTATTGAGTTACAACCGTAATGGCAATGAATACACAGCGGTATTTGTAGGAACCAACAACGGTTACTTGCACGCGTTTGAAGCCGAATCGGGTAAAGAGCTGTGGTCCTTTGTGCCGAAAGATTTGTTGCCACTATTAAAAGAGAAAAAGGAAAATAATCCGATTTCTGCTGGCACCGCACACCCTTATGGCGTCGATGGTGAGATCACTATTTATCTCGACGACAAAAACAGTAACAGTGCGGCCGATAGTGGTGAAAGTGTTTACTTATTCGTTGGTCTTCGCCGCGGTGGTAAGTCTTACTATGCGTTTGATATCACCAACCCGTTGCAGCCTAACCTACTGTATAAGATCAACCCTGATGAAAATCCTGACTTTGCGAAGTTAGGGCAGTCTTGGTCTAAGCCGGTCATTGGTAAAATGAACATTGGCGGCCAAACTGAGCGATTAGTGATGATCTTCGGTGCCGGTTATGATCCGGTGCATGATACAGCGGGTGTTGCTTCTCAGAATGTTGGTCAGGGTAATGCGGTTTATATTGCTGACGCGAAAACCGGTAAATACTTATGGGATTCAAGCAAAGCTGGCTCGATTCCTGGTAACGGCGGATCGGTTTCGAGTATGAACTCGGTTCCTTCGAACGTGAAAGCCTTTGACTTAGATGACGATGGCTTACTGGATCACTTCTACGTATCTGACAATGCGGGCCAAATCTTCCGTTTCGATATTGATAATGACAGCGGTTCAATCAAAGGTGGACGTCTTGCTAAATTGCAAAGTGGTGCAACGGCTCAAGAAAACCGTCGCTTCTTTACCTCACCCGATGTTGCGTTAGTTCGTGATACTGTGTCAGGTGAAACCTTTGTTTCGGTCTCTATTGGCTCGGGTTATCGAGCGCATCCTTTAGACACAGAGCTGGTAGAACATATGTATTCACTTCGTGATAAAGGTGTCTTGTCGAAACAAATCGTCAAAGACATTGGCTTGGTCGATTTGATCAAACAAACCTTTGCCGACAGTGATGGTGATGGAACCTATGATACGACCGAAACCTTAGGTGATGTCACCGCCGACAAACATGGTTGGTACTATGACTTCCCAACCGAAGGTGAGAAGGTAATGGCAGATTCATTGACCTTTAACAATGCGCTGTTGTTTACTACTTATACGCCTCCACCGTTAGTGAATAACTCTGGCTCTTGTGTGCCAGCGGCAGGTAGTTCACGCATTTACGCACTAGCTGTCTCAGATGGCACGCCATATGTTGACATTAACTATGACGGCACGATTGACGAAAACGATCTCTATATCGACTTACCTGGTGCCGGTATTGCCCCTGAGCCTCAAGTCATCTTGACTGAAGAAGGGAATGGCGTACGTGGTAATCTGTGTGTTGGTCGTAAATGTGACTTAGATGAGTTGCTTCCGACTCCGCCGAAGCGTATGGTGCCGATTAAGTGGCGACACATTCTAAACTAATCTAGTTTAGAATGGACTTGAACGGGTACAGGTGAAAATCACTCAAGTACCCGTTTTGAGTGTTAAACGATTAAATGAAGACTCTATTTGAGGTAGACGATGATAACAGCAAAAAATAAAGGCTTTACGCTGGTTGAGTTGATGATTGTGAGTGTGGTGATTGCCATTTTAGCGGCTATCTCGATTCCTGCTTACAATAATTACGTTTTACGTAGCAAGCGAGCCGACTGCATGGGGGCATTGAGTATCGCTCAAGGTGCAATGGAGCGATTTAAAGCGGCTAATATGACGTATGTGGGCGCTGATGCGAATCCTCCGTTTATCGCTAATGTTCCCTCTGATGGTGGTCTACCTTATTGCCAAATAGCGGTTGGTAATCTAACTCGAACAACCTATACATTGACGGGGACCATGGTCAACTCAATGGCAGGGCAAGATAATCTAACGATTGATCAAGCTGGCAATAAAACCTGGGGAGCGAAAGCTTGCTGGCCCGAAGGTGGTGCTACTTGTAACTAACTTCATCGTTCTTCGAGAGGCCGCGCTAGCGGCCTTTTTTATTTGTCGCTTCAGTCTCGTTAATTGGCATGGGATCAGGTAGAATTGCGCCTCAATTTTGACTGTTACTTGAACCATGAAGCTTTCTGACTTTAGTTTTGACCTACCAGACGAATTAATTGCGCGATTTCCGACTGAAAGTCGCGATGCCAGTCGTTTACTGCATGTAAACTCAGTGGGCGCGATTAACGACCTTAATTTTATTGATATTGTTAACCTAGTGCAGCCAAATGACTGTTTGATTTTTAACAATACTAAAGTTATTCCTGCTCGGTTACTTGGCAAGCGGGAAAGTGGTGGCAAAGTAGAGTTAATGCTGGAGCGCATGACCGGTGAATATGAGTGTTTATCGCTGGTCAAATCGAGTAATCGTTTGCCAATTGGCGCTAAAGTAATTATTGAAGACGTTACTTTGCAAGTATTAGAGCGAGTGGGACAATTTTATCGGTTTGTCGTCGCTGGCAACCAACGCTCAATTCTAGATGTCTTAAATCACTACGGGCATATTCCTTTGCCGCCTTATATCGATCGGTCAGATACAGAGTTTGATGTCGAGCGATATCAGACCATTTATGCCAAAGAAGAGGGGGCTGTTGCCGCGCCCACGGCGGGTCTGCACTTTACTTCAGAGGTTTTTGATGCACTCAAATCAAAAGGTGTGAAATGGGATTTCGTTACTCTGCATGTGGGTTCAGGGACTTTCGCGCCGGTTCGAGTTGAGGCAATTCACGATCATCAAATGCACTCAGAGTGCTATTCCGTTCCTCACTCGGTTGTCGAGTTGGTTCGTGAAACGAAAAGCAAAGGCGGTCGCGTAATCGCGGTGGGAACGACCAGTGTTCGATGTTTAGAAAGTGCTTCACAAGCTGGGTCGTTGCAAGCTCAATCGGGCGAAACGGATATTTTTATTTATCCTGGGTATCAATTCAAATGTGTCGATGCTTTGGTCACCAACTTTCATTTGCCGGAATCAACCTTAATCATGTTGGTCAGTGCGTTTTGTAATCGATCGTCTATTTTGGCCGCTTACCAACACGCCGTTGAGCAAAAGTACCGGTTTTTCAGCTACGGCGACGCAATGTTTCTAGAAAAGGCGGATTCTCGCGAGGAGCTTAAAGATGAAATTTAACTTGGCTGCAACTGATGGTCGCGCTAGGCGTGGAAGTTTAGAGTTTGCGCGAGGTACAGTACAAACACCGGCGTTTATGCCTGTTGGAACCTACGGTACAGTAAAAGCCATGTCTGCTGATGAAGTTAAGTCAATTGGCGCAGAAATAGTACTCGGTAATACGTTTCATTTAATGCTTCGCCCAGGAACAGAAGTCATTCAGGCGCACGGCGATTTACATGATTTTATGAACTGGCAAGGTCCTATCTTGACCGACTCTGGTGGTTTTCAAGTGTTTAGCCTCGGAGAGTTACGCAAGATTACAGAGCAAGGCGTTGAGTTTCGCTCGCCGATTAATGGTTCGAAAGTCTTTTTAGGGCCTGAAGAGTCGATGGCGGTGCAGCGAGCCCTAGGTTCAGACATTGTTATGATTTTTGATGAGTGCACGCCGTATCCGGCGACTTGGCAGCAGGCAAAAGATTCCATGGAAATGTCTTTGCGTTGGGCTGAGCGATCAAAGGCTGCTCACGGTGACAACCCAAATGCACTGTTCGGCATCGTTCAAGGTGGAATGTACAATGATCTTCGCCAGGTGTCAGCCGAAGGATTAATGAAAATCGGCTTTGATGGGTATGCTCTTGGCGGCCTATCTGTCGGCGAAACCAAAGAAGAAATGAAGCAAGTTCTTGATTTTACAGTACCTTTGCTTCCAGCCGATCGCCCGCGGTACTTAATGGGGGTTGGAAAACCAGAAGATATCGTTGAAGCAGTTCGCCGTGGTATTGATATGTTCGATTGCGTTATGCCGACCAGAAATGCGCGAAATGGGCATTTATTTACGGCTGATGGAGTTGTAAGGTTGCGAAACAGTCCCCATAAAAGGGATACCGGACCGATTGAAGAAGGGTGTGACTGTTACACCTGTCAAAATTACACGCGAGCCTATTTACATCATTTAGATAAGTGCGGAGAAATTTTAGGGGCAAGGCTGACCACCATTCACAATTTACGTTACTACCAGCGTTTGATGGCGAGTTTGCGAGAAGCCATTGAAAACGGTACATTAGCCGATTTTGTAGAAGATTTTTATAAACGCCGCGGGCTGGACGTTCCAGCTTTGGCGAAAGATTAAACAATTAGAAAATTAAGGGGAACACTATGTTATTAACTGCAGGTCAAGCGGGCGGAAGTCCTGTCACATTTTGGATTATGATGGGCTTGTTCGTCGTTATTTTTTACTTTTTGATTATTCGTCCTCAATCGAAACGACAAAAAGAACATAAAAATATGATAGCCGCGATTGATAAAGGTGATGAAGTAGTGACGGCAGGTGGAATTTTAGGAAAAGTTAACAAAGTGACCGACGATTACATTGTTATTTCTATTGCCGAAAACGTAAACATCAGCGTTCAAAAGCATGCGGTTACTGCCTCTTTGCCAAAAGGCACGCTTAAGTCGATTAAAGATTAATTAAGGGCGTTTTATGATTTTGGGTCAACCTCGACACGCTCCCATCAATACTTTCCCGACGTGGAAGTATGTGATGGTGCTGTCTATTATATTTATCGGTGTGCTGCTGGCTCTCCCGAACATGTACGGAGAAGACTTTGCAGTACAAATTTCTAATAAAAACGGCGAGCCTGTTTCTCAAGAGCTGTTAGATTCCATTGCTAAAAAAGTCAGTGATGCAGATGTTACTGTCAAAAGCACGGAATTAGAACGTGGTCGAGGATTGATTCGATTGACGAGCCAAGAGGATCAAGATCTAGCGAAAACAGCAGCTTATCAATTCTTAAATAATCACAGTGATAAAAACGTAAGTGACGATATCGTCATTGCAGCAAATCTTGCTCCCGCCACACCTAGTTGGCTGGCTAACATGGGTTTGCGACCGATGAAATTAGGTCTTGATTTACGCGGAGGAGTGCATTTCTTACTTGAGGTAGATCTAGACGATTTATTCAGACGTGAATTTGAAGGACTTACCTCGACCATTAAGACGACCTTGTATGAAGAAGACATTCATTATCAAGGGGTGTCTAATGCTAATACAGACTCGGTAGTTGCAACTTTCGAGAATGTAGAGTTGCAAGAAAGTGCCTTTGCAAAGTTAAATCCGTTATTACCAGAATACGAGATTACTGAAAGAGAAGTTGATGGTGCGCATCAATTGATCTTTAAAATGACGGAACAGAAAACACGAGAGATCAGAGACATTGCGGTGAAAAAGAATATCACCACGCTGAGCAATCGTATCAATGAAATCGGTGTAGCAGAGCCGTTAATTCAACGTTCTGGTAGTAATCGAATCATTGTTCAATTGCCGGGTATTCAAGACACCGCAATTGCACGAAGTATCATTGGTGACACTCGTACCCTTGAGTTTCGAATGGTCAATGAGAAAGTCAGTTTAAGCCAAGCCATGAGCGGTCGAGTGCCTTATGATTCTGAGCTGATTCAAGAGAGCGATGGCACTTCTGTTCTTGTTTATAAGGATGTGCTGCTCGATGGTGAGCACGTCACTGGTGCGAAATCCGATCGCGATGAGCGAGGTTTACCTCAGATTAGTATTCGACTAGACGGAACTGGCGGTTCGATAATGGCCAATGAAACAGGTAGTCGAATTGGTCAAAGAATGGCGATTATTTTAACCGAAGTTTCTCCTATTTTTAAGAAAGACGAAAGTGGGGACTTTGTAAAAAATGATCGAGGCGAACTTATAAAAGTTGATGAAAAGATTAAGAAAGAAGCGGTTAGCGTTGCAACCATTCAATCAACCCTTTCTTCAAGCTTCCGTATTACTGGTACCTTCACTCCAGAATACACGAGTAACTTAGTTTTAATTCTAAAGTCGGGTTCGTTAAAAGCGCCTATCTATATTATTGAGGACAGTACGGTTGGTCCGAGTTTGGGTCAAGAGAATATAGAGAAAGGAACCTTTTCGATTTTTATTGGCTTTATCTTAGTGTTAGCCTTTATGTTATTGCGTTATCGAATGTTTGGGTTATTCGCGAATATCGCTTTGGTGTGCAACCTAATTTTAATTGTTGGCATGATGAGCATGATAGGTGCGGTTTTAACCTTGCCGGGTATGGCGGGTATCGTTCTAACCGTCGGTATGGCCGTTGATGCTAACGTCTTGATTTTTGAGCGTATTCGAGAAGAGCTTAAAGCGGGTTCTGCACCGGCGCAAGCGATTCACAAAGGCTACGATGCCGCGTTATCGACCATCGCTGATGCGAACGTTACCACAGCAATAGCTGCGCTGATTCTGTTTGCCGTTGGTACTGGGCCGATCAAAGGTTTTGCGATTACTTTATTGTTCGGAATTCTAACCTCTATGTTTACTGCGATAGTGGGTAGCCGGGCAATGGTTAATGCGACTTACGGTGGTAAAGCCGTAAAGAAAATTGCGATATAAGGGGAATAGAATGAACTTTAATATTCCATTTTTAAAATACAAAAATATCGCTGTTGTCTTCTCGGCGCTGTTGTTAATTGCTTCTGTCTCTTCGTTATTCATGAAAGGATTAAATGTCGGTTTAGACTTTTCTGGCGGCACCATGATTCAAGTGAAATACGAACAGCCGGTAGAAATTCAATCGATTCGAGTAAATCTTGAGAAGCATAATATTAACGGAGCGGTCATTCAATTCTTTGGAAGTCAAAGCGATGTTACTATTCGTTTGCCGAACAATATTGGAATCGACAATAAAGAAATTGACGCTATTGTCATGAATGCTTTGCGGGAAGATCGACAAGACGTAACAAAAATCCGACGAGCTTATTTAGATTCGACGTTGGGTGAAGAGTTGCAAGAAGAAGGTGCACTGGCTTTGTTGGTCGCCCTGTTCTGTATTATGGTCTACGTCGCGGTTCGATTTGAATGGAAGTTTGCTGTCGGTTCGGTCGCGGCACTTGCGCATGACGTTATCATTGTTGCAGGCTTCTTTTCGTTCACCCAAATAGAGTTTGATCTTACGGTGTTAGCTGCGATTTTGGCCGTCATCGGTTACTCGTTAAACGATACCATCGTTGTTTATGATCGTATTCGTGAAAACTTTTTAATGATGCGAAAAGGCAGTGCATTAGAAGTAATGAACCGCTCATTGAACCAAACGTTAACGCGAACCATGATTACCTCTTTCACCACCTTACTTGTGTTAATTGCCTTGTTTGTGTTTGGTGGAGAGTTGATTCATGCCTTCTCGATCGCTTTGCTTGTCGGTATTATTATTGGTACATACTCGTCGATTTATGTGGCGAGTGCGGCAGCTTTAGCGTTAGGTGTTTCAAAAGAAGATCTAATGCCTCCAGAAATCGAAAAAGAAGGGGCCGATCAAGACCCGTTGATGTAACGGTTTTATTGAGCCAAATTTTCAGTCGGTATGACTTGAATCATGTAATAAAAAAGCGCCATTAGGCGCTTTTTTATTTTCTGGTGCAAAAGACTAAAACGATATTTTTTTAACAATATTCTTTAGAAGGTTCCCTTAAAACGAGATTCTTTTTAGTCCAGACTTCACCATGATTTTGGTCGCGATTTCTTCAATGGATTTGCTGGTGGTCGTAATGTAGGGAATGCGCTCTTTTCGCATCAGTGCTTCAACTTCACGTATTTCTAGCTGACACTGTTTCAAGGAAGCATACTGACTGTTTGCTCGTCGTTCTGTTCTAATTTCGTGTAACCTTTGTGCGTTAATGGTTAGACCGAAAAGTTTATCTTTGTATTTTTTTAACATAGCGGGCAGTTTCAAGTCTTCCATATCTTCTTCTGTAAAAGGGTAGTTGGCGACATGAATGCCGAACTGCATGGCCATATACAAAGACGTTGGTGTTTTTCCGCAGCGAGAGACGCCGACTAATATAAGTTCGGCTTTGTCGTAATAGCGAGTTGTCGCACCATCATCGTTATTTAAAGCGAAGTTAATGGCATCGATGCGAGAGTCATATTCTCCTTTCTCATCATATGAATGGGTTTTTCCCACTCGAAAACCAGATTTTAGCCCGAGAGCATTTTCTAGTGGACCGATAAAGGTATGAAAAAAGTCGAGCACTAAACCCTTACTTTCCATAATGATTTTACGAATTTCGGGTGTCACTATTGTATCAAAGACAATCGGTTGCTCGCCTTTGGCTGCTGCGGTATCTATCTTTTCTTTCGCTTGAATGGCCTTTTTCTCATTGTCGATAAAAGGGAGCGATATTTTCTCAAAATCAGCTTCTTCAAACTGACTAAGCAGAGATTGCCCCAACATCTCTGCGGTTATTCCGGTCCGATCTGAAATAAAAAACACCGTACGTTTCATATTTTGTGTCCATCAAGTACAATACGGCTACACAAAGTAGCGCCAGAATTACTGAATATAACAACTTCTGGCTTATGGAAACAACTCGGGAGAGAAACAGTGCAAGACTTTGTCCTCTGGTATGACGGCTTAGGCATGGATGATGTAGAAGTGGTCGGCGGTAAAAATGCTTCATTGGGTGAAATGATCAGTAACTTAGCGAATGTTGGAGTAAGCGTTCCAAATGGCTTTGCTACGACCGCATCAGCCTTCAGAACCTTCCTTAGCCAAAGTGGCTTAGATGATAAGATTCATCAAGAGCTAGAGCACTTAGACGTCGATGACGTTGAGAAGTTAGCTGAAACAGGCGCCAAAATTCGACAGTGGATTATTGATACGCCATTTATGCCAGAGCTAGAAAATGCCATTGAGTCTGCTTACCAAACCTTGAAAGGCGATGCGAACGAAGAGTTCGCAGTTGCGGTACGCTCTTCGGCGACAGCAGAAGATCTTCCTGACGCCTCATTCGCTGGTCAACAAGAGACCTTCTTGAATGTCCGCGGCTTTGATAACGTCAAACTTGCGTTAAAAGAGGTATTTGCCTCTTTGTTCAACGATCGTGCGATTGCTTACCGGGTTCATCAAGGCTTCGACCACAAGTTGGTGGCTTTGTCTGCCGGTGTGCAAAAAATGATTCGAAGTGATATCGCGGCAAGCGGTGTCATGTTCACCATGGATACCGAGTCGGGCTTCAACGATGTGGTGTTTATTACTGGTGCCTACGGGCTTGGTGAGACCGTGGTACAAGGCGCGGTGAACCCTGACGAGTTTTACGTTCATAAGCCAACCTTAAGAAATAATCGACCAGCCGTGGTGCGCAGAAACCTTGGCGGTAAAGCCATTAAAATGATCTACGGTGAGTCAGACGAGCATGGCAAATCCGTAGAGACGGTTAGTGTACCTATGGCGCAGCGCCAAGCTTTTTGTATTAATGACCAAGAAATTGAAGAGTTGGCACGCCAAGCGTTGATCATTGAAAAACATTATGGTCGCCCAATGGATATTGAATGGGCTAAAGACGGTGCCGATGGCAAGTTATACATCGTTCAAGCGCGTCCAGAAACGGTGAAGAGTCGTGACAATAAAAATGTTATTGAACGCTATTTGCTGAAAGGCAGTGGAGACGTGTTAACCACAGGTCGAGCGATTGGCCAGCGCATTGGTAAAGGTCCTGCCGCGGTTATCAATGATATTAGTGAAATGTCTCGGGTTAAACCGGGCGATGTTTTAGTGACTGACATGACCGATCCAGACTGGGAACCGATCATGAAACGAGCCTCGGCGATTGTGACCAATCGTGGAGGACGAACCTGTCACGCTGCAATTATTGCTCGAGAGCTAGGTATTCCAGCAGTGGTTGGTTGTGGTGATGCAACGGATCATATTTCAGACGGTCAAGAAGTCACTGTTTCTTGTGCTGAGGGTGATACTGGAAATATCTACAATGGTTTGATTGATTTTGAGATTTCTCAAAACGAAGTCGACAATATGCCTGATCTTGCGTTTAAAATTATGATGAACGTTGGCAACCCTGACCGAGCTTTCGATTTCGCTCGATTACCCCATGCGGGAATCGGTTTGGCGCGTTTAGAATTTATCATTAACCGTATGATTGGCGTTCACCCGAAAGCATTGCTTGAATTCGACGATCTTGACGATGACGATCTAAAAGAACAAATTCAAGAGCATATGGCGGGCTATCCGAATCCACGTGAATTCTACATCGCTAAGTTAGTTGAGGGAATCTCGACGTTAGCTTGTGCTTTTGCGCCAGAGAAAGTCATTGTTCGTATGTCTGACTTTAAGTCGAATGAATATGCGAACTTGGTTGGTGGGCATTTGTATGAGCCAGAAGAAGAAAACCCTATGCTTGGCTTCCGCGGCGCTTCTCGCTACATTTCAGAAGAGTTCCGTGAGTGCTTCAAACTTGAGTGTGAGGCAATAAAACGTGTTCGCAACGAAATGGGAATGACCAATGTCGAAATTATGATTCCGTTTGTTCGAACCACAGGTGAGGCGGCGCGAGTGATTGAGTTGCTTGCTGAGAATGGTTTGAAGCGTGGGGAAGATGGCTTACGAGTTATTATGATGTGTGAGTTGCCTTCAAATGCCTTGTTAGCGGACGAGTTTTTACAGCATTTCGATGGATTTTCAATCGGTTCGAATGACTTAACACAATTGACCTTAGGTCTCGATCGCGATTCGGGCATTATTTCCCATTTGTTTGATGAGCGTAATGAAGCTGTTAAAGTGCTGTTAAGTAAAGCGATCACTGCTTGTAACAACGCCGGTAAGTACATTGGTATTTGTGGGCAAGGACCCTCTGATCACCCTGACTTAGCTCAGTGGTTAATGGAGCACGGAATTGATAGTGTTTCGTTAAATCCTGATACCGTGATAGAAACTTGGCTTTATCTTGCTGAGAATCACGCGAAATAATAAAAAAGTCCCGCTTGAAGCGGGATTTTTTTTATCTTCAATTTTGTTATCTAAGACTCACTTTCTATTGCAGTGCAAAGTGTTGATTCAGTTTATCTGTGCTAAATTATTGAAATTATTAGTATTGACCTAAATAGACAAGGTTCTTATGACTCACAATGTTGACTCAAGTAATTCAACTTCTGATGCTGGTCACTTTAAATCGCCTAGCTTTAGTTCTCCCATTACTCGTTTTAAGCAATGGGTCGAAGATACACCAGAACGAGTTTTTTTACGCCAACCGCAAGGTAATCAATGGCAAGAATATTCATTTCAAACCGTTTGGGATAAAGCGGAGTGTTTAGCTCAGTATTTGAAGCGATTGCCGCCTCGAAGTCATGTCGCTATTTACTCTTTAAACTGCGCAGAATGGTTTATTGTTGACTTAGCTATTTTAATGGCTGGGCATGTCTCAGTTCCAATCTATCCTACAGCGGGTCGCTCAACCATTGATTTTATTCTTCAGCACGGTGATATAAAGCTTGCGTTTGTAGGTAAGCTTTTTGATTGGGAAGATAAGAAAGTGTGTTTTGCTTCTTATGAAACTTTATCGTTTTTTAATGAAAAGCCGCATTTAAAATTTTGGGAAGAAGAGATAAAACGCCTCACTCCATTGGAGCAGACCTATCAGGCGCAGGCGAATGAGCTTGCGACGATTGTTTACACCAGTGGAACAACGGGAAGCCCTAAAGGTGTGATGCTAAGTTACCGAGCTATCAGTTCCGCACTATTAACCGTTGAGCAAGTTTTTGAAATTAACCAACAAGATCGATTGTTCTCCTATTTACCTTTGGCTCATGTTGCTGAGCGCATGATTGTTGAAATGGCTGCCGTTTACTTTGGTGCGCAAGTGAGCTTTGTGGAGTCACTCGATCGCTTTACCAATAATTTAAATTCGGTAAAGCCTACAGTATTTTTTGGTGTTCCAAGAATATGGGTAAAATTAAAGCAGGGCGTTGAAAATAAATTAGGTGGAGCAAAGCTATGCCGCCTACTTTTTTCATTGCCAGGCGTTGGTAACTGGTTAAAAAAGAAAATCATTAATGGGCTAGGGCTGGCGGATGTAAAGATTGCTTTGTCTGCCGCGGCTAGCTTGCCAAAAGGGGTGATTGATTGGTTTGAAGGGTTAGAGGTAGAAATTTGCGAAGCTTATGGGCTCAGTGAGACCGCCGGATTTTCACATATTAATTTGCCAGGTCATCGGAAAGCTGGAACGGTTGGAAGACCTTTCCCTGGGGCCGAATGCATGTTGGCTGAAAATGGTGAAGTCTTATTAAGAAACGGTAGTTTAATGGATGGTTATTATAAGTTGCAGGAGCTGAGCAGTGCGGTTATTCAAGATGGATGGTTTCGTACTGGCGATTTAGGTGAGATCGATTCAGAAGGATATTTATCGATTACCGGACGCGTCAAAGAGATCTTTAAGACCTTAAAGGGCAAATATATTTCTCCTGTGCCTATTGAAAACCAATTACTGCCAAAGCTTGATGTTGAGCATTTATGTGTGACGGGCGCAAATCTACCGCATCCAATTTTAATCGTAAGTTGGTTACAGCCTTGGACGCCTGAAAATAAGAGTAAGATGAGCAAGCAGATAGAAGCGGTACTCTCACAAGTCAATGCGAACTTAGAAAAACATGAGCGAATCAATTTAGTATTGATGGTGAATGAAGATTGGACGACGGATAATGGAATGATGACTCCAACGTTAAAGATTCGTCGTCAAGCTATTGATAAACACTACGCTGATATTGTAGAAAAATACCCAAGCTCTAAAATAATGAAAGTGCAATGGTGTGAGCGAGCGAAAACGGACAATGCTGAGTAGAATCTAATTGGTATTTAAGGCCGGGACAATTAAAATAACGGCGAGCAATAAATCGGTAATTAATGATTTTAGATTGTCCCATTAATCAATGATAACCCTTTCGAAAAGTTGTTCCGTAAAGCATAAAAGATATTGCATAAGATCTATTTCAAAATAACTAATGCATAAGACATAGCGGACGAGCAAAAGTACATGAATAAAAACCTATGAATACTCGTGCATTGATGGCCGCGGTTGGCGCGATCGTTTTTATGGCCAGTGTTCCTACATTGATTAAAGTCAATGCGGCTAACGAGATAGAAATTGCTACCGCTCGATTATTAATTGCTTGTTTGGGGATGACTTTATTATTAGGTGAATTAGTCTCGACTTAATCTGACACATCAACTTGAAAAAGTGAGAGTTACCCGTTTTGATTAAAGGTGTCGAATCTTTAAATCAGAACGTTATAGAGGTAACTCTCATGCTACATACTAACAACCCAATCATAAAACACAAAGCTGGTTTACTTAACTTAGCAGAAGAACTCGGGAACGTATCGAAAGCCTGTAAGGTAATGGGCGTATCACGAGATACATTTTATCGCTATCAAGAACTGGTCGAAGAAGGCGGTATCGATGCCCTTATCAGCAAGAGCCGTCGCAACCCAAATGTTAAAAATCGCGTTGATGAAGCCACAGAAACAGCGGTTATCAATTATGCCATTGAGTTTCCGGCACACGGCCAACACCGAACCAGTAACGAGTTGCGAAAGAAAGGAGTCTTTGTATCAGGGAGCGGTGTCCGGTCGATATGGCTCAGGCATGACCTAGAAAACTTTAAGAAGCGCTTGAAGGCACTGGAAGATAAGGTTGCTAAAGAGGGCATCATACTGACCGATAGCCAAATAGCTGCACTTGAGAAGAAGAAAAATGATGATGAAGCCTGTGGTGAGATTGAAACAGCTCACCCTGGCTACTTAGGCTCACAAGATACCTTTTATGTCGGTAACCTAAAGGGCGTTGGACGAATTTACCAACAAACCTTCATCGACACTTACAGCAAAGTTGCCTTTGCCAAACTCTACACCACAAAAACACCTATTACCGCAGCCGACATACTTAATGACAAAGTGCTACCTTACTTCCAGCAACATGAGTTACCCATGTTGCGAGTATTAACGGATCGCGGCACTGAGTATTGTGGAAAAGTTGAACATCACGACTATCAGCTGTATTTAGCAATCAATGACATCGAGCATACAAAGACTAAAGCAATGTCACCGCAAACCAATGGTATCTGCGAACGATTCCATAAAACGATATTGAACGAGTTCTACCAGGTTACATTTCGGAAGAAATTATACAGTTCACTGGATGAGCTTCAAAAGGATCTGGACGAATGGATAGTTTACTACAATAATGAACGCACCCATCAAGGAAAAATGTGTTGTGGACGAACGCCCAATGAAACATTAATTGATGGTAAGAGAATTTGGGCTGACAAAAATCTAGCTCAAATCTAAACTGACAGACACCAATTGAAAAACGGGTAACTGTCAGATTAAGTCTGAGCTAGTACATATTAGGGGTAAAAAAAATAAGCCTCAAATTAAGGAAGCGTCAATGGCTTGGTTTGTTATTAATTGGTGTTACCTTTGCCGTACATTGGTTTCTTTATTTTAAAAGTATAAAGTTATCAACCCCCTCTATCGCAGCCATTGCCGTATCAACCTACGGCATTCATGTTTTGTTTTTAAGCGCTGTATTTTTAAAGCAAAAAATCACTTCTACAGATTTGATTGCAACAGTCTTTGCCTTTGGCGGTATGCTCTTAGTGATTCCTGAATTCAATTGGTCTTCCGAGCTATTTTGGGGAGCCATTATCGGTGTTGCCAGTGGCTTTTTATACGGAGTATTGCCGGTGCTCCATCAATTAAATAACTCGCTGTCTAATACGCTGCGCGCTTGGGGGCAGTTTACTTTCGCTTTTGTCGCTTTTTTGCCGTTTGGCCTGCAGCAACAATGGGCGCTACAATCGAACGATGTTTTAGGGTTGCTATTTTTGGGCGTTGTGTCGACGCTATTTGCTCATAGCATGTGGATTAAAGCGACGACGGAATTACCGGGCGTTATTACCGGAATTACCTACTATTTGTACATCCCATTAGCCGTGTTGATAAGTTTTCTAAGTATTGACGAGCCTATCACGGGGTCGATGATTCTGGGCGCTTTAATAATTATAGTGGCCAATGTAGTATTAGTGATTAATAAATGGCAAAGTCGGCTTAAGGCTAAAGCAAAGTAAAAGAGAAAGAGAAAGAGAAAGAGAAAGATATTAGAAAGAGAAATAGAAGAGAAAGAAAATAATATAACGACAGTGTAAGTTGATGCGAAAGGGGAGAATATGAAACGAATAAACTACTTCCGAAGCTTAGCCGTTGGTCTAGCTAGCTCGAGTCTAATGATTGCAAGCACGCTGAATGCGGCGGGCGGTCAACAACAAACCATTCAATACATTGACCAGAGTGCGCTGCATAAAATTGCCTCTGAAGTGTCTGCTAAGCGTATTGAGAACGATATCCGAAAGTTAGTCAGTTTTGGAACACGACACACTTTATCTGAGACTCAGTCAAACACTCGTGGTATTGGTGCCGCTCGACGTTGGATCAAAGAAGAATTTGAGAAAATTTCTAAGCAATGTGGCGGTTGCCTTGAAGTGATTATGGTGAAAGATACCATTTCAGGTGAAAAGAGAATTCCTAACCCAACTGAGGTCGTCAATGTCATTGCCATACAGCGGGGGAGCATCGACCCGAATCGGTACGTTGTTATGTCTGGTGACATCGACTCTAGAGTATCCGACCCTTTAAATGCAACCGATGACTCTCCCGGAGCTAATGATAATGCGTCTGGTGTTGCAGGCACGATAGAAGCCGCTAGGGTGCTTTCTAAGTATAAATTTAAAGGCTCGATTATCTACGCGGCTTTATCAGGTGAAGAGCAGGGGTTGTTTGGTGGAAAAATTTTAGCTGAACATGCAGTAAAAAATCAGTGGCGAATCAAAGCGGTGTTAAACAACGACATGATCGGAAACATTGAGGGCATTAACGGTGTTATCAATAATACCACTGCACGAATCTTCTCAGAGGGAACGCGAGCAGTTGAGACAACTGAAGAAGCGCGAATTCGGCGTTTTACTGGTGGTGAAGTTGATTCTCCAAGTCGTAACCTCGCTCGATATATTGACTGGATAGCCGATCGCTACATTCCAAATCTAGACACAATGATGGTTTATCGATTAGATAGATTTGCTCGTGGTGGGCATCATCGTCCATTTAATGCGGTCGGTTTTCCTGGCGTTCGTATTATGGAAACGAACGAACATTATGATCGACAACATCAAGACCTACGCGAAGAAAATGGTGTCCAATACGGCGATACTATTGATGGTGTTAATTTTCCTTACGCTGCTAAATTAACAGCGCTTAACGCTGTTTCGCTAGCCAGTATGGCGTGGGCGCCGGCACCACCCAGTGGCGTTGAAATAAGTGGTGCAGTCCTGCCATCGACAACATTGAAATGGAATAAGCCTGCCGTGCGAGAGTCGTCGATGATTGCCGGTTATAAAATCTATTGGCGTTATACCGATCAACCACAATGGCAGTTCAGTCGATTTGTAGGCAAAGTGAATCAATTTACACTAGAAAACGTGGTTATCGATAATTACTTTTTTGGCGTAGCGGCAGTTAGTCAAGATGGCTATGAAAGCCCAGTGGTGTTCCCTGGACCAAACGGATCATTTGGTGACTAAATTCTGAGTTGGTTTTTAATATAGTTTGAGCTGATTAAAAAAGAACGCTGTGCAATCACAGCGCTCTTTTTCGAGCTTGCTTTTTATGAGTAATTTCTCAAGATTAACTTTTCAAGGTTAACTTTTAAAAATTACATTGACCAATTAACAATCGGTATCTTTGGTCTCTAATCCTTCTTTAATTTCTTCACACTTGTCTTCGATGGTGTTACCAACATCACGCGCTGTATCTTTTGCTTTGTCGCCGATGTCTTCAGCGGTATCGGTGATTGCGTCACTGGCATCTTTCACTTGCTCCTTCAACGAGTTGTCTTCTTCTTCAGCACAACCCATTAAAGTAAAACTAAATAATGCGGCAGCGATAAAGGTTAAGTTTTTCATAGTTTTCTCCTATTGTTGTAAATGAAAGTTACAATGATGTTAAAAATGCGACTTTTCTTTTTTAAAATTTAATGCTTTTTTGCAATCACTCAGTTAGGCGTTACTTCGTTTCCTGCTTCGTAACATTGAAACGAACCAAAGTATTAGGAAAAGAATAAACATTACTTTTGCAAACGTGGTCGCGACACCAGCAATATTGGTAAATCCTAGAACTGCAGCGATGATGGCAATGACTAAGAATAGAATTGAACCGTTTAACATGTTTACTCCTATAGATAAGGTTATCTGTTCAAGCTTTTAAAGTACCCAGCTATTTTTGAAATCGAAGCATTCAAAAACTCAGCATCCAAAAGCTGGACGTTAAAAGTATTCGCCTGAATTTGCGTATACATAGAGCAGAGCATTTATCGTGCCAAACGAATTTACTGGGCTTTAACGCAGAAGTTGGCTAAAATGACCCAAGTCTTGGTTGATTTCCCCCAACCAGTGGTTTGTAAGAACCGTCATTTTTATTCCAAAAATATATTAAAAGTGGATATCTCCAACTTTGGATATTGCAATTTAAAATAATGAACTCAATCGCGCTTTGAATAAATTCTTGTTGAAACAAAGATATGAACTGCCTAATTTGAAATTGACATCAACGCTGTTCGGAGTAGAAAAATGCTTAGTTTCAAGTCAGACAAAATTGAAGAGTTAGGTAATCTACTAACCACTCATCCTATTTATACATCAATCGATACTTTGGAAGATGCCAAAGTATTTATGGAACATCATGTTTTCGCAGTTTGGGATTTCATGACCTTATTGAAAGCACTGCAAATTAAAATGACCAATGTCACCATTCCTTGGGTACCTACTGGTGACCCAGCGGTTAGAATGATGATTAATGAAATCGTACTTGGCGAAGAGTCAGACGAAGTGGTGGGTGGTTTATCTCACTTCGAATGGTATTTGCAAGCAATGAATGAGTGCGGTGCTGATACCAGTAAAATCGACGAGTTAGTTAACACCGTTCGTGAAGGCGGAGATTATCATGCGGTAATCGAGACCCTTCCATTCTCAATTCAGCAATTTGTAACCACAACGTTAGAAGTGGTTGAGAAAGGTGAATTGCATGAGATCGCTGCTGCTTTTACCATTGGACGGGAAAATTTGATTCCTTCTATGTTTATTGAGTTTGTTCGTAATCTGAAAAACGAAGCACCAGAGCAAACCAAAACACTGATCCATTACTTTGAACGTCATATTGAAGTTGATGGTGATGAACATGGTCCGCTTGCATTAAGTATGTTGACGCGTTTGTGCGACAACAGCCAGAAGCGATATGAGCAATGTTTGAGAGTGTCTGAGCAAGTTCTTGAAAGTCGACACCTGCTTTGGGACGGTGCATTTTCAGACCTGCTTGAATTGAAAGGTTCCAATAAAGCGGTATCTATCGCTTAAATAATTATTTTAAGAGTACTCCCAGCACATAGGCCAAGCGAAAGCTTGGCCTTTCTTTTTGCGCAGTATTTATCGAATGCTTTTGATAACTGAACACACTAGTCACAATCAAATGAATGATTGACTAAGCGCAATGAAATCATATTCTTCTTTAACACGATAATCGTGTATTTCTAATTGTTGTAAAAACAGACTGTAGTAAAATAAGGAAGACTTTTAAAGGAGTAAGTGACCATGTTATCCATCCGCCCGAATTGCGAGCTTTGCGATAAAGATTTACCCGCCAACTCAACAAAAGCAATGATCTGTTCTTATGAGTGTACGTTTTGCAGTGACTGCGTTGCTAATACTTTGCTCAATGTATGCCCTAATTGTGGCGGCGGTTTTGTTTCAAGACCGATTAGACCGATAAAAGATTGGCGAAAAGGTACCGGACTGACATTTCATCCAGCTTCTGAGAGTAGAGTGCATTCACCCTATAAGGTTAATGATTTAGCTGAGTATAACCAAAACATAAAAGACATCGCTCCTGAAAAACGTTGAACCTTCCCTAGTTAAGATTAGCGTTTGAAGCTGTCGCCATCTCGTCCTATATAAAAGTCGATGGTGCCTTGGTTTGCGTGATGTTCAAAAACAAAGGTGGCTTCTGGATCATGCCAACTGGTGTCTCCTAAATATTGAGCAAGTTTACTTGCGATGGCGCTAGAGCTAGTTTGATTAGAGTTCACACTGAGCTTGCAAATCGTTGTTCGACAGTGAACTTGTTGCACCGGATGATCGGCGAGTTGTGGTGTTTGATGAAAAAGTTCTAATAAATGTTGCTCTTGCTGATTCGCCCAGTCGTTATCGATACCTTGCTCTAAATATTGTTCCTCGATTATTGTCCATGTATCGGTTTTATTATTTCTAAGATTAGATGGCGGCTGATCGATGCCAGTTAGATCTTGTAATCTTGAGTCGGTGCTCGATAGAGTATGAGATGGTGATGATTTCTGTTTGTTCACCTGAAGTACTTTTTCTAACTCCAAATTTTTAACACGTACAAGTGCCAAGCTTTCTTGCGATGCTTCTAATTTCATCTGTGTCGACTCTAACTGACGAGTGAGATTGTCGTATTTTATTGAAGACTCGGTAAACATCAGTAAGTAGACATTAGTTGCGCAGGATGCGAGCAACAGCGACACGAGTAGTTTGTTCATTGATATTAATCCATTCTTATCTAGCTTAATATGTTATCTAGCTTAAACCTATGTGGTTTAGCGGAAAACAGTATTTTCTAACTGAAAATTGTATCGTCTAGCTGTCACTACTCATTCATAAGCTAGCTGGATAACTCTGACTTAAAAGTCGGTTTGGTTTCCATGTATCTAACATCTTTGCAATCTATTATGTTTGTCCAGGGTAGGCAATGTCTTCGTAGGTTTTATCTGTAAGGTTGAGACATGCGTTCATTTCTTGAGCAAATTATTAAGAAACTAAATAGCCTATTGATCAGTCATTGGTATTGTTTACTTGTTCAAGATGATGAATAATTGCCGATATTCGAAAGGAATATCTCGTAAATAAATTTACAACAATAAATTTACAACCGCTAGGAAAAGCATTATGCATATCATTATTGGGGTGATTACTGCGATCGCGGGCTTATTGTGGGCCTTAAATCGACTGAATGAGTCGGGTTTCAATCTAAATTCTTTGAACCCCTTTCTATGGGCTAGGCGAAGAAAGTGGGAGAAGGCGCATGGCACTAAACCCATTCACCGGCTTGAAAACTCTCTTGAAGCGGCTGCGCTATTAGTATCGGGAATGGCTTTAATCGATGGCGCTGTTTCTCGAGAGACGAAAGAGTTGGTCATAGACTTGTTTCAAAAAGAATTTGGTATCAGCGAGCAGCAGTCGCTAGATTTATACAATGTTTCTAGTCATCTATTGAAAGATACCGATAATCTATCAGCCGAAGTCAAAATGATTCTAGCACCTTCAATCAATACTTTTAGTGAATCTAACCAGCAGCAGCTGATGTCGATGTTGAATGAAGTAGCCAAGGTGGAGGGCGGTATTTCGAATAATCAAAAGAATCTTCTAGAGGCGATAGCAAAACAGTTTAATCGAATTCAGTCTCAGCCAACATGGCATTGATGTTTGTTCATTAGAAGAATTTTAAACAGAACAAAGCTTTTTGCAGTTTTAATTAACTTGGAAATCCAGAATACTGCTTTCTTACGCGTTAGTTCGAAATATGGAATTAGATCGCTGGAGAGATGTAACTGGATTGTAGAGAGTTTATAAAGAGTGAAAGAAGCTCTTGCTGAAACAGTGATATAACTAAGGTGGACGTTACTTAATATGCATTATATAAGAACAATAATTTTCTGTTTTCTGTTAGCTTTGATGCCTGAGATCATTGGTTTTTTTCATGGCATGACTCTGCCTTTAACATGGGAGCTTTATGGTGCAACCATAAAAGAAGCTGTGCAGAACTCAACGCATATAAGAAACGGCGTTATAATACTTATCTGTACTAGCTCAGACTTAATCTGACAGTTACCCGTTTTTCAATTGGTGTCTGTCAGTTTAGATTTGAGCTAGATTTTTGTCAGCCCAAATTCTCTTACCATCAATTAATGTTTCATTGGGCGTTCGTCCACAACACATTTTTCCTTGATGGGTGCGTTCATTATTGTAGTAAACTATCCATTCGTCCAGATCCTTTTGAAGCTCATCCAGTGAACTGTATAATTTCTTCCGAAATGTAACCTGGTAGAACTCGTTCAATATCGTTTTATGGAATCGTTCGCAGATACCATTGGTTTGCGGTGACATTGCTTTAGTCTTTGTATGCTCGATGTCATTGATTGCTAAATACAGCTGATAGTCGTGATGTTCAACTTTTCCACAATACTCAGTGCCGCGATCCGTTAATACTCGCAACATGGGTAACTCATGTTGCTGGAAGTAAGGTAGCACTTTGTCATTAAGTATGTCGGCTGCGGTAATAGGTGTTTTTGTGGTGTAGAGTTTGGCAAAGGCAACTTTGCTGTAAGTGTCGATGAAGGTTTGTTGGTAAATTCGTCCAACGCCCTTTAGGTTACCGACATAAAAGGTATCTTGTGAGCCTAAGTAGCCAGGGTGAGCTGTTTCAATCTCACCACAGGCTTCATCATCATTTTTCTTCTTCTCAAGTGCAGCTATTTGGCTATCGGTCAGTATGATGCCCTCTTTAGCAACCTTATCTTCCAGTGCCTTCAAGCGCTTCTTAAAGTTTTCTAGGTCATGCCTGAGCCATATCGACCGGACACCGCTCCCTGATACAAAGACTCCTTTCTTTCGCAACTCGTTACTGGTTCGGTGTTGGCCGTGTGCCGGAAACTCAATGGCATAATTGATAACCGCTGTTTCTGTGGCTTCATCAACGCGATTTTTAACATTTGGGTTGCGACGGCTCTTGCTGATAAGGGCATCGATACCGCCTTCTTCGACCAGTTCTTGATAGCGATAAAATGTATCTCGTGATACGCCCATTACCTTACAGGCTTTCGATACGTTCCCGAGTTCTTCTGCTAAGTTAAGTAAACCAGCTTTGTGTTTTATGATTGGGTTGTTAGTATGTAGCATGAGAGTTACCTCTATAACGTTCTGATTTAAAGATTCGACACCTTTAATCAAAACGGGTAACTCTCACTTTTTCAAGTTGATGTGTCAGATTAAGTCGAGACTAATTCAACTTATCGCTACGATTTTATATTATTTGCTTTTCGTTAAAATACAAACAGCGGTTGTAAAACACTTTCTTTTTGCATTCATTCTTACTTCGGTGTTGATGGAGTTTTGGGAATTCTTAATGGGAAGTTTTTCTATTGTCGAGTTGTTTAATATTTACACAATTATTCATCTGTGCATTGCTCTAACTGCGCAAGGCTTAGTGTTATTACAGCGCAAAATCAGTGATAAGAAAGCGTGAATTGAATACTGATAGATTATGACACTCTGGATTCTAAATAGTTATCGCTTAGGAACTAATAAGTTGTCATAAACAATGAGACGTTTGATTTTTACGGTTACAAGATCAATGCGAAGGAATAGGGTATAAGCACCTTTTCTACCTATTAGGTGCTCTTGTCACAAAATCATATACTGGTTAAATCAATCGACAAATGCTCTTTCAATCACATAGTCACCTTGAATGCCCGTTTTGGGACTAATTTCGAATCCGGCTTGGTTGAGCAGTTCCGAAATGTCTTTAAGCATTTCTGGATTTCCGCAAATCATGGCTCGATCAGTTTCAGGGTCTAATGGAGCCATATTTAAAAGCGTAAATAAGCTGCCATTGCTTAAGTGTTCAGTGATTCGTCCTTGGGTCGGGAAATCTTCACGCGTTACCGTTGGAAAATAGGTCAGGTGCTGCTGTATCATTTCACCAATATAAGGATGAGCTTTTAACTCATGTTCAATAAACTCTTTATAGGCTAATTCACTCACGTGTCGAACGCCGTGACAAAGAATCACTTGGTCAAACTTCTCAAAAGTATCTGGGTCTTGAATAATGCTTAAAAATGGCGCTAAGCCAGTACCAGTGGCAAAAAGGAATAAGCGTTTGCCTGGTTTAAGATCATCAATGACCAGAGTTCCCGTTGGCTTTTTGCTTACGACGATTTGACTGCCTTTTTCCAAGTGTTGGAGTTTTGAGGTGAGGGCACCGTTAGGAACCTTTATGCTAAAAAATTCAAGGTGATCTTCGTAGTTAGGGCTGGCAATGCTGTAGGCACGAACAATAGGCTTTTCATCTTGCGGTAAACCGATCATTACAAATTCACCGTTTCTGAATTTTAACGACTGATGTCGAGTTGTTTTAAAGCTAAAAAGCTTATCATTCCAGTGATGGACGTCGAGAACGGTTTCTACATTTAAGTTCTTCATACTGCACCTTACTAACTAGATTAGACGGCTAAACGAAGCGCTTTGTTTAGCTTCAAAAGGGCTAATTACATTCTTTCTAGACCTTTTAACATATACGTTGATAATGGTCATTTAATGCGTGCAGTTTAAAATATTAATCCAATAATGTAAATAAGAATAATTATCATTAAGGAGCGTTAAGGAGCGTTGTCACTAAGCAAATGCTTCCGCTGATTTTTATTCATTGCGATTAGACCTTTGCCTTAGTCTTATCCTTTTGAAATAACATCAAAGCAATGGGCAGGAGGGTAAAGTCTACAATCAGTGCAATCACCAGTGTAATGCATAATAGGCTGCCCGTCGCGGCAGTTGGATTTAGGGGCGATGCGATTAATGTTGCAAAACCAGCGACTAAAATAACCGTGGTAGTAACGAGCGCTTTGCCGACGACATGGAACGCGTAGTTAAGAGATTCTTTGCTTGACTGCTTAAGCTGATCTCGAGCTCGAGAGTATTTGGTAATAAAGTGGACACTGTCGTCAACAATAATCCCTAGACTCATACAAATTACAACAGACAAAGCCAAGTCTATGTAGCCAAACCAATAACCCCACAATCCATAAGCGATGGCTCCTGGAATTAAATTAGGCAGCAAACTGATCATCCCATATTTAAACGAACGAAGTACGATCGCTATCAGCAGACTGATGACCAATAAGGCCGTCGCGCTTCCGAAGATCATTTGCACGATATTACGGTGGGCTATGTGCGCAAAAATGTTATCCATGCCTGACACTTCAAGTTTTACGTTATTTCCTGTGGTCATGGTTGCAAAAGCGTCATGGAGTGATGTTTCGAATTCGAGCAGCTGCTGTGAGTCCATTGGCTCTAGTAATATTGAGGTACGCGTTGCTGAGCGGTCGAAGGTGACAAATGCATTGGCTCCGAGCCCTTGTGGCAACGAGAATTCATAAAGCAGCAAGTATTGCGCAGCGAGAGGGCGCGATTCTGGCATTTGGAAGTAGCTAGCTGAGTCTTGGTGCATGGCTTGATTTAAACGTTTTAGAATATAGCCATAGCTCTGAATATGCTTTACCTCTGACTGTCGCTCTAAGTAATGAATGAGTTGATCGAGCGTGTTCAAATACGTCGGCTCGTTTACGCCATTGTTGACTTGACTATCGATTACGATTTCGTAGCGATGGAGACGATTAAACTTGTCTTTTAGTAAGTTAATAGCTTGTGACAAACGAAACTCTTCACCAAAATACTGGCTCCAGTTTTCAGTGATTCGAAGCTGACTGATCCCTAGAATAGATATTGCTGACAAACCGAGCATGATGATCAGTACTTTAACGCGATTCCTAGCGAGCAACCTCGATAACTTCAACATCCCTTTATTCTTGGTTTTTCGAACGGGATAATTTATCGGGAATCGAGCCAATATTAGTGGAATAAAGCTAATACTTAAAACCCACGCTAGTGTGACACCAATAGCAACCATGTTCCCTAAATCTCGATATGGCGGCGAATCACTGAAGTTGAGAAACAAAACTCCAATGGCGGTGGTGACGCTGGTTAAAGAAATCGGACTAAAATTAATCTGGTAGGCTTCTTTGTTGGCCGCTTCAGGCGAGTAGTTTTCGTGTTCGATCAGATATCGATAACTCGTCAAGTAATGAACGCAATCAGCCACGGCTAGGGTCAGTATTACCGAGGGTACAAAGCCAGCAACGGGTGTAAGTTCTTGTTTGAAAAATGAAAATATAGAGAATGTGAAGATGATGCTAATAGTGACAATAAATAAGGTAATCAGCGTGGCTTTTATGCTTCGTAGAAAAAATAGTAAACCGAAGGTAATGATTAGGTAACTTAGCGGCACTAATAAAATCAGATCATTTTTAACCGCGTTCTCTAAGGTTACGTTTGATACCACTGACCCGACGATATAAATTTCTTTAATAGGTAAGTCGGCGTTGAGCAGGGTTCGATTCCACTGTTCTTGTAATGCTTGTGCGGCTAAATATATTTCTTTTACTTCACTCTTATCCGACTTATTAAATTCAAGATCGGCTTGAATAACGGCGACAGTCTCATCGGGTGAGAGATAAGTGAATTTTAATTGAATATCGTCGAGCATTTTTCGTCGTAAAAAATCGACATTGCTCCCTAAACTAAAGAAAGCATCGGTTTGAATTAAATCGCCTTCGGCTTGAGTATATTGGTAATTGGTTAATGAATTTACGCGAGTGGTGGCTGGTAATTGCCAAGTTTGCTCGGTAAATTGGTTGAGTTTTTGAAGGTACTTGGGTGACAACCAGGAGCTATTCTCGAGCGCTAATATAAATGCAACGCTATCGTGAGAGCTGAACTTTTCTTCGAAACTGTCGAAAGCCTTTAACTGAGGGTTCTCTTGGCTAAAGTAGACACGAAAATCATTGCTGAAATACAAGCTAGGTATTCCAAATGAGGTGACTAACCCAAGCAGAATAACACCCAAAAATAGCAGGTGTCTTAATTTAAAAATGATATCGCTCCAAGTTGGTGATTGAGCGGATGGCTTCATCATTTATCGGTCTCTTTTAAGATAGTTATTGAGCCAATTGTTTAATGTGAATACTCGTTGCACCTGCAGCATTAAGTGAATCAGTTGCAGAACCTTACTTAATAAACTCTACCACGACTCTTCGCCACTGCACGGCATAAGAGTCATTGATTGGCTTTACTGTACCAAAGTACAGTTGAGAATGTAATCGTTAAACATAGAAGCTGCTTGTTAGCCGCGAAGTTTTTGCAATCAGTTGGACATGAAGCAGAAACAGCGAGCTCATGGTAACGCATATTTGCAGTAGCTGTGCCGATCTCTAACAATCATTTTAATTAAGGAGAAGGTATGCAACGCTTTCAATTATTTCTGATCGCTATTTGTTTATTCCTCATCAGTCCGCTTGTTTCTGCCGTTTGTAAAGACTCTGTGGTTTTGGTTCACGGAAATACTGGCAATGCCTCAGACTGGCAAAATACCTACGACTACTTTCGTTCTCAAGGATACTCATCAAACCAACTTTATCGGCCTGAGTGGGGAAGTAAATCTTGTGCTGCTTGTAACAATCATAGTGGTAGTGAAGAGACCCCGGTTCGACAAGCACTGCAAAGTGCTTTAGCGAACTCTTGTACGGGTAAAGTGGATGTTATTGCTCATTCGATGGGAGTAACTTTAGCCGCTCAGCAGATTATTAAACTAGGAGCAGTAAGCAAGGTTGATGCTTTTGTTGGTGTCGCTGGAGCCTATCGTGGTCTTTGGAGTTGTGGTACCTATCCATTTAACTTTGCAACGTCCACTTGCGGCTATTGGGGACTGTCAGTTAGCAGCCCATTTCTTGATGATTTATACGGAAGAAAATTTGCCAGCCGCGTCTATTCAATCAAAAGTTACGTTGACCAAGTCGTTTGTGCGACGGGGACCTGTTATGTTGGTGGTGTCCACTCGAGTCGAATAGCTGGTGAAAAAGCAACTTACACTTACAATTATGGACACTTTGGTTTACAAACTTACACTTATACTAAGCAATATCAATTAGTGCAGTAGATTGATGGCCAATCAAGAAAGCGCCTAATCAATAATGTACTTATTAAAATAAGCACTCAATAAGTAGTAAATTCATACAACAATGCGTAATAGGAGAGGCCTGTTACGCAGCGTTTTTTTGAGCGATGTCTTGAATCTTCAGGACCATAGCTTGCAGTCCATTGCCTCGAGTTGGGCTTAAATGTTTTACCAGATCGATTTTTGCAAAGTAGTTTTCAATATCGAAATCTAAAATATCTTGTGGTGATTTATTGTTGTAGGCCGCCATGACCATAGCCAATAATCCTCTGACAATATGAGCATCACTATCGACATGAAACGTTAATGTATTAGCCGTGAGTGATGGCTCTAACCACACTTGACTTTGACAACCAGGAATTAAGCGATCGTCAGTTTTTAAAGCGTCGTCCATTGGTGGAAGTTGTTTTCCTAAATCAATGATATAGCGATAACGGTCTTCCCAGCTATCAAAAAAACTTAAGTCATCAATAACGTCATCAGCGTTAATAGTGGTGCCAAAAGGATTTGTCATAATAAAAATCTTAATTCAGATGCATGAGTTAAAGGAGTATTTTAATTTTATCAGTGTCGTCGGCTAGAAAAATAAACCCGTTTCTAATTGAGCCTCTTCCGACATCATTTCTCGCGACCAAGGAGGATCAAATACTAACTCCACTTCAACGTCAGCCACGTGGGGTACTTTGTTGACTCGATACTTAACATCACTGACAAGTACCGGACCCATTCCACAGCCTGGTGCCGTTAATGTCATATCGATGATGACCTTTTTAGTTGCTTGATCAATACTCACTTTATAGATTAAACCAAGGTCGACAAGGTTTACCGGAATTTCTGGATCAAATATGGTCTTTAAAGCTTCCCAAACTTGCTCTTCACTAATCTGGCCGTCAGCTGGCGCTTCGAAATTAAATTCTTGCGCTTGATAACCAATCGCTGCCGCGTCTGTGCCATCAATTCGGGCCATATTGCCATTGACCGATACCGTGTAGTTACCACCGAGCGCTTGTGTGATCGTCACAAAGGTATTTTTAGGAATCGTTATTTTTGTTCCAGCCGGAACTAAGCGAGCGGGACAGTCACTCTGGGTGACAACCATTTTACGTTCCATTGATAGACCTTAAAGTGTAAAGCTTTCGCCACAGCCGCACATGGCTTTGGCGTTAGGATTTTTAAATTGAATGCTGCTATTAACACCCTCGGTGACGAGATCGATTTCTGTGCCGTTTAGAATGGGCAAAGCGTCTTGCGCAACAAATACGGATATACCATCAAAGGTAAAGGGCTTATCTGAGTCTTCACCTTGGTTTACAAAATCCATAACGTACATAAAGCCTGAGCATCCACTTTCTTTAACAGAAAGACGAACAGCGCTTTCAGACTTGCTGTCGAGTTGCCGTTTAAAATGACGAATCGCTTTGTCGCTCATGGTCAATTCAATGTCATGCGGTGAAAATGTTTCTACGCTCATAGTTTTCCTCAAATCTCTTCAGCAATCATTTAGCGATTGCTGAATTATATTCAATTAAGGTAGATTAAATTAAAAAGCTCTTAGCTTTTTCTAACGCAGTAAAAAGTCGCTTAACATCACTTTCATTATTATAAAAAGAAAACGATGCTCTGATGGTTCCTGGTATCTTAAATTGCTGCATAATGGGCATTGCACAGTGATGGCCCGTTCTAACAGCAATACCTTGCTGATCGAGTAAAGTGCCAACATCATGAGGATGCGCACCATCCAATAAAAAGCTCATTACCCCAGTTTTATTCTTTGCTGTACCAACCAGCGTGATACCGCCAATGGCTTTGGCTTTCTCAGTCGCCATGGCTAACAGTCGATCTTCATAAGCGAGAAGAGCAGGGCGGTCTAGTTGATTGAGATAGTCGATAGCAGCGCCTAGGCCAATGGCTCCCGCAATATTCGGTGTCCCGGCTTCAAACTTATAGGGTAGCTTGTTGTAGCTGGTGCCATTAAAACTAACGACCTCGATCATTTCTCCACCAGCTTGATAGGGTTGCATTTGCTCAAGAAGTTGCTCTTTTCCGTAGAGCACGCCGATGCCCGTCGGAGCAAACAGCTTGTGTCCGGAGAATGCATAAAAGTCACAATCCAACGTTTGTACATCGATGGCAAAGTGAGGGACCGCTTGGGCACCATCAATCATTACTTTGGCGCCAATTTTATGCGCCGCATCGATAATTTCCTTGACCGGATTGATGCTTCCTAATGCGTTAGACACATGATTCACCGATACGAACTTGACCGACTCATTGAGCATTGCATAGTACTCGTCTAACTCGATTTCTCCAGCAGCGTTTACCGGAATGACTCGTAGTTCGGCGCCTGTTTGTTCGCAAACAATTTGCCAAGGCACAATGTTAGAGTGATGCTCTAATGCAGAAACCAAAATAACATCGCCGGTTGTTACCATTGAACGAACGTAGCTTTGCGCCACTAAATTAATACTTTCTGTTGTGCCACGAGTCCAGATTATCTGCTCGCGTTTTGGCGAGTTAATAAAGGTTGCCACTTTGGTTCTAGCATTTTCAAAATCTTGCGTCGCACGGTCGCTTAATGCGTGAGCCCCACGATGAACATTCGCGTTGTCATTTTGATAATAGGCTGCGACAGCGTCAATGACTGCCTGTGGCTTTTGCGTAGTCGCTGCACTGTCAAGATACACCAAAGGATGACCATTAACCTGCTGGTCCAAAATAGGGAAGTCTTTACGAAGAAGAGTAAAGTCCAATTCAGTTGTCATTGCGTTATCCAAATGGGTTAATGTCATAGTCTTATGAGCCTGCGACTAGTTAGCCGCTTGATCGAATAGCTTAGCTAAAATGGGGCGTAAGTATTCGGCAATGGGTTGATCAGACAAGTTATCGAGCAACTCATTTACAAATCCAAAACTCAACATTAGCTCTGCTTGAGCTTTGGGAATGCCACGCGACATTAAATAAAAGAGTGCTTTATTGTCCATCTGCGCAACAGTTGCACCGTGCGCGCACCGCACATCATCGGCATAAATTTCGAGCTCGGGCTTGGTGTTAATTTCTGCTTTATTTGAGAGCAGTAAATTTTTATTACTAAGCTCAGCTAATGTTTTCTGTGCATCTTTAAAAATATGAATTCGACCATTGAACACAGCTTTCGCTGACCCACCAATTAGCCCGCGAAAGACCTCTTGAGAAGTGCAATGCGGCACTTGGTGTTCAATGTTGGTATGAAAATCAACTTGTTCGTTGTTCAATGCTAGGTAAAGTCCGTTTACATCAGCGTGTGACCCTGAAGCTTGATGATGCACATTAATGTCAACACGCTTAATTGCACTGCCTAAAGCCAAGTGAAAGCTGTTGATTTTCGAATCGCGAGCTAACCAGACATTGTTTTCACCGAAATGAACCTGTGATGAGTTTTCTAAATGTAGACGGTAATGAGTTAAGTTAGCACCGTCTTCGATCACAAAGTGTGACGATTGGTGACGCACACTATTATCTTCACCATCTGATACAAAGTGTTCAACAATGTTGGCTGACGCTAGCTTAGATACTCGAACAATTAATTGCTCGTTCAATACGTGCTGGCTAGAAGCCTGGGTGTTGATATAAATAATGTGCAAGGGGTTTTCAGTGCGCTCATCAAATTCAACAAGATAACCATTTTGCGTTAAACCATTACCTAATAATGAAAAAACATTCTTGCCATAATTTTTTCGCTTTAAGGTCTCAAGTACAAATGCTTGCTGTTGCTCGTTGGTGTCACTAAAAGCGGTCACATAAGTGAGAGCCGAGGTTGAGGCTTCTTTTGATAATTGACCATCAATAATGACCAAGCGGTCAGCATCAAAATGGTCACATAAAGAGGGCAATTGCGTAGCATTGGCCGGATTTGTTGGCATCTGATGGTACGCTTGCTTACTTAACAAGGTTAAGTTGTTGTATTTAAAATGTTCAACTTTTCTCGACGGCATGTCTTGTTCGACGGCCGCCGCTACCTGTTGCTGCCGAAACTCTGCCAGCCAAGGTGTTACTGAACCATGCTCAAGGGTTTGCGCAAGCTTTGCCGTTGTTTCAATGTAGTTGATTGCTTGAGACATTAGGCAACCTCGTTTTGTTCTAGCCAGCTGTAACCTTTTTCTTCCAACTCGAGAGCGAGTTCTTTTCCACCAGACTTTACGATCTTTCCATCAGCTAAAACGTGAACGTAATCTGGCACTATGTAATCGAGTAATCTTTGGTAGTGGGTTACCACAACAAAAGAACGTTCGGGAGAGCGCAGCTCGTTAACGCCTTTGGCAACGACTTGCAGTGCGTCGATATCTAAACCAGAGTCGGTTTCATCAAGAATGCAGAGCTTAGGTTGCAATAACATCATTTGCATGATTTCATTACGTTTTTTCTCACCACCAGAAAAGCCTTCATTCACGCCGCGCTTTAAAAAGCTTTGATCTAAGTCGACCGCTTTGCAGGCTTCTCGTGCGAGCTTCATAAAAGACACTGAATCGAGCTCAGGGCGACCATGATATTTATTGATCGCATCCATCGATGCTTTTAAAAATTCAAGGTTACTCACGCCAGGAATTTCTACTGGGTATTGAAACGCTAAGAATAAACCTTCAGCTGCGCGTTCTTCAGGCTCCAGTTCGAATAAATCTTTGCCAGCAAAGTTTACTTTGCCGTCAGTCGCTTCGTAACCCTCTCGACCGGCAAGAACATTACCTAATGTGCTTTTTCCCGCACCATTAGGCCCCATAATGGCATGTACTTCACCTGGCTTTACGTCTAAGTTTAAACCTTTGAGAATGGTTTTTTCTTCAACTGCTGCAACTAAGTTTTCAATGCTTAACATACGAAACTCTAACTCCACCTACTTTAGTGCGAGGTTGTCATCGATGGTGACTAAACGTCGCAAAGATTTATTAACTATAAATTCGTAATTAACTATAAATCTGTTTTAAACGGCTGTCGCTTGGTCTTTATTAACCAACCGATCCTTCAAGACTGACTTCGAGTAACTTGCCAGCTTCTACCGCAAACTCCATTGGTAACTCTTTAAAGACCTCTTTACAGAAACCATTGACGATCATCGACACTGCTTTTTCTGGATCTATGCCACGTTGTTGACACAAAAATAATTGATCATCACTGACTTTTGACGTTGTTGCCTCATGCTCAACAATAGCTGAAGGGTGCTTACTCTCAATATAAGGGAAAGTATGTGCGCCGCATTGGTCGCCGATAAGGAGTGAATCGCATTGAGTATAATTACGCGCACCTTCAGCCATAGGGCTCATACGCACCAAGCCGCGATAAGAGCTTTGGCTTTTACCCGCCGAAATACCTTTAGAGATAATCGTAGAACGAGTATTTTTACCCAAGTGAATCATTTTGGTGCCGGTGTCGGCTTGCTGAAAGTTGTTGGTCAATGCAACGGAATAAAACTCACCAATACTGTTATCACCTTTAAGTACACAGCTTGGGTATTTCCAAGTCACCGCAGAACCGGTTTCAACTTGAGTCCAACTTATTTTTGCATTGGTGTGACAAATTCCGCGCTTGGTTACGAAGTTGTAAATGCCGCCTTTACCGTTTTCATCACCTGGGTACCAGTTTTGAACAGTAGAGTATTTAATTTCTGCATTATCTAAAGCAACCAACTCAACAACCGCCGCGTGTAATTGGTTTTCGTCGCGCATTGGGGCGGTACAGCCTTCAAGATAAGACACATGACTGCCTTCGTCGGCAACGATTAAGGTGCGTTCGAACTGACCGGTTTTTGCTTCATTAATACGGAAGTAAGTCGATAACTCCATTGGGCAGCGAACGCCTTTGGGAATATAAACAAATGATCCGTCAGAGAATACAGCACAGTTTAGCGCTGCATAGAAATTGTCTTGCACGGGTACGACGGTTCCCAAATATTTTTTAACTAGCTCAGGGTATTTGTGGACTGCTTCAGAAATCGGGCAAAAAATAACGCCAGCTTCTTCTAACTTTGCGCGGAACGTTGTTGCAACAGAGACCGAGTCGAACACGGCGTCAACAGCAACACCTGCTAAAATTTCTTGTTCATGCAGAGGAATTCCGAGCTTCTCGTAAGTTTCGAGCAATTGGGGATCAACTTCATCGAGGCTTTTCGGTTTATCGGCCATGCTTTTGGGCGCTGAAAAGTAAGAAATCGATTCGAAATCAATTTTCGGATAGTTGACGTGAGCCCACTCTGGTTCTTGCATGGTTTGCCAAATTGCAAATGCTTTTAATCGCCATTCAAGCATCCACTCCGGCTCGCCTTTTTTGGCCGAGATAGCTCGAATAACGTCTTCGTTTAATCCTGGTGGCAAGGTTTCAGAGTCTACTTCGGTAACAAAACCGGCTTTGTACTCTTTACCAATTCGCTCGTTAATGACTTCAGACATCTAACTTTGCTCCAATGACCACTGTTCGCTGTGGGTCATAGTAATTTAATTCATTTTTAAACACTTACGCGCTTGTTTGTTGTTGAACTTCAGATCATTTCTAACTCAGTTCAGCTATAAGCAACTCAACCGCCAAAAAGTGGGCGCAAATTATAGCAGAATTCTCGCGCTTTAACTTACTTCAGAGAGAATAAATGTGTCTTCTTTATGCTGTATAGTGATGGATTCACCTGCTTTCTCTCGTTGTTGTTTCGCTTGCTGTTTATCAATGACCGTTTGCAGAGTGATATTGGATAAAAACTGATGAATCTGTTCGCTCAGTTCGCACCATAAGTCGTGTGTGATGCATTGTTTGCCATCATGACAATTGCCTTTACCACCACACGCCGTTACATCCGTTGATTCGTTGACTGCGTCAATCACGCGCGAGATAACAATGCTGTCGGCCGTATCTTGTAACTGATAGCCACCACCCGGTCCACGAATACTCTTTACTAGCTCATTGCGCCTAAGTTTGGCGAACAACTGCTCTAAATACGACAAGGAAATGCCCTGGCGACCAGAGATCTCTTGCAAGGTGACGGGTGTGTCTTGGGCATGAATGGCCAAGTCCAACATGGCGGTCACTGCGTAGCGACCTTTTGTGGTCAGTTTCATAGCTAAACCTCTCAACAACTGAGGGGCCAATTATACCCGACTGAATTAGTCAGGTAAATAACCTACTAGATTAGTTGGTTATAGATAACTCGGTTGAATAAAGACTCGGCTATATTGTTTATTGAAGGCCGATTAGACAGGTTGTGTAGAGAGGCCGTGTAGAGAGCTCATGTAGACAGATTGTATAGAGAGTTCGTATTGAGAACGTCGTGCTAAGAATGGCCGTTAAAACAAGCTGTTTTGTGGCCCAGACAATTTCGTGCCTTGAATAGGCACGAAATTGCTATGATTGCTTGCACCAAAGAATTAGCGAATCGCGGCTAATATGGTTTTAAATATTTTCGGGTTGGCCGCTAACAATGACTCGGCATTTTTGAAGTTTGGGTTACCACTTAAGTCGCTAAGCATTCCGCCTGCTTCTGTGACTATCAATGACCCAGCGGCGATATCCCACCATTTAAGGCCATATTCCCAAAAGCCGTCAAATCGTCCTGCGGCGACGTAGGCCAAATCAAGCGATGCTGAACCAGCCCGACGCATATCGCTAACTTGAGGATATAATTTAGCGAAAATTTCTTGGTAGCGTTCAAACTTATCCATATTGCGGTAGGGGAATCCAGTTGCTAAGAGGGTTTGCTCTAAGTTAGTCGCTTGTGCAACACGGATGCGTTTACCATTTAATTGCGCGCCATTACCACGAGATGCCGTAAACAGCTCTTCACGAACCGGATCGTAGATAACGCCAACTTCTAGTTTGCCTTTAACTTGGGCTGCAATGGATACTGCGAAATGAGGGATACCACGGACAAAGTTGGTAGTACCGTCGATGGGATCGATAACCCATTCTACTTCTGACTCTTCGCCAGTTTGACCGCTTTCTTCGGCAAAAAAAGCGTGGTTTGGATGGGTCTTTTGGATGGTCTCAATAATGCGTTGTTCTGCGCGGTGGTCAATGTCGGTGACGAAATCGTTACGACCTTTAACGTCGGTTTTGACTTTGTCCATATTTTCTGTTGCGCGCATAATCGTATCGCCAGCCGCGCGCGCCGCACGGACTGCAATGGTTTGCAATGGATGCATTTGAGATCACCTTGTATAAGAACGTTTGCCAAAATGGCGGGTTGGCGAAGGGCGGCTAAAACCCATGCCTGTTTCAATGGGGGCGAAGTCTAGCAGAAGGACGATAAGATTTGAACATTCAAATGCAACTTAATTGCACGAAGTTTGAGCAAATATGGCGATTTCAAGTCTTGTGGGCGTTTGGCAGGTACTTGTGGAAGGTTCGTAGGAGTTTTGCAGGTAAAAGTTGCTGTATTGCTGTTAGAAAATCTCAGTAGAACTCAGAATTATTGGCTCATAGTTTAATTGAATTGCGGATTTCGTTGCCTTATCTGCTAAAATGCCGGCGCAATAGCCTCAACAATGGATCAACATGTTAAACGATATTCACTTTGTACTGTCGCATACCACTCATCCGGGTAACATTGGTGCCGCAGCGCGAGCGCTTAAGACCATGGGGTTACAACACCTCAAATTGGTTAACCCGAAAGACTTTCCAAGCGCAGAAGCAACGCGTCGAGCGTCGCGAGCAGACGATATTTTAGCGAATGCTCAGGTCTGCAATACGATTGAAGAAGCGGTCACCGAGGCCAAATTAATTGTCGGCACGTCGGCGCGCAGTCGAACGCTACCATGGCCCATGTTAGAGCCCCGTGAACTGGCTGAAAAAATCGCGAATGATCCGGCCCAGCGACCAGTGGCCATATTATTTGGAACAGAAAATTCCGGGCTGACCAATGAAGAATTGCAAATGTGTCACTATCATGTGTGCATTCCGACTAACCCAGAATATTCATCGTTAAATGTTGCATCAGCCATTCAATTAATCACTTACGAGTTGCGTTTAGCCGCACTGGCCCAAGATCAAGAGATTGTGGTCGCTCCACCCATTGAAGACGAAGGCGAATTACCGGCTCGCAGTGAAGACATAGAACAGATGTTTGATCATTGGCAACAAGTGATGGAGCACAGTGGGTTTTACAACCCGTTAAAACCGAAAAAAATTCAAATGCGCTTTCGTCGTATTTTTAATAAGGCGCAATTAACCGATAGCGAAGTCAGGTTGCTAAGAGGATATCTTGCGGCCATTCGCAAATACGAAAGTCAATAAATCTGATTCTAAACAGTTGAGGCGATTGAACGTGTTCCGACGAATCCGAGAAGACATCAACAGTGTATTTGAACGTGATCCAGCTGCGCGTAACTGGTTTGAAGTATTGACCTGTTACCCAGGCATGCAGGCTATTTGGATATACCGATGCACGAATTGGTTATGGCGTCATCGCGTAAAATGGTTTGCTCGTTTTCTTGGTATGATCGGTCGTTGGCTAACCGGTGTTGAAATTCACCCGGGCGCAACCATCGGGCGGCGATTTTTTATTGACCATGCAACAGGCGTGGTGATCGGAGAGACAGCCATTATTGGCGATGATTGCACGCTTTATCATGGTGTGACGCTGGGCGGGACAACATGGAACCCGGGTAAACGTCATCCTACATTAGAAGACGAAGTTGTTATTGGCGCTGGCGCTAAAGTTCTCGGGCCCATTACCGTTGGTAAAGGTGCGCGAGTTGGTTCAAACTCCGTGGTTGTTAAAGACGTGCCGCCGCGTGCAACGGTCATAGGTATTCCCGGTCATGTTGTTCGTGACAGCGAGGGGAAAAATCCAGAGCACCGTAAACGTATTGAGCAATTAATTGGCTTTGAAGCGTACGGTGAAAGTTCGATTGCGTTTGATCCTGTGGCGCAAGTCATCTCAAGTATGTTGCAACATTCACGGGCAGTCGATCAGCAACTAAAAATGTGTCGACAAGCACTCGAAGCAGCCAATATTGATGTGACTAAAGTGCCACTGCCTGGTATTCAAATCGCTGACTTTTTAGAAGAATATAAAATTCCTCAACAAGGCGTTGAACAGCCTGATTCTCAACAACCGGACTCTGAACAAAAAGAAAACCCAAGCACCGGATCTGATGACGTTTCTCGATCCAATGAAAACTCAAAGACTGAATAATTGTGTAAGCGATTATTCGTTATAATCAAGCCATTATGAAAACACCTTTATATTTAGATTACGCATCCACCACACCAATTGACCCAGTGGTCGCCTCAGAAATGATGCAGTTTATGACGCCGGACGGGCAGTTTGGTAATCCGGCTTCTCGCTCGCATCGGTTTGGCTGGCAGGCCGAAGAGGCGGTCGATATTGCGCGCAATCAAATCGCCACAGCGGTGGGTGCCGATCCGCGAGAAATCGTATGGACTTCAGGTGCAACTGAGTCTGATAATCTAGCGCTTAAAGGTGTTATGCGAAGCGCTCCTGAGAACAAGCGGCACTTAATTACCGTGGCCACTGAACACAAAGCGGTGTTAGATACGTGCGAGGCCTTGAGTCAAGAAGGGGTTGAGGTTACCTATTTAAAGCCACAGCCGAATGGCCGTTTAGATTTGTCAGAGTTAAAAGAAGCCTTTACAGAATCAACCCTGTTGGTCTCGGTAATGGCGGTCAATAACGAGACTGGAGTCATACAAGACATTGCGGCTATTTCGGCGTTATGTCGCGAACACGGAGCTTTGCTTCATGTCGATGCAGCTCAGGCGATCGGTAAGATTCCATTTAATGTTGTCGAATTGGGCGTTGATTTGGCGTCTTTTTCTGCTCACAAAGCTTACGGCCCGAAAGGCATCGGTGCCTTGTATGTGCGTCGCAGTCCCTATGTGCAAGTCGCGGCAATGATTCACGGTGGAGGGCACGAGCGGGGTATGCGTTCGGGTACGTTGCCGACCCATCAAATCGTTGGTATGGGTAAGGCGTTTGAACTTGCAGCTGAGCAATTGCAGCAAGAGACGACCCGGTATCAAGAGTTTCGCAATCGGCTTTGGCAAGGGCTGTCTGAAATAGAAGGTATTCAACGTAATGGCGACCCCGATAACAGTGCTGCAAATATTCTTAATATCAGTGTCGCTGGCGTTGACGGTGAAACCTTGCTGATGTCGTTGTTCAACCTCGCGGTTTCCTCGGGATCGGCGTGCAATTCTGCCAGTGTTGAGCCTAGCTATGTATTAAAAGCCATGGGTGTAGACGATGAGCTGGCACACAGTGCGATTCGGATCAGTGTCGGGCGCTTTACCACTTCGGAAGATATCGACTATGCTATAGCAGAGCTGCGGTCGGTTATTGAACAATTGCGGCAGTTATAAGGTAAGGTTTTCTAAAAGAAGATTGGGTAAATTTTCGTCGAAAACACGCGAAAATGAACACAATTTCAACATCTTTACCAGAGTATGATGTTTTTTTGAAAAAACGCTTGATTAATTTTTTTAAATCAGCATAATACGCATCTCACCGAGCGGGGCACCGGAAAATTTCATTAATTTTCCAACAGTTAAGCCAAGCAACGGTGTTTAAAAAGAGTCGAAGTTTACGCAAATTCAACATCGATTCTTCAAAATTTGGGTCGTTAGCTCAGTCGGTAGAGCAGTTGACTTTTAATCAATTGGTCGCAGGTTCGAATCCTGCACGACCCACCAAATTCTGAGAAGGCCGCTTATCAAAGCGGCCTTTTTGTTTTTAGGGTGCTGCTAACGATTAACGTTGGTGTTAAAGCGACGAGTCGCAGGCCGGAATGCCGGACCATCGAATCTTGCACGACCCACCAAATTCTGAGAAGGCCGCTTATTGAAGCGGCCTTTTTGTTTTTAGGAAACGGTAATGATTAACGTTGGTGTTAAAGCGACGGGTCGCAGGCCGGAATGCCGGACCATCGAATTCTGCACGACCCACCAAATTCTGAAAAGGCCGCTTATTGAAGCGGCCTTTTTGCTTTTAGGGAACGGCTAATGATTAACGTTGGTGTTAAAGCGACGGGTCGCAGGCCGGAATGCCGGACTATCTAATCCTGCACGACCCACCAAATTCTGAAAAGGCCGCTTATCAAATTGGTTTCAAAAGCATCTCAAGCTTCAATACTTTGAATCCGTTAAGCAACGGGGCATATTTAATCTAAGCATTTTTTCTTAAAGATGTCCTCATATATTTAATATAGTAAAATCGACATTGACTCATGTTCGAATGAACAAGAGAGGAATGACGGCTGTGCAGTCTTCGATATATGAAATGGAGGAAGTAAATCTTGACTGAGAAAAAATCAAGTGTTGATGATGCGTTGGGTGCAATTCAAAAGTCTTATCTAGGAAATTTACTGTTTGGAGAGTTTTCATTCAAATTTTTTAAATTGCTTTTTCTAGGGAGCTTTATATTTTACTTTATTAGCATTCTAATCGTGTTTATTCATCAAGAGTTACAAATTGTATTGATGTTTATGTTTTTTGTTGGGGTACTTTTTATTTCTGTTGCCAGCTTTTTCTCAGAAAAAGTCAAAAGTAGAATACTTGTCAGTGATTATGATTTTCAGAAAGCAAAGCTAGGGTTGGGGCTTTTAATTTATTCGTCAGGTTTAGCAGTTGCGGGATTGACGTTGAGATGGATTTTTTAGGTAAGTTAGATAGTGGTAGTTTTAGGTGTGGTATTTGGTAGTATTACTGAGATGATGTTTTGATAATAATAATCAATTCATTCAATATGGTAACTGAAAAACTTCGGCGGTGCATACCCACCAAGTTCTGGAAAGACTGCTTAGCAAATCGATCTCAAAGTCATCGCAAACTTTGATGGTTTTTACACGGTAAGAAAAGGGTTTTCTCTCATATTTAATGGGTGTCCTGTAAAGGCAGCGATACCTGGTTCGGGTAAAGTATTTAAATCAAGTCAATAAAGGTTAATCAATGGATGAATTAGTTGTAGCGGTGGTGAAGTACCGAGGAAATATATCTTACTATCGTTGTGAGCGAGAAAATTGGGTATTAGATCTAAATAAGTTAAGAGATGCGTTCAATTCATTTGGTTATAGTATTCCTGAATTAGACGATACTGATAGGTTTGGAATTCATACCATTACAGATGGCAATGTGGAATTGTTTTTGGATAAGATGAAAGCTTATAAGGTTGATAAAGAAGCCCTCAGTTTAATCCTTATGAAAAGGTTCCCGGTGGCTCGATCCTGGTGGGATGTCGGCGAAATATTCCCTTTAGTATTTGTTGATTTTGATCGAAAGACGTTGGGTGCTTTTTATTATGAAGGAGTAAAAATGGAGAAATATATTCCTGATGGATGGACCGGAGAGTTTATCGACTTTGCTAATGAATACCCTGAAGATATTTTCCCAGCATCGGAAAAGTTTTGGATTAAAGAGGATTCTGACTTACTTAAACTATTAAATGAAAGAGGGGCTAGTCAAAAATAGGCTTATGTAGACACTCCTACTTTCTTAGCAAGCTCATTATTGATAGGAAAAGGCAACTCAACCGGAAGCAGCTTTTTAGCTGCTTCTTTTTTATCTTGAATAACGAGTCCGTGGATCTCATGGGCCAGTTCGGTAACATCGGTGATGTTCTGTATCCAACGGTTAACGTACAGAGGAACCGCCTCATTAGTTAAGCCAATCTGAATGGCGCGATGCTCAAGAGACTGTAAATGGAGATCGCGTTCAGGATCCCATTGAATACGAACGGGTGTTGCTTTTTTAATTTTCAACCACTCTTCTTTATCGGCATAGTCATGGGCTTGATGACTTAATAAACTATGTTCGAGCGCCCATTCAAAACCTTCTCTTGTAATATCGATAGCTAAAATACGGTTCTGCCCATTGTCTTTTTTACCCCAACCAGAACGATACATCATCCAAAGAAAAGACGGCTTAATCCATGTCATACGATCCATCTTAAAAGGTGGTGAAACGAAAGTGCCATTCTCTAATGCTTTATTGGCAATAGCGTGACTGTAGGCCTGATATATTCGAATGGTTTTTTCGTCGTAAAATGCGCGGATTTGTCGAGTAGGAATAGCCATTTTAATCCTTTATTGAGAAAGGGTGTGCAATAATGCCCTATACGGTATTATTGCACACCCTTAAAGAGTATTGACAGGTTTTAGGGGAAACAGGCTTATGGCACGCAAATCGGATGAACTCATCGACTGGATCAAACAGGAAGTATCCCTGGTTCGGCCCGTTGAGGCTTAGGCCTTAAAAATGTCGAACTGATTAATACTTTAAATTGGGATTTGCTAATTGAATCTTGGGTTATCGATTACCCACGCGAGACAGTCAGTTTAGTAAAGAGCAGCGCGCGTTATTGCTGTCGGTCGGGTTGTTACGAGAGTCAGGCCACGAGCATTTTAACGGTTTGATAGTCGTACCGACGATGAACGAAGAAGGTATTATTAGTGAAGTTTACGGGCGCAAAGCCTTAGGTAAACGATTGCGCAAAGGCACGGCGATACATACCTGTTTACCGGGGCCGCATCAAGGTGTTTGGAATGTTGAAGGTATAAAAAACTGCACTGAAGTGGTAACAGGGAAAGTGGTAACAGGGGACACACATCACTCTCGGATTAGAGAATTTTATTATCAAAGCGGATCTCTTTATCTAATTATTTAATGAATTAGCAGTGATAGGTTGCCTTTTAACAAGGATGGCGATAAAAACGATAAGATTGATGGTGTCCTGTATAGGCATATTATTTATATGAGAGATAAAATCAGGGTTAAACAATGACGAAATTCATGCAAGCGTGACTTTTATGAATTATAGAGCGCCTCGAAGAAGATAGGTTTAATAAAATGACAAAAGATTTAGCAGAGATTTTAGGGGTCTCGTCGTTACCAACAGTAAGGGAGATTCCAGGAACGATTGAAGTTGATGGTAGAGAGTTTTGGTATGTTGGATGTGATGGTAAAGGTGCATTTAACAAGCTCTTTTCCAAGCTGCTAAGCGCTATTAGTCCACCATTGCATAGAAGTGGAGGAGCTATCACTGGCGGTTGTTCACTTACCCTTCCTGATGGTAGAGTTTTTCACTCTTTATCGTACAGAGGGGATTTAGCAGGATGGAAAAAGCAAGTTACTCAAGGTGCGCAAAAACTTAACCTTGAGTTAGCTCAAATCAAAGCAGACAAGATAGAGCTTATTCATGGTGAAACATTTCTATTATCGGAATGTGAAGTTGATTTTTATTAGAAGGGACGTTTCATAGAAAATTATGTCAGTTAGCTGAACGAGAAAAGCATCTAGTGTAAATACGGTAATTGATTCAGGCGGTGTTAAAGATTGTTTTGTTTAATTCGAGATGTACTTTCGAAAGTCGTGTTTGAGAGCAATGTTTGTAGTGTAAAACAGCTTGTATTCTCAGTATTCTTAGGTTGATGAGTGACACTAAGTTGTTCATTTAATAGAACCAGACGCTCTAGATTCCAGAAAGAGAGGTTAAAGTAGTGTATCTATGAGAAACTCTATGTGAGTATCCTAAAAAACCTTATAGGGTTAGATTACAGAGAGGGCTCGCCAGTGCGACTATATAAAAACAGCTTGTATTTACTTCAAGATATAATTCGTTAGCATATAGGCAGTAATAAAACTTCACTTCGAAAGATAATGGCGGTTAAGTAGGATGGAAACGGTGATGGTTCAGTATAGTATGCCTGCTCAAATAATCGATGCTATAAAAGACGAGAACGAAGAACTCATACGAGAGTTGACAAGAAGTAGTCCAGAGCAAATTACAGAGTTTACCCCGTTTGGAGGACAAACTTGGTTAGGCTATGCGTCTCTACTAGGGAAGTTAGGATCGGTTAAAGCTCTCGTTGGTTTGGGACTTGATATAAATGTAGGTGACAACAGAGAGAATATCCTGCCAATTTGTAGTGCCGCGGATGGAGGGCATGCTCAAGTCGTTAAGTATTTGCTGAGTAAAGGTTCAAGTTTAGATGTCAGCAAGTCTGTTCGAAACCCTCTTTTTGCCGCAATCGTTGGTCGCTCAGTTGAGATCGTTGAGTTACTTTTAGCCGCGGGGATAGATAGTGAGACAAGGTGTAATAGCGAGACAATGATTGATTTGGATGCAACTGCGTTTGCGTTGCTAAGAGGCGAAGAAGATTGTGCAAAAGCTATAGCAATGTGGAATTCCAAAGGGAATCAAGAAGTAGCTAAACTACTACTCGCCGAGGCAGATAACATCGCAGAGAAAAATGCATATTAAATTAAATATGTACTTATAGAATAAACTCTAGGCCTATAGTCTTAGTTTTATTTACCGATAGCCTGCTAACTTGGAGCTTTTACCTAGCGAATGTAAAGTGCATTTAGTGGTTTTCCAACTGGCCGATTCGATGATCATCATACTATGAAAAGATGCTACGATACGCCTAACCAATAGTGGAATATACCTCCGATTAAATTTCCGGATCAGCATCAAGACTGCATTCATCGCACTGTTGGTATAGCACGTGTAATTATTTCCGGTAACTAATAAGGAATAGAGATGGCGATTTATAATGATCTCTTGGCTGATACACAGCCAGGAGGACGATTAGAAAGATTTGAAAAAGTTGAGTCGTCGGAAGTCGAAAAGCTGAAAAGTATTTATCCAAATTTGCCGGAAGACTACTTATCCTTTTTAGAGGAGGTGGGCAATGGAGAAATTGGAAATGCAGCTTACATGATCTATAACGGTGTTTTGTCGCCTGATGAAATCTATGATGAAACAACGGCGGAAAGCTTAAGTGATATATTAATCTTTGGCGACGATATGCAAGGGTTTTGCTCTGGTTTTGATGTTGAGCATGGCTGGTCAGTTGTAGAAGTCGATCCAATAGACGTGAGTTATAGAAAAACATTTGACTGCTTCTCTGATTTTGTTAGAGATAAATTAAAGCTGATTTAAATCCAATTTCAATACATTTAAATGATTGTTTTATTTTAAAAGTTTTTTTAGGGGAGTTGTGGCAGAAAATTAGGTCTATTTATCCAAAGTAAACAGAAAGTTCTTATTTTAGAATCAAGCAGCTAGTTATAACGATGATGACAAGGTGGATTTAGAAGATCAGAATATGGTAAATGTAAGGGTATTACTGCTGACTATAAGGTAACCGTAAAACTTATAATTGATTGGATTTTCAGTGTAAGAAGAAATGGACTAATATGATGAGTGTAAAAATTGGCGACATAATCGAAATTAAAACAACTTTAGGTAATAGCTATGCGCAATACACACATAGGAGCTCTCGATATGGTGCGCTTATAAGAGTTTTCAAGAAGGTATATCGAGAGCGTCCGGAAACGATAAATAGTATTCCAGATGATAATCTAAGGTTTTCCACATTTTTTCCATTAAAAGCAGCAGTAGAGAATAAGATTGTGGAAGTGATTGGAAATAAATCTGTTTCAGTTGAGCTTTCGGAATTTCCAATGTTTCGTGCTGGAGTAGTGGACCCTTCAACCGGAAAAGTGGCCAGTTGGTGGTTATGGGACGGAGAAAGTGAAGAGCAAGTTGGAAGATTAACGGAAGAACAGATGCATTATCCTATTCGTGGAGTCTGGAATGATACTCTTTTGATTGAAAGAATCGAGTCGAATTGGACTCCCTACACGGATCCAAGTAACTAGTTAGGTAGAAGCTAAATTAAACATATAGAATCTATCTATAATAAATATCTGAGATCATACGACGAATTCCATGACTTTATTAGATGTTATTACAAGGTTAAGTAGGCTAGATGATGAGCTGACAATCTATGCTAAATTACCTTGGTCAATCACCTCAGACGTAATTTTGGATTACGAGCCGGAGGAAGGGCGCCTTCCGAGTTCGGCTGTCGATTTAAACATGGAGTATTTTATAGACGTTTATACTGCATTAGACTTTATAGACGGATGGCTATCTAACAAGGGGGCTCTTCCTAGCGAAGATAAGGTCTGTGAGAGGCTGATCGAATATGTGATCAATGACGCTTAAGCCATTTGGTTTTAAGTGTTTGATGATTGAGGAATAGCCGATAATGAGTTTCGTTTTGAGGGTATAAATAGCGGTATATTATTGTTTAACTTTAACTGAATTATAACTATGAAAATTTTCGAGGACACCCATTACTTGTAACATTATTGCGCTTAGATAGGGGGTTAACCAGTTGATAAATATCGTGAATCTCTCGGGTGGATATATTATTATTTTCACCTAGCGAAATTAATAGTATTGGCCAATCAAACAGATACCAGTAACCTATTGATTTTTAATTAATTAAGTTCTATATCGGTGAATACGAGTTCATTACTTGTGATTTAGTGAATAGAATAAGCTGTTATGAGTTCATATGAGCAGCTACGATAAACTTAGACCTTGGACAGAGATAGAGAATTGTGATTGCAAAGAAATCACATCTATTGTACTTGTGGATATATTGACGGATAACCCAATTCATTGTTTTAATTGCAAAAATGAAATAGATCCGGAATTTTTAAAATTGGATCAAAAATTGGTTGATGATATTGCGAGTTGGTATGGCGTATTTCAATCACTATACAACTTGTGGTTAAATTCCGGGGAATATGAAGAGTATGCAAAAGAAAAGCTTACAAATAAAAATAGTCAGGTGAATGTCGAAGGTATGTCTGTTGCAAAAAGACTGTCTGCCTATTACCCGTCGTACTATTGGTGGTTCTCCGACACAGACGATGGCGAATTAATCTATTGTCCCAACTGCGCTAAGAAACTAGACCCCAATGTCAAGTACGGTACGGGTAAATGTGAGGCCTGCAATGTTGTTGTGTAACACTCATAACAAATCGTGCCAGTCGGACAGTTTGTTCCGTGGCTTCTTTTGTGCTGGTTGCTACGCTAGCACAAAACGCCACTCCACAAACTGCCGCTGCACTCAGCGTTAGGCACTTAGGAAAACGCATGGAATCGAAAACAGTTTGTAGTTTTTCTGACTTCATATGTGAGATAGAAGAACTTGACGAAACTTCGGAGCTTATATTGTTTAGAGGGCAATCCGTTCAAGGTAACCTTCTGCCTAGTGTCTGCCGAGAAGCTCCGACAAAGAATACAACTAGATCTGAAAAGGAAACACTGAAAGAGCTCAGAAGAATGGGCGGCGCTCTGGTATCTAATGAGCAGATGTCAGATTGGGATTTGCTTGTAGTAGCTCAGCATTTTGGGTTAAAGACTCGTTTGCTGGATTGGTCGAGTAATCCTTTGGCTGCTTTGTGGTTCGCTTGCTCAGATTACAGAGAAGGGGACGTATATGTATATGTTCTGTATGCCGATGAATTTTTGCACAATGCAGAGAAAGGGCCTTTCGATACTGGTGCCACCAGGGTATTTAGACCAACACTGAACAACCCTCGTATTGTTGCGCAGCACGGGTGGTTCACATCACACAAGTACTCTTCGAAAACCAAAAAATTTGTTGCGCTTGAGAAAAATAAGAAAATGAAGCGTTCCGTTTTTGAAATTCATGTTCCAGAAAGTTCCAGAAAAACAATGCTTAAAGCTTTGGATAGGCATGGTGTAAATAGCCACACTTTGTTTCCAGATCTTGAAGGGCTATGTAAGTATCTAAATTGGCGTCACAATGGTGCATAACAAAGTGCTGCTACGGAAAATTTACTCGCTGGCGCTCCTAAATTTCCGCAGAGCACGGCGTTATAACTAAATCGAGATCAAAGAATTGTTCAAGAAAAAAGATCCTAATTTAGAGAGGTTGAAAAATCTATTAAGTAAAATAGAGGAAGCAGAAAGTCCTTCCGGGTGGGAGAAAGTGGCTTCCCCATCTGTCGGAGGCTTAACTGATTTAGGGTTTTCCCGGCAGGGCCCATACTTAATAGTAATTTCAAGCCAAGGTAGAGGGCTTTTTAATTGTGAAACTGGCGAGAGGGTATCCCGCGATTATGAAGAGTACGGCGACTGGTTTAACGAACGCGACCTTACTTGTAAAGGTATTGGCCCCGTAGAATCGGAGCTTATTCAAACCTGTGGAATTCACGGGGGAGGACTTCCTCACTCAGGAGCAACAGGTGAGAGCATAGAGGTGCATGCACCCAATTGGCCAGAGTATGACTTATATTTTTGCTCAGAATATAAGTCCGCCCTAATTGATGGTCATGCTTCCTATTGTAAAAAAATCGATTCAGAACACTTAAGGGCGTACGGGTTTTCGTGGTGCGGTAACTTTTTAGTTTCAGCAGTTGGTAGTGATTTCAATCTATGGAAAAAGTTATAACAAAGCTATCTACCGCACTCCATTTCCGTAACTTGGTTTTTATGCTGAGTAGCATAAAAATCCAATCAACTACAATTCGCCGGTAATAGCGGCGTTAACCGACATTAAACTTTCCACTGAGCCTACAAGAACAGTCTCTTTAAACTCGATAAAAAGAGTCCCAAAAGGGAACAAAACATACTCTTTTTTAACAATCCGCTTCTGCTAGTCATTACTACTCTAACGGAGATCTCTCGACTGCGCTTGAGACGACATATTTTGGTGTCGGCTTTTGGCGTTTGCAGAATTAAGTTGTACGATTATGTCAAACTCTTAACCCTAAATTGCCAGGTCGAGTTTGAGCTACTACATAAAATCCACCAAATACTAAAAAGGCCGCTTATCAAAGCGGCCTTTTATAGGTTTTAATGACTCACTTTTGTTTCTTTAGCTCTTCCATAAACTCAACGGCGAGCTTCCCAATCATTTCTGGGTTTTCTTGCAGTTCTTTCTCGAATTCTTCTTGGGCTTCTTGAGCATTCACAATTCTGATTGCTTTAACCAGTGCAAAGATTACCCAAAAGCCGATACTGATGCCAAAACTGATCCAAAATCCGAAGAAATACCAACCAACAAGCGTAGTGATAATTAATCCAATGATGGAAAAGATAATAGTCAGGAGTATGCGATATCCGGATTCTTCATCTGGATCAATCTTTCCACCGACTCTGTCGAAAAACACTTGAGCTATCTTACTGTTCTCTGTGTCAAGAATGATCAACTCAAGGCATTGATCAACAGCGGGCAAAGAAACAAAGTTTATTTTGAAGTACTTACCAAATAGTTGATTAACAAACTCAAAATACTCTTCTGCCACCCAATCACTGCTTTGCTTCCAAGTCTTTGAATGCTTTTTTCCGTCAATTATGCAGGATAAGCTAGCTTGCTCATTGTCATAATTGTAGCTTGAGCGAATTTCAGACACTTTATCATTGAGGTCGGCATGAGTAACGAAGTGAATAAATAATCCCGCATAATCCTCTGGATTTTCAATACATTCACAATCAAACGTTAATATCTTCTTCGGGGCGTGTAATGCAATTTGCTCCGGTAGCTCTTCAACTTCAAGCGATTCGTCGAGTGTATCTGGCAAGAAGCCATTCTCTTGTAAAATAGGAATGAGCTTCTCGCTTTGGCTCTCGGTTTCGCTCAAGCACATGCCTTCGACCATATCATTAATAAATGATGACAACACAATCGTATCCTTTTTTAATAAATAACAATCCAATACATTTGACAGTAATATTGATACTGTCATTTAAGAGGGGCTAAGATACCATTAAACTCAATTTGAGGTAAGTGTGTGGTTTAAAGTGAATTTAGGTGGTTGAATTTTAAGCAATCCATGCTGTGCAATACGAAATAATAATAGAACTTGAAATAACAATAGAACTTGAAATAACAATAGAATTTGTTACGGCAGTAGAATTTGCTATATAAGACGAATTCTTAGAAGATAACGCTGTTTTAAAAGTGATTAATCAAGGGATGAAGCAATGATAAAACTTAAGCCGTCATCAGCAAAGGTACAGTCGTTTCTCGCCGAGCGTGGCCAAGAGTTTATTGTTCAGCAAATGCCTGCATCGACGCGAACGGCGAAAGACGCTGCAGAAGCGATTGGTTGTCGTGTTGAGCAAATTGCAAAATCCTTAATTTTTAAAGATGATGAATCAAAGAGTGCAGTATTGATTATTGCGTCAGGTAGCAATCAAGTATCATTAGAGAAAGTCAAAGAGCAAACGGGAATGCAACTAGGGAAAGCCGATGCAGATTTTGTTCGAGAAAAGACCGGATTCGCGATTGGCGGCGTACCTCCCGTCGCTCATACTACTGAAATCATTACTCTGCTTGATCAAGATCTGCAACAATTCAACGAGATTTGGGCCGCTGCCGGTACACCTAATTCGGTATTTAAGTTGACTCCCGAGCAGTTGGGAGATCTCACGCATGGTCGGTGGTTAGACATTAAAAAATGAAACTAAGTAAAAAGTAACAAGACTAATAATACAAAGTAGAATCAATTAAAAAAATAGTACGAGTAAGAATAATAGTACGGGTAAAAATATTGGGGTTTAACATGAAATATTTGGTTTTGGCATTTGTTGTACTAGGTCTAAGTAGTTGCGATGAAGCCAGCGCAGAAAAATTCGGATTTTTAATGGGGCTAGAAAATGCGCTGACTGAGCGATGCGCTGGTAACGAGCGATGCATCAGAATTATCGAAGAGAAAATAGAAAAGTGCATGGATGCAAGTGATTGGCGACGAGTGTTAAATGACAGTGAGAATGTCGAAGAGATTAAACGATTCTATTCATCAATGAACCAGTGTTTAGAAGAGGGCGAAGATGCCCCAGTATTTCCTGCTCAGTAAAAAGAGTACTTTTTCTTCGCTTCAAATAAAGGCAGCTAATAAGATGAAATTCATAGTTATAATTGCCGTTTTATTATCCACATTACAGGGTTGCATCCAATCGTATGCAGAAAGCTCTTCGACTGCTGCAACCAGAACATTTCAATGTGACAAGGTTACGATTCAATTACCCAAAGATTTTAAGGCGAAGAATATGGTTTCCTTAGGTTGGGGGGCTGTTAACGTATGTAAGTATGTGATGGATGACAAAAGCGATATTGAAGTAAAGCTAAGTATCGATTATGGATTAAAAACGCCAGAAATGAATTTTTCGACTGAAGAATCTTCAGCGATTGCTAAGTACTTAGCTGGCTTAGAATATCAATTTTATAATAATATGAACGACAATCAGCTGGAGTTTTCTGGGCCTTCGATAGTAATCATAAAGAATAAACCTTTCTTTTGTACTTTAGCGATTATCAAGAATGGTCCGAGAAATAGACATTGCACCTATTTTAGTAATGAGTTAACGGTGCAAGTTAAATATCAATATAGTTCTCAGTCGAATCTATCGGTCGATCGACTGGATAACAGTATTGAAAGTTTAGATTTTTAGAGCTTAAACTCTGCCAGCCATTGATACCGTATTTAATACGCAATGGGCGATAATCAAAGGCCACAGATTTCGACCAAAGGCGACATAGCCAATACCCATCGCAAGTCCAATGAGCGCCACGGTAATTGAACGTTCTGAAATGTCATAGGAGTGGCGAAACCCAAATATAAGTGCCTGAGTGATAACCGCGATAACCGTTGCGAGCCAATTGTTCGATAGGGCTCGTTCAATCCAGTTAATGAGAAACCCTCGATCAAGCAATTCTTCAAAAGCAGATTGTATCCAAACCAAGGGGATGATTAATAAGAACATTCCCCAATTATCTTTTAAATATCCGAACTTAGCAGTTGCCTGATGATCAGACTGATCTTGCGCAAGGTTCAATGCTAATTGATCTTTTAATAGTTCAAATATAATAATGGAAACAAGACTAAACACAAAAATAAACACCGTAGCCATAGCGGCTTTTTTCATGCTTTTGGGTAAACATAAACCAATATCTCGCCACGCTACGCCGCGTAATCGCATTAAGGTGAGTGCTACTGTGAGAGACGTTAGAGACCAAAATAACCCGTTGGTAATAAAGTTAAACTGAGAAAAATACACTTCTCTGATTAAAAACATGACCGAAATATAAATAGCTAGATCGAGTAAGAAATAATAAAAAGGGAGAGATTTACTCTGAGAAAGGTCTTGTTTGTAAGATGTCTGCATGTGGCGGGCGTCCATGTTATTCCTCTCAGCGAGTATCGTGGTGAAGCTATAAGGACTGATTATGTGAATTAGTCTCGACTTAATCTGACACATCAACTTGAAAAAGTGAGAGTTACCCGTTTTGATTAAAGGTGTCGAATCTTTAAATCAGAACGTTATAGAGGTAACTCTCATGCTACATACTAACAACCCAATCATAAAACACAAAGCTGGTTTACTTAACTTAGCAGAAGAACTCGGGAACGTATCGAAAGCCTGTAAGGTAATGGGCGTATCACGAGATACATTTTATCGCTATCAAGAACTGGTCGAAGAAGGCGGTATCGATGCCCTTATCAGCAAGAGCCGTCGCAACCCAAATGTTAAAAATCGCGTTGATGAAGCCACAGAAACAGCGGTTATCAATTATGCCATTGAGTTTCCGGCACACGGCCAACACCGAACCAGTAACGAGTTGCGAAAGAAAGGAGTCTTTGTATCAGGGAGCGGTGTCCGGTCGATATGGCTCAGGCATGACCTAGAAAACTTTAAGAAGCGCTTGAAGGCACTGGAAGATAAGGTTGCTAAAGAGGGCATCATACTGACCGATAGCCAAATAGCTGCACTTGAGAAGAAGAGAAAATGATGATGAAGCCTGTGGTGAGATTGAAACAGCTCACCCTGGCTACTTAGGCTCACAAGATACCTTTTATGTCGGTAACCTAAAGGGCGTTGGACGAATTTACCAACAAACCTTCATCGACACTTACAGCAAAGTTGCCTTTGCCAAACTCTACACCACAAAAACACCTATTACCGCAGCCGACATACTTAATGACAAAGTGCTACCTTACTTCCAGCAACATGAGTTACCCATGTTGCGAGTATTAACGGATCGCGGCACTGAGTATTGTGGAAAAGTTGAACATCACGACTATCAGCTGTATTTAGCAATCAATGACATCGAGCATACAAAGACTAAAGCAATGTCACCGCAAACCAATGGTATCTGCGAACGATTCCATAAAACGATATTGAACGAGTTCTACCAGGTTACATTTCGGAAGAAATTATACAGTTCACTGGATGAGCTTCAAAAGGATCTGGACGAATGGATAGTTTACTACAATAATGAACGCACCCATCAAGGAAAAATGTGTTGTGGACGAACGCCCAATGAAACATTAATTGATGGTAAGAGAATTTGGGCTGACAAAAATCTAGCTCAAATCTAAACTGACAGACACCAATTGAAAAACGGGTAACTGTCAGATTAAGTCTGAGCTAGTACAGATTATGTGTACTAGCTCAGACTTCATATCTTCCGGATTCCGAGAGTGCTTTCTGTACACCTTTACGCTAGTCAATACTTGAAAAAATTTATTACATTAATTTGTCCGAACTTGAACATATCAATCGACGTTCAACTTGTTAAATCGCCTATGAGCGAGTATTGTTATTCACATCAACAGATACCTGAATCATTGAACACCATAAGTGGCTTATCGTGATTAAGTTTAAGAAGCAGCATATACCTCCAGCTGTATTTTTATTGCTTGCGATGAGTTGGAGTTTCTACTATCTATCCAATATATGGCTGAACGATTACGGTAAAAGCAAACCAGACTGGTTATTCTTAATCGATATTTTGGTCGTTGTTCCGATTACCTGCCTCCTTTTTATGAATAACGTAAAAGAAGCGTTACTGAAGTCGCTGGTATACGGCAGTCTATTAATCTTACTAGGCAGTCTAATCATTCCTGCCAGTGAAAAGATGGTCTGGTTATACCTCGAACCCATTCGCTATGTGATCTTAGGGGTATTTGTACTCTTTGAGCTGAGCATGATAATGACGGTTGTGATTACCATTAAGGGATTGCTCAGCGAACGAGTCGATCCCGATGATGCCATATCGACTCCCATTGTCTCTTTTATAGGCCGATCATTGGTCAGCGATATTCTGTCTTTTGAGGCGCGTGTTTGGACTTATTTTTTCTTTTATAAACGAGTCAATCAAAATGCCTTTAAGGGTCAGAGCCACTACATGTGTCACGAAAAAGATGGCGTTAAGAGTAATTTACTGGCGTTTATTATTCTTATTTTGATTGAATTGCCCATCGTTCACTTATTAATACATCTGTTTGGATCTGCATTAGCCGCGAATATAGTGACAGGCTTAACATTGCTAGGGATTATCTATTTTGTGGCCGAATATCGGGCAATATCAATACGACCCATTTCTCTTGATGATGACGCCATTATTATTCGATATGGTGTTTGGAATCCGTTGACGATTAAGTACGACAATATTAGTGCTGTATCGATCAACCGAGAAACCATTCGACGAGCAAGCAATGTTAAGCGCTTCAACCTGTCAGGTGTTCCAAACATTCATTTGCAATTGCAAGATGGTCGCAATGTCTATTTAGGCGTTGACCGACCTCAAGTGCTTATTAAAGAGTTGAGTACTCGTATTCATAGCCTTAACACCAAGCAACAAGCTTTTTGAGACTTTAGCCATTTCAACATGCGATGAAGAAGTGTTTTTGCGACCTAATTACTTGGTGAATCATTTGGCTTATGGCAAGCTAGCACCCAATTAAATCATTTTTCAGGAAGAACCATGTACCGTATTGTTGTTACCTTAATCTTGTCAATCATGTTGCTTTCTTGTGCTATTTCTCCAACTGGTCGAAAACAAGTTTTGCTGTATTCAGACGGCGAAATGAGCAAGATGGGCATCGCAGCTTATGATTCAATGAAGAAAGAGCAACCCTTGTTAAAAGATGCCAAAACAACCGCGTATGTTCAGTGCATTACTAATCGACTGATCCCGCATTTACCGAAAAACCTTCAAGGTAATAATTGGGAAGTGAATGTTTTCAAAGACGATACGCCGAATGCGTTTGCGTTACCCGGTGCAAAAATCGGAGTAAACTCGGGCATGCTTACCTTAGCTGATAATCAAGCCATGTTAGCGGCAGTCATAGGTCATGAGATCGGCCATGTCTGGGCACAGCATGGAAATGAACGGATGAGTCAAAATACTCTAGCGCAGGCAGGTATGACTGTCGCATCGGTTGTTGCGGGCGAGTCAACGGCAGAGTCACAATTGGCCTTGGGCGCACTAGGCTTAGCGACCAAAGGCGTGGTGTTAAGCTACAGCAGAAAGCATGAAAGTGAAGCCGACGGCATCGGTTTAGAGATGATGGCAAAAGCTGGTTTTGACCCTCAACAAGCGGTTGAATTGTGGCGTAAAATGGCTGAGAAAAGCGGTGGTAGTCAAGTGCCTGAGTTTTTCTCAACGCATCCTTCAGAAGAACACAGAATCAAAGATCTTCAGAAGAAAATGAAGTCTGTGATGCCTTTGTATGAGCAAGCTAAAAAGAACGGCAGTCTTGCAAGTTGCACTAAGTAATGGGCGTCACTGCCTAGTTTGATTTTAGATATTGTGTTTTAAAGACTTGGCGTGCAAATGATCACTAGCACGCCTTGTCAAAGGACTCACTTCACAGCGGAATAATACTCTATGCACATTAATATCCTAAAACGCTCGATTGATTTTCTGGTGGACGATGGTCGTTATGACCGAAGAGAACTAGAGACCTTATTAGCAATGGCTTTAGAAGATAAATCCATCGATGATGATGAGAAGCGAGTGTTAAGCGATATTTTTAACACCGCTGCGATTGCTGGCTTAGATCAAGCGACCGAAGCTTGGATTAAGAAGACCCGAGCTAAATACGCTATCTAATTCCACTGTTACAAATCCACCGTCTTTCACTTAAAAGGAGAGCGCTTGAAGTTCGCGTGATTCCCATTTTAAGCATCATGATTCGCCTTTGAGTAACTGCCTTTCCCACTTGTATTAAACTCTCTAAATACTCTGCAAGTCTTTGATCATAAAGACTATATGCATGTGAGTATGATTGCTCAAGCCGCTCCGCGCTCATTCTCCATCCCCAATCTCTACACCCAGTCTCCATCCCCCATATAGCAAAAAGTTTGGCTGGCATAGCGCGCCATTCGTTCAGTGCTGAAAGGGTTTTACCTATGCTAGCCGAACTTTATAAACAGTGAAGGCTATTATTATGCTCGCTAACTTACTACAGGAATTCGCCGCACCTCTAACCAAGGAACAGGTGACCAAGGTGAAAGATGCATTAGGCGACTTATCCTTGGAGCAGGTTAACTGGCTCAGCGGCTATCTAGCCGGCGTGGCAGCAACGGGGGCAGCAGCGGGTATCAAAGATATTCGCAGCGTGATTGAAAGCAACGGAGCAATCTCTCAAACGACCACAAACGCTTTGGCTCAAAGCGCCAGCTCAGAGGCTGCATCGGCCAAAATTGCAACCATTCTCTATGGATCGCAAACCGGCAATGCGCGTGGTATTGCTGAGCAAGTTTATCAATCGCTACAAACAGAGAATGTCGAAGCTGAACTGGTTGATATGGCGGAGTTTAATCCGAAGCATTTAAAGAAGTTACAGCGAGTTTTTTTAGTGGTTAGCACTCATGGCGAAGGCGAGCCACCAGACGATGCGATTGAGTTGCATGAATTTGTGACGGGTAAGAAAGCCCCAAAATTAGATCATCTCGAATTTTCGGTGTTAGCACTTGGCGATTCAAGCTATGAGTTTTTCTGCCAAACCGGCAAAGACTTTGATCTTGCGTTTGAGCGCGCGGGCGCTACTCGATTGCTAGAGCGAGTCGATTGCGACGTTGATTATCAGCAGCTTAGTGAATCTTGGCGAGATGAGTTACTTGCGTTAGCTAAGTCTTCGGGAGAATCGAACTCCAATGTTGACTCTGCTTCACAGGTTGCTCAAAAACCACATTTGAGTGTTGTCACAAAATCAACCGAATTTAATAAATTTAATCCTCTGCTTGCAGAGGTGGTCGATGTCGTCACGATTACTTCTAATCAATCGACTAAGAAAACCTATCACATAGAAATTGATTTAGGTGACAGCGGTGTAACTTATTTGCCTGGCGATGCGCTAGGAGTCTGGCCGTTAAATCGTAGTGAGCTCGTAGAAGAAGTGTTGAATCATTTCGCGTGGTCAGGTGAAGAAGTTATCAGTACGCCGAAAGGTGACGTTTCACTTAGAAGCGGTTTAACTGAAGTTTATGAGTTGACTCAAGTGCCCCCTAGTTTCGTAAAGTGGCTAGCAGAGAAGATAAATGATGAAAACTTAGTTGCAATGACTCAATCAGCAAGTGAACTAAAAGAATTGCTTGCTGTTTCACAAATACCGGATCTGTTGCGAAGAAGTGACAGTGCCGAGCATCGACACTCGCTGCTAACGGTTCAGCCGCAAGAATTTGTAGAGCAACTAAGAGCGATAACACCGAGACTTTACTCGATTGCGAGCAGTCAAAAAGAGGTGGACGAAGAAGTGCACCTTACGGTCGGACTCGTGAGCGCCGATCATAATGGCATCGAACGCAGTGGCGCTGCCAGTGATTATCTTTCGCAGTTAGAGTCTGGCGAAGAGGTTCGAGTGTATATAGAGCCAAATAAACACTTTAAATTGCCGGCAGATCCCGCTCAGCCGATTATTATGATCGGCGCTGGTACCGGTATTGCTCCGTTTCGAGGTTTTATTCAAGAAAGAGAACACTCAGAGAGCCCAGCCGGAGAAAGCTGGCTGTTTTTTGGCAATCAACATTTTGCGGACGATTTTCTATACCAACTTGAGTGGCAAGGCTATTTGAAATCGGGAGCACTGAGCAAAATTGATCTAGCGTTTTCTCGTGATCAACAAGAGAAAGTTTACGTACAGCACAAGTTGCGTAGCCATGCTCAAGAAGTTTATCAGTGGATCCAAAATGGGGCGCATATTTATCTTTGTGGCGACAAAGACCGACTTGGTAAATCTGTTGAACAAACGTTAATTGAAATCATCTCCGAGCAAGGTTTGCTAACAGAAGAGCAAGCGAAGCAAGAGTTACTGAACTTGAAAAAGCTGGGTCGATACCAGAAGGATGTTTACTAATGTCTAAAGCACCAGAAAACTTTTTAGCCAGTTATCAGGATCTTTCAGAATTACCGGATAACTTAGCTCACAACGAGTACATTAAAAATGAAAGTCGTTATTTGCGCGGAAGCATTGATGGCAGCTTAGCAAATCCTGTCACCGGTCAAGTTGCAGAAGACGATCAGCAATTGATTAAGTTTCACGGTATCTATCAACAAGACGACCGTGATCAAAGAAATGAACGTCGCAAGCAAAAACTTGAACCACTTTATAGCTTTATGCTTCGTGCGCGAGTACCGGGTGGAATTTCTACGCCTCAACAGTGGTTAACTATGGATAAAATTGCCAGTGATTTTGGTAATGACACCATAAGGCTAACCACTCGTCAGGCTTTTCAGTTGCACGGAATTATTAAGAAAAATTTACGTCCGACGATGCAAGCGATGGATGATGTTCTATTAGATTCGATTGCTGCCTGTGGCGATGTCAATCGTAATGTGATGTGTAATCCTAATCCGGTTGAGAGCCGAGCACATCAAGAAGTCTATCAATGGGCAAAACGCATCAGTGAGCACTTGTTACCCAATACTCGTGCATACCATGAAATTTGGTTGAACGGTGAGAAGTATCCTGTTCGTCAAAACATTGAAGTGCTAAAAGAGCCGATTTATGGCAAACATTATTTGCCTCGAAAGTTTAAGACGGTCGTAGCGATTCCTCCGTACAACGATGTTGATGTCTTTGCTCATGACTTAGGTTTTATTGCAATTATTCATGATGGAAAACTACAGGGATTTAATGTGACAGTCGGTGGTGGCATGGGCATGACGCATGGTGATCCAGAAACCCATCCGCGCACTGCAGATGTGATTGGTTTTTGTTTTCCTCAACAGGTGCTCGCTGTCGCAGAGCAAGTGGTGACGATTCAGCGAGACTATGGAAATCGGGTGCAACGTAAACTCGCTCGTTTTAAATACACCATTGCTAGTCACGGTTTAGAATGGTTCAAGCAAGAGTTAGAACAACGTTTAGGTTATGCCTTAATGAAAGCGCAACCCTTCGAGTTTACCAGTAACAGTGATCGCTATGGTTGGATTAAGGGTCACGATCAGCGCTGGCATTTAAATCTATATATTGAAAATGGTCGAATTAAAGACGAGGGCGATTATTTATTACGAACAGGACTGCGTGAGATTGCCAAGATCCATCGTGGCGATTTTCGATTAACCGCGAACCAAAACTTAATTATTGCCAATATTGATGAGCAACAAAAGCCAATCATCGAACAGTTGGTTGCTTCACACAACATCAAAACCGGTGAAGAAGTGTCTAAGTTACGTCGACATGCTATGGCCTGCGTTAGCTTACCTACGTGTTCATTAGGTATGGCTGAAGCTGAGCGTTATATGCCGAGCTTATTGGATAAAGTAGAGCAGTTATTGGTACGACATGAACTCTCTGATCGTGCAATCACCATGCGCATGACCGGCTGCCCGAATGGTTGTGCTCGCCCTTACATTGCTGAAATTGGTTTAGTGGGAAAAGGCCCGGGTAAGTACAACTTATTTCTTGGCGCTGGACACTACGGTCAGAGATTAGGCGTGATTTATCGAGACAATATTGGTGAAAATGAAATCTTGTCTGTGCTAGATGAGTTGCTTGCATTGTTTGCGAGAGAAGCTGAAGCAAATGAGTCTTTTGGAGATTTTGTGGTTCGCAAAGGCATCGTCGTGCCAACCAATACTGCGCAAGACTTTCATTTCGAGCTGCAAGCGGCCAAAGCAAGCTAGCGCGGTCGCCAAGGGCGGGGTATACATTATGAGTTTAAAATGTCTTTCGACATCGGTACCCAATCTAGCGGTGAGCGATTTTGATTTCGTCGAGGCCAATCAAAATCTTGCCGCTATGAGTGCTCAGCAAAGAGTTGAGTGGTCGTTGCGTAACTTACCAGGAACTCATGTATTAACCTCAAGTTTCGGTGCACAATCGGCAGTGAGTTTACATTTGTTCCAACAAGTCGCTCCTGGCATTCCCGTTGTTTTAATCGATACGGGGTATTTGTTCCCAGAGACGTATCAATTTATTGATCGCTTGACCAATCAGCTCTCGTTAAACTTGAAAGTCTATCGTTCTGCGTTGAGCCCTGCGTGGCAAGAAGCGCGCTTTGGACAATTGTGGACTCAGGGATTAGAGGGAATAGAGCAGTACAACCAAATGAATAAAGTCGAGCCTCTGGAACATGCGCTTGAAGAACTGGGTGCCAGCACATGGTACGCAGGGCTACGACGAGAACAGTCGTCATCTCGGCAAAGTATTGAATTCATTCGGCCGCAAAAGCAGCGCTTCAAGATGCACCCCATCGCTGACTGGAGCAATCGAGACATGCACTTTTATTTAAAGGAGCAAGGACTCGACTACCACCCGCTTTGGGAAAAAGGCTACGTTTCGATTGGTGATACACACACCACTCGTCCGATTACCGCCGATATGACAGAAGAAGAAACTCGATTTTTTGGCCTAAAAAGAGAGTGTGGCATTCACGAAATTTAAACGTTAATTCGAGAATTTCTTGCATTTAAAAATAAAGGTTGTTTAGACTGTCGCTTGGCTTTTAACTGCATCTGATTATGACCTTACTAGTAATTTATTTAATTCTCGCAATTGGCGTTTCATTTATCTGTTCTATCCTAGAGGCCGTGCTACTGTCAGTCTCCGATTCATACGTTGCTATGCTAGAGGCCGATGGCCACAAACATGGCAAGTTGTTGCGCGAGATGAAGGATGATATCGACCGGCCTTTAGCAACCATTTTGAGCTTAAATACTATTGCTCATACGGTGGGAGCCGCAGGTGTCGGCGCGCAAGCGCAAGTGGTGTTCGGTAGTGCTTATTTGAGTATCACTTCAGCCGTACTAACCCTAATGATTTTAATTTTCTCAGAAATCATTCCTAAAACCCTTGGAGCGAGATATTGGCGCCAATTAACCTTGCCATCTGCGCGACTGTTGCAAGTATTAATCATCGTGTTGTTGCCTCTGGTTTGGTTTTGCCAAAAAATCACCGGTTTACTCGGTTCTAGTGGCCACAGTATTAGTTTTACTCGAGAAGAGTTTGCTGCCATGGCCGAGCGCGGCGCGGAGCAGGGATTGTTCGAAGAGAAGGAAGCGAGAGCCGTAAAAAATATGGTGTACTTTCAGTCACTGTATGCAAAAGATGTTATGACACCACGTCCGGTGGTTGTGTCGTTAGACCAAAATTCGACCGTTTCTGAAGCCATCGACGTGATCGGTGGATTGCACTTTTCGCGCTTTCCCGTGTATTGCGATCATAAAGAAGACATTAAAGGCTATGTGTTAAAAAGCGACTTATTGTTATCCGCTGCGCAGGGCAATCGAAATGCACGATTGTTTGAATTTCGTCGTGATTTATTAGTCGTTATCGATTCCACACCTTTAAAAGATTTGTTTGACCAATTAATGTCTCGACATGAGCACATCGCTGCACTGGTTGATGAATACGGTGGATTACGCGGCATCGTTACCATGGAAGATATTGTCGAAACCATTCTCGGACAAGAAATTATGGACGAAGTTGATACCATTAAAGATATGCAGGTGTTAGCGCGTAAACAATGGGAAAAACGAGCTAAGCGTATCGGTCTAAGCACCGAAGAGAAATCAGAAGAATTTCGCACTCTTTGATTTTAATCATTTACCGGCGAGTCATTGGCGGATTATTCAAAGTGAATTACTGCGAGAGCTTGCCGCAAAATTCGAAGGAAAGATACTGGTGAATCCCCAAACCGATAAACGTGTATCGCTCAATATTAAAAATAATATTGCCTATGTGGAGTTGTTGCGCCCTGAAAAGCATAATGCCCTTGATATGGCAATGTTCAAGCAAATCGTCGACGTTCAAAAGCAGATTAAAAGGCAGCCCTCGGTTCGTGTGGTGATTGTATCGGGGCAAGGAGAAAGCTTTTGCTCGGGTCTTGATGTTAAATCTGTTTTAAGCAACCCAGTGTCAGGTTTAAAATTGCTTTTTAAGTGGTTGCCTGGTAATGTTAATTTAGCGCAGAAAGTCTCTGTTGGTTGGCGCCGCCTAAAGGTTCCGGTCATTATGGTATTGCATGGAAAATGTTGGGGTGGAGGCATGCAAATCGCACTGGGCGGCGACTTTCGTATCGCCGCTCCGCAAACGTCACTGTCAATCATGGAAGCTAAATGGGGTTTGATTCCGGATATGGGCGGAACGTTAGCTTTGCGAGAATGTATGAGCGCCGATCAAGCAAAGAGACTCGCGATGACCGCGAACGTCATTGAAGCAACTGAAGCTCAAGCTATCGGACTGATCTCTCAAGTTGCAGAACAGCCCCAAGATGCAGCTAACTTATTAGCAGAGCAGTTAATTAATCGATCACCTGATGTAGTCAATAAAATTAAATCGTTTTATTCACCACTTTCTTATTGGCAGGAACGACGATTGTTGTCACAAGAAACGATGGGGCAGATTAAGATCTTAATGGGTAAAAACCAACGCATCGCAGTGGTTAGAGAAACAAAGAAGGTTGATAAGCCTTATTTTGATTGACGCTCCTTAGATTGGCAGGCGTTTGGTTGACAGAAGTTAGGTCGATAGTCGATCGAGTGGAAATTCATCAGTGTTTATTTGACCTGGTGAGAATGTTTGAAGGATTAAAAGTATGAAAGTTGATGATATTCGAGTGTTTGTTCCAAGTCGAGATTTCGACGAGTCCAAGGCCTTTTATAGCGAACTTGGTTTTGCCAAAGAAGATATAAATGATGAACTAGTTTTGTTTACAAGTGGTGAATGTTCTTTCTTTTTGCAGCGTTATTATCACGAAGAGTTTGCGAAGAATCTAATGCTTCAGCTTACGGTTCTCGATATAGAGGATACCTTCAAACTTGTCTCGAGTTTGGAAGGCTTTGAAATTAGACATAGTCAGTTGAGAGTTGAACCTTGGGGGCGTGTTTTCAATCTCTGGGGGCCGTCTGGTGAGTTATGGAATATCACTGAGTTTGATTGAGACCTATATTTTTTAAGAACTAAATTTTCGCGTAGCTTAGCGAAGCTTAATCCAACGCATTTAAGCCAGTTTTTACACAGTTGGCAATCTTTATCTGACTTGTATCGAGTAAGTAGCAGAGAATTTTAATATGATTAAATATGATAACGGAGTGTTTGTTGTTAACGATTTTCTAACTCCAAAGGAATGCTCAGATTTAATTGCAAGGAGTGAACAAATTGGATATCAGCGATCTAAAATTCAATCGAGTTTAGGTGAAGTTGAATCGACATCTATTCGCAATAATGAGCGTATTCTTTTCGATGATTTTGATCTTGCAAAAGAGTTATTTAATAAGCTGGAAGAGTACCTTCCAAAAGATATTGACTCTTGGGTACCCAGTGGACTCAATGAAAAGTTCCGTTTTTATCGATATGAGGGTGATCAGTATTTTAATTGGCATGTTGATGGTTCGTTTAAACGAGATTATTTCGAAGTTAGTAAACTGACGATGTTAATTTATTTGAATAATGACTTCGGAGACGGCGAAACAGAGTTCGATGATATGAAAATACAGCCAAAAACCGGAATGTTAATGGTGTTTCCACATAAATTAAGACATCAAGGGGTTTCTCCTACTGACGGCGTTAAATATGTTCTTCGCACAGATGTTATGTACTCAAAACCCTAGGGTAATGTTTCGCGTAGGTTGGGTTAGCGGAGCGTAACCCAACGTAACCCAACTTAACCCAAAATAACGACTAAGCTTTGGCCGCAGAAATATTTATTGGCGTTTGTTGAGCTTTACCTTTGGCGGTATACGTCGTCAGATTATTGGGTCGAAGCGATTGTTTGAAAATGTTAATGGTTCGCTCAAGACTTTTTTGCGACAGTGTAATAATTCGACCATTAATTTCATTTTGCGTTTTGCATTTAAACATGAGCTCTTTCAAATTATTCCAAATGATTTTTAAACCATCTTCTTGCCCAATCTGTTGCTCAAATAATTGGCTGTGATTTTTCATTAAGGGCTTAATGCCAAATATGTTTAATCGCTGAGTGGCTGATTTCTCTATCTGATCAAGCGTTGATGCTTTGTCTTTGAGTAGACCTTCAAGAGACGCGAGCTCTTGCTTTTCGTAGCAGGCTTGCTCATTAACTAATAACTCATAAAGTTTTTGAGTTAAATTAATCTCATGATTCAACGCGGTTGTTAAGTAATCTTTTACGTTTTGCTCTAACATGATCTATCTCACTCTGCTGTAGCCGACTTCGAAGTCGAGCATTTTGCTAGCGACGCGTTCGTTTTCTATTTCGTAACGTCCTTCATCGATTTTTTCTTTAACGGGATCAACACGGCTTCGGTCAACGGCAGGTTGAGCCATCATTTGTTGAATCATCGCGCCAATCATTGACGCTTTGCCGGTGAGCTCGACTGAATCGATCGCGGTATCGCTTCCGCTTTCGCTATCATCAGAGATTTTTCGCCCTTTAACCTTTTGGTTTTGCGTGGTTGCACCGGAAAGTTTCCCTGTTGATACTTGTTTAATATCTATCGCCATAAATTAAAACTCTCTCCAAATTGACCCCGTTAATGTTTGAGTTCTCTGCCAATTACTTTTGAGCACTCAACATTAAACTGACCGATACTTTTCTACTAGCAACAACTGTTCCACGAATTATTCGCTTGGAGTTAGCGTTTTTAACGCGAACGGTTTCACCATAGTGTCCGTCTTCAAGCGCTTCACCTTCCATCGAGACCGAGAAAGCACTGTTTTGAGCAATCACCGCTAGCTTGTCACCTTTGCAAACCATGCAGGCCATTGCCGATGTTGCTGGCTGTCCTACACGAGCGTTTTGTTTCAAGATTGAGCCGACAATCTCTTCTTTGCGATTTAAGGTCACGACTCGAAATCTACTTATCTCTATCGGCTCAATGGCCAAATCTTTAGCACTAATTACTTGTCCTTTGCGTAAGGGACGCTTAAAGACCACTGTTGGTTGATAAATTTGTACGGCAACAGGTACATAAATATGCCAACTTACGGCACCAACGCACCGCACACCCAAAACAGAATTGCCTTTTAAATCAGTGCCTTGAGGGATAAAGCCGGTAAGTGGTTGATCGCACTTTGCTAATCGAAGTCGAGGGTCGACTTTTCCAACGGTAATTTTCACACGACTGGAATCGGTGGATTCTTGAGCGGCAGAATAGTGGCTTTCTAGGAAAGACTTTGCCGTATCACGGATCTCTTTTACGTTTTGAATCGTCGACGCATTCCCATGAGCGCCTCCGATCATTCCTAAGCTAAGTATGAATGTTAAAAAGTGACCAAATTTCATAAGCTTGTGCCATTTTTATTGAAATAATTTTAAGTAGAAATTTATCGCAAATAGTCAGTTTTCGACTATTCTTAGGGATAACAGGGTTAACAAGGCCTGTTCCTAACAATAAATTCAGCTTAAACGCGTTAATTTATTTGAACGTTAACCAGAACAATGCAATGAGTGTGCCTAAAGTTTTTAGGTGCAGAATGCCTAAGCAAAAATGCAGCGGTGAAAGGCGGGGGAGCGCAATGTCCAGTATTTTAGATAGTGTTAATCAGCGAACGCAGATGGTCGGTCAAAATCGACTCGAGCTGTTGTTGTTTAAACTGCGTGGACGACAGGTTTACGGTATTAACGTATTTAAGGTTCGGGAAGTGTTACAGTGCCCAGAACTAACTCAACTACCGCAACGACATGCGGTCGTCCGAGGTGTGGCGCATATTCGCGGGCAAACCATTTCAGTCATGGATCTTAGCCTTGCCACTGGAGGACCTCCATTAGAAAATATTCATAATTGCTTTGTGATTATTGCCGAATACAATCGTGCAGTGCAGGGTTTTTTAGTCAGCTCTGTTGAGCGCATAGTGAACATGAACTGGGGAGATATTCACCCACCACCGAAGGGCAGCGGTCGAGACCATTATTTAACAGCGGTGACTGAAATCGACAAGCAATTGGTCGAAATTATTGACGTCGAAAAGATACTGGCTGAAATCACACCGGCGAGTGACATCGTGTCACAAGAGGTGATCCAAAAGTCTGCAGGCAGAGAGCCGCAAGACAAGATTGTACTTATTGCAGACGACTCATCGGTTGCGCGGAATCAGATAAAGAGAACCGTCGAGCAGCTTGGAATGAAAGTGGTTACCAAGAAAGACGGGCGAGAGGCGCTCGACTTTTTGAAAGACTTGGTGGACGAAGGTAAGCGAGTAAACGATGAAATTTTATTGTTAATTTCAGACATTGAAATGCCAGAAATGGACGGATATACCTTAACGGCAGAAATTCGAGGGAACGAAAGTTTGAAAGACTTGTGGGTGTTGTTACATACTTCACTGAGCGGCGTGTTCAACCAGGCGATGGTTCAAAAAGTTGGAGCCAATGACTTTATACCCAAGTTTAATCCTGACGAACTGGCCAGCAGTGTACAAAAACGATTGGAACTCGATCAATAACATCAGGAGCTGTTTCGTCGATGATCATCTCTTCTGACGAGTATCAAGCGTTCAGGGATCTTCTGAACCAAAAAACCGGAATTTTGCTCGGGGAAAATAAGCAGTATTTAGTTGCGAGTCGTCTTACATCGTTTCTACGTGAACAACAAATAGAAACCTTCTCAGACTTCATGGCGCGATTAAAGCAGCCCTTTAGCGATAAAATTTTGCAACAGGTCATAGACCGAATGACCACTAATGAAACCTTGTGGTTTCGCGATGGTTTTCCTTTTGATTATCTTTTGAATTCCATTTTGCCAGAAATAAAAACCAACGGCGGTAGCCGATGCAATATTTGGTGCGCAGCCTGTTCATCTGGCCAAGAACCTTATTCGATTGCAATAGCGGTGGATGAAGCATTGAAAAGTGGTACTCGAGCAAAACTGCCCATGCAAATTGATATTTTCGCGACCGATATATCCAGTCGGATGCTCGAGCAAGCTAAGCGAGCGGAGTATCAATCTCTTGAAATCACCCGCGGGTTATCGCCAATTCGTCAGAAAAACTATTTCACGCAAAGTGAGAATACCTTCTCGCTCAAACCTGAGGTGCGCAGCCGTGTTAGGTTCGCAACGCTCAACTTAATGACAACGCCATATCGTGCCGGTGGACCGTTTGATGTTATTTTCTGCCGAAACGTACTGATTTATTTTTCGGGTGAACTGAAAGAGCAAGTCATTAATGGTTTGGCTGACTGTCTCAAACCCGGAGGTTATTTATTCTTAGGAGCCTCTGAATCTATGCCGCACTCAATTAAATCCTTTGAAATGGTTCGTTGCAACCCAGGTCTGGTTTATCGTAAGAAATAACTCGCCGCGTTGAGCAGGGGTACATTCCTTGCCGTGTCTAGGGTTTGTCTCTATTTAAGTTTCGATGTTATTCATTAGAATCATATTGCCGCTTTGAGCGGCTTCTCATTGCCGCTTTTCGATTTCTTCGCGCTAGATAATCATAAAATACTATATAAAACATGCAGTTACTAAGTCTCTTAATAGCTGGCATAGGTATTGCTGTAATCGATACAAAGTTATTAGTTAATACATCGTGGCTTTTAAAATTCAGGGTCTAAATAAAGGCTCTAAGAAAGCTAAAACTGGGAGAACGGCATGGCCATTTCATTCGATAAAGCGCTGGGTATTCATGAGCACACTTTATCGTTGCGTGCGAAACGAGCAGAAGTGATCGCGAATAACATTGCGAACGCAGACACGCCTGGGTTTAAGGCACAAGAGCTAGATTTTCAATCGGCCCTGAATAATGTGATGTCACAAGAGGGCTTTAAAGGCTTAACCAAAACCCATGAAAAACATTTTAGTAGCCGTACTGGTGAGCTAGGCCCTGGGGCGGTTAAGTATTTAGTGCCTGATCAGCCCGATACAGGAGACGGAAACACAGTCGATAGTCAAAAAGAAATCGCTAAATACGGTCGGAACGCATTGGAGTATCAAACCACATTGCAGTTCTTGAGTAATAAATTCAAAGGCATTTCAAAAGCATTAAAGGGTGAATAACGATGGCGCTGTATAACATCTTCGACATTTCTGGATCTGCGATGAGCGCGCAAAGTGTTCGTTTGAATACGACGGCAAGCAATATGGCGAACGCAGAGAGCGTTGCTAGTAGTGTTAATGAAACTTACAAAGCACGGCATCCTGTGTTCAGCGCGGTCTATCAATCGGTTAATGGCAGCCCTTATGCTGGCGCCGGCGTTGATGTGGTTGGCGTTGTCGAAAGTGCCGCAGAGGCTCGTGTTAAGTATCAGCCAGACAATCCGATGGCCGATGAAAATGGGAATGTTTATTTGCCAAACGTCAACATTGTCGAAGAGATGGCAAACATGATTTCTGCATCACGTAACTATCAAGCCAATGTACAAATTGCCAGCACTGCGAAAACACTTTTGCAGCGAACTTTAACCTTGGGCCAATAATTGAAAACGTCGGAAACTGATTATGACCACGATAAATAATGAAACTAGCTCACTTTATAACGACCTTGGCTTGAACCGCGAAGAGAACCTCAATAACGGTAAAAAAGATCAACTTGGTCAATCGGATTTCTTGGCGCTGTTAACAACACAATTGGCGAATCAAGATCCTTTTGATCCGCTTGATAATAAAGAGTTCATTGCGCAAATGGCTCAGTTCTCAAGCCTTTCGGGAATGGAAGAGTTAAATACCAACTTTAATACGCTTGCGACATCGTTGACGGGTAGCCAAGCATTGCAAGCGTCTGCACTTGTCGGTCGATCTGTCATGGTGCCAACCAGTGTCGGGTATTTACAGCAAGGTCAAAGCATTGAAGGTCGCTTAAGTTTGCAACAGTCAACGCAAGATATCTGGGCTGAAGTTAAAGACAGTTCTGGCCAGGTAGTGCGTCGATTTGAAATAGGAAGCTACAGCCAAGGCGATTTAGATTTTGCTTGGGATGGACTGAGCGATAACGGAGAAGCGATGCCTGAAGGAGCTTATTCTATCAACGTGTTTGGTCGCGTTGGTGGTTCAACGGAACAATTAGGTACCGTGATTAAAGCGCAAGTCAATAGTGTGAATTTAGCCGGATCGAATGGCCAGGTAGTGTTGAACTTAACTGGGCTCGGTTCCGTTAATTTAGGCGACATCGATGAAATAGGTTTGTAGGTTAAGAAATCGTTTTAACAAGTTTTTATCAAATTTAAATTTAATAACGACAGTGTCGGGAGAAGTAGAAAATGTCATTTAATACAGCACTGAGTGGTCTGAATGCGGCCCAATCTGATTTAAATGTTACCAGTAATAATATTGCTAACGTATCTACCACGGGGTTTAAGTTCAGTCGCGCTGAGTTTGGCGATATTTTCGCAACTTCAACGCTCGGCAGTTCAAAAACCGCGATTGGTAACGGTGTTATTTTAAGTAACGTTGCACAGCAGTTTAACCAAGGTAACTTAGAGTTTACTTCTAACACCTTAGATCTTGCTGTTTCAGGTCAGGGTTTCTTTGTATTAGAGCCCAGTCAAAATAATGAGAATTTATCGTTCACACGTGCCGGTGAATTTGGCGTGGATGCCAATGGTTTTGTGGTCAATTCATCGGGTGCTCGATTACAAGTGTTTCCAACGAATCCCGATGGAACCGTAACCGCAACCGCTTTATCAAGCACTCAGCCATTGCAAATTCCACAGTCAGCGGGTTCTCCTACCATGACAACAGAAATTGAAGTCGGGGTGAACTTGCCTGCAAATGCATCTGGACTCGATGTAAACTTATTTGACCCACTTTCACCGACAACGTTTAGTGCATCAACCTCATCAACAATTTTCGATTCGTTAGGTGAGAGTCATATTGCCACTATGTATTACGTTAAAGACGCTGCAACTCCTAATACATGGGCAGCTTACTATTATGTCGATGGAAATCCGGTGGATATTGCTGGTGGTACACCAGGATCGGGTGGCCAGTTATATCACACCGTTGAATTTGATGCGGCGGGTAGCTTTCAACAAACGACACCTGCAGCGCCAACCAGTGCTGCGCTAGGTTTTACCAATGGTTCGAACGCCGCGCAAACGATTACGTTTGATTATGCTAACAACAGCCCAACGCAATTTGCGTCTCCATTCACGGTAAACACGCTCGATCAAAATGGCGCAACCATTGGACGTTTGGCGGGCATAGAAATTAGTGAGACCGGAACCGTTCGAGCGAATTTCACCAATGGTCAATCTAATTCAATTGGTAAAATTGCCTTGGTTCGTTTTGCAAATCCACAAGGGTTGTCGCAATTAGGTAACAATGCATGGTCAGATACGATCGATTCAGGGCAACCACTTGCCGGTGAAGCATTAACCTCAAGTTTCGGTCAGATTCGCTCAGGCGCTTTAGAAACGTCAAACGTTGATCTAACTTCTGAGCTGGTCAACTTGATCACGGCGCAACGAAACTTTCAGGCCAACGCACGAACCATAGAAACAAACAATCAGGTCACCCAGACCATTATTCAGATTCGATAATAAAGAATAAGCCAGCGGATTAGTCTGCTGGCTCTTCAGTTTGGAAGTTTTAATTGATTCAGTTTTATAAATTATTAACAGGTGTAGTCAATGGATAAGATGGTGTACTTAGCGATGTCTGGTGCTAAAGAAAATATGTTAGCTCAGACCAAAACGGCGAATAATTTAGCCAACGCAAGTACGGTTGGCTTTCGAGCCGATCTCCATCAAGCACGATCAATGCAAGCGTTTGGTGATGGTCATCCTACGCGGGTTTTTTCGTTAACTGAGCGCCCCGGCTATCGTTTTGACAGTGGCGCATTAATGTCAACGGGAAATGACTTTGACGTTGCAGTCGAGGGCCAGGGTTGGATTGCGGTTCAAGGCGAAAATGGCCTGGAATCCTATACTCGACGTGGCGATTTGAAAATTAGTCCGAATGGATTGGTTACCAACGGCGCTGGGCATTTAGTGCTGGGTAATGGTGGTCCTATTGCATTGCCTCCATTCGACAAAGTGGACATCGGCAATGACGGTACAATTACAATTCGACCACAAGGGGCGGCCGCGACTGAAGCCGTCGTCGTCGATCGTATCAAGTTGGTTAATCCGAATAATGCCGATTTAATGAAGAATGAATTTGGTTTATTCCAACGCAAAGATAATGGTGTTGAACCACCTGATGCGGCCGTGACTTTAGTTACGAAAACACTCGAGAGTAGTAATGTCAATGCGGTTGAAGAAATGATCAATATGATCAGCTTGTCTCGTCAGTTTGAAATGCAAGTTAAGATGATGAAGACGGCCGAAGAAACTGGACAAGCCGCTGAGCAACTAGCAAGAATCTCGTAGATTTAAAGACACTCATAAAAAGTTGGCATGAAAATAGTATTGTTTTTTTAGTGAATCGTTTTTAACACAGAATTTTATCATTGAGCTTTATACAGACATTGGGAGTGAGGTATGCACCCGGCACTTTGGATTAGTAAAACAGGTCTTGATGCGCAATCGACAGATTTGCAAGTCACCTCTAACAACTTGGCGAATGCCAGTACTATTGGCTACAAGAAAAGCCGCGCGATCTTTGAAGATTTGTTTTATCAAACTGTGAGAGCACCTGGCAGTCAGTCGTCTCAAAATACCGAGTTGCCTTCTGGTTTAATGCTAGGTACGGGTGTTAAAACCGTCGCTACGCAAAAAGATTTTACGCAAGGTTCTTTTCAATTGACTCAAAATCAATTGGATATGGCGATTGAAGGTCCCGGATTTTTTCAGATTTTATTACCCGACGGACAAACCGCTTATACTCGCGCAGGAAACTTTGCATTAGATGATACGGGGCAAGTTGTTACCTCTGGTTCCGGCTATGTCTTGCAGCCTGGTTTAACGGTTCCGCAAGACGCATTGAGTGTTGATATTGCTCTTGATGGTAATGTGACCGTTCGCGTGCCCGGTAATGCCGCTCCGGTCAATATTGGGCAAATTCAAACCGCTAACTTTATCAATACGGCAGGATTACAACCCATTGGGCAAAACTTGTTTTTAGAAACAGGGGCCAGTGGCGCACCCATCGTTGGTAACCCATCAGAAAATGGACTAGGCAATATTCGAGGTGGGCAACTCGAGTCTTCGAATGTTTCGGTCGTTGAAGAGCTGATTGGCTTGATAGAAACCCAGCGTGCCTATGAAATTAATGCGAAGGTTATTTCCGGTGTCGATCAAATGCTGCAATACGTGAATCAACAACTTTAATGCTGCGTAAAAAGCTCCCAGTGAGGTTTATATTATGATGTTCCGAAGCCTTGTATCTTCTTTCTCTTTAATCGTGCTGTGTGGTTGTCAATCCTTTGTACCACCGGCACCTGATGATCCATATTTTGCACCAAAGTTACCGCAGACTGCTCAACAGCAACAGTTGTCTGGAGGTTCACTTTTTTCTACTAGCAATGAGATGCTTTTATACGAAGATAAAAAAGCCAATCGTATTGGAGACATCATTACGATTGAGTTAACCGAGGTTACCGACGCAACCAAAAAAGCAGATACAAAAACCAAGAAAGAAAGTGATGTGCAATTAGATAACCCTCTAATAGCAGGCAGAAATTATGTGTTTAATTCTGGTCAATCTTCGTTTGAAACGTCGCTGGGTATGGAGAACGAGTTTCGAGGTGAGTCAGAGTCGAAGCAGAGCAACAAACTTAACGGCACCATTTCGGTGACGGTACAAAATGTGTTACCGAATGGCAATTTAGTGGTTCGCGGAGAGAAGTGGATCACGTTGAATCAAGGCGATGAGTTTATTCGAGTCTCTGGCATTCTACGCCCACAGGATATTTCGGCTGAAAACACCGCAATGTCCTCTAGGTTGGCAAATGCCCGAATACAATACAGCGGCAAAGGCGCGTTGGCTGACTCAAACTCACAAGGCTGGTTGGCACGATTTTTTAATAGTAGTTGGTGGCCATTCTAATTCTTGAGAGCAAATTATGAAAAAGCTAACCGTTTTAACCTTACTAACCTTGTCCGTTTTCTGCGTTTCAATTGGCGCAGAACGAATTAAAGATATTGCATCAATTCAAGGAGTTAGAAGTAATCACCTGGTCGGCTATGGATTAGTTGTCGGCTTAGATGGCACGGGTGAGCAGACAGCCTACACAGCGCAAGCCTTTAAAACCATGTTAAGCCGTTTCGGCATAACTTTGCCGCAAGGCTTAACGCCAAAACTGAAAAACGTTGCCGCTGTTGCCGTACATGCTGAGTTACCGGCTTTTGCTAAGCCTGGGCAGACCATCGATATTACCGTTTCTAGTTTAGGAAATGCGAAAAGTTTACGCGGCGGCGCTTTATTATTAACACCACTTAAGGCCGTCGATGGGCAAATTTATGCACTAGCACAAGGGAATTTAGTGGTCGGTGGATTCGGTGCTGAAGGTGCTGATGGCTCTAAAGTGACCGTGAATATTCCAACGGCAGGTCGAATTCCGAACGGCGCAACGGTAGAGCGATTGGTGGCCAATAGTTTTGCCGAGGGCGATCATTTTGTCTTCAATTTAAACTATCCAGATTTTACGACCGCTAAGCGCCTTGCCAAATCGATCAATGACTTTGTCGGACCTAACACAGCAAAGCCTTTAGATGCAGCTTCTATTCAAGTAAGTGCGCCTCGTGATCCTTCGCACAGAGTTGCCTTTCTGTCAGCGCTTGAGAATGTAGAAGTTCAACCCGCAGATGCTCGCTCGCGTATCATTATCAATTCTAGAACCGGAACCATTGTGGTCGGTAAAAATGTCCGATTGAAAGAAGCGGCGGTTGCTCATGGGTCTTTGGTTGTCACCATTAATGAAAACCAACAAGTTAGTCAGCCTAATGCGTTTGCAGGTGGGCAAACAGAAGTGACCGAACAGTCGCAAGTAGACTTAGCTCAACAAGAAGCAAAAATGTTTCATTTTAATCCTGGTGTTTCTTTGGATGAATTAGTTCGAGCGGTAAACGCAGTCGGCGCTGCTCCTGGTGATCTTATGGCGATTCTAGAAGCATTGAAGCAGGCAGGAGCCATTCAGGGCGAGTTAGTGGTCATTTAGGTTATGCCGATGGAAACCTCTAACTATTACGATCTGAATAGCCTTAACCAATACCGCGATCAAGCTAAAGGGTCGCAGCGGGAAACGCTGAAAGCTGCAGTGAAAGAGTTTGAAGCCTATTTTTTAAACTTAATGTTAAAGAATATGCGCTCAGCGAATGAAGTGTTAGGCGGGGAACACGCACTAACCAGTAATGACGTTTCTTTTTACAATGAAATGCATGATCAGCAATTGGCCTTGCAACTTTCTCGGTCCAGTCAATTTGGCATCGGTGATATGTTATTTCAACAGTTGGCGCGAGCTCTGCCGAATGATAGTGACTCGAAGAACGATAAACTTGACACCGTTAATTTAGCAAAGTCAACGTCATCTGAAGTAGCTCCTTCAAGAGAGACACTTTCGATAAGAGAAACATCATCAGGAGAAACACCTTCGAGCAATTCGCAAGATAGGCACTCGATTTTACGATCGCGCACCAATACAAACATAAACTTCGGCCCTAGCCTAATCAATATCGCTGGCGATAATAAAAAGGTTAATGTTGAAGCTTCAAAGTTAAAACAAACCAATATTCAAGAAACTCAAGGCAGTCAGCCAAACCAACCGCAAAGCAGTGAGCATTCGACGAAGAAAAACTTTATTGAGCAAGTTAAACCGTATGCCATTGAGGCAGCCAAAAAAATTGGTGTTCATCCTGGTGTGCTAATCGCACAAGCAGCCTTAGAAACGGGGTGGGGACGATTCTTCAGTAAAACCAATTCTGGGGAACAATCGAATAATTTATTTGGCATTAAGGCAACGGGCAGCTGGCAAGGGGATTCGGTAAGTGCGATGACCATTGAATTCAACGATGGCATTCCGCAGCAAGTTAAACAAAACTTTCGAGCCTATGACAATATCGGTGAAAGCTTTAACGATTACGTCGAATTGATCAGTGAAAACCCTCGCTATCAAAGCGCTATTGAGAATAAAGATGATCCTGAAGCTTATCTAAGAAACATTCAAAATGGTGGTTACGCCACTGATCCTGATTACGCTAAAAAAATTCATCATATTTTTGTGCGCGAATCACTCAATCAAATAGTCGATTAATCGGCACGATACTTGCTCATATTCCTGTATGGACAAACACTTAGTACGATCAATCTATCCAGGAATTAATTATGTCAGGTAACTTTCTTGATATCGGTGTTTCTGGGTTACTTTCAACCCAAGCCGCTATAAACACGGTGTCGCATAATATTGCGAATGCCAACACTGATGGTTACAGCCGTCAGGTTACTCAAATTGACACGCGAACCCCGCAGTTCTTGGGTGGTAACTACATAGGGTCGGGTGCTGAGCTTGATGCGATTAAGCGTATTTTTGACGTCTCAACCGCATTAGAGCTGCAATCTAACCTTTCTCAGTTAAGTGAGCTAGAAGTCTATTTGGAGCAAGCTTCGCGCGTGGACAACTTGGTTGCAGACAGCTCAACCAGTTTAACAGAAGGCATTCAAGCGTTCTTTGCCGCAGTGCAAACGGTGGCTGACAATCCATCCTCATCGTCTGCGCGACAAGTCTTGCTGAGTCAAGCCAATTTATTGTCGGGTCGTTTTGAGACTTTGTATAAACAACTCGATTCGCAAACTCGTTCAATCAATATTGGCATTGAATCGGCCGCGGAAGAAATTACCGCTTTAGGGAAAAGTATTGCCGAGTTAAATGTAAAAATTTCCGCTGCAACCGGCGGCGGTTTAGGTGATCCCAACGATTTGATGGATCAACGAGATCGTCTCATCAATGAACTAGCCGATTTAGTGGATATAAAAACCATCAATCAGAGTGACAGTTCTATCAGTGTATTTGTTGGGACTGGGCAAGCATTAGTCGTCGGAGCTACGGCTAACACAATCACCGCGCAACCCAAAACCAGCGATCCTCGTAACTATGATATTTTTATTCAAAGTGGTGTGGGTAGCCTTCCGATAACTGAGACCATCAGTGGTGGTAAATTGGGTGGCTATTTACGAGTGCGAGATGAAATTATTGAGCCTGCGTACAACGTTATTGGCCGAGTTGCCATCGGAATGGCCGACACATTGAATCAACAACAACAGTTGGGCATGGATTTAAACAATGATCTCGGAAACTTATTTTTTACCGACATCAATGATCCCAGCGTCATCGGTCGTCGAGTGATCAGCGATACCAATAACACGGGTAATGCGGCGATTCAGATCCAAATTGATGACGTTAGCGCGTTATCGGATTCTAATTATCAACTGCGCTTTCAAGCCGGTAACTATATTTTAACCGACTCAACCTCCAACGCCACCATCGCAACCTTTCCACCTCCGGGTGCAACACCTGCAACGATCGCGGTACCGTCCGAAGGTTTTAGTATTATTATTGACAGCGGTGCGGCCGTGAATGGTGATCGCTTCGCGGTCTTCCCGACGCGAAATGGTTCGCTCGATATGAACGTAGCCATTACCAATCCTAATCAAATCGCGGCAGCCATGCCGGTAAAAGCCGAAGGTGATGTGAGTAATCTCGGTACTGCCGAAGTCACCGGTGTCAGTGTATTTGATACCACGACGCCACAATTTACTAACGTCGCTCAAGATCTCGACCCGCCTTTGGTATTTGAGTTTACCTCGGCAACCACTTTCAACGTACGAGATGCAAACACTAATGCCATTATCACTGGACCGGTTGCTGGTTTTGTACCGAATCAGGACAATGACATGTTAGCACTTGCTGGCTTAAATTATGGCTATGAAATTACCGTCAATGGTCAACCACAAAACGGTGATTTGATTAATGTTAGCTATAATACCAATGGTATTGGCGATAACCGAAATATGTTGTTGATGGCAGATTTACAACAGCAAAACACACTCGATAATGGGACTTCAAACTATCAGCAAGCATTTGCTCGTTTAGTGAGTGATGTGGGTACGCGTACTCAAGAATCTCAAATTAATCGTTCTGCAGCAGATAGCTTGGTTGCTCAAACACGAGAGCGACGTGAGTCAATCTCGGGGGTTAACTTAGATGAAGAGGCTGCAAAATTGATAAAGTTCGAACAAGCCTATCAGGCATCGGCGCAAATCATTCAAGTTGCACGAACGATTTTTCAGACCATTATTGATTCGACACGGTAGGATCACGCGATGCGAATTTCGACCAATCAGTTAAGTATGTCGGGCCTTAGAGAAATTTTAAACCGGCAAGCGGATCTACGTGACTTGCAACTACGTCTTGCCACGCAAAAAAAGTTTTTAACTCCAGCGGACGATCCTGTTGCCGCGACCAGTGTTTTGAACCTAGATACCGATATTGCGTTAACAGAGCAATATAATCGAAATGCTGATTTAGCTCAATCAAGTAATGAATTGGAAGAGTCAATTTTAAGCAGTGTGACTACGATCAATTTTAGAATTAAAGAGCTGTTTGTTAGCCTTGGTGATGGTGCTTACCAAGCAGAAGAGCTCAACGCGATAAAGTTAGAGCTGCAGCAGCGTCGAGATGAGTTAGTAGGGTTAGCAAACTCGAGGAATTCGTCTGGCGAATATTTATTCTCAGGATTTCAAACACAAACTAAACCATTTACTGAAGATGCCGCTGGCAACATTATCTATAATGGCGATCAAGGGCAAAGAAATTTACGTGTTAGCAGTGGCTTAACGGTACCAATCTCCGATTCTGGTTTTGATGTATTTATAAATAGCTTTAACGGTAATGGTAAGATTATAACTGGCTCAAACGCTGCGAATACGGGTACCGGCGTTATTGAACCCATCAATACCGGAAATGCTTCAATAGTCGATGATTTCGAAATTCAGTTCACATCGGATACAACATACGACATTGTGAATTTAACCACCGCGACGGTTATACAAAGTGGGACCTACACAGAAGGTTCTCGAATCAATTTCGCTGGCGTTGCGGTTGAGATCAATGGCACTCCGCTTAACGGTGATGTTTTTACCGTTAATCCTTCGCAACGTCAAAGTATTTTCGATACCCTCGACAATGTGATCAATGCAATTGAAAACTACGATAGTTCTGAACCAGGTCGCGCTCAGTTTCGTAACACAATGATTGCGATGGACGACTCGTTTGAAAACAATATGACAATGGTTGACAATATCCGTAGCAAGATAGGTACACGGCTCAACTCAATCGATGAAGAACGATCAACCAATCAAGGATTAATTCTGACTCAAAAGCAAACCTTGTCGAAACTACAAGATTTGGATATGGTCGAAGCTGCGAGTGAGTTGTCTCGACAAACAACGGTATTAGAGGCGGCGCAGTCGTCTTTTGTTCGGGTTCAAAACCTCAGTATTTTCCGCTTTCTTTAATCGATCGTTTTAGGGCTTTTATAACCTAGTTTCTCGTTTAGCCAGATTCTTTCGACGATTAGTTATTTTCAGAAAAATTGAGTTATTCGAGCATTTTACGTCGAGAAATTGAGATAGGTTGGTAGCCTTGAGCCTGCCAAAAACCATCGGCCAATGCGTTGTCATAGGTATGCTGGCATTCTATATTCTTGACGCCAGCGTCTAAACAACTTTGTTCAAAAAATGACAAAAGCTGTTTTCCGAGTTGATGTTTACGCCATTCTGGCTCAACCCACAATATCATGACTTTTCCAATGAGTGGGTTTGCGACGATGCCTTCGCCACTCAGTTGAATTTCTCCCAGTAAACAGCCCAAGGGTTGTTGCTTGTGATCAACACCGACAAGCGTCAATGCATTTTGATTGGTTAAGAGCTGCTGTACCCAAGTGGTTAAATTTTTTTCGATATTGGGATCAAGATCATCTATCTCGGAACTTTCGTGCCGTTGCAAAGATAGAATGGCGTTAACCAAGTAGGGCAGGTGTGTTTGATCGGCTAACTGTATGGATACATCAAATGGAGATTCACCACTCGATTGTTCAATGTTCGAAGGTGTCACAGAGCTTTGTGGGGAGCGTTTAGCGGTTATCGGCATACGCACGTGCAGCTTTAAATGAACTGCGCAGGTCAAGTCTTTGTTTGACCGATGATTTCTTCATTTGTTCCAACCGTAATAATTGGCGATCAATCTGCTGTTTAATTTCACTGGTTAAACGAGTGGTTTCAGTGGTCGCAGAATCGGGAGAAAGCTGTTCAAAAAAAGTATGTAAAAGGGAATCTCTCTCCGCTGAAAGGGACTCGGCAAAGTCCCACTGTTGATCATCCAAATGCTGATCGATCTCGTCGCCAATACTTAATGCTTTAAGTAATGCAGAGTGATTATTTAAGGCGCCCATCATTGTGCTTCGGCTTGCTCTTTGATGCCATCCCAACCTTCTTTTATTTCACTAAGCACACTGAGCACTTTATCGAGCTCTTCTGTTGAGTTCTGTATATTTGCGATGGCTAGCTGAGCGGTACAATAGTCATATAACTCATTAAGAGTGTTGGCGATTTCACCGCCTTTCTCTTTATCGAGACTGCCTTGCAATCCACCAATAATCGAAATGGCCCAACTGATGTGTTCACCTTTTTCAGCAACCATACTTTTCTTGATGAAGTATTTACTGCGATTGACTTTTTCAATAGCACCTTCAAGAAGCATTTGAATTAAGCGGTGAGGACTGGCATTTTCAACGTCAGTCGCTGTTCCGAGTTTCTTATATGCTAAAGCACCTGTTACGCCCATAGTGAATACCTTAAATAATTAATTAATCATCTTTCGAACTTTTGCCGGATGAGAATCCAGGTAAGTTCGCGAGTTGTGTTGCTAAAAAGCTGCTGGTGTTATTGTATTGCGCGACTAAAGCATCCATTGCGCCAAACTGTTTTTGTAAGCGAATGGTTAGACTTTCAATACGCAGTGCTAGTTGTTCACGCTCATCATTAATGCGATCGATTTGACCATTAAGCGACTCTTCTCGTTGTGCAATGACTCCTGTGGTACCGGCAAAAGAGTCGACGATATCAATGAGTCGATTGGCAATCCCATCATCAGCGGTGAACAATTCTTCAAAGGATGAGTAAGATTCGTCGATGGCTTTATCTAAGCGAGTTGTTGAAAAATTTAATGAGCCGTCGCGAGCAGTAGTAATACCCAGTGAGGTTAAGCTATTAAAGTCAGAACTCACACCTGAGACGGGTGTGGTTAATGCATTTCGAAGCTGTGATTCAACGGACCGGACTGTCGCATCGCCAACCAGTGGGCCTGGTGCGTTTTCATCAGTCGAACTTAGACCTTGAATGGTTGATATTAAGTTGTTAAATGCAGCAACTAACGCAGTGACTTTTGATTTGACACTCTCGGTGTCTTGTTTGATTGTTAAGGTTGTGGTTTCACCGGGGTCATTCACCACACCCGCAGTGATGGTGACACCTTCAATAATATCTTTAAATTCGTTACTGTCCCCGACTGATTGGTAACCATCGACTTTGATCGAAGCACTCGAAGCTGCTTCATCTAAATTTAAGTTAGTGGAGAGGGCGTCGAGCGCTGCATTGTCATTAGTGACAACTAAGTCATTGCCAGTGCCTGTTTCATTCGAGGTCAGTTTTAACAAACTACCCGTGTCGACACCGTCGCTCACGTTATTTAAAACGCTCGCAGTCACGCCGAAATTGGATTCATCGTCATTAATTTTAGCTTGAATGTCTTCTAATGTGTCAGTTGCTTCAACAACCACATCAAAGGTTTTGCCATTGGCTGAAAAGGTCAGGGTGCCTGCGGCAAATGTGGTTGAGCCTCCGCCAGTAAAAATTTGCGAGGTCAGTTCGCTGCCTTGAGCAAGCGATTCTACTTCAATATCGTACTTACCAGGTTGCGCTGAAGTTCCACCATTCACACTGATAAAGTCTTGTGTCGACAGGCTCGCCGTTTTGTTGTTGAAGGCACTTGGCAAGGTTAATGCGAATAGATTGCTTCGCACCTCTGATAAGGCAGAGCGTAAGTTTCCAAGGCCCGACAAGGTCAATTGAATATCGGATTCACGCCGAGCAAAAGCAGCTTGTTTTGGGGTCGCTTCAGCTCCGACGATCGCATCGATGATGCTGTTGACATCGATGCCAGAACCTATGCCACCAAAGGATATTGATCCCATTCTTTTTTACCTAAGTTATTACTTTGGTCACTTAGTAAGGTTATCGGAAAATAAAACACCGACTTTAACCTTCGAGTGAAAGATTTCATTAAAATTTCTAGACTGAAAAAGCATTAAAAGCCATTCCTTTGCACTCAATCTCGTTGGTTTAAAAAGGTTTAAATTTTTAGAACCATCAATCATACACAGTATAGTTGCTGCGAATGATTCTCGCGTGATTTCTGAGCTACAAGCAGTGGCTTAACGGCATTCAGACTAAAATTGTTTCAACCTTGTTTAATCAACACAGTCGATGGAACCTATTTGATTAAACACTCTTACTTCTGAAAGCAACATGCATGCCGAAATAGAACATGCAGTAATATAAAAGGGAGCCGAAGCTCCCTAATCATTACACTTCCTGGCGTATTAAAATGCCAGTGCTGGTTTCGCTTTCACTTTCGTTCAGCTCTTTCAATCGCTTGGAAAGTGTCAACATGTCTTCTGAAGGAATCTGCCTTATCAACTCGTCGGTTTTACGATCAAACACTTTAATCACTGTGCTTCCTGTAAATTCGTCGACTTGAAAGCGTAAACTGCGCTGTATATTTGACGCTGACTGGGTCAGTTCGTCTAATTTTTGTTGCAGTTCAGCAGCAGTTTCCTTAGTGTCGCGTTGGCTCTCTGGAGCACCAGCTTTCGTCTCGTCACTTGGTTTCAGCTTAGCCACGTTGTTACTGGGTTGGGCTGGAACCGCGTCACTTTTACTCAAGCCATCGGCTGCTGTTGATGTTTTAGGCGGCAAAGATTGACCGCTCGCCACATCAAGCGACTGAAAGTTTCCGGATAATGGATTAATAGCCATTTTCGTCACCTTCTATGAGCCGTGTGCAGCGATGTTATCGCTGCACTGAGCTTAATGGTTGCTCGCCATGCCATTAATGTTTGGACGATTAATTTCATGCGTTGTTCACCATTAAGCATTAGCTTGACCTACTGTAAAAGCGATAAGACTGACTGGCCTGAGGCGTTAGCCTGTGCCAAGATCGACAAGCCCGCTTGCTGCAGCACCTGAGACTTAGCCAAAGCCGCTGTCTCTTGAGCGTAGTCAGTATCTCTGATTCGTGATCGGGCAGCCGATGCGTTCTCAGAAATGTTCTGCAAGTTGTTGATCGTAGAGGATAGTCGATTCTGCACCGCACCTAAGCCAGCTCGCGTGTTGTCGATATTGGCTAGGGCACCATCAACGATGTCGATCGCACGTTGTGCGCCGTTGGCAGATGAGATATCGATAGATACCGCACTGTCTAGACTCGAACCATCATTGGCTGTGTAGTGACCACCCAGAGTCGCGTTAGCGACAGACACACCGCCTGCACCGCCGTTCAACTGGATTTGACCGCTGGTGATAAAGCCAGTACCCGTTGCAGTACCCGCAGTTACCGTACCACCCAAGGCGACGGTTTTAGTGCCGTAGAAGTTCATCACTTTAACTTGGAAGTCAGCAGAGGTAACCGAGGTGGCATTACCAGCGAACTGAATGTTACCCAAGGCGATGTTTTTACCTTCTTCGTTGATTAAGGTTAATGAAGCACCTTCAGCGACAGCAATGACCCCAGTTTCACCGGTTTTCGCATTGATTGCATCTGCAAAACCCGATAAGTCATAGGAATCATTAACGACCGCAGAAACGTCCACAGCGATGTTATTCGCACCGTACAAACGGAACGAGTAGGTACCTTCTTCAAGAAGATTGTTAGTACCACCACCGGCAACTTCACCACCGATTTTTACGATAGTTCGCGCATCAGCAGTTACACCACTTTCACCACCTTTACGGTTAATGGCAGCAGCAACATCAGCGGCATCTAACTCAACGTCAATGAAGTTTTCATCACTAGAAGCTGCAGAGAAGGTTACTGTGATTTCGGCACGGCCCAGTCCACCAGTAATGGCGAAGGCAGCAGTACCGGTTGCAGTAATACCCGCAGTAAGACCTTGCGCCTGGGTACGCTTGTAACGTGAACCGTCAAGGCCGGTTGTTACCGCATCAGCGAAGGTTGCATAACCACCCAACTGTGCAGCTGAACCTGCTGATCCAGTACCGTTTGACGTTGCGATACCGTTTAAGGTAAGGGCGTTCAAACCGATATCGGAAGCTTTAGCCGACCCAACGCTTACTGAAATGGTTTCGTTAGCACTTGAGCCAACCTGTAACGAACGTGAACCGAAAGAACCGTTCAATAGCTTTTGGCCACCGTAAGCGGTTGTTTCTGCGATACGTTGTAATTCAGATTGCAACTGACTAACTTCTTTTTGCAGTGCTGCGCGCTCTGAAGAGCTGTTGGTACCGTTCGCTGACTGAACCGCCAGGTCACGAATACGTTGTAAGATGTTGGTTGATTCTTGTAATGCACCTTCCGCTGTTTGCGCCAAAGAAATACCATCGTTGGCATTACGAGCGGCCTGGTTAAGACCTCCTATTTGTGACGTTAAACGATTAGAAATCTGTAACCCAGCTGCATCATCTTTTGCACTGTTGATTCGTAAACCAGTCGATAAACGCTGGAAAGAAGTTTGCAGTGCACTGTTGGTGCCGTAAAGGCTACGCTGTGCGTTTAGTGACGAAACGTTCGTCTGAATAACACTACCCATGATAAGTCTCCTGTTACCTTTGACGGATCGTCTGAGAAACGATCATCTACAAAGTGTTAACAACTAATGTCCGACCAACAATGCTGAGAACATATTGGCCTCAAAGCAAATATCGGCGGTCAAAAGGTCAACTTTAAACAGGAACGCAAAAAAATCATAACACTATGATTTTTCATGAGTTTTAGTGTTTTAAAAAAGGGCTCCGGAAGTGCCGGAGCCAATTAAATCCCTTAACGTACAGTTTCAAGGGGCCGTATTTCGGCGATCACGGGACTATCCTTGCAGTAGGCTCAACACCGCCTGACTGGAGGAGTTGGCTTGCGCAAGGATGGATAATCCCGCTTGTTGCAGCACCTGGTTTTTAGCTAGGTTAGCCGTTTCTTGCGCGTAATCGGTATCCTTGATGCGCGAGCGAGCGGCGGCTGCGTTTTCTGATATGTTTTGTAAGTTAGAGATGGTCGACTCGAGTCGGTTCTGCACCGAACCCAAGCTAGCTCGTAAAGAATCGATGGCAATAATAGCCCCATCTACGACTTTAATGGCCGACTGAGCGCCACCGGCCGTTGAGATACTCAAAGCGACGACCGAGTCTAACGAAGAGGCATCGTTAGTCGTATTATGGCCTGCTAGGTCAGCGTTAGACACCGCGAAACCACTGGCACCACCATTCAATTGGATCTGTCCTGATACCTGTAAGGTATTCGGTGTTCCATTGGCCGTGAAAGAGGCTGCTTGAGCGATGGTACGAGTGGCATTAAAGTTCATTAACTTCACATCGAATTGAGCACTGGTAACACCGCTTGTTTGTCCGGCAAAGGTGACGTTACCCAACGCAATGTTATCGCCATTTTCATTGATGATAGTAAGAGATGGACCATCGGCTATTGCAATGACGCCAGTTTCCCCTGTCGTTTGGTTAATCGAGTTAGCCAAGTTCGACAAGTCATAGGGGTCGTTCACGGTTGCTGCGACATCGACACCAATTCCATTGGCGCTGAACAGTCTAAAAGAGTAAGTACCTCGAGCCAGTAAAACTTCGCCACCACCGGCTGGATCGGCACCGCCGATTTGCATAACCGTACGAGCGTCAGCAGACACGCCACTTTCCGATGACTTACGATTAATCGCTGCGGCTATATCTTTCGCTGAAAGTTCAACATCTAAGCTCTCATCGGCCGTACTGCTGGTAAAGGCGATAGTAATTTCTGCACGACCTAAGCCTCCATTCACCGCAAATGCGCTGGTACCGGTAGCCGTGATAGCGCTGGTAACACCAAGTCCGCCCGTTCGTTTGAATTGCGAACCATCACCGGCGGTCGTCGCAGTTGAGAATGCGCCACCGACAGTAATAGCACCTAAACCGGCAGTTGCAGCTGCGGCAGACCCTGTGGTGACTGAATTGGCTTGTACCGTTAGTTTATTTAAGCCTAATTCAGTGCCGCGAGCCGAACCGATACTGACCGACACGGTTTCATTGGCGTTAGAGCCGACTTGAAAGGCTTGGCTACCAAAGGTTCCGTCGAGAATCTTTTTACCGCCAAAAGTCGTTGTATCAGCAATCCGGTTTAGCTCGGCTTGCAGCTGACTGACTTCTTGTTGCAAGGCTTGTCGTTCTGACGCGCCATTCGAACCATTGGCAGATTGCACCGCTAGATCACGAATACGTTGTAAGATTGTCGTGGCTTCGGCTAGTGCGCCTTCGGCCGTTTGCGATAGAGAAATACCGTCGTTAGCGTTGCGCACCGCTGCATTGATACCACCAATTTGCGACGTAAGTCGATTAGCGATTTGCAAGCCTGCCGCATCGTCTTTCGCCGAATTAATGCGAAAGCCTGACGATAATCGTTGAAAGGACGTTTGTAATGCGCTGTTCGTTCCAAACAGGTTTCGCTGCGCATTTAACGATGGAATATTAGTGGCAATCACATTACCCATAACATACACCTCACACTTTTCAGTGCAACCGCCCATGTATGTTGCGAAGTTTAATTAAATCCTGTTTACCAGGAGAGTTTTTGAGTTGACCGTCAATGCGCGTTAAACAGTATCAGTTATTGTTTATTGCTTACTTGCCAGTCATGTGAAAGCGATCTGAGAAACCGTCTTTCGAAAGGACAACTGAGAACCTGTCCGATTCACCATGGGTATCGGCGTGGCAAATTTCGACTTTAGAAAAAAAATGAAAAAAGCGGCAATTTTTTGCAGCAAGTGTCTGCAGAGCGGCAAAATCTTTCGAATGAAGGGCCGACCTAAAAGTGCAGTCAAATACCATCTTGGTAAGAAATAGTGAGATAAGATAAGGAAGAGTGTTTTCTAACCAATTGAATTATAAGAAAATAATAATTGAATAGCGGATATGAAGAAAACTTGGCACACCCGTTGCTACTAGGACAGTGTCTGAGATATTGAGTGAACAACCTAAAGCCCATGATAGGTCTCCACTTCACTATTGACGACATTTTCTCGAGAAAAAAGAGGCGAACTTTATGAATTGCTGAGAACGATGAATAAAGGTAACCCTCAGATAATAAAGAGGAGACGATTTAATTGCTGAGAACAATTGAATACTGAACCTCGGACGTACAGACAAGGGGTCGCAAGACCCCTTTTTTCGTCCTGCATTAAACTCACACGTTTTATGGCCGATATACTAAATTAATAAGTACCACATCAGTTACGAACGAATATTACATTGGGAGTGCGCTATGGGTAGCAAGCATGCAGTTCAGTCGACAGGCGGTAAATCGAAAGCGCCGTCGCTGTCATTGGTCGAAAAAAATCATGCCAAACAACATGAACGCGTTGTCAAACTGATGAAGAAAGCCGCTGCGTTGATGAACGAAGCTGAACTCTCAAAAGCTAAGAAGAAGTTAAGTATGGCATTAAAAATTGAGCCCGATAACTTCGACTGTTTACAAATGATGGCATTGATTTATCAACACGAACATAATTTAGAAATGGCGTTTAGCTACTATGAAAAGGCCATGTTGGCATTCAACCCTGAGTACATCAATCCTCGCTCTTACTTAAAAGTTCTTTTAAACGCAGGTCAGTTGGCGGCCGATATGGATCGGGCGGAAGAAGCGGAAGCTTTTTACACCGCAGTTTTAGAGTTGGATATGACCAATACCATGGCTTTAAGTAAACGCGCGCGTCTATATACCGAAATGGGTCAGTTAGAGAAAGCCTATGCTGACTACAAATCGGTAATCTTTTTCCCTGATCGTGAAGAGTATGCGCCGCTTGGGTTGCGCTTTACTGCTCATACGTCAATTATGCAATCGACTCATATCAAGCCAGATGAGTCAGACATCGAAATGTTAAAGAAAGATATTGAAGCAACGACTAATGATAATCACAAGATCAAATACGAATTTGCACTGGGTTTTGGACTTGAAAAATTGAATCGTTATGACGAAGCTTTCGAAGCCTTTAAACGAGCCAATGATCAAAAGCGTAAACGTATTTCTTACAGTCGCAAAGAGAACATGAACTCTTGTGATCGAATTATCGATATTTTTACCAAAGAAAATGTTGAGCGTTTTGCGGATATTGCCGATCACGACTTCAAACCGATTTTTGTTATTGGTTTGCCGCGAAGTGGTACAACCGTGACCGAATCTTTGTTAGGCGCACACCCCGAAGTTAACCCTGCGGGAGAATTAACCTATATTTCAGATATTGCCCTGAAAATTGCTTCGTTGGATGAAAAGAAATTTTACCCTGAACAGTTTTTAGACGTGTCCAAATCTTTCATCAAATCACAAATTCGATATTACAAAGATAATTCAAAACAGTTTTTAAAAGACGGCGCAACCACCTTCGTTGATAAAATGCCCGGGAATTTTATGAACATTGGTATCATATTGGCGCTGTTTCCGAATGCTCGCATCATTCATTTATACAAAAATCCGATGGATGCCTGCTTATCATTGTTTCGACAACATTTCGCTAATGGTCATCTTTATTGTTACAACATGGGTGATCTCGGCGGCTACTACCAGTCGTTTCGCAAGATTATGGAGCACTACAACAAAGAGTTCGGCGATAAAATTTATAACGTCTCCTATGAACACTTCGTTGAAAATATTGGTGAAGAAGCGCCTAAAATGTTCGCTCATTGTGGCCTTGAGTGGGATGACGAATATCTATCATTCTATAAATCAAAACGTCGAGTCAAAACGGCCAGTGTTCAGCAAGTCCGTAAAGGGATTTATACCTCGGCGGTTGAACGTTGGAGAAAATATGACAATGGCGATAATTTGATCATCTTGAAAAAAGCGTTGGCTGATTATATGGGTGACGAAATAAAAGAACAGGTCGCCGAGTTTGATCAACGCACCGCTGCAGAGTTAAAAGCTGTGCAAAGTAGTGATGATGTTAAGAATTTTGATATTCAAATAGACGGTGTGAACAAACCTCAGGTTATAAAACACGATTAAAAAGTAATCGATTGTTCATTTAGTGATCGAAAAGGGGGCTTTAGCTCCCTTTTTTATTGTTAAAACACGCGCAAAAAAAAAGGCCAAAAAATTGACAGATTACAAATGCCTGACTATTTATTATCATATCTTATTATAATATAAGCATTTCTTACTTTCTTGGGGCCTCCAGTGTTTGCTGAACTTAAAGTGTTGCTAATTGATGATGATCAAAATCGTGCTCACGATATACAGGTGATTCTGGACTTTATTGGTGAGCAAACTGAAATTGCAACATCCGAAAACTGGTCTTCAAAACTGAAAGCATCCGATGAATACTTAGCCGTAGCGATTGGACAAACTGACCAATACAATAGTTTTGAATCCATTCTTGCCGAGATCCAAAAAGTATCTAAACGCATACCGGTATTAATGATCGGCGATGCGGCTTTTTCAGGACAAATTCCCGATGATTTAGCATTTCAAGTGGTCGGTCGCATAGATACACCTCCGAAATACAATGAGTTACTTGAAGTTTTACACGCTTGCCAAGAATGCCGAGGCAATCAACACGTATTAGAGCAGGGGCCTAAGCCATTAGAATTGTTTCGCAGTATGATCGGTGCGAGCGAAACAGTGCAATCGGTACGAACCTTGATTGCACAGGTTGCCAATAGTGATGCCAATGTTTTGATCCTTGGTGAGTCGGGGACTGGTAAAGAGGTGGCGGCGCGAAACATTCACTTTTTATCCGACCGAACGGAAAAACCCTTTGTTCCGGTTAATTGCGGTGCCATTCCTGGCGATTTACTGGAGTCTGAATTGTTTGGCCATGAGAAAGGCGCTTTTACTGGCGCATTGTCTTCGCGGCAGGGGCGATTCGAGCTCGCTCAAGGTGGTACTTTATTTCTCGATGAAATTGGAGACATGCCTTTAGCCATGCAAGTTAAAATTCTTCGAGTGTTGCAAGAGAAAAGTTTTGAGCGCGTGGGTGGAAATAAAACCATACAAGCAAACGTACGAATCGTTGCTGCGACACATCGTAATCTCGAAGAAGAGGTGGCGAAAGGGAATTTTCGTGAAGATTTGTACTATCGTTTAAATGTTTTTCCCATCGAAATGCCCGCTTTACGTGAACGAGCAGAAGATATCCCCTTATTGATCAATGAGTTAACCACTCGTCTCGAGAAACATGGCCGCGATGCGGTTCGCTTTAGTGGCAATGCCTTGTCTTCCTTAATGCGACATGATTGGCCCGGCAATGTTCGAGAGTTAGCCAACCTAGTGGAACGCATGTGCATATTGTTTCCGTACGGCGTCGTTGATGTTAATGAACTGCCGGAGAAGTATCAGTACTTAGATGGATTAACACCTTACCAGTCGCCCGAATTGGCCAAGCAGATCCAACAAGAAGAGCAAACGACGCCAAAGATAGAGGAGGTGGCTCAAAAGGAGACCATCGCAAAACTGCCCGAAGAAGGTTTAAATCTAAAAGAGTTTATGGCCAAGCTCGAAGTCGACTACATTCGAAAGTCGTTAGAGCAAAACGATTGGGTGGTGGCGCAAGCGGCACAGCAACTTGGAATGCGCCGTACAACCTTAGTTGAAAAAATGAAAAAGTACGACATACAACGCGTTAATGCCGAAGATCCTTCATAGACCTTTAAAGTATCTTTTATTTTATAAAGCTATCAACAATAATTCTCTTGATGCTTAAAGAGCATTGCCATCCATTTAAGCGTGGTTGCTTCCTAAGCGTAGTTGCTTCCTAAGCGCTTTTGCTTCTTAAGCGCTTTTGCTTCTTAAGCGCAGTTGCTTTGTCTGCCAGCCTGTCCATATTAATGCAAAACCCAGCGTATTTGTTATTTGCTGGTATCAGCCGCGCTTTCAATCCATTGAACGAGTCAATTAGAAAACCAAACTCCGAAGGTCGCGAGATCGCCAAAACTTTGACTTGTCATCGTTTTACTCCTTAAAACTATCATTAACTCACTGATAATAAAGGTAAAATAAAAGTAGGTATACTTATTGCTAACCTAGTTGATGTACAAATTTAGGTGTCAAAAAGGTGACCTATGACGTTTTCAAATAACTCATTTGCTCAAACAGCCTCTCAAGGGCAATCAGCATTCGATAAAGAAGCTAATGGCTTAAATATTGATCAATTACAGCATGCGTTCGAGCAATTTAATCGGTTATCAGAAAACTTTGTTCACTCTTACCAGAGTTTAGAAGGACAAGTCGAGTCGCTGGCCGATCGTTTAGCTGAAGAGGTTCAGAACAAACGAATTCAATTTGAAGAAAAAGAGCGTATGGCTTCACGCTTGCAAAATTTATTGGCCATTTTGCCCGCTGGCGTTGTGGTTTTAGATGGAGCCGGAAGAGTACAAGACTGTAACGCTGTTGCGATTGACTTGCTCGGTCGACCATTATTGGGTGAAACCTGGTTAAACATCATTAAACGCAGTTTTAGTCCGAGGTTCGATGATGGTTATGAGGTTTCGCTGAAAGATGGGCGACGCGTACACATTGAAACTCGTGCTTTGGATTACGAGCCCGGTCAACTGATTGTACTAACCGACTTAACCGAAACTCGAAAGCTGCAAGACAAAGTCAATCAAGACAAGCGTTTATCTAGTATGGGACGAATGATGGCTTCATTAGCTCATCAAATTCGAACGCCACTGTCTACCGCATTAATTTATGCTGAAAACCTTACCCAACCATCCATCGATGCAACGACTCGAGAAAAATTTGGTTCGAAGTTAGCGGATTGTTTGCAACATTTAGAACGACATATTACCGATATGTTGCAGTTTGCAAAAAGTGGTGGTCTACAGCTTTCAGAAGTTGAGTCGACAATTTTGGTGAAAAAGTTAACTCAGCATTTATTGGCTTTGTATCCAACCTTAGCTATTGATGTAAAGCCGATTCAAACGTGCTTACTAAATGTTAATTCTGATGCGTTATTCAGCGCGATCGGTAACCTTGTCGAAAATGCGTATCAAAGCTATTCAAATGAAGTGAATTCAAATGTTACTTGCGAGATAAAGGTGGCTGAAGGAAACCTAAACATTCGAGTGACCGATCAGGGCAAAGGGATTACCGAAGAGAAATTAGAGAAAGTATTTGATCCATTTTATACCACTCGAAGCGGTGGCACTGGATTAGGACTTGCTGTCGTTCATGGGGTAGCGAAAGCTCACCAGGGACGAGTGGAAATTGAATCAAAGCTTGGACAAGGAACCCAAGTGTCTATTGTTATTCCAACCTTTGAATGTTCAAAGTCGAAAGACTTGGAGCAGGAGGCAACACCACTATGAGCAGTACCCATGTTTTAGTCTTAGAAGATGACGCCATGCTTCGTGAAGCACTTGTTGACTCTTTGGCTATGTCGGGCTATCGAACAACCCAAGCAAAAGACATTGATGAGGCCATGGTTAAATGGTCAGAAGTCACACCTGATATTGTAGTCAGTGACGTTAATCTTGGTGAGCGAAACGGAAAAGAATTTCTTTCATTTGTGCGTCAAAAAGACATCGCAACACCGTTTATATTTATGACGGCTTACGGCACCATAGAAATGGCGGTGGAAGCTATGCAAAATGGTGCGAACGAATTCATTCAAAAACCATTTAAGCCACAAGCGCTGATGGAAATTGTTGAACGTTACCGTCATCAAGATGCGAATGATCAGGCGATTGTTAGTGACGAAAAAAGCATTCAGCTTTATCGCTTAGCCGAACGAATTGCCGCAACCGACTCGACGGTATTGCTTAATGGACCTAGCGGAGCTGGTAAAGAAGTCATGGCTCGATATATTCATAATCATTCAAATCGCAAAGATAAGCCTTTCATTGCTTTAAATTGTGCTGCGATTCCAGAAAATATGCTAGAGGCTACGTTATTTGGCTATGAAAAAGGAGCGTTTACGGGTGCTCACCAAGCATGTCCTGGAAAGTTCGAACAAGCACAAGGCGGCACGATTCTTCTTGATGAAATTTCAGAAATGGACCTCGCTTTACAAGCTAAGCTATTGCGCGTTTTACAAGAACGCGAAGTAGAGCGACTGGGTGGACGAAAAACAATTCAATTAGATGTTCGTGTCATTGCGACAACTAACCGCGATTTAAAAGTGGAGGTTTCTGAAAAGCGTTTTCGCGAAGATTTGTATTTTCGCTTGAATGTTTTTCCTTTAACTTGCCTTGGTTTAGCGCAACGACCTAATGATATTTTACCGCTTGCACAGCACATGCTTAAAAAGTATGCCGCACAAAATAAAATGCCAGTACCCAGTATTTCAGTTGCCGCGCAATCGGCTCTTATGAGTTACGCTTGGCCTGGAAATGTTCGTGAACTTGATAATGTAATTCAACGAGCATTGATTTTATGCAACGGACATAAAATTGAGTCTGAACACTTAATGTTTGAGTCGATTAGCAGCAATTTAGAAATTAAAGATGACGTTGATTCCGGAGAAGATATTTCAACGCTCGGCGCTGGTGTAAGACAACATGAGTTTCAGATTATTGTAGAAGCGCTAAAACAGTTTAACGGTAAAAAGAAAAAAGTTGCAGAAGAACTGGGTATCAGCCCCCGAACCTTGCGCTATAAGTTAGCAAAAATGCGCGAGTTAGGTTATGAAATGCCAGCTTAGTGAGGTAAAAAAATGACGCAAATTACACCACAACAATTATTGGCTCAGATGCGGCAGTTAACCGCAGCGGCTCAAAATACCACGCAACCAACAGCGGGCACGCAGAATCAAGCCTTCACCTCAGCTTTATCTGATGCATTGAAGACAGTCAATGACTATCAATCACAAGCTGCGGCAGCGGCTAACCGAATCGAATCGGGTGATGGCGGGGTCAGTTTGGTCAAAGCCATGATCGCATCGCAAAAATCCAGTGTCGCTTTCGATGCCGCGGTACAAGTTCGAAATCGAGTGGTCAGTGCGTATCAAGACATCATGAATATGCCGATTTAAAATGTTGGAGATAAGTCGTGGCTGAAGCAACATCTGAACTAAGTAATTTAAACTCTACGCCTAATTTCTTGCCGGGCATGAATAACTTAGGTGTTTTTAAACAACTGGGTTTAATGATTGGCCTAGCAGCCAGTGTCGCGTTGGGCGTTTTTCTGGTTTTATGGGGAAGCGAGCCGAATATGAGACCACTTGGCCAAATGGATCCTGCAACCTCACTTGATGTGGTTTCTTATCTTGAACAAAGCAATGTTCAGTATAAGATTGATGGAACTGGAAACATTTTGGTTGAGCAAGACAGCTTTCAGCGAATTAAAATGGAGCTAGCCGGACAAGGTGTGATGGTTGGCTCGCAATCTGATCAGTTGTTAGATCAAGAATCAGGTTTTGGCGTTTCTCAGCGCTTAGAGCAAGCTCGGTTGCAGCGAACACAAGAGCTGACATTAGCAAAAACGATCAGTGACTTTAGCGGTGTCCGAGCTGCAAAAGTGCACCTTGCGTTACCCAAAGAAACCGCATTTTTAAAGCATCGTCGTAAGCCATCCGCTTCGGTACTTCTCAATCTCTATCGCAATCAAACCATGGATAGCGAGCAAGTGCGAGCGATCGTCGATCTCGTAACAGGGAGCGTACCAAGCCTCGAAGCCTCTAAAGTGACGGTTACCGATCAGTTTGGACGTTTGCTGCACTCCGGGAGTCAAACCGATCAAGAACGAGAAACCAATCGTGAAATGAAATTGATTCGCGAACAACAGGCGGATTATCGTTCTAAAATTGAAGAAATTTTATTACCCATTGTTGGCGAAGGAAATTTCACTGTACAAGTGAATGTCGATATGGACTTCACTAAAAAAGAACAAACCCAACAAATTTATAATCCAGAACAACCCGCTATTCGTAGTGAGCGAACCTTAGAAGATTCGTCGAATTCAGCGAGTGCCTCCGGTGTTCCTGGGGCATTGAGTAATCAACCACCCGCAGCGGCTAATATTCCAGAGCAACTGCAACAACAAAACGCTCAGTTGGCGGAGAATCAAAGCAACGGTAACAAACGATTAGAAGCCGAAAGAAACTACGATCTAGATACAACGATAAGTCATATTCGTCAGCAAGTAGGGCAAGTCAAACAAGTGAGTGTCTCTGTTGGATTGGATTATGTTCCTGATGCACAAGACAACAATCAGTTAATTCCTCGAGCGCAGGAACAGGTTGATGATATCAATCGCTTAATTCGTGGAGCGATTGGCTTCAACGCGAATCGTGGCGATCGAGTCGAAATTGAAAGCTTTCGTTTTGTCCGACCAGAGAGAATTCCGGATCCTGCTCCATTGGCTTTTTATGAACAGCCGATTTTCGAAGCTCTTTGGAAACCGGTAACGGCCCTGTTATTAGGTTTGCTTTTAATATTTGGTTTACTTAAGCCATTAATGAATAAGTTAACCACACAGCCTCATGTTCCTATCGCAACGCCCGACGAAGATGATCTATCATTAGGAATGGGCGATGATAAGCTGAGTCTTGAACATGACTCGACATTAGAATTACCAGGCCCGAGTTTAGCTGGCTCTCCGAAAGGTGAACGAGCCAAAGCGATTGCGGGCAATGATCCAACCATGGTGGCACAATTAGTGAGAAACTGGGTAGAAGAAGATGAGTGAAGAAGCTCAAGCTAAACCGGAAGAAAAGAAAAAGGAAAAGCCGAGTTACAGTGGTACTGAAAAGGCTGCCGTTCTATTACTTTCTCTTGGCGAAGAAAATGCCGCTCAGGTTCTGAAACATATGGGGCCAAAAGAGGTGCAAAAAATTGGCCTTGCGATGGCCTCTTTGAAAAATGTTGAGAAAGAGTCGGTTGAAGGTGTGTTGGATGAATTTCTAGAGAAAGTTGAAGATCAAACCGGTATTGGAATTGGAACGGAAGACTATATTAAGAATACTTTGAAGTCAGCACTCGGAGATGACAAAGCCGATGCATTGATTGATCGCATTTTACTGGGAGCCAATACCAAAGGTCTCGATACATTGAAGTGGATGGATCCTCGTGCGGTTGCAGACATCATTCGATACGAACACCCTCAGATTCAATCCATTGTTTTATCCTATTTGGATCCTGACCAAAGTGCCGAGATTATGGGACTGTTTCCAGAGAAAGTTCGTCTCGATCTGGCCCTACGTATTTCCGCCTTAGAGTCGGTACAGCCGACGGCACTCCAGGAATTAAACACCATCATGGAAAAACAGTTTTCTGGGAGTACCTCATCTAAGGCTGCTCAGATTGGCGGTGTGAAAAAAGTTGCGGATATCATGAACTTTTTGGATACCGGCATAGAAAGCTTATTAATTGAAAATATTAAAGAAGTCGATGAAGATCTAGGTCAGCAAATTCAAGACATGATGTTTGTCTTTGATAATCTGGTGGATGTTGATGATCGTGGAATTCAATCACTGCTTCGAGAGATTTCAACCGATACATTGGTCTTAGCCTTAAAAGGTGCTGACGAAGCGATTAAGGAAAAAGTGTTCAATAATATGTCGAAACGGGCTGCTGAATTAATGAAAGATGATCTTGATGCAATGGGGCCTGTGAAAGTAAGTGAAGTTGAAAATGCTCAGAAAGAAATTCTTTCCGTCGCTAGACGAATGGCTGACGCTGGTGAAATTGTTCTCGGTGGAGTTGGCGAGGATATGATCTAATTAGAATATGATCTAATTAGAATCATGATCTAATAAAAATCATGATCGAATTAAAGGCATCATCTAATGCAAGACATGGTCTAAACCAGAGTGAATAGAAAGAAAATTGTACAAGAGAGTTTGAGCTGATTAAGTTCGATCAGAGAAAATCTGATTTAAGAGAAGATGAATGAAACAATTAAGAGCGTTACATCTTGAATAAGTTGAAGCAAGAGAACAATGAGCTTGACACTAGGGATCCGATGACGGTTGGACAAGGTGATTCTGATCAGCACGAGCTCGGAGTTATCGATGCCTCTGATGCCGAGTCGTCGGAGCGCTGGGAATTACCATCATTTGATCAGCGACAAAGAGGTAGAAAAGCAAAAGAAGAAGCAGAAGCGCCAAAATTACCAACGGCACAAGAAATTGCTGCGATTCGAGAGGCTGCTTATGAAGAAGGCATGCAGCAAGGATTAGACGCAGGTCGACAGCAAGCTAAACAAGAATTAGCTAAAATGGCAAAGCAGTTTGAAGCCTTGATGCAAGAGCTAGAACATCCATTTAAACAACAAGAAGAACAATTGACCGAAGAGTTCGCTGAGTTGGCGATGATGGCTACTCGTCATATCATCCGACGTGAACTGCAACAAGATCCGCAACAAATCATTGCGGTGATTCGTGATAGCATAAAATTACTTCCTAGTTATCGCCGTCAAGTCATGATTCAATTGCATCCTGAAGACGCCAATTTGGTCCGCGAAACTTTTTCTGTCGGTAAACAGCAAGAAAGTAGCTGGATCATTGCCGATGATCCTTCGATCGCCCGGGGCGGCTGTTTAATTACCACGGATACCTCGAGAATTGATGCAACGTTAGAAAAACGGATCGCCGAACTATTCAATCATATTTTTGGTGATGTAAGACGCAGCGAAACTCGAAACTCGGAAGAGGCCTCTGAGTCAGCTCCTTCAAATCAGCGACAGGAGCCCTAATTTAATTATGTCAGAATCCAGTCGCTATCAGTTTGATTTGTTGAAGCAATTAAAAATGTGCGAAGACAAATTCGTTAATGCACCAGAGCTGCAAGTGGAAGGCCGCTTAACTCGAATGGTTGGTTTAACGCTTGAGGCTGTAGGGTGCCAGGTGAACATAGGCGAGCGTTGCTTGGTTACGACGCATCAAGGTACGCAAGAACCGGCGGAAGTCGTTGGCTTTTCTGACGATAAAATCTATTTAATGCCGACTGGCGACATTCAAGGGCTTGGTCCGGGTGCTGCGGTTATCCCAACGGGAAAAACCGCAAGCGTTGCAGTAGGAGAAGAGTTACTTGGGCGTGTGCTCGACGGCTACGGAAATCCGTTGGATTTTGGGAAACCCCTGAACACTAAAGATGCTTACCCCTTACAAGGTAAGCCAATTAATCCACTGCGACGTCATCCGATAGACGCGCCGCTTGATGTGGGCGTCGCGGCCATTAATGCCTTACTCACGGTTGGCCGAGGTCAACGGATGGGGTTATTTGCTGGGAGTGGTGTCGGTAAGTCGGTGTTGTTAGGAATGATGACACGCTTTACCTCAGCTGACGTTATTGTGGTGGGTTTAATTGGTGAACGGGGTAGAGAGGTCCAAGAATTTATTGAGCATATTTTGGGTGAAGAGGGTCGCAAACGCGCCGTCGTAGTAGCGGTGCCTGCCGATAATTCACCATTGATGCGACTGCAAGGGGCTATGGTGGCTACCAGTATCGCTGAGTATTTCCGGGATAAAGGCAAGAATGTGCTATTGTTAATGGACTCCTTAACGCGTTTTTGTCAGGCACAACGAGAGATAGCCTTGGCGATTGGCGAACCTCCCGCCACTAAAGGTTATCCACCGTCTGTGTTTGCTAAGCTCCCACAGTTAGTTGAAAGAGCTGGAAATGCTGAAAAGGGTGGTGGCTCTATCACGGCCTTTTATACGGTACTTGCTGAAGGGGATGATCAACAAGATCCCATTGCCGATGCAGCGAGAGCGATATTAGATGGTCACGTCGTATTATCGAGAGATTTAGCCGACGAAGGGCATTACCCAGCGATTGATATAGAGCAATCGGTCAGTCGAGCGATTACGCAAATTAGTGAAGATGAGCATCTGTTTAATGTGCGTGCTCTTAAGCGTATTTACGCAACGTTTATGCGTAACCGTGACTTAATTAACATTGGTGCTTACGAAAGAGGAAGTGACAGAGAAATTGATGAAGCCATCGCCTTGATGCCGCAAATTAGGGCGTTCTTACAACAAAATGTGAGTGAAAGTCGTTCAATGAGTGAGAGTTTAGAAGGACTGCAAGATCTTTTGAATCAAGTTGAAGAGCCACCTAGACAAGCCATGAGGACACAATGAAGCCAGTATCACAGCGAATCGAACCGGTTAAGAAAGTTGCTCAACAACGAGAGCAGCGAGCGGCCGACCAACTGAATAAAACGCAAACCGATTACCAGTCAGCGCAACACAAATTGCATGAATTGGTTCAGTATCGAACGGATTATTTAGCGGAATTTCAATATCGGGCGGCGAAAGGAATGTCAGGTATTCAATTGCAACACTATAAAAGTTTTCTAAGTCAGCTCGATAAGGCAATTGCCGCTCAGCAGCAACAAATTTTACAGTTGCAAACTCAAGTATCTCAAAGCAGAAAGCAGTGGCAGTCGCAGAACCAGCGAACTCAAGCGGTGAATAAATACCAAGATAAATTAAAGCAAAAAGAGCGCCTACAATCAGAACGTAAGCAAGCACGGGTGCTAGAAGATGATTTTAATAGCCAAACTCACACCACGCACTAGTTTCCGCATTTCAACTACTTTATTTTAAGTGGTTGAAATAAAACAATTATCTTTATGTTCATTGATACGCCAAGTCAGAAGAAAAATCCGCTCTATTTTTAGCAAACTTTCTAATATCTGCTATAACCTAACTATCTGTAATTACTTTTTGTGAGCGGCTATGTCAGACAAAGCTTCATTCGCTTGTGGAAGTGACCTTAATATTCAGTCGGCAAGTAAATTAAAAGCTCGTCTGGAAAAAACATTAGAGAAGCAAGTTAAGACATACACATTAAATGCGAGCAAGGTTGAGAAGGTCGATACGGCAGGTTTGCAGCTGTTGATTGCTTTTGTCCAAGAAGCGATGAGTCAAGGCAGTGAGATTCAATGGCAAAAGCCCAATGATGTTTTCTTAAACTCAACTAAACTTTTAGGTATGCAACAACAATTAAACATTTCTGTTGATGGGGGAGAAGCTCTATGACCAAAATCCTTGCTGTGGATGACTCTAGTTCTATGCGACAAATGGTGTCATTTACACTCAAGAGCGCTGGTTACGATGTCGATGATGCTGCAGACGGGCAACAAGCTCTTAAATTAGCTCAGGGTAAGCAATACGACGTGGTTATTTCGGACGTGAACATGCCCGTTATGGATGGAATCACTTTGGTCAAAAATCTTCGGCAGCTCCCAGCTTACAGGTTCACTCCAATTTTGATGTTGACCACTGAATCTGCGGGAGACAAAAAATCTGAAGGAAAGCAAGCGGGTGCAACCGGATGGATTGTTAAGCCATTTAATCCTGACCAGTTAGTTGCGACGGTACAAAAAGTTTTAGGATAGACAACCAAATCTCGATGAAGCGCTGCAATAGGTTATTCCATAATTAGCCTAAAGGATGAAAGCGGAAATATGAGTATTGATTTAAGTCAGTTTCACCAAGTTTTCTTCGAAGAAAGCTTCGATGGCTTGGAGGTAATGGAACAGAATTTACTCGGCTTAACCCCTGAGAGTTCAGACCCAGAAGTTATCAATACGATATTTCGAGCAGCGCATTCTATTAAAGGCGGCAGTGCGACTTTTCATTTTACCTCAGTTGCTGAATTTACTCATATTCTAGAAACCCTTCTTGATGAGATGCGTAACGGCGAGAGAGCCGTTACGACGCCAATGGTTGATTTGTTATTGCAGTCGGTTGATTGCTTGCGAAACATGTTGAGCAAACTACAAGATGATCAGCCCGTTGAACATGCTGATTATGCTGAATTGGAAGCGGCTTTGAAAAAAGCCATTGATAACGATGGTGACCATGAAAGTGTCAACCAACAAGCGTCCGATTTAACGTCAAAGGAGGCACCCAGTACCGCTGGACTAGAGTCTGATGCTTCTGCTCAGCATTCAGAAGACTCAGCATGGTTAATCACCTTTATTCCCGAGCCACAGATTTTACAAACGGGTAATGAACCCATTCGAATGTTTCGAGAGTTAAATCTTCTTGGTGAAATAAAGGTGGTGTCGCAAATCTTGGAACTGCCAACACTCGCTGAAATGGATGAGACCTTGTGTTATAGCCAATGGATGATCGGTCTGTTCGCAGAGGTCGACGAATCTGCTATTCGTGAAGTATTTGAGTGGGTCGACGATGAGTGTGAGCTTAAGCTCGAAGCATTAACGGAAGATCAAGTGAATGCTCGACTCTCTGGAGAACCGCTTCCCGAGCAAACACTTTCTGAACCAGAACGCGCTAATGCGCCCGGTTCAAAACAGGATAAGATTGCGGACAAAAATGCTAAGGCGTCTGCGCAATCGACATCTGCATCTCCGAACAAACCGCAATCTAATTCGAACACTGATTTACAGGTTAGGGATAAAAGTGAAGTAAAAGATCCGAATCAGGCGAACAAGTCAGCGCCTGTGGCTACCGGTGGAAGTTCGATACGGGTAAGTATCGATAAAGTCGACAGTTTAATTAATCTGGTTGGCGAATTAGTCATTACTCAGTCGATGCTTGGGCAAATGGGTGAAGACTTTAATATTACTAAGCTCGAACGTTTAAAGGAAGGCTTGATTCAGTTGGAGCAGAATACTCGAGAGTTGCAAGAGAGTGTTATGCAAATTCGAATGCTGCCCATTAGCTTTGTATTTAACCGCTTTCCGAGAATGATTCGAGATCTCTCCAGCCGTTTAAATAAGAAAGTAGAGTTGGAGATTTTTGGTGAAAATACTGAATTAGATAAAACGGTAATGGAGCAAATCGGAGATCCTTTGGTTCATTTGGTTCGAAACTCATTGGACCATGGTATCGAAACCCCTGATAAACGAGCCGCAGCCGGAAAAAGCGAAACTGGAAAAGTACAGTTAAATGCTTTCCATCAAGGTGGCAATATCGTTATCGAAATCATCGATGATGGTGCTGGCATTAACCGAGAGCGAGTTTTAAATAAAGCCATAGAACGCGGTTTGGTGTCTGAACAACAAGAGTTGTCTGACGAAGATGTCTATCAGTTAGTGTTTGAGCCAGGTTTCTCTACAGCCGAAAGTATTTCAGATGTGTCTGGACGTGGTGTCGGCATGGACGTCGTGAAAAAGAATATTCAATCACTGGGTGGCAGTGTTGAAGTTCGCTCGGAGCCCGGATTTGGAAGTACGTTTACCATTCGCTTGCCATTGACTCTTGCCATTCTAGATGGCCAGCTGATTCGTGTTGGTAATCAAATTTATGTGGTGCCTCTCACGTCAATTGTTGAATCACTGCAAATCAAAACTCATGAGGTTGTCAGTATTACAGGAAGTTTTGACGTGTATAAGTTACGTGACGATCATGTGCCAATTTTAAGACTGTACGAAACATTTGAGGTGAAACCAGACTTTACTGACTACAACGATACCGTGTTAGTTGTGGTCGAGGTTGGTGGTAAGAAAGTCGGATTTATGGTCGATGAGCTGCTCGCCCAGCAACAAGTGGTGATAAAGAGTTTAGAAACAAACTTTATTTCGATAGAAGGTATTTCTGGCGCGACCATACTCGGTGATGGAAAAGTTGCATTGATATTGGATATTCTAGGAATGCTCAATCGATTAAATAAACAAAAAAGCTCGTCTAAGGGGATCGCAGCATGAGTGAACTCCTCGAGATAGAAAACGATTCCCTTCCGATTGAAATTGAATATAACGAAGACCAGGTGCATGAGAATTTAGGCGCCGAATATCTTGGCTTTGATTTACAAGGTGAAACCTATTGCGTTGATATTCTTTCGGTAAAAGAAATTCGAGGTTGGACTGAGCCTACTGCGCTTCCCAATTCGCCGAAATATGTTAAAGGGATTATTAATATTCGAGGCGATATTGTTCCAATTCTTGATATACGTGATCGCTATGGCATGAAACATAAAGACTACAATAAAACCACCGTTATTATGATTCTTAATATTCAAGAAGAGAAAAAGTCGAGAGTGATGGGAATCGTCGTTGATGCTGTTAATGACGTATTGAATATAAAGCCCGAAGAGATCAAAGAAGCTCCAAAAAGTGGGCATAAGCTGAATGATGAGAATATTGAAGGTTTATACAATAATAAAGATAAAGTTTATGTCATTCTTTCTGTTATGTCGCTCTTAGATTTAGCTGATATCAAAAAGCATTACAGTAAACAGTTCTCTACGGAGTTTTCTGAATGACTGGCCAGATGCACCAATATTTATCCTTTGACTTAGACTCTAATGAGTACGCAGTAAGTATTCTAAGAATTCAAGAGATACGAGGATACGAAAAAACCAAATCGTTACCCAATGTTCCCAAGTACATCGTCGGTGTAATTAATCTTAGAGGTTCTGTCATTCCCATCGTCGATTTGCGGCTCAGGTTTGGTTTAGAAAAAAGGGACTACACGGCAACCACCGTTGTGATTATTGTGCACATTAAATTTAATGGTCGGTATAGAAAGGTAGGTATTATTGTTGATGCGGTTAATGAAGTCTATGACGTGCCAGATAATCAAATTCAAGAATGTACTGAGATAATGCAAGAGATAGATATTCGGTTTGTCAAAGGTATTACTACCATCAGTGATGCCATGATCACCATTATTGATCTAGATAAGGTTTTTAACTTTAAAGAAGTTGAAGCAGCTGTGGCCGTCCAGTAAGCGGTGAGCTGAAACAATGAAATGAAATTTATTGTTGGAGAAATATTATGTTAGCAAAACTTTTTGGAAGCAGTCAGGAAAGCGGTGCTGATAAAAAAGTCGATTTAATGAAATCTTCACTCGTCGATTTGACCACCGTGAACTTAATGATTGCGGACCTCTCCGGCAAGATTCTCTATATGAATGATTCTGTAGAACAAATGCTTCGTGGCCGTGAAAGCAAAATTAAGGAAGCACTACCTAACTTTAACGTTTCTTCAATCGTCGGGAGTAATTTTGCGCAGTATCATAAAAATCCAGCTCATCAACAAAATCTGCTCTCTAATCCTGATAACTTGCCTTATGAGAGTGAAATAGAAGTTGCTGGTCTGTCATTTCGATTAAAAGCATTCGCGCTTAGAGATTCACAGGGTATTCATATTGGTAACGCAGTACAGTGGGAAGATATTACTGAGCATAAAAAACGTGCCGTCGAAATAGGGCGACTAGCCTCTACCGTTGAAAATGCAACGGTCAATATCATGATGGCGGATAATGATGGCAACATCATGTACATGAACCCGGCCGTTCAATCGATGTTGAAAGGTCGCGAAACGCAACTTAGAACAGTGATTCCTGACTTTTCTGTTGATAAATTGATTGGTCAAAACTTCGATCGCTTTCATCGAAACCCGGCACATCAGAGAAACTTGTTAGCGGATGAAAGTAAGTTGCCGTATCAATCAGAGATCAATGTCGCAGGTCTCGATTTCCGGTTAACCGCATTTGCATTGAAAGATAATGAAGGTAATCGTATTGGTAGTTCGGTGCAATGGGAAGATATTACCGAAGAGAAAATTGCCAATAAACAAATTGGACAACTTACTTCAACGGTTGAGAACGCCACCGTCAATATCATGATGGCTGATAATAATTTCAATATCACCTATATGAACCCATCTCTTATCAAAACACTAAAGCGTCGAGAGTCGCAGGTACGACGTGAGTTGCCTGGCTTCGATGTGGATAAGCTAATTGGTAAGAATATCGATGAGTTTCATAAGAATCCGAGTCACCAACGGTCAATTTTAAGTGATGAAAATCGACTTCCGTTTAGCTCTGATATTACGGTCGCTGGAATCAAATTTCGGCTGACAGCATTTTCGTTAAAGGATAAAGATGGCAATCGAATTGGCAGTTGTGTGCAATGGGAAGATTTGATGGCGGATGAAGAGTTTGCCAACTTTGCTGGACAAATTCATGCCATTAGTAAGTCAAACGCGGTTATTGAGTTCAAAATGGATGGAACCATTATGACGGCGAATGACAACTTTTGTAATGTGTTGGGTTATCGCGAAAGCGAAATTGTTGGCCAACATCATCGAATATTTGTTGAATCTTCTGAGGCGAACTCAAGGGAATATCAGCAGTTCTGGGAACAGTTGGGCCGTGGTGAATTTCAAACCGGTGAATACAAGCGAATCACTAAAAGTGGTGAAGAAATTTGGATTTCTGCTTCTTATAATCCGATTTTAGACATGGATGGAAAACCCTTTAAGGTGGTCAAGTATGCGACCGATGTGACGCCACGGGTTAGAGCCGTTGCGTTGATTCGCGATGCCCTACAGTCGCTTTCTGACGGCGACTTAACTAAACCGATTGAAGAAATGGTTGACCCAGATTTCGAGACGTTAAAGCAAGCAATGAATACCACCATTGAGCGACTTAACTCGATGGTTATTTCGATCATTGAAGCGAGTAGCCATGTTTCGAGTTCTGCGAAGGAGATTTCACTGGGTAACGCCGATTTAAGTCAACGCACTGAAGAGCAGGCGTCAAGCTTAGAAGAAACCGCGTCGAGTATGGAAGAGTTTACCAGTACTGTGCGAGAAAACGCTTCTAATGCCAAGAATGCCTCTACACTTGCCGATAATGCGAAAGAGTTGGCTGAAAAAGGAGGCTTGGTGGTTGGTAAAACCGTTGAAGCGATGCAAGAGATTGAAGCCTCTTCGAAGAAGATTTCCGATATTATCGGTGTCATTGATGAAATCGCCTTCCAAACGAATTTATTAGCGCTGAACGCTTCGGTTGAGGCGGCGAGAGCCGGCGATCAAGGACGCGGTTTTGCGGTAGTAGCGGCAGAGGTGAGAAACCTAGCGCAACGCAGCGCCGATGCAGCGAAAGAAATTAAAGAGCTAATTCAAGACAGCGTCACTAAGGTATCGGATGGCAGCAAGTTGGTTGCTGAATCTGGCGATACATTGAATGATATTGTGTCATCAGTCGCTGATGTTTCAAAAATTATTAATGACATCGACAATGCATCACAGGAACAAGCATCAGGTATTGAACAGGTCAATGAGGCCGTTAGCCAAATGGATGAAATGACGCAGCAAAATGCGGCATTAGTGGAAGAGGCTGCAGCGTCAGCTGAATCACTCGAGGAGCAAAGTGCGAACCTTTTAGAAATGATGAGATTCTTCAATACGGGTGACGATAATGTCGGAAAACGCGGGCTGAAATCTCCCGTTAAACGAAATAATGTTCCTGCCGCTCAACCTCAAGTAGGGGGTGGAGACGATGATTGGGAAGAATTCTAGAAGACACTTAGTCGATGGCTAAAGAATTCGAATTTACTCGGAATGATTTTAAAGCGGTGCAAAAAACAGTGCTGCACATATCGGGTATTAATTTAAGCGATCATAAATTTGAAATGGTTTATGGTCGATTAGCGCGTAGGTTGAGAGCAACAGGGTTTAGAGCGGTCAGTGATTATTTAAGCTTTATAGAAGAGGATCACGAAGAAGGCATTCAGTTTATCAATGCAATAACGACCAATCTAACCTACTTTTTCAGAGAAAAGCATCATTTTGAATTCATCGAAAGTAAAGTGATCGATGAGTTGAAGGTTAAGCATCAAAATGACAAGCGAGTAAGGCTATGGTCTGCTGGCTGTAGCACAGGCGAAGAACCTTATTCACTCGTTTTTACTCTAGAGAGCTTTCTTAAAGATCGTTCGTCTTGGGATATTAAAGTCTTGGCGACTGATTTAGATACAGAAGTTCTGAAAAAGGCCAGTATTGGAGCTTATTCTTCCGACAGAATCGAGTCTATTGCAAGCGAAAAAAGAAAGTCATGGTTCGATATTCAAAACGACCACGCGTTGGTGAAGGACCGTTTTAAGCAATATATTCACTTTAAACAATTAAATTTAATGCAGAGCTGGCCAATGAAAGGTCGGTTTGATGTGATATTTTGTCGGAATGTACTGATTTATTTTGACCGGCAAACACAACAAAAATTAATTGCACGATTTAGACAACAATTAGATTTAGGTGGGTATCTTATTCTTGGGCATTCAGAATCGATTGGTCAAGAAGGCAACTACTTTACTCCCATCGGAAAAACAATTTTTAGGAGGAAGTCTTAATGACTCCACTTGGTCGACCCGATGCTGAGAAGGTATTGCCGGGGTTCGAAGACATCAATCGATATTATGACCGCTCCAATCAAATGTATGCGGCAAAAATAAAACCCGGTGAGTTCTATGTTTCGAAATCGCCTGAACTTATTGTAACGGTATTGGGTTCCTGTGTTTCCGCTTGCATTACCGATAGAGTGAATCAAATAGGTGGTATGAATCATTTTATGCTGCCAGTTACTCCGGGGGCAAAATCTGACCCTACGAATGTCACTAGTGAGTCTGCTCGATACGGAAACTTTGCAATGGAGTTTTTGATCAACAACATTATTCGAAATGGTGGTGAACGTCGTTATTTAGAGGTTAAGATTTTCGGCGGCTCAAAAGTTATTAAACGAATGTCTGATGTTGGAGAAAAGAATATTCAATTCATTTTAAAGTATGTCGAGTCAGAGGCATTGAATGTATTAGCCAAAGACTTGGGAGGTGAGAGCCCAAGGAAAGTGGTCTATAACCCAATGAATGGCATAGTTCGAATTAAAAAGCTTCGTAACCTTCATAACGACACCATTATCCGCCGAGAAGATAATTACCTTCATCAGATTGAGGGTGATACACAATCTGCGGGTGAAATTGAGTTGTTCGATTAATGACTAAAAAGATTAAAGTTCTGATTGTTGATGACTCGGCGTTAATTCGGCTGTTGTTATCAGAGATACTCAATAGTGATCCCGAAATCGATGTAGTCGGGGTCGCGACCGATCCTTATGAAGCTCGAGATAAAATAAAGCGGACGCAACCGGATGTCATTACCCTTGATATTGAGATGCCAAAGATGGATGGTCTTACATTTTTAGCAAACTTAATGCGCCTTCGGCCCATGCCGGTGGTCATGATATCGACGTTAACCGAAAAGGGCGCTGATGTTACTCTAAAAGCGCTTGAGTTAGGCGCATTCGATTTTGTTTGTAAGCCTTCCACCGATGTCAAAGGCAACTTAAATTCCTATGCAGAAGAAATTTGTGAAAAGGTTAAAGCGGCAGCTCGCTCGCGAATACATCCTAATGATCTGCCACCGACGGCTAAACCAACAAGGTATAAAGCGGTCAGCGATACGTCTATCCAGCTTATTTCAATTGGCGCGTCGACGGGAGGCACCGAAGCCATTAAAGAAGTGATCCGCCGCCTACCGACGAATCTTCCTCCCATTGTTGTGACTCAACATATACCAGATGTCTTTTCGACTTCTTATGCCAAGCGACTGAATACGCTCACCGATATCGAAGTAATTGAGGTCAGAGAGCGCTTGCCCTTGGAGAGTGGAAAGGTTTATATTGCTCCCGGTGACGATCATCTTTTTGTAAGCAAGTCCGGTAGTGGCCTGTATGCGAATATCAAAAAGACTGAGTTGGTGAATCGTCATCGTCCCAGTGTTGACGTATTGTTTCTTTCTGTTTTAGACGCCGTCGGAGACAAATCATTGAATGTTATTTTGACTGGGATGGGGAGTGATGGAGCAAAAGGAATGCTCGCTTTGAAACAAGCTGGTGCCATCAATTTGGCTCAAGATAAAGAGTCCAGTGTGGTATGGGGAATGCCCGGATCGGCGGTTGCTCTTGGAGCGGTTTCTAAAGTTTACCCACTTGATAAAATGGCTGAAGCTATTATTAAACACCTAAAGTAAAGCTATCTAATTGATTATTAACAATAAACTCTGGTTTTTCTGACTATTTTGTTGGCCGTTAGAGCGGAACCGTCTAAGCGTGAGATTGTTTGAAATTCTTGCGCATTTACGTTGATAAACTATTATTAAATCAGAACTTATAACAACCGATAAACGATATTTGTATTTTCGTGTAATGGAGTCAAAGCATGTCTGTATCCAGTGTCAAGTCCGGAAATGAGCTGGTCATAAAAGTTTCGGGAAAATTCGACTTTAGTTGCCATCAAGATTTTCGAGCGACCTATGAAGATCTGCCGGAAAAGCCTGAGAAATATAAAATTGATTTAGGAGAAACCACTTACCTAGACTCTTCAGCCTTGGGTATGTTGTTGCTACTTCGAGATTTTGCTGGCGGAGACAATTCAAAAGTCCATATCGTTAATGCAAATAGCGAAATCAAAAAAATCCTCTCTATCTCCAATTTTGAACAGCTCTTCGCGATCGACTAGACCCTTGTGAACTGTTGAACTCGTGAATATTCTAATCGCTGAGGACAATTTCACGGATCGGTTGATTTTAAGAAAACTTGTTGAGGCGCAAGGTCATCACGTTGTAGAAGCAGAAAACGGCTTTATTGCATTAGAACGCATCGAGGAATCTCTACCTGACATTATTTTGCTCGATGCGATGATGCCGGAGTTGGATGGTTTCGAAGTCGCACAAAGGGTCAAAGCAAACTATCCAGCCCATTATATCCCAATTATTTTTATCACATCGTTATCTGAAAATGATTCATTCGTTAAATGCATCGAGTCTGGCGGTGATGACTTTTTTACCAAGCCCTTTAACAAAGTAATTTTGCAAGCCAAAATTTCTGCATTTCAGCGAGCTAAAAATCTATACGAGACGGTCATCAAACAAAAGCAAGAGATTGAGTTTCATACCGAACATTTGATTCAAGAGCAGCAAGTTGCAAAAAAGATCTTCGATAATATTGCCCATAAAGGAGCTCTAGCCGAACCCTATATACAATACGCAGTCTCACCAATGTCAATTTTTAATGGTGACATATTGCTTGCAGCAAAGCGTCCTTTGGGCGGAATTAATGTTTTTCTTGGTGACTTCACCGGACATGGTTTACCCGCATCTATTGGTGCAATGCCCGCGAGTGATATTTTTTTTGGAATGACGGCTAAAGGATTCGAGCTCTATGAAATTGTGCAAGAGTTAAACTCCAGATTACATGCAATCTTACCAACGGGCTTCTTCTGCTGTGGTTTAATGGCAGAAATTGATTTCGAAGAAAGCAGTTTGAAACTTTGGAATGGTGGTCTCCCAGACGCTTATATTTTGGATAAAAAAAGCGGTGAAGTACAAGAGTTACCATCCAACCATTTACCATTGGGGATATTGTCAGAAGAACAGTTTAAGATAAATTTAGATGTAAGAAGCTTTGAACATGGCCAGAGCTTATTTGTTTACTCTGATGGAGTTATAGAAGCTGAAAATGCTGAAGGCGAGCTTTTTGGAAGAGATAGGTTGCTTGTTGCTTTATGCGAATCAGTAACGGAAGGTCGCGGATTCTCCACCGTTAAAAAGGCCATTAAATCCTTCGTCGGAGAGATGGAGCAGGGTGATGATATTACCTACATCGAAGTAAAGAATCACGAAGAACTTAATTATGAATCTTTTAATCAGGTTGCTGGACATTTTCACATTTCAGGGCCCAGTGATTCTTCATTTGTTCTTACATTAGGACCAGAGTCGTTAAAAAGTTTTAACCCCTTACCGGCGCTTTCTCAGCATTTAATGGAGATAGGCAGCTTACGCAGCTATCGAACGCAAGTTTTAACCATCTTAACCGAGCTGTACTCAAACAGTTTTGAACACGGTGTTTTAGGTTTAAGTTCAGAACTGAAAAAGTCGGCTGACGGATTTGCTGAATATTATCGGCAGCGTGAAAAGAGAATCAAAGAATTATCTGATGGTTATGTCAAGATCAGCATGGAACATGAGAACATTGAAAGAGGTGGGCGGTTAGTTATTGAAGTTTGCGATAGTGGTGATGGGTTTGATTACAACAAACTGCAAAATAGCTTTGATGAAAAATATTTGAGTGGAAGAGGTTATCCACTGATCAACCAGTTAGCTGAGTCAATAGAGTTCTTCGATAATGGTAGTCGTGTAAAAGTCGTTTACAAATGGCAAGTTGAAGAAGTTTAATTACTGTTGCATGATTGAACCATTCTCATTCATACTGTGGCTTTATAACTTTCGCACAAGTTATTCAGTTTTAAAAATTTAAACAAGGGCATGTTGAGCAATTGACTATGAGAGAGACCTTAGAACAGTTAAAAGAGTTACTTGGTGCCGACTTTGGTGAGCTTGTGAGCGCTTTTGATATTGATAATCGGCAACATTTAAGTAACCTTCGACAAGCGATTGTTGAATCAGATGCAGATACCGTTGCTCGCGAAGCTCATAGTATCAAAGGGGCAAGTAGTAATTTAGGTGCCTTGGAACTGGCCGAGAAGTGTCAACTACTCGAAAGTGCAGGAAAAGCCAATGATCTTTCGGGGGCTGACGATCTTTTAGATCAGATTGAGCAGCTTTTTGAACAAGCCGTCAGTATTATTCGATCGGTTTAGAGATAAATTCAATGTCCGGCGGCTGATGGGTGAAGCCGCTATACCGCTCGAAACGTTCCATTCACGTTCAACTAATCATTGCTTAGATATTAGTAAATTAATTGAAGCTATTTCGCTGCCCTAAATTATCCGACCTTAATATTCCAGCCTCACTGTTCGTAGTAATCTGTTCTGTTTCCTAGTTTTTCGTACTTGGTACTCTGTTTGCATTCATCTCACTTAGTCTTGTTTTCAATGCTAGTTGGGAGTTGCCAGTGGCAAACATAATCAGCCAAATTTTTGATACAAATCGCAGCAATCAGAGCGCCAGTGAGTCGTCATTGAGTACGCGTGGCTCTTCTGTCGGGGATGCTAACTCTTTGAAATTTAGAGAGTATTTAACTTCGAATCAAAAAAGCGTTGCAATAGAGTACTCAGCAACGGTAGCGGCCGATGGAGAGTTTGAAGGGAGCTCTGGTAATGATTTTATCAATAAAGTCATTTTTGAAAACGGCAAATCCTTGCCGTTGGAGCAGTTAGAACGGTTGTTGGATAATGATAGTGGCAAGGGTAAAGCTTTTGCCGAACAAATTGCATTAGAGCAAGAGTCTGTTTCTGAGCTGCAAGTGGGCTCATCCACTCTTCAAAGTGGTGACGCGGCGAGTGAACTTTTAACCGAGATAGATGATGCAGAGCTACTTAACGGGATAAACTTAACATCGAAAGGCGAGGTTAGTGTCTCGTCCGACGGTTTAAGCGGTCAAATTAACCTTCCAATTCATACTAAAGAGTTCACCCATCTTAAAGACTCGGCTCAAAGTAAAGAGATTATTCAAAACAAAGAGGCAATTCAAAACAAAGGCGCTTTAGCTGAATCTTTAACGCCTTCGGGTTTGTTCCCGTTGAATAGTAAGTTGAAGGATGTATCTATTCAAAATATAGATGGTTACAAAGCCGGTGCTAGTCAGATCGGTCAGGCATTCTTTAATCAGCTTGAAGTAAAAACACAACCAGGCGAGAAAACATCACTCGTCGGGTTACGTGAAATGCTTGAAAAAGCTTCATCAGATTCTGGCAAATTGAGCAATAATCCTCGACAACTCGTCGATGGTATTTCTCTTGATAAACAAACAATCAATGAAGCGATGCGAAAAAAGGAAGTGTTTGAGCAGATTATTCGCTCGGCCACTGAGTCTTCAATTAAATCAACTCAAGCCACTGATGAAGCGACAAAGCCTTCTAATTTCACCGATCCTCTGAATTCATTCATGGCAGCGAAGGATCCGTCGGCTTCAGCGACCAAGACCGTGGCTCCATTGGCCGCGCCAATCGTTTTACATCAAAAGGGCTGGCAAGGAAACTTTAGTCAAATGGTTAACTGGATGAGTGCTAAAGGCATTGAACAGGCAGAGATACAGCTGGACCCTAAAGAGTTAGGACCATTGACCTTAAGAGTTTCGCATAATCAAGGCGATGTTCAAGTCGTCGTGCAAGCGCAACATGCTCAAACTCGAGATCTGTTCGAAATGAATCAAGATCGACTACGAGAAATGCTTTTGCAGCAAGGAATTAATCTGTCGCAGTTTGACGTGAAGCAGAATAATTCACAACACCGAGAAGGTGATTCTAATTCAGAGAGTTTCACCGAGCAGCCAAGCGGCAGTGTTGATGAGATAAGTGAGCAACGCTCAATGTCGACCATTAAGCCACAAGGACTGCTCGACCTATTCGCCTAACCTTTTTCAATGTTCAAAACCCAAGCAAATTTTTGTATTGGGTTTTGCCATCAAACTTCTCGCTAACTTCTATACTTATTTGAAGCTGATCGCTTGCGCCGAAACTTTGGCAGGTTAAGAAGTTTAGTTCCAACTGTCTGAATATACCCGTCAAATATTCGTCGCTTTTCATTAACCTATTGATATTAAAAGATTAATGTATGGCTTTTTTTCTGGCACTAACCTTGCAGAAGAGCATGTAAAGTTATTTCTAGAGATAAGCCATTCACCGACAGGAGCAGAATATGGCTGAAGAAGAACAAGAATTAGAGTTGGATGTTGAAGAGAAAGGGGGCAAAGGAAAGCTCATTATTATCATTGCAGCTGCCGTCGTTTTGATCGGCGGAGGCATAGCGGCTTGGTTGTTTCTTGGTGGAGATGATGAGCCTGTGCAAGAAGAGGTGAGTGAAGAACAGCAACAAGAGCCCGAAAAGGGCCCTGCCATATACGTGGGTGTTCCTGAAGCGATTATTTCTCCGTTATCTGGAAATTCTCGAAATCGAATGGTGCAAATTAAAGTGAGCTTTGTCGTGCGCTCCCCTGAGTCTGAAGATGTCGTTAAAAAGCATATGCCACGGTTAAAGAATGACTTGCTCACTTTGGTTAGCGGCGCTAATGCTGATGAAATTATTACCCCAGAAGGTCGACAGAAACTTCAGCAAGATTGTCTGAAAACGGCGCAGCAAACCATGGTCACTCTTGAGGGAGCTGAGCATATTGAGAAAGTTTTATTCGTTAGCTTTGTGATGCAATAGATATGGTTACTGATTTATTAAGTCAAGATGAAATAGATGCATTACTCCATGGAGTCGATGACGGTGACATTGAAGTTGATGAAACGGCGTCAGCGCCTGGTGAGGCAACGCCTTACGATTTTACTTCACAAGATCGTATTGTCCGTGGAAGGATGCCGACGCTTGAAATGATCAACGAGCGATTCGCGAGACACATGCGCATTAGTTTATTTAACCTAATGCGTCGTAGTGCTGACATTTCAATTAATGGAATTCAAATGATCAAGTTTGGTGAATATGTTCATAGCTTGTTCGTTCCTACTTCTCTCAATATGGTCCGTATCCGTCCATTAAGGGGAACGGCACTTTTCACTCTAGAAGCCAAATTAGTTTTCATTTTAGTTGACAACTTCTTCGGTGGAGACGGTCGTTTTCACGCAAAAATTGAAGGTCGAGAATTTACTCCGACGGAACGCCGTATCATCCAAATTTTACTGGAACAATCATTCATTGACTTAAAAGAAGCATGGTCTCCTGTGATGAAAGTCGACTTCGAGTATATGGACTCAGAAGTTAACCCGGCACTGGCAACCATTGTTAGTCCATCTGAAGTGGTTGTGGTTTGTAGCTTTCATATCGAGCTAGACGGAGGCGGCGGTAATTTTCATGTAACCATGCCTTACTCCATGATAGAGCCCATTCGCGAAAAGTTAGATGCTGGTGTTCAAAGTGATAGAGATGATGTTGATTCGCGTTGGACCGAAGCATTACGAGAAGAGGTGATGAGTGCTGAAGTTGAATTAAACTCAACCTTGTTGCACAAACAAGTCACTTTGAAAGAAGTTATGAAGTTTAAAGCCGGCGATATCATCCCAATTGAATTGCCCGAAAAAGTCGTGGTTGATGTTGGCGGTCTTCCATCATTCCGTGCGAAATATGGGCAGTCAAAAGATAAAGCGGCGTTACAAATCATTGAGCAAATACCAAGAGGGCACATCACCCGAGCATTAATTGAGGATATAAGTGATGACTGAAGAAAATGATGTGAATCAGGATGAAATGGCTGATGAATGGGCTGCTGCTATGGCAGAACAAGATGACACAGAGTCCGCTCCCTTGGAGAATTTAAAGGACGAAGGTAAGCCTTTAAATAATGAGAACCTGGATGTGATTCTCGAAATTCCTGTGACGCTTTCGATGGAAGTGGGCCGAACCAACATTGCCATTCGTAACTTATTGCAATTGAATCAAGGTTCTGTCGTGGAGCTCGATCGACTTGCTGGAGAGCCATTAGACGTTTTGGTTAATGGAACCTTGATTGCTCATGGCGAAGTGGTCGTTGTTAATGAGAAGTACGGCATTCGTTTGACCGATGTGATGAGCCCAAGTGAACGCATTAAAAAGTTAAAATAATGATGAAACTTGCCTTCTACACGTTCGCTTTTTTAGTTACTACGCCGTTATTTTCTGCATCAGAGACGAAGGCAACGGTTCCTTCGGCGTCTAATTCATTGATGTCAGTCGGTGTAGCATTACTGTTTATTTTATTAGTGATTTTCGCGTGTGCTTGGCTACTACGAAAGTTAAGTGGTCAAAACCTTGGTCGTAACAGCTTAATCAAACTTAAGTCCAGTTTTATGCTAGGCGCAAAAGAGCGTTTGATTGTTGTTGAAGTAGATGGAAAGGTTTTATTACTTGGCGTGACGGCTCAGAATATTTCAAAAATTGAAGAACTATCGACTGACTGTTTAGAGCAATCAGAGAGTGCTCAGCGTCCGACCTTTCAAGAGGCATTTAAAAGTCAGCTAAAAAAAGCGATGGGGAAATCTGATGATGTCTAAGTTGAGCAAAGCGTTTTTGGTCATTTGCATCTTCTTTGCTTTACCGGCCTTTGCGCAGCAGACCTCTGGAATTTTACCTGCGGTGAAAATGGTAACGACACCCGAAGGTGCTCAAGAATACTCGGTAACGTTACAAATTCTGATATTGATGACATTGCTGACGTTTTTACCAGCCATTGTCATTATGATGACCAGCTTTATAAGAATTTCTGTGGTGTTTGCGATTTTACGACAAGCACTGGGCCTACAACAAACACCATCAAATCAAATATTAATTGGGCTAACTTTATTCTTAAGCTTATTTATTATGGCGCCAGTCATTAATCAAGTAAATGACGAAGCCATTCAGCCTTATTTAAACGAACAATTAACCTCGACTCAAGCGCTAGAAATTGCAAAAGGGCCTTTTCGTGAATTTATGTTAGCGCAAGTGAGAGAAAATGATTTGATGATGTTTGCTGACATAGCCGAGCATGCCATACAACCGGGCCAGTATGACGACGTACCTTTTACGATATTGGTTCCTGCGTTTATTACTAGTGAGCTAAAAACCGCTTTCCAAATTGGGTTTCTAATTTTTATTCCATTTCTTGTTATCGACCTTGTTATCGCGAGTATCTTAATGGCGATGGGTATGATGATGTTGTCGCCGATGATTGTCTCGTTGCCATTCAAGATTATGTTATTTGTGTTAATTGATGGTTGGGCGCTTATTGTTGGTACATTAGCAAATAGTTTTGGGTGACCGAGATGACTCCAGAAATTGTTGTTGATGTTTTTAGTCAGGCATTTGGTTTAGTGATTTTACTGGCAGGTTTTATTTTATTGCCAGGGCTAGTGATCGGGTTAATCATTGCTATATTCCAAGCGGCAACCAGTATTAATGAACAAACGTTAACCTTCTTACCCCGTTTACTCGTCACATTATTGACGCTGTCATTTCTTGGGCACTGGATGGTAGGCAACTTAGTGGAGTTTGCTACCACACTTTACAACAGTATTCCTGAGCTGATTGGATAAATGGTCGTTGAATTCGCAGCTATCAATGACTGGTTAGCACAGTATATTTTATCTTTTTGCCGAATTTCTGGAATGCTCATGGCAATGGTGATTATTGGCACTCGTGCGGTTAATCCTCGAGTTAGACTTTTTCTAGCACTAACCATCACCGTGGTTGCAGCACCGATGATTAAAGCAAGTTTTGCAGTCGATTTATTCAGCTTATCAGCGGTTTTCCATATTGTTCTACAGACACTGATCGGTGTCGCTATTGGTTTTATTTCTCGTATTGTGTTCGAGACCTTTGTGGTCGCCGGACAAGTCATTGCGATGCAAACTGGCCTGGGTTTTGCTTCATTAGTTGATCAGAATACCGGCGTCAGTGTTCCGACGCTTGGTCAAATGTTTGTAATGATGGCGACACTTATTTTTCTAGCCATTGATGGACACTTAAAATTAATCGAAATAATAGTTATGAGCTTTGAAACATTGCCAATCAACGAATCTGAGTACTTCTTTATCAACCTGAATAGATTGATAGAGTGGACGTCACTGATGTTTTCTACTGCTTTTATGATGGTGTTGTCAGCGATTGTTGCTTTGCTCGTAATGAATTTAAGCTTGGGTGTTATGACGCGATCCGCTCCACAGCTTAACATTTTTGCAGTGGGTTTCCCGATCATGACCGTCGTCGGTATGACGATAATCTGGTTTTTATTAAAAAGCTTCTTGCCTCACTTTATTGCTCAGATTGAGCAGGGGCAATCTCTAGCTTGTGAACTGTTATTCACGGAGTGTTAGATGGCCGAGAATGATAGTGGAGAACGTTCCGAAGAGGCCACGCCCAGGCGACTCCAAAAAGCGAAAGAGCGTGGGCAAGTTCCTCGATCGAAAGAGTTGACGACCGCATTGGTTTTGTTGACAAGTCCGTTAGCATTAATGATGTCATCTTCTGAGATCGCAAAAGGTTTTGACTCTATTCGGAAGTTAACGCTCTCATTAGACCGCTCAAAAATATTCGATACAAAGTTTATGTTTTATGCGCTTGGTGAAAGTATGTTGGCTGTTTTCTCTTCACTGATAGTCTTTTTTGTGGCCGTGTTTTTAGTGTCACTGTTTGCTCCAATGTTGCTTGGTGGAATGTCAGTAAGTGCAGAAGCCATCGCACCTAAGGGTAATCGTATGTCGCCGATGTCTGGATTTAAACGTATGTTTGGAACCAATGCAGCAATGGAGCTAGCGAAAGCAATCGGAAAATTCGCATTAATCGCCGCTTTTTCTTATTGGGTGATTGAGTCGAATATTTTGAATTATTTTATGTTAGGTCGTTCAACGCCTGAGCGAGAAGTGGTCAGTGCAATTAATTATATTTTGGCTGCGTTATTGATGGTTTCTGCACCGTTAATTTTGATCGCCATGATTGATGTGCCATTTCAAATGTGGAATCACGCGAAACAGTTAAAAATGACCAAGCAAGAAATAAAAGACGAGTACAAAGAGACTGAAGGGAAGCCCGAGGTAAAAGGGAAAATTCGACAAACACAACGTGAACTTGCTCACCGTAGAATGATGGAAGCAGTGCCGGATGCTGACGTTGTTGTTACCAACCCTGAGCATTTCTCAGTCGCGTTAAAGTATGATCAGTTAGCAGGTGGTGCGCCGGTAGTCGTGGCTAAAGGTGCCGATCAAATTGCATTCAATATTCGTAAAGTCGCCAAAGCCCACGATGTGGTCATTATGGAAGCGCCTCCATTGGCACGAGCGTTATTTCATACTACGAAACTCGACCAAGAAATACCGCAAGAACTTTATCTCGCTGTGGCGCAGGTGCTTGCCTACGTGATGCAGCTGCATGAATATAAGAAAGGCCGTGCTAAACGTCCTAAAACCATCAATGAATTTCCAATTCCCGACTCGATGAAATATTAGGAGTGGACTGTGGCTGAAGCAACCCAAAATAGAATGAAGTTTTTCTCAGTCAGTGGCGCTGGAACACCAATACTTGTATTGATGATTTTGGCAATGATGACCTTGCCGCTTCCTCCTTTAATGTTGGATATGTTTTTCACGTTTAATATTACTCTCGCATTGTTGGTCTTACTGGCGACGGTGTATACGCTGCGACCATTGGAGTTTGCGGCGTTTCCTACGGTACTGCTTGTTGCTACGTTACTGCGACTTGCTTTAAATGTTGCGTCAACTCGCGTGGTGTTATTAGAGGGGCATACTGGACCCGGCGCCGCGGGATCGGTCATCGAGTCCTTTGGAGCCGTTGTTGTGGGTGGCAACTACGCTGTGGGTTTGGTGGTATTTGCGATACTGGTAATCATTAACTTTGTAGTGGTTACTAAGGGTGCGGGGCGAATTTCTGAGGTAAGTGCACGATTTACATTAGACGCCATGCCAGGAAAGCAGATGGCCATTGATGCTGATTTAAACGCTGGGATCTTGACGCAAGAAGAGGCTCGCGATCGCCGGGCAGACGTAGCTAAAGAAGCTGATTTTTATGGTGCAATGGACGGTGCCTCAAAATTTGTTAGAGGAGATGCGGTTGCTGGGTTGTTAATTCTGCTGATCAATATTTTAGGCGGTGTTGCCGTTGGTATGGGCCAGCACGGTTTAGATTTTGGTACGGCCATGCAATTTTATGCACTACTGACCATTGGTGATGGATTAGTTGCGCAAATTCCTTCGTTATTATTATCGACTGGCGCAGCCATTATGGTTACCAGACAAAATTCGTCAAACGACATGGGAACTCAAGTGGTCGGCGAATTGTTTACTAAACCGAAAGCGTTATGGATTACGGCAGCGATTTTATTTGTGATGGGGATTATTCCGGGCATGCCCCATGTTGCTTTTCTCTTTTTAGCGTCAGTTACCGCGGGTGTTGCTTACTTATTGGAACAAAAGAAAAAGCAAAAAGCTGAAGATGAGGCAATAGAACAAGAGCGACAAGAAAAAGTGGTTGAGTCGAAAGAACCGCAGCTGAAAGAATTGTCGTGGGATGACGTTCCGCCGGTTGATCCTATCGGCTTAGAAGTTGGCTATCGATTGATTCCATTGGTTGATCAGTCGCAAGATGGAAAACTCATGGGAAGAGTGAAGGGCGTTCGTAAAAAGCTGTCTCAAGAGCTTGGTTTTCTTGTCTCACCTGTGCACATTAGAGACAACTTAGATTTGTCGCCGAATGCCTATCGGATCACCTTAATGGGCGTTGCTGTGGGAGAGGCTGAGATACGTCCTGATCGTGAAATGGCGATTAATCCAGGCCAAGTATTTGGAGAAATCGAAGGCATACCGACCAAAGATCCTGCTTTTGGTCTTGATGCCGTATGGATCGAGCCTGGCCAAAAAGAGCAAGCCCAGTCCATGGGGTACACCGTTGTTGATGCAAGTACCGTTGTCGCGACGCATTTGAGTCAACTGGTTCAAACGCACGCCAATGAATTATTGGGGCACGAAGAAGTTGAGCATTTATTAAATAAATTGGGCAAATCTGCTCCGAAACTCGTCGAGAGCTTAGTTCCTGATACTTTACCCCTTGGGGTGGTGGTGAAAGTGCTGCAAAACTTGTTATTGGAGCAGGTGCCCATTCGCGATATGCGCACCATCGCCGAAACTTTGGCGGAGTATGGGAGCCGTAGTCAAGATCCCGGCGTTCTAACCGCTGCGGTCAGGATCGCGTTAAGTCGATTAATTATTCAGAATATCAATGGGTTAGATCAAGAATTGTCGGTTATTACCTTAGACCCAAATCTGGAACAAATATTGCATCAGTCGCTACAGTCCAGTGCGGATGAGAATGTCAATATTGAGCCTGGGTTAGCAGAGAAGCTCCAACAGTCATTGAAAGAAGCTGCTGATCAGCAAGAAGCAACCGGAAAAGCGCCAATATTACTGACATCACCGGGACTGAGAAGCAGTCTCGCACATTTTGCACGATTTGGAATTCCTGGACTGCATGTTTTGAGTTACCAAGAAATTCCAGATAACAAACAGGTTCGTGTGGTTGCGACAGTAGGGCAATAAATGGTGATGCAACATTATGAAAATTAGACGATTTTTCGCAAAAGATATGCGTTCTGCGCTGAACAGTGTGTCCAAAGAACTGGGCGCAGACGCGGCAATATTATCCAGTCAACGAGTTAATGGTGGTGTTGAGGTTGTAGCCGCAACCGATTACGAAGAAGCTCTATTGTACAATCAACAAGCTTCATCACCTGCGCCAACACCGAGCACTCAAGAACATTCGTCAACCGAGGCATTTATTCAAGCCGCGCAACAACGGCAACACCGTGGAGACGTTGAACCGTCAACTAGCCGCTCACCTGCACGAGCCGATAAACCGAGTCAAAGAGCGCCTGAGCATAGAGCGCCTGAGCATAGAGAGTATCGAGACGAAGAACGCTTTCCAGCTTATTCAAGCCCCAATGACAACCGTTCAGAGACAGCTGCCAATGAGCCTGCTTATCCTGCATTGCATCAAATTGAGTGGAGTCAAGAACCAACGTTGGTTGCTATGCGCGAAGAGCTGAATTTGTTGCGTACGATGCTGCAGCAACAGGTTGCAAAACTTGCAAACGATAAGCGCTCGCAAGAGTCTCCTATTGGTGTCGCTTTAGAGTCAGCGTTAGAAGAGCTTGGTTTGTCTCGCGACTATTTACAGAAAGTCGTGCAACAGTGCGAGCAAGACTCATCGTTCGACAGTGCTTGGCAAAAAGCGTTAGCGTTAACGGCGAAAGACATCTTGGTCGCCGATGACGATATTATCAAGCGAGGAGGGGTCGTTGCATTAGTCGGGCCGACCGGTGTCGGTAAGACAACAACAATCGCCAAGCTTGCCGCTAAGCAAGTCTTGAAAGATGGGGCTGACAGTGTTGCCTTGATCACAACAGATAGTTACCGAATTGCCGCTCACGAACAAATTAAGACGTATGGTCGAATTTTACAAATTCCAGTTCGAGCCGTGAATGATGAAGCGAGCTTTCGAGAAGCGTTGTATCATTTTTCTGAAAAGAAACTCGTGTTAATCGATACAGCGGGAATGAGTCATTATGACGAGCGGATGCAGCAACTTATGCAGGTATTATCTAATGATACAGTTAAAATTAGAAATTATTTAGTCTTATCGGCAACCTCTCAAGCCCCGGTACTTAAAGAGTCGATCAGTTTATTTTCACGTTTTGCTCCACAGGGCTGTATTGTCACAAAAATTGATGAAGCTGCCAGCTTAGGTGAAATAATTTCTACTATAATAAAACACAGGCTGAAGGTCACCTACACAACCGATGGTCAGCGAGTGCCTGAAGATATAAGAATTGCACGAGCCCATCACTTGGTGTCTAAAATGGTCTGGGTGACCAGACATCGACATAGCTCTTCAGCGAGTGAGCAAACTCAAAAACCGAACCGAGCCACAGGAACGCGCTAGTGTTAACCAATCAACCAACGAGTGCGTTGCACTCACTTTCTGATCAAGCAGCAGGGTTACGTTATATGGGGTCAACTAAGCCAGTTAAAGTTATTGCAATTACCGGAGGTAAAGGCGGCGTTGGTAAAACCAATATTTCTGTCAACTTAGCGCTTTATTTGAGCCAGCAGGGGCGCCATGTCATGTTATTGGATGCTGACTTAGGGCTTGCCAATGTCGACGTGATGTTGGGGCTAAAAGTAAGACGAAACCTTCAACACGTTCTGGCAGGTGAATGCGAATTGAATGACATTGTTATCACTGACTCATCAGGTCTACAAATAATTCCTGCCTCGTCTGGGATGCAGAAAATGGCTGAGTTATCGAGTGCAGAGCATGCTGGGATTATTCGCGCATTCAGTGATATTGGTCAAAACTTAGATTATTTATTAGTTGATACTTCAGCTGGAATTACCGACAACGTTTTGTCGTTTACGCGAGCCGCTCAAGATGTACTACTCGTTGTATGTGATGAGCCTACCTCGATAACTGATGCTTACGCTCTGATGAAAGTATTGCACCGAGATCATAATATTGAACGCTTTAAAATTGTTGCAAATATGGTGCGTACGCCGCAAGAAGGTCGCGAAATATTTGCTAAGTTGAGCAAAGTTACCGATAAGTTTCTTAATGTGATGTTGGAGTATGTGGGGTCTGTGCCTTTCGATGAAAATGTTCGACGAGCGATTAAAAAGCAAAAGCCGATTATTGACTTATTTCCTCGCTCTCCAGCGTCGGTTGCGATTAAGGCGCTTGGTAAAAAAGTAGAAAATTGGCCCATTCCAATGAATGCTAGTGGACACATTGAGTTTTTTATGGAACGGTTAGTCCAATAAGGAGTTATCTGATTTGAACAACCGCTGAGGATTGAACGTGTCTCGAATTGATGCTTACAAAAAGGCTGGTGCGCAACAACAAGACGTAATTACTCAATACGCACCGCTGGTTAAGAGGATCGCACATCATTTGATGTCGCGACTGCCTTCTAGTGTGCAAGTAGAAGACCTTATGCAAGCGGGGATGATTGGCCTTTTAGAAGCTTCCAGAAACTTTGATGCAACCAAAGGCGCAAGTTTTGAAACCTTCGCAGGTATTCGAATTCGCGGAGCTATGATCGATGAGATTCGTCGTGGTGACTGGGTACCACGGTCAGTTCATCGCAATACTCGGCGAATAGCCGAGAAAATCGCCGAAATAGAACAAAAAACAGGGCGAGATGCTCGCGATACAGAGGTTGCCGAAGCCTTAGGTGTGGCGGTTGAAGACTACCGAGTTATGCTAATGGAGACGTCCAATGGCCATATGCTCGACTTTGATGACCTTGGATTGTCTGAAGATCATTTTAGTGAAGGATTGAGCCATTCAGACGCCACCGAAAACCCATTCGACGATTTGCAATCTGCAGACTTTAAATCTTGCTTGGCGACCGCTATCGGCGGTCTTCCAGAGCGAGAGCGCTTAGTTTTAGCTTTGTACTACGATGAAGAGCTTAATCTTAAAGAAATTGGAGAGGTGATGGGGGTAAGTGAGTCCCGAATTAGCCAAATCAACAGTCAAGCTATGATTAGGTTACAAAGTCGTTTAAGAGATTGGCGTAAATAGATAATTTTGACTAACTTTATGTAAAGTAATCTCAGCATTTATGAAAACCTATTATAGGGGAGGTTTTTTCCTTGGATAAGAACATGAAAATTCTCATAGTTGATGATTTTTCGACCATGAGGCGCATCGTTAAAAACCTGCTGAGGGATTTAGGATTTACCAATACGGCAGAGGCTGACGATGGCCAAACTGCTTTACCCATGCTTCAGTCTGGCGATTTTGATTTTCTAGTCACTGACTGGAATATGCCAGGAATGCAAGGGATCGACCTGCTGAAGAATGTTCGTGCCGATCCGGCATTGAAAGATCTTCCAGTGCTTATGGTCACTGCTGAGGCAAAACGTGAGCAGATTGTCGAGGCGGCACAAGCCGGCGTCAACGGATACATTGTTAAACCCTTCACGGCAGGTACTTTGAAAGAGAAGATCGATAAGATTTTTGAACGAATCGACGGAAACTAACGGAGCCTCAGAATGGAAACTCAAGACAAACTGATGGCCGACGTTACCATTGAGCAGGCTAAGCATTTAATCAAATGCCTTGAAGAAGGAAATGTACAAGCCGCTCGAGAAACCATAGACGGTCTATCACAGATTCGTGAAGCCAGCTTATTCTGTGAAGTTGGAAAACTCACTCGCCAATTGCACGAAGCACTCTCTAACTTTCAATTGGACGATAAAATTGCCGGTCTTGCAGCTCACGAAATTCCAGATGCAAAAGACCGTTTAAACTATGTTATTACGACGACTGAGAACGCAGCAAATAAAACGATGGACTCAGTCGAGCAGTGTCTGCCTATCTCTGAGAATATTCGCAATACCGCTGAAAGCCTATTGAATGATTGGGAGCGACTCTACCGAAGAGAGCTTAAACCCGGGGAATTTCGCGAGTTAGCTTCGCGAGTAGAAGAATTCTTAAAATCGGTTGGTAACGATTCAAATAGTTTGAGCGCATTGCTGACCGATGTACTGGTTGCGCAAGATTACCAAGATTTAACCGGGCAAGTGATTCGAAAAGTTATCACCTTGGTACAAGATGTTGAAGAAAACCTCGTTGCCTTGATTAAGATGTTTGGTCGAGTTGAAGATTATCAACGGGCGCAAACAGAAACTAAACCAGTAAAAGGTGCCGAAGGCCCAATTATCGATCAAAGTAGAGATGATGTTTTGACCAGTCAAGACGACGTCGACGATTTACTTTCCAGCTTAGGTTTTTAGAGGAGCTGCTTAATGGCCATCGATGCCGACGAAGAAATATTACAAGACTTTTTGATCGAAGCCGGTGAGATACTTGAAACACTGTCAGAGCAGCTTGTTCAATTAGAAAATGATCCTCAAGATATGGATTTATTAAACGCCATATTTCGAGGGTTCCATACCGTCAAAGGCGGAGCGGGGTTTTTAAACCTAACTGCAATGGTTGAAGTTTGCCATATTACTGAGAACATTTTCGATATATTAAGAAATGGCAGTCGCGTTGCTAACTCTGATTTGATGGATTCAGTTCTGCAAGCGCTCGACGCTGTTAATGTCATGTTTGACGAAGTGAAGGCGGGTCAAGAACCCAGTTCTGCCTCCGCAGAACTACTGCAACAGCTTGAAGAGTTTGCCCACCCAGATAGTGGCGGGGCAGTTGCTACTGAACCAGAACCCGAACCCGAACCGGTTGAAGAGGTATTTGAAGAACCGGTCGCGAGTAGCGGCGGTGCCAGTAGTGATGAGATCAGTGATGATGAATTTGAGGCGTTGCTTGACGAGATTCATGGCAGTGGTTCGTTTTCACCCAGTCCTGTGGAACCGCCGAAGGCGGCTGCACCTGAACCTTCATCGAATAGCGATGAGATCAGTGATGATGAATTCGAAGCGTTATTAGACGAGCTGCACGGTAAAGGTGGTTCGGTGAGCGCTGGCGCTGAAGCGCCAAGCGCACCAGCACCCAGCGGATCTGATGATGCTATTACCGACGATGAGTTTGAAGCGTTACTGGATCAAATTCATGGGGCAGGCCAAGGGCCTGGTGCAAACAACGCCGCATCAAATGCGGCTCCAGCGGAACCTGTAAAAGCTTCTCCTCCTAAGAATGAAACTAAAAATGAGCCGCCAAAAGCAGCTCCAAAACCATCGCCAAAGCAACCGGCCCAGAAAGCGCCTGCTCCAAAAGCTAGTGCTCCCGCCAGTCCTGCCAAACCGCAACCGGCTCCATCGTCTGAGGGTTCTCAAGCAGCAAAAGCTGTGGCTAAGCCCACAAATGTAACCGCAGAGTCGACAGTACGCGTAGATACGGCTCGTCTTGATGACATAATGAATATGGTTGGTGAGCTGGTTTTGGCGCGAAATCGCTTAAAAATGCTTGGTCAAAATTATCAAGATGAAGCGTTGAATAAAGCGGTTGCAACTTTGGATGTAGTCACTTCCGATTTGCAAGGCTCAGTAATGAAAACTCGAATGCAGCCGATCAAGAAAGTGTTCGGTCGCTTCCCTCGAGTCGTCCGCGATTTAGCGCGAAGTCTTAAGAAAGAAATCTCTTTAAATCTTGTCGGTGAAGAAACTGATCTTGATAAAAACCTAGTTGAAGCACTTGCCGATCCGTTAGTGCATTTGGTTCGAAACTCGGTCGATCACGGAGTTGAAAGTCCAGAGGATCGCGTTGCAGCGGGCAAGCCTAGAACTGGAAAAATTGTTTTATCTGCAGCGCAAGAAGGTGACCATATTCTGTTGGCCATTGAAGACGATGGTAAAGGTATGGATCCCAATGCATTACGCAAAAAAGCCGTTGAAAAAGGATTAATGGATTCAGATCAGGCTGAGCGGTTAAACGATACAGAATGTTTTAATTTAATATTTATGGCTGGGTTCTCAACCAAAGAAGAGATCTCTGATGTCTCGGGTAGAGGCGTTGGCATGGATGTTGTTAAAACCAAAATCACTCAGTTAAACGGTAGCTTAACCATTGACTCAGAGATGGGTAAAGGGACTAAAATTCTTATCAAGGTTCCGCTGACGCTCGCAATTTTACCTACTTTGATGGTTACCGTTGGAGAGCAAGTTTTCGCTTTGCCGTTGGCGAGTGTGAATGAAATTTTTCACTTAGACTTAACTAAAACTAACGTTGTTGATGGACAAGAAACTGTAATCGTAAGGGAGAAAGCTCTACCTCTTTTCTACCTCGACCGTTGGTTATCAATCACGGCTATCTCTCCTGACAAGCCAAAAGCAGGACACGTGGTCATTGTACAAGTCGGAACTCATAAAGTCGGGTTCGTGGTTGATGCGTTGATTGGTCAAGAAGAAGTGGTCATCAAACCGCTTGGAAAGTCGTTGCAAGGTACTCCAGGTATGGCTGGTGCAACCATTACCAGCGATGGCGGCATAGCATTAATATTAGACGTTCCCAGTCTTCTAAAACATTACGCTAAGCGCTCTTAAGTCGCTTAAGGAGTGAGTGAGTGACAGTAAAAGTTCTGGTCGTAGACGATTCTAATTTTTTCTGTCGTCGGGTAGCCCAGATTTTAAGTGCTGATCCTATGTTAAAAGTGGTCGGCATTGCCAATAATGGTCAAGAAGCCATTCAGAAAGTTCAACAGCTACAACCAGATGTGATTACATTAGATGTAGAAATGCCGGTAATGGATGGCATTACTGCGTTAAAACAAATCATAAAAATTAGTCCTAACACTCGGGCTTTGATGTTGTCATCACTGACCTATGAAGGCGCCAAGTTAACGCTTGATGCACTCGATGCTGGTGCTGCGGATTTTATGTTGAAAAGCTATGAAGGCATCTCGCAAGCGAGCGGCCAGTTAGCTTCACAACTAAGAGAGAAAGTAAAAGAGTTGGGAGCTGCGAAGGCTAAAATAAGAACGGTCGCGCCAGCACCAAAACCTGCAGCACCGATTAGAACGCCACAAACGGGTCGCTACAAAATTGTTGCAATAGGATCTTCGACTGGGGGGCCTGTTGCCATTCAAAAAATAATTACCGCCTTGCCAAGCAATTTTCCAGTACCGATAATTATCACTCAGCATATGCCAGGTACCTTTACGGGCGCTTTCGCTCAGCGATTAAACAGCTTGAGTCAGGTAACCGTCGTCGAGGCACAAGACGGTACGCCCTGTCGTGCAGGAACGGTTTACATTGCTCCTGGTGGACAACAGATGTTGGTCGAGGGAAGCGCCAATCAGGCCAAAATTCGTGTTAAGCCAACCGACGCTCGGCTGCAATACGCGCCTTGCGTTGACATAACCTTTGCCTCGGTAGCAAAAGTTTATGGGCGAGATAGTTTAGCGATTGTTTTAACCGGAATGGGGGCCGATGGTCGAGAGGGCTCGCGTATCTTAAAGCAAGCAGGTGCCTCGGTTTGGACTCAAGATCAAGCGTCTTGTGTTGTCTATGGCATGCCAATGTCGGTTGCCAAAGCAGGTTACTCAGATTTGGAGTTAAATATCGATTCTATTGCTGATTCGGTATTACAGGTAATTACTTGATGGATAGCTTAACCTTTGTCGGTCTCTTATTTGCAGTAGTTGCTATTTTCGGTGGGCAATTTTTAGAGGGAGGCTCGATCGATTCCCTGTTGAATTTTCCGGCTGCAGTGATCGTTTTTGGTGGAACGTTCGGTGCTGTTCTTATTCAAACAAATTTTGCGACTTTGAAACGTTCATTAAAAATGTTTTCGTGGAGCTTTATTTCTCCAAAACTTGCGCCAGAGCAAGCGATAGAAAAAATGGTTAATTGGAGTGTGAAGGCTCGCAAATCAGGGCTTTTAGGGTTAGAAGATGACATTGATTTGCAGCAAGATCCCTTTCAAAGAAAAGGCTTGATACTGCTAATCGATGGATCAGAACCAGAAAAGATTCGAGAATCTTTACTGATTGAACTAGAAGCTTCAGAAAAGCAAGCATTGCAAGCGGTAAAGTTTTATTCCTCTTTAGGAGGCTACGCTCCGACCATGGGAATCGTTGGCGCAGTATTAGGGCTTATTCAAGTCATGGGAAACCTCTCCGATCCTTCGCAATTGGGGGCAGGTATTGCAACCGCTTTTGTCGCAACGATTTACGGTGTGGGAGCGGCTAATTTAATGTTCTTGCCTATTGCAAATAAATTAAAAACCATCGTTCAAGCGCAAAGTTTGTATCGAGAGATGTACATTGAAGGCATTGTTCTAATCGCTGAAGGTGAAAATCCCAAGATAATAGAAGGGCGGTTGCAAGGGTTCAACCCTGAGTACGGCCACTAGTGGGAAGCCAACAATGTTACGAAAATCACAGGTTGAAGAAGAAGATGAAAATACCGATCGTTGGCTAGTTTCTTATGCTGACTTCATAACTTTGTTGTTTGCTTTCTTTGTCGTCATGTACTCAATTTCGCAAATTAACCAAGGCAAATATCGAATACTTTCTCAATCACTTTTATCTGCATTTGACTCGCCTGAAAAAAGTCGTCTGCCAATTCAAGAAGGTGATATTAATCGTTCTAAGACAATGCCGGATCAACCACTTCCTATAACTAGAAATAAAGAGGGAGGTGCGAAGGACGAGCCAATCGAAGAAAATTATCTGAGTAGCGAAGAGTTTGATCGAATAGAAACTGCGTTGAATCAGCAGTTATCGGAGCTAATAAAAGCCGATTTAGTCAGCATTAAGCGCACAAAAAACTGGCTTGAAATAGACTTGAGTAGTGCGATTTTATTTGAGAGCGGCAGTGATCGACTCACCCAAAGTGCGCAAGTGGTAATCGAAGAAATCGCTAAGACGCTGCGTAACAACAAACAAATCGTGAGTGTTCGTGGACACACCGATAACATTCCAATTGAAACGGAACAATTCCGATCAAACTGGGCGCTTTCTGCAGGTAGAGCAGTTGCGGTGGTACGGTTGTTGCAAAGGTTAGCTATCCCTCCGCAAAGGTTGCAAGCGCTTGGCTTTGGTGAGTTCCAACCATTAGAGAGTAATGCAACCGCAGAAGGACGAGCGAAAAACCGGCGAGTAACCATTGCCATTTCTCGCTACGAGCTTGAAGACCAAGAAAAACTTAAGTCGCAACAGAAACTTGCCGATAAAGGCAAAGAGATTGTGCCTAGTGATCCGCAAGCTCAAGGCGCTCAAAACAACGTAGAAGCTCAAAAAAGGGAAGAGGAGTCAAAGCAGGGAACCTATGAAGTTGTTCGGCTACCCGGCGGCGGATTGCTTATTCGCGGCAAAAAAGTGCCGAAAGACTCAGAGCAACAGAAAGACAATTAACAATTAGGTGAGTATTTTGAAGGTTTGGACCATTGCGAATCAAAAAGGCGGTGTTGGTAAAACGACCAGTGTGGCGACATTGGGCGGCTTGCTGGCAGAGTCTGGTGCTCGAGTATTAATGGTTGATTGTGATCCTCACTCTTCATTAACCAGTTACTATGGATACGATCCCGATGCACTGGCCGCGAACTTGTTTGATATTTTTGAGGCCGATGTTAAACAAGCAAGTGATCTACCTGAGCATGTGATCTTACCTACTCAACATGAGGGGTTACATCTAATCGGCTCGTCAATTGCTTTAGCAACACTCGATAGAAAGTTCAGTCAAAAACCCGGCATGGGGTTAGTATTAAAACACCTCAGAGACGCACTACAAGACCAATTTGATTACATGCTGTTTGATTGTCCTCCAGTACTTGGTGTGCTGCTTGTCAATGCATTAGCTGCAGGAGAGCAGCTGGTGGTTCCTGTTCAAACTGAATTTTTAGCGCTCAAAGGCCTAGAGCGCATGATGCAAACCATCAATATGGTCACTAAAGCTCAGCGTCATTCAATCGAGTATCTTATTGTGCCGACGATGTTTGATCGTCGTACCAAAGCCTCGATTGCCACCTTGCGTAATATGCGTGATGAATTTGGAATGCACTTATGGGAAAAAGTGATTCCAGTCGATACAAAGTTTCGAGATGCGAGTAAACAACATCAAAGTGCGAACTTTCTTTATCCCGATGCTCGAGGGGTTTATGCGTATCGCAAACTCATGTCTACATTACAGGCAAGAGAGCATCAAGAAAAGGTTGCTTAGTCAATGAAAAAGCCACACAGTCAAGCTAAGCAAGCGACGCTTCTGCAAGAGTTTATTGAAGACATGCTCTGGGAAGAAGAGCCCGCTCAAGTCTCTGAACGCATTCATGGCAACGTGAACTCTGCTATGTTACCAGAAGCTGTTTCGTTATCAGAAAAAGTCACCCAGCCGATCGTTCAGTCAAACACAGAAAAGGCGGAGCCGGAAGCTGCGCATTCATCACATGACCAACCACGAGTGATCAATAAACAAACGGCCGAACCAAAGCAGACCGGTACTAATGCGTTATCGGCGCACAGCGGATCTGAGTCCAGTCCTTTAGGAAGGAGCAAATCGATATCGCATGAAGAGCCTTTGGCAGTGGTTGAGTCTTACGTCGCTGGTGAGTTGACTACTGAGCAAGTCGATATTGATGAAAAACTGAGTAAAGTACAGTCTTTGCTTTCCAATATGCCAGTATTAACGGCGCCGGCGGTACAAGAAAAAACCGTCGAGAAAGTTGTGCTAAAAGCCGACGTTAAAACAGCCACGAAGACAACACCTGAGAGTCTCGTGAAGTCCGCGGAGATAAAGGCTAAAACGGCTTCACCAGATATTGCAAAGCAATCAAGGCCACAAACCACTGAAGCGCTAAAGCAACCGCTAAAAGAAGCCCAAACTGCCACTCCTGAGGCGACCGAAGATATCAGTCTTCAAGAGGTTTTCTCTGATTTAAGCTCGCGCGAAGAAGTACGCTTGAAGCAGTTGCTCGGTGACGAGTTTCAAACACTGATTTTTGATGTTGGTAAGCTTCCTCTGGCGGTTCCTCTGGTGAAACTCGGAGGAATACATGCTTACTCAGAAGAAGATATAACGCCATTATTTGGGACACCCGACTGGTTTAAAGGATTAATTCCAGCCGAGCAGGGCAACATAATGTTGGTCGACACGGCGCGGTTTGTGATGCCCGAAAAATATGATCAAATCAAAGACCAATTAGATTACAAGTACGCAATACTATTGGATGACACACGCTGGGCGTTAGCTTGTACCAACGTTCGTGAAGCGAAATCTATGTCGTTAGATGATGTTCGTTGGTCCGAAAAAGGAACAAAGAAAGCCTGGTTTGCAGGAATGGTGGTCCAATATATGTGTGCTTTACTTGAGGTCGACTCCTTGATAAATCTTCTTTATCGACAAGGAAAGTCTGAAAATTCAACAAGAAACTGAATCAACTTAAGAAAAAGCTTCTATTATTAAAGAATAGCTCACAATTAAATTTCAATTTTGCTTATTTTTAAAGTATTACCTAAGCTTGGAATGAATATTGCTGTGTGTAACTACATCATTTTTTGGTGAATTATATGCCAGAAATTTGACGCTCATAGGTAGGAGAGGCATGAGTAACGAAGACTTGAAAAGTAAGGCGGCTAAACTTGCCGACGATGATGAAATATTGCAGTGGGTGACTTTTCGATTATCGAGTGAAACCTATGGCATTAATGTGATGCAGGTACAAGAGGTATTGCGCTACAACGAAATAGCTCCGGTACCAGGTGCTCCGCATTACGTCCTAGGGATTATCAATCTGCGTGGCAATGTGGTGACGGTTATCGATACGTGTCAACGTTTTGGGCTTTCACCTATCGAAGTTACGGACTCAACTCGAATTGTCATCATTGAAGCTAATCAGCAAGTGATCGGCATACTCGTTGACGCTGTCGCCGAGGTTGTTTATCTCCGGGCGTCGGAAATTGAAATAGCCCCCAATGTGGGTAATGATGAAAGCGCTAAATTTATTCAAGGCGTGACACATCGTGAAGGGGAGCTACTGATTTTGGTTGATCTCAACAAACTTCTTGATGAAGAAGAGTGGCAAGAGCTTGAATATTTAGATTACTAGGTAAACGCAATGGCAGTTTGGTTCGAAAACAGTGTGTGGTTGGTTATTGGCGGCTTAGTGCTGAGCCAAGGGGCGTTGTTTGTTCTGTGGTCTGGCGCAAGACGGCAAGTTAAGCTTGTTGAAAAGCAATTAATCGCTTTACGTAAAGAGCAGCAAGCTTTGATCAGCGGCAACTTGGGGATGGGACGTAAGCTGTTTAAATTTAAAAGTAACCTCGCTCACCTAGAGCAGTCTCAAGTTGACCTCAAACAAACTCAGTCTTCTGACAAATCCATTGAGCAAGCTGCAGTGCTTCTAAAAAAGGGAGTCAGTATTGAGGAAGTTATTAGCAGCTGCTCGATTTCTCGAGGCGAAGCCGAACTGATGGTGGAGATGCTTAATAATCGCGCAGCCAATTACTAATACCGATCCTCATTGTTAATGATCATCCTTGCAGCTAACGATCGTCCTCGCAGCTAACGATCGTCCTCGCAGTTAAAGATCATGTTCATGCAGATGATTGAGTCACGACCCATTCTTAGCGGTATTAAGTTTTATTATTTCACTTCTCATTGTCCTCTCGATAGAATTCGCTTATTCCAACTTTACAAGTAAAAAGGAAACTGGGTGAAAAAGACGCTTTATAATGTGGCCATAGTTGGCGCAACCGGTGCTGTCGGTGTGGTAATGCGAGAAATTCTCGAACAGCGTAAATTTCCTGTTGGCGAACTGTATTTATTAGCGAGCGAGCGTTCGGCGGGAGAGGAAGTGTCATTCGCAGGGAAAACCATTCAAGTTCAAGACTTAAAAGACTTCGATTTCAATAAAGTTGATATTGGTTTATTTTCGGCTGGCGGGTCTATTAGTCGAGAGTATGCACCGAAAGCAGCTGCGTGTGGCTGTGTCGTTATCGATAATACCTCCGAGTTTCGTTACGATGAGGACATACCGTTAGTCGTTCCTGAGGTGAACCCAGACGCTATTGCTCAGTATACAAGCCGTGGAATTATAGCTAACCCTAACTGCTCAACCATTCAAATGGTTGTTGCATTGAAGCCTATCGCCGATCGCATAGGTATTGAACGAATTAATGTTTGCACCTATCAAGCGGTATCTGGCTCAGGAAAAGAAGCCGTGGATGAATTGGCCCGTCAGACAACGCAGCTTTTAAGTGGTCAATCGCCGACGATAGAGGTTTATCCACACCAAATTGCGTTTAATGTGTTGCCACACATTGATGTGTTTCAAGAGAATGGGTACACCAAAGAAGAAATGAAAATGGTGTGGGAAACTCAAAAAATTATGGGCGACAAGAGTATTCGTGTGAATCCAACAGCCGTACGTGTGCCGGTTTTCTATGGCCATTCAGAAGCGGTACACATTGAAACAAAGCAGTCTTTTGAGGTGAGCGATGTACGCATGTGGCTTCAAGAGGCTCCTGGAGTCGAGGTGTTGGATGAGCCAAAAGAGAATCAATACGCTCAGCCAACGGTCCATGCGGCAGGTCAAGACCCAGTCTTTGTTTCGCGAATTCGTCGCGATATATCTCATGATAGGGGACTTAATCTTTGGGTTGTTTCAGACAATGTTCGCAAAGGGGCTGCATTAAACAGTGTCCAAATTGCTGAACTTTTAATTCGAGATTACCTATAACTAGCTGATATTTAACGCTAAATTAGTAAAACTTAAAACAAAGAGTTAACATTTAACGTTAACTCTTTGTTTTTTATAAAAACTAACCTCATGTTAGCAAAAGCATCCTGTTTTGAGACCCAATTCAAATATGTTGTCGTCTGCGAAAAAAATAATTCCAAAAAATCCAATGTATTTGCTATAGTTACTGCGATATTATAAAGAATAATCTTAAGACAATACTCTAACTCGTTAACCTGCATACAGGTTTCGGTAAGAGCCAGTAACTAAAGGGAACTTTTTATGTTTCGCAAACTTAGCCTGGTTTTAATAGCAGTTCTAGTTGTTTTCTCACTGGGGGTGAACTCGCTAGGACTGGGTGAAATCAAACTAGACTCTGGATTGAATCAGCCATTAAAGGCTGAGATCATGTTGTTTTCACCGGAAGGGATGTCTGAATTTGAAGTCTCCGCCAGCTTGGCTAGTATGGCTGAGTTTGAGAAGGCGGGTATCGATTACTTCAATTATTTGAGGGATATTCGCTTCAAGACCATTCGACGAGAAGGCGATGTGTTGGTGATCGAAGTATCGACTCGTCAGCCGATTAAAGAACCCTATTTGAACTTTTTGGTTGAGTTGAATTGGCCAAAAGGTCGAATGCTTCGTGAATATACCGTTTTGCTTGACCCACCCGTTTTTTCGAAAGCTCGTTCAGCAACGGTCAACACAACACAAACAACGCAAGATAAATCACCGAGAACAACCACAACGTCAACCCCACGCACCACCACGCGTTCAACCACACCTGCAACGCCTCGCATCACTGGAACCACTTATGGTCCTGTTGGCGAAGCCGAGACTTTGTGGCGCATTGCATCGGGTGTGAGACCTGCTAATGCAAGTATTCATCAAACCTTAGTTGCTTTGTATCGAGCAAATCCTGATGCGTTTTTGAATAACGACATTAACTTGTTGAAAGAAGGATCGACTTTGGTGATTCCTGACGCGGAATCGATTATGTCAACACCACGTCGCGCAGCTTTACAAGATATGGTTGCTCGGTTACGCGGTGGCAGTAAAGATACGGTTCTTGATACGACCGGTCGCTCATCAACTCAAAAAAATACCACCCGAGGACAAGATCGGTTACGTCTAGCAACGCCCAAAAGCTCATCAACTGGAAGTGTTTCTGGTTCTGGAGAGGGTAATCAACAAGAAGTTTCTCGTTTGAAAGACCAGTTGTCGCAAAGCAAAGAAGCAACTGCGACCCTTGAAGCTGAAAATGAAGAGTTGCGACGTAAATTACAAGATGCGCTAGAAAAAATTGAAAAAGATAAAGGTGCTGGCGTTAACATCGACTCCACAGAAGGTGCGGCCATTGCTAACCAGAAAGAAGTGTTTGCCGACACCAAGAAAGATGAAGAACAGAAAACACCTGAGCAAACCCCAACGACTGAGCAAGGCGGGCAAGAAACCACTACTGGCACGACCGAGCAAGGCGGAACGAAAGATACCACTGAGCAAGGTCCAGAGCAGCAAGTTGAAGAAACTAAGAAAGACACTACTAAGTCTATAACCCCGCCAGCCTCTAAGCCAACCGGCTTAAGTGCACCACCGCAATCGACCTCATTTTTTGACGATCCTCTGTACTTGTATGGTGCGATTGGCTTAGTGGTCATTTTGTTAGGTGCTTTTGCGGTGATCTGGAAAATGCGTCAGCGAATGTCTGATGACGAATTCCAAGATGATTTGGTCGTTTCTGCACAAGGCGGTGGCTTTGATTCAGATGATTCTTTTGATGTTCCTGACTCTGCTGACGATCTGTTGGGTGACTTCGACACCGATGATGTGTTTGAAGATGAGTCAGAAACCGAAGCCGACCCATTGGGTGAAGCCGATATCTATATTGCTTACGGAAAATACGATCAAGCTGAGAAACTATTGATCGATGCGATTGGCGCTCAAAACGAACGTAACGACCTTAAGCTTAAGTTACTTGAGTGTTATGCAGAAACGAAAGATAAGGATAAGTTCGAAGCAGCTTATCAGCAGTTTGCAGATGACTTCTCAAGCGATGGCGATGCTCAACAGCAATATCATGATATTAAATCGAGTGCTTGGCCTGAAGACGCTGACTTAGAAGATGATTTTGAGTTGCCATCAACAGAAGAAATTTTTGGTGACGACTCTTCGTCACAAGATCTCGATGATGATTTCTCCTTAGATGACTTAGATACTGAAAGTGACGTGTCTCTGGATGATGACTTTTCGACTGACGAACTTGGCGGTGAAGAGCCTGAGTTTGAGACAGATGATTTAGATTTTGACTTAGATGAAGAGCCTGCTTCTGACGCTAAAGGAAACGACGACTTTTCTTTAGATGATGAATTATTGGATACTTCAGATGATGATTTAGATCTAGATTCTGATATGTCATTAGATCTTGATTCTGATGACAACGACTTAGACCTAGATTTAGATTCAGACTCGACAACGGCTGATTCTGATGACTTTGATTTAGACTCATCGCCTTCAGATTCTGCCTCGGGTTCAGATGACTTTAGTCTGGATGATGACGATCTGAACATGGATCTCGATGACGACTTCGATCTGGGTGATGACGATGATCTTGATGCCGACTTGATGGACGGTACTGATGAAGCATCGACCAAACTTGATCTTGCCCGTGCTTACATTGATATGGGTGATGTAGACGGTGCAAAAGAGATTCTGAACGAAGTGGTTGAAGAGGGTTCAGAAGCTCATAAATCTGAAGCGCTAAGTCTTTTAGAAAAGATTTAATTCAGCAATAACCAAGATATTCTTTTATGATAATTGCTTTGGGTATCGAATATCTTGGTACATCTTATAGCGGCTGGCAACGCCAGTCGCATTCTCCTTCTGTTCAAGCCTGCGTTGAAAAAGCATTATCAACGATTGCCGATCATAACGTTTCTGTGTTTTGCGCTGGTCGTACAGACTCAGGTGTGCACGCTTTAAGCCAAGTGATACATTTTGAAACGCAAGTTGAGAGACCAAGCAAAGCTTGGGTGCTGGGCGGAAATGCTCATCTACCCGATGATATCTGTGTGCTGTGGGCAAAGGTCATGAACGAAGAGTTTCATGCACGTTTTTCAGCAGTATCGCGGCGTTATCGATATGTTATTTTAAATCGTAAGATTCGTCCTGCAGTGTTATCGGGTCAAGTCACCTGGGTTAAAGAAAACCTAGATGAAGAACTCATGCATTTAGCTGCCCAACATTTACTGGGTGAGCAAGATTTTACCTCATTTCAAGCGGCCAGCTGTCAATCTCCCACACCCTTTCGTAACGTTTTTAATACTCAGGTATTTCGTCATAATGAGTATCTAGTTATTGAGATAACTGCGAATGCTTTTCTTCATCATATGGTTAGAAACATAGCAGGGAGTTTAATTGAAGTTGGCAAAGGCAATCAAAACCCAGAGTGGATAGCTGAGTTGCTTGCGTTAAAAGATAGGACAAAAGCCGCACCAACGGCGAGTCCTAACGGTTTATACTTTGTACAAGCGAATTACCCTAACCAGTTTGCAATACCAGGAATAAACAATGGTCCCTGGTTTATAAACTGATACGACCAGATTGAGAAAGTTTTCGCTTCTTTATCATGGCGTGCGTGTTAGAATTCGCCGTTAATTTTAAAAGCTAGATAGAACTGAGTCGAATATGAGCTGGTTAGAAAGACTTCTTCCTAAAAGAAATACTTCTGTCGATAGTCGTAAAAAGTCCATTCCAGAGGGAGTGTGGTCAAAATGTGGGCAATGCGCGTCGGTTTTGTATCGTTCAGAGTTAGAGCGAAATTTGGAAGTTTGCCCAAAGTGCGGCAATCATATGCGGATATCTGCCCGAAAACGTTTAGAAAGGTTCTTAGATCAAGACACCCACAGCGAGCTGGCAGAGTCATTAAAGCCTGTCGATGCTTTAAAGTTCAGAGACTCCAAAAAGTATAAAGATCGCATGTCGGCGGCACAAAAAGCGACAGGAGAAAATGATGCTCTGATTGTCATGAGCGGTGAATTACTCGAGATTCCTGTGGTTTGTACTGCATTTGAGTTTAGTTTTATGGGGGGATCGATGGCGTCTGTTGTCGGCGAGAAGTTCGTTCGTGCCGCTAACTTCGCGATGGAAAACAACTGTCCCTTGATATGCTTTTCAACCAGTGGTGGGGCACGAATGCAAGAGGCATTACTGTCACTGTTTCAAATGGCAAAAACCAGCGCAGCCTTAGCCAGAATGTCAGAGAAAGGCATTCCATTTATATCGGTATTAACTGATCCAACGATGGGTGGGGTATCTGCTAGTTTAGCGATGTTAGGCGATGTGAATGTTGCTGAACCGAATGCCCTGATTGGTTTCGCTGGTCCTCGAGTCATTGAGCAGACCGTGCGAGAAAAATTACCGGAAGGGTTTCAACGCAGCGAGTTCTTACTTGAAAAAGGTGCGATTGATATGATCGTCGATCGTCGTGAAATGCGCAGCAAACTTGCTTCAATTTTGTCTAAATTAACTCATAAACCAGAACCTTTAAGAGTTCAGAACGACGAGCCAGCTTGAACACGCTAGCGCAATGGCTCGATTACATTGAGTCATTGCACCCTCAACACATTGAGATGGGCTTGCAACGAATTGAAGGCGTTGCGAAGCGCTTGCGTCTACTCGAGTTCGATGCCCCTGTTATTGTTGTTGGGGGAACTAATGGCAAAGGTTCTTGCGTCGCTACGATTGAGTCTTTGGCCAAAGTCTCTGGACTATCTACAGCCGCCTATACATCACCTCATTTGCTTCGTTTCAATGAGCGACTTAGATTCAATCAGCAAGAGCTAAGCGATGAAAACTGGGTCGAAGCACTCGAAATTATCGAAAATGCTCGCGAAGATACTCAGTTAACCTATTTTGAATTCACCACGCTCGCTGCCCTGTGGCTAATAAAACAATTAGGACCTGAGATTATCGTTTTAGAAGTCGGTCTCGGCGGGCGGTTGGACGCAGTCAATATGGTCAATAATGACGTTGCGATTATTACCAGCATTGGTATGGACCATGAAGATTGGCTCGGGAATACTCTAGACGCTATTGCAAAAGAAAAAGCGGGTATTGCCAGACCAGGTAAACCGGTGCTGCTGTGCGGTGAAGAAGTTGCTTCATTAGTCATGCCGTATTTGCCAGACGATAGTCAGGCAATGAATGTAAATGACGCTTGGCGTCTTGAAGGTGAGTTTTTACAACCGTTGGATGCTGCTGTAGAAAAACACGCTAGTCGTTTATACCCAGACAGCGTTCGAGCTGCGACAGTCGCATTAAAATCGCTTAATGTAGCTATCTCCAAAGATAATTTTGCAACAGCACTTGAACAAGCGGTATTACCTGGTCGTTGGGAACAGCTCTCTTCAGAGCCAGATTTATGGCTTGATGTCGCACACAATCCTCAAGCGGTTGCGAACCTCGCTCAAAAAGTTCGCGCGACGGGCAAACGTCGATGGATTTTCATTTGTGCCATGTTGAAAGATAAAAAGTCAACCGAGAGCTTAGCGCACTTAACTTCGATTGAGGGCACATGGTACTTTGCAGACAGTCAAGGACCGCGCGGAATGACCGGGCAAGAGCTGCTTGATCGTTGTTCATCTGACTTATCGAATAAGTATGTCATTTCCGACATCGAAACGGAACTTCCTGGGATAATAAGAGATTGCGAGAAAGACTGTGGTATAGTCGTATTTGGTTCGTTTTACATCGTTTCGACAGTAAGCGAATGGTTCAAAGATAAAACTTTATAGGTTAGCAACTCACTCGTATTTTTTTGGTGAAACTCATGTCGGTAGATCAAACCATTAAGCAACGTCTAATTGGTGCCATAGTATTGGTCGCAATAGCCGTGGTGTTCCTTCCTGGTATTTTAGGGCAGAAAAAGACCAAAGGAGCATTTGAGACGGCGATCCCTGATAATCGAGGTGTCGTTGAACTGAATAGTTCAAAAGAAAGTAATGGCGCTAACACGCCTTCAGCGGCTAATGATTCGAGTAAACCGAAAGTTACAAGCCCCGAATCTCAAACAACGACTCGATCAAACCCACAATCTACCGCGCAAAAATCAAGTAACAAGCCTTCGGAAATCAAAAACGACTCAACCGATGCAAGTGAATCTGCAAATAAGAACCCCAAATCATCTTCGTCTAGAGAAGCTACTGCGGATAAATCTACTACCCAATCTGATGCGACTAACAGTCAGAGTCAACAACAAGCGAAAACCAATACCTCGACACCGGCTAAACGAGAAACGCCCAAAGAGAAAGCTAACATTACTGAACTGAAGGAATCGTCTTGGGTCGTACAGGTGGGGAGTTTTTCATCGCACTCAAATGCAGAGCTATTGGCGAAACGTCTTGAAGAGCAGCAGCTGAAAAGCTTTGTTCGCCCGGTTGAACTGGCGAAAGACAAAATATTGTATAGGGTGTATGTAGGTCCTTGGTTAAAGAAAGAACAAGCGCAGCAAAATGTCGCGAAAATAGCCGATATTACTCGATTGAAGCCGATCGTCACCAGCTGGGAACCGACTAAACAATAGAATTGATAAATACCTAATGTGCGCTAGGCGATGACGAGCCGCTCTGGTAAAATGCGCCTGCCAAATAAGTAAATAGGTTCTCGTTCAATGGTGTGGTTTGACTGGGCAATAATAATTCTAATATTCATTTCAACCTTAATCAGCTTGGTTCGTGGATTCATCAGAGAAGCCTTTTCTTTGGCGGGGTGGATCTTAGCGTTTTTTATCGCGAAATGGTTTTACCTCGATTTGGCTAATTTACTTAAAGACCATATTTCTACCCCAAGCCTTCGTTTAGGCATATCTTGGGGTGTTCTATTTTTTCTAACGTTAACGATGTCAGGTTTAGTCAACTTTCTCCTCAGTCAGTTTATCGAACGTGCCGGCTTAAGCGGTATGGATAGAATGATGGGTATGGCTTTTGGTGCCGTACGAGGAGTTTTGATTGCATCTGTCCTGATTATTTCTCTTAAAGTATTCACTCCAGTTGCCCAAGATGCTTGGTGGGAGCAATCGGAGCTGAGGCCTCACTTTGAACTCATTGGCGGATGGTTCTATGATAATTTAAAGAATCATCAACCTGAGGTTCCGAAAGAGTTACCGTTTTCGCTTGATACAGATTAACTACGATTAATGAAAGGCTAGAAAATTTATGTGCGGTATAGTTGGTATAGTAGGGCAATATCCAGTCAATCAGAGTATTTACGACGCTCTTACGGTATTGCAACATCGTGGGCAAGACGCGGCTGGTATGGTGACGCTTCACGATGGTCGCATGTTTATGAGAAAAGCCAATGGGCTGGTTCGAGATGTGTTTCACACTCGTCATATGCATCGATTATCAGGTAATGTTGGCATAGGCCATGTTCGTTACCCAACGGCAGGTTGTTCAAGCTCTGCTGAGGCGCAGCCCTTTTACGTTAACTCTCCGTTTGGTATCGCGCTGGCTCATAACGGTAATCTTACGAATGCAGCAAACTTGAAACAAGAGCTTTATAAAACCGATCGTCGTCACATCAATACCAGCAGCGACTCAGAAATTTTACTGAATGTATTTGCGCATGAGTTGCAGAAAAACTCCACACTAAAACCTACACCTGCAGACATATTTGAAGCAGGCCGCCAAGTCTATAAACGTTGTTTTGGTGGTTATGCTGCTGTTGCCTTAATTCTTGGTGTCGGCATGGTATGTTTTCGAGATGCCTCTGGTATACGTCCACTCGTAATAGGTAAGCGGGAAACAGAACTGGGAATGGAGTATATGGCAGCTTCCGAGAGTGTTGCACTTGATGCTCTAGGTTATGAATTGATTCGTGATGTAGCGCCTGGAGAAGTTATTTTTGTAGATTTTGAAGGCAACCTACACAGCCAAGTATGTGCTGAAAACCCGCAGTTGAGCCCGTGTATATTTGAACACGTTTATTTAGCTCGTCCAGATTCGATGATAGATAATGTGTCGGTATATAAAGCTCGCTTAAGAATGGGTGAGAAACTGGCTGAAAAAATTCTTCGAGAATGGTCTGATCATGACATAGACGTTGTGATTCCTATTCCCGATACTTCAACTACAAGTGCGATGCAACTTGCCCATGGGCTTAATTTGAAAATGCGCCATGGCTTTGTAAAGAATCGATATATAGGCAGAACATTTATTATGCCTGGCCAGCAAATGCGGAAAAAGTCGGTTAGACGTAAGTTGAATGCTATTGAGCTGGAGTTTAAAGGTAAAAATGTCTTATTGGTTGATGACTCGATTGTACGAGGCACAACGAGTAAGCAAATCGTAGAAATGGCTCGTGAAGCTGGCGCTAATAAAGTTTACTTCGCTTCTGCAGCTCCACCAGTCAGATACCCGAATGTTTATGGAATCGATATGCCTGCGGCACAAGAGTTAGTCGCGCATGATCGAAGCATTGAAGAAATTCAAGAGTTGATCGGTACTGATAAATTAATTTATCAAGACTTAGACGACTTAATCGAATCCGTTCAAGAAGGGAATGCGGACATTTCTCGTTTTGATACTTCGGTGTTCACTGGTGAATACATCACTGGAGACGTTGACGAGAATTACTTAACAAATTTAGAGCAATTAAGAAATGATTTAGCCAAGTCTTCAGAAGGCGGGATTGAAGATGTGGATATGGTGATGGATATCCACAATGAAGGCAATGGCTAGTTTCTGTAATGTTACGCTTGATTGCTAAGTTCTGGTTGTCGCTGTGGGGCTGGAAAGTGGTTGGTGAAAAGCCAACCATAGACAAGTGCGTTATTATATTTGCCCCACATACATCTAATTGGGATGTGCTTATTTTATTGTTGGTAAAGTGGTATTCTGGATTACAGCCAACCTTCATAGGTAAGCATACATTGTTTTGGCCTCCACTTGGATGGTTCTTTCGGGCGATTGGCGGTGAGCCAGTTAATAGAAGTAAGGCCGAAAACGTGGTTGATCAAATTGTTGCTAAATTTAATGAAAAGCAACACATGCATTTTGCGCTTTCTCCTGAAGGAACTCGCAGCAAAAAAGATCATTGGAAAACCGGGTTTTATCGGGTAGCCGTTAAGGCAGGAGTGCCGATTCAGCTGGTGTACTTGGATACAACTACCAAAGAAGTCGGGTTTGGTCCAATTCTTGAACCCTGCGGCGACATGCAGCGTGACTTTGAATGGTTAGCGGAGTTTTATCGTGATAAAAAGGGATTCCGACCAGAGCTTCTTTCTGACATTCGGGCAAACAGTGAGAAATCAACTGACGTTAAAACACAATAATTTAGTTTTCAATCATTTACGCAAAGCGTTTTTGGCTTTTCTGTTCGTAACGGCCGTTATCCAGTTGCGAGCAGATTCTACGCATAACCTTGTTACTCTTTCCCCGCAACTTCACCTTTCTCATTACGCCATTGAAGATGGATTATCGTTAAATACGGTGACTGCTTTTGCTAAAACCCAAGATGGTTATATGTGGATAGGCACGGAAGATGGCTTAAATCGATTCGATGGATACACCTTTCAAATATTTAAACGTACGGTCGGTAAAGAGAATACCTTGCCTGACAATATGATCTCTGCACTTCTCGCCGACTCGCAAGGACGACTATGGGTGGGCACTGAAAAAGGGCTTGCTATTTGGAGCGGTGGGACAGACTTTAAAAATGTTCAAACTATGGATGGTAGTTTAGGTCGAGTGTCGGTTATAGAAGAAGATATTTACAATCGTATTTGGGTGGTCGTTAAACAGCAGTTAATGATGTTTAATGACTCAACTCAAAAACTCGAGCCATACCACGAGATGTTGAGTGTTAAAACACATCAGGTTAATACCGCGATAGAGTCATTACACTCTGTGGGTCCTCTCGTTTATTTTGGAAAAAAGAACTGCCTTAACAGTATTGATATCGCTAACTTAGAGCTAAAAGAACAGTGTTTCACTGAAGATAATATTGGAAGAAAGATTACTCGAATTACGACCATATACTCTAATGGTAAAGATCTCATATGGATTGGAACGAGTGAAGGCTTGATTCGCTATAGCACGTTAAGCGGCTCGGCTGAACTATTTCATACATCAGCCGCCACTAATCGAAGATTATCTGGGAATCATATTCAATCTCTGTTGGTTGATAATGAGAACAAGGTATGGATTGCAACGGCGACCGGTCTAAATGTTTTTGATCCGTTAGCTGATAGGGTTTATCAGTACCATAAAAATTATATAGATCAACGAGGTTTACTATCAGACGATATCGTTTCTATTTTTCAAGATGATGTTGGTTTGGTTTGGCTAGGAACCTATGGCAGTGGCTTAAACGTTTTTAATCGGCAGACACAAAATTTCAATCATTATTTCACCAAACGCGACGCATTCAATTTAAATAGTAGTAATACGATCCACAGCATAACAACGGACTTACTGGGTAATATTTGGGTTGGCAGTTATGGTAGTGGGTTATTCCAAATAGATAGCCAAAGAAAAACTTTACGTAGAGTTACCGATCATACAGGCAGTTTAAAAAATAGTTTTATAACCTCGTTACACTTTGATATATACGATAACTTGTGGATTTCAACATTGTCGGGCCTTTATGTTTACGATCCAGACTATCAAAGTTATCACCAAATAAGCCACCCTAAATTTAAAGGCATTGTATCTACCATCAGCGAAGACCGAAATGGTGATCTTTGGATAGGTGTTGATAGTGGTCTGGTTAAGATTGAAGGCGTTCAAGGTAAATACGATGAAACGGCTAACATTAGAGTGATTGACTTTACTCATCGAATAAAAAAATATCTAGACGATAAAAATTATATCATTAACGATATTTATGAAGATGTTGAAGGGTTACTCTGGATTGGCTCTGATTTAGGTCTTTTTGTGGTAGAGCCGAGTACCGAATTTCAACATGCATTTGTTCATGACGAAAACAATACTAAAAGTTTAAGCCACAATTATGTACAAGTTATTTATGAAGATACACAAGGCGTGATTTGGATAGGTACTGGAGACGGCCTAAACAAACTGGTGATGAACAACGGTCTAACTCAAAATGCCTATTTTGAGCATTTTAGTGAAGATAATGGCTTGGTAAACGACTCAGTTTATGGAATTCTATCCGGAGAAGGCGACGAATTGTGGTTAAGTACAAGCAATGGACTTGTTCGATTTTACACTTCAACCAATAAGGTTGAACACTTTACCACTAGAGATGGTTTACAAAGTAATGAATTTAATTTGTGGGCCTATCATAAAAGTTCTGACAATGAAATATTCTTTGGCGGTATTAACGGTATTACTTCATTTTACCCTGATTCAATCATTGTAGAAAAAAGAGACTTCATTCCTTCGGTTTCATCAATAAAAATTAATAATCAAGCCATCCGCTCGTTTGATTCTTTTGAAAAGATTGTTTTATCAAAGAAATCCGATCTTGTCAGTATATCGCTTACTCCACTCGATTTTTCGAACCCTTCAAGCCATCAGTTTCGCTATAGACTTAAAGGCTTCAATGATGAGTGGATTGAGATTGGTAGTACACGTGTTATTAATATATCTGGATTGGTAGGTGACGGAGCAACATTAGAGATTCAAACAAAAGTGACTGGAAATGATTGGAACTCTCCGATTAAAGATATCGCTATTGAAGTAAATACCAATTTCTGGCAGTCAGAAAAGGGCGTAATGTTTTATATTGTTCTTAGTTTGGTCTTGGTCAGCGCTATGTTTACGCTTTGGTCTCGCCGCTTGATTAATCGGGGAAGATTGGTTAGAAGTGAATTGAATGCGAATCGAGAATATATCCGAAACATACAACTTGATATAGAGCGAGAAAAGTCAGCAACCGATTTAGCAAATCAAGAGTTGGTTCAGTTAAGAGAACGAATTGCTTATTATGAGTCACGATTTGACGAATATGCTAAGAAAGACAGAATCACTCGCTTTTATAAACGGAAGTTTTTCGAAGAAATTATTAACAATGAAGATGCGTTTTATAAGTCTAATCAGTTGGATTTTCCTGCGGGTTGTTTAATTACCATCGCCATTAAAAATTACTCGGAGCTATTGGAAAAAGAGCATAAGGCAAACGTTGAGGCAGCAGTGGCTGATTTTTCAGACATTATCAAAGATTACGTATCTGGCGATGATTTGATATGTCGCTGGAACAGTGAGTGTTTTTTAATGCTCGAGTCGGGTTCAATACATGACATAAAACAAAGGCTTTATAATTTTCATCGACTGATAAGCAATCGTACCTATGACTGTGGTAACGGTCGCCTACTTCCTTTTGAATTTATTCTAACGGTTATACCAGTGCCAGTAACCAGTCATCGGTCAAGTCTAATTAATCGAAGTGTGATTGCCTATTTATCGATCGACCTAATAGAGTCGCTTAAACCCAGAGGTGAACAAGGAGCCTTTGTGTTCAAATGTCGCAGTCAAATGCATCCAGCAGAAATTGAAAAGAAAATTAGCTACGGGGCTGATTTGCTGATGAATGAAGCGATATTTGAACTGGTGCCCCTTAATGAGTTACTGATAAAGGAAAATGTATGATATTAAAATCGACTTTACGATTTTTCATTGCATTATGTTGTGTAAATGCAATTGCGAACGACGCACTGATAGAGTGGGAATCAATCCATCAACCGATACGATCAGATGGAGGCATGGTTGCTTCACAAGAGTTTCGTGCCTCTAAAGTTGCAGCGGATATTCTCGCTCAAGGTGGAAACGCCATTGATGCAGCCGTTGCATTAGGTTTTGCAGAAGCTGTTACTCTTCCAAAAGCTGGAAATATCGGAGGAGGCGGTTTTATGCTTATTTACCTCGCGAAAGAAGACCGCTTTATTGCAATCGATTATCGAGAAATGGCACCTTCAAAAGCGAGCGCCTCGATGTTTCTAGACGAAAATGGAAATGTTGATAAGAATTCTGCTAGATACTCCACTAAGTCGTCTGGTGTTCCAGGAACCGTTGCCGGGTTGCTTCATGCATTAGAAAACTATGGGAGTTTTAAACGAGAGCAAGTTTTACAACCAGCGATCGATTTGGCAAAAGATGGAATAACTGCGGACTATCCCTTCCTAGATTCTTTAGAAGCTCGTAAGACTCGGCTAATTCAGGACCCTGAGGTTGCTCGATGGTATTTTAAGCCCGACGGAATGAGTTACCGGCCAGGCGAAATTATGCGTTTCACAGACTTAGCTGAAACCTTAGAAAGAGTTAAATTAAAAGGCGCAGATGGTTTTTATAAAGGCAAAACGGCTCAGTTATTCGAAACCTATATGAAAAATAATAACGGTTTTATCGCTGCTTCTGATATGGCAAATTATCAAGCTAAAGAAAGACCAGTGATTCGAGGCACTTATCGAGGATATGACGTTGTTTCAATGCCACCTCCTAGTTCTGGTGGAGTACATATTATTCAAGCACTGAATATTCTCGAGAATTTTTCCTTCGACGATGTTCAATGGGGAAGTTCACAACATATCCATTTGTTAACAGAGACATTCAAGCGAATTTATGCTGATCGAAGCAAGCACTTGGGAGATCCTGATTTTATCGCAGTACCTGTTGAGCAGCTTATAAATAAAGACTATGCAAAACAGCTTGCCAAAAGTATCTCTTTAGAGAAAGCAACTCCATCGGAAAACATACTTCCCAGCAAATTCCAGATAAAGGAAAGTAATCAAACGACTCATTTTTCTGTGATTGATCGTTGGGGCAATATTGTAACCAATACGTACACGCTAAACTTTAGTTTTGGATCGGGCAAAATAGTTCCGGGTACCGGAGTGTTTTTAAATAATGAAATGGATGACTTCTCAGCCAAACCAGGAAGTCCGAATGCGTACGGTTTACTCGGTGGAAAAGCCAATGCGATAGAAGCGAACAAGCGACCGTTAAGTTCGATGACGCCGACCATTATTCTAAAGAACAAACGGCCAGTGTTAGTGACCGGAAGTCCCGGTGGAAGTCGAATCATTACCACAGTACTTCATCAAATAGTCAATGTGATTGATTTCGGTATGAATATCGCTGACGCTGCCAACATGCCGCGTTTTCATCACCAGTGGTATCCTGATAAGATCTTTATAGAGCCAGGTTTTGGCGCCGAGGTTTTACTAAGATTAAAACAACTTGGTCATACAATGTCGAACTCTCGAGTGTCAGGAAGTGTACAATCAGTTGCTAAAAATGAGAAGGGTGAGGCACTGGGAGCATCTGATCCACGCCGTCAAGGAGCGAAGACCATTGGTGTTATGCAAAGTGGACAAATGATTGAGCACTAGGTACTAATGTCTGAAATCAAAACTACTTTATATAAGTTAGCTCAATAAATAAGTACTTCGATTGATTAGTCTGGCCTAGCATAAGTTCTTCTGCTTGAGTAAGTAAAAAGGGTAGAAGTAGATAGGCTTAGCTCAGCAAAGAAAGCAAAAGCAGTAAAAGAAAAAAGCCCACAAGTGTGGGCTTTTTTTTATTACTAACTTTTATTGCTTACTGCGCGTCGTTTGGTTCACTTGATTGAGAGGAATCTAGCGACGCTATTGACGCTTTAGCCATCGGACTTTGACTGCTCGAAACCGCATCAGCAGCAGATTTTTCGCGAGTAATCGGTGGTGTTAAATCAGCATTGCTTTGATGAGAAAACTCTACTGGTTGCAGTTCACCTATTGACTCTGGTTTTGCCATTGGCGCGTTGGCGTGTCCACGAATGATCACTGGCGCTTTAATTTCTTCTTTTAAGTTATCAGCCGTTGAAGATGACTCTAACTCACTAGAAGCTGAGGTAGACTCTTCGCTTTTAGAAGCCGAAGACTCTGCAACTTTCACATGTGCTTGTTCAAACGCAACTTCTTGAACTGAATCTTTTTGAGCTGAAGCTTTTGGCTCATGAGAGTTTGAAGCAGTCGACTCTTCAGTACTAGAACGATTTATTTCTACTTCGCCTGCCGCGCGCTCGATGGTTGATTGCTCAGAGTGTTGTGACTCTTGTGGCGCGTGCTCAACTTCGGTGCGATTCTCTGACTCAGTCTCCGCTGGCTTAACATCACTTGTGGTGACTTCTTCATTGGCAGAATCGACCGCTAAATCAGATTGATTTACCTTTGCGTCGTCAGAGATAACGTCTGTTTCTGTATTCTCTTTCGAAGGCACTGTGTTGGAGTCGGCCGCCGGTTGAAGCGTTTCAGAGGGCTCTGATGGAGCAGTTTCGCTGACCTCGACAGAAGCTTCTTTCGCTAGATCATGTTTTACATTTCTTGACGAAACCGGAGTGTCGTACGAAGCAATATTGCGTTTTACTTGTTCAGTTTTTGACTCACTTTTTACTGGCTGCTCAGAAGTATTTACAGTTTCAGTCATTGAGGTCTGTGTTGATGGTTCTGGTTTCTGAGTAGCAACCTCATTTTTAGAGGTATTGGCTAAGACTTTAGCTTCGTCTTTTTGCGTATCTCCCTCTGAATTTCTTTCAGCCAATTTACGGTTTTTCTCACGAGCAACCTTTTGATCATTACCACGTTCATTACGTGGAACTCTAGGTTCGCGTTTTACCTTGCTGTCAGTTGAACGTTCGTTTGAACGATTCTCTTGTGATTTATTCTGATCACGTTGCGAACGAGAACGACGATTGTCGTTTCGATTATTATCGCGTTTATTGTCTTGGCGTTTATCTTGACGATTGTCATTACCGCGTGACTCATTATTTCTAGAATCGTTGTTTTTAGATTCATTACTTTTTGAGTCATTGTTTCTAGAATCATTGTTTCTAGAATCATTGCGATCTTGGTTATTGCGTCGGTTTTGTGGTCTTCGTTTATTGCGATTGCCTTGACGTTGATTATTGCGTCGACCTTTATTGTTTTGTTGCTTACCACCTTTCTTTTTCTTGTCTTTATCATCAGAGCCAAATAAAAAGTTGAAAATACGTTTTAGTAAGCCTGGTTTATCGTCTTTGCTGTCTTTCTTTTTAGCAACCGGAGCTGGCGCAGTAGGAGCTTGAATGGCTTGTACTGCAGGTTGTTCACTGCTTGATTTTGCTGCCGGTGGAGTATAAGCCCGAGACGTTGGCGCTTCTTCTTCATTGCTTTCGATTTTTAGTTCAAAACTACGATGCTCGGTAACGTCTTCTTCGCGTAAGCGCAAAATTTCAAAGTGTGGAGTTTCCAATTCTGGATGTGGTACTAACACCACTTTAACTTTTCTACGTTTTTCTATCGCGGCAATAATTTTACGCTTTTCATTGAGCAAGAAGGTTGCTACATCAACGGGTAGAAACGCTTGGACCTGTGATGTTGATTCTTTGGTCGCTTCTTCTTCTATCAAGCGGAAAATTGACAAAGCTAATGATTCAATACCGCGAATTCGTCCGACACCATTACAACGAGGGCAGGTTTCTTGGCTAGATTCTCCGAGAGAGGGTTTTAGTCTTTGACGAGACATTTCAAGAAGACCAAATCGAGAAATTCTACCGATTTGAACTCGAGCTCTGTCAGACTGCAAGGCTTCGTTTAACACTCGCTCTACTTCACGTTGATTTTTTACGGGTGACATATCGATAAAGTCGATAACGATAAGACCACCAATATCACGTAACCTTAATTGTCGTGCGATTTCTTGGGCGGCTTCTATATTGGTGTTGAGCGCCGTTTCTTCGATATCTGAACCCTTGGTTGCCCGAGCTGAGTTGATATCGATTGAAATTAACGCTTCAGTCGGATCAATGACGACTGAGCCACCAGAAGGAAGCTGAACTTCTCGCTGAAAAGCCGATTCAATTTGCGATTCGATTTGGTAACGATTAAATAAAGGGAACTCTCGATCGGTATATAACTTAACTCGATTCACAAAGTCAGGACGGATCAACTGTAAATAGTTGCGTACTTTGTCGAAAGCCTCTTGCTTGTCGATGATGATCTCACCAACATCAGGGCGTAGATAGTCGCGAACCGCTCGAATGAGCACATCACTTTCTTGATGAATTAAAAAAGGAGCGGGGCGTGCTTCAGCATGCTTTTGAATGGCATCCCAAATATTAAGGAGAACACTTAGATCCCATTGTAATTCTTCAGCGCCACGGCCAACGCCCGCTGTTCTAACGATACAACCCATACCTTTAGGCACGTCAATCGATCGCATAGCATCTTTTAATTGTTCCCGTTCATCACCTTCGATGCGTCGAGAAATTCCCCCTGCTCGAGGGTTCGTTGGCATAAGTACAACATAGCAACCGGCTAAGCTGATTGTCGTTGTTAGCGCAGCGCCTTTTTGGCCTCGTTCTTCTTTATCGATTTGAACGATTAATTCTTGACCTTCACTTACCGCGTCTTTTATGTTGATTCGACCACGAGCAGATGGGTCTTTAAAATAGGAACGAGCTATTTCTTTTAGAGGAAGAAAGCCATGCCGCTCAGCGCCATAGTCTACAAACGCAGCCTCTAAACTCGGTTCAATTCGAGTGATACGGCCTTTGTAAATATTGGATTTCTTTTGTTCACGTCCAGGAAGTTCGATGTCGAGGTCGTAAAGACGCTGACCATCGACCAGTGCAACTCGCATTTCTTCTTGCTGAGTCGCATTGATTAACATACGTTTCATTATTAGTATTACTCTCGTTTTATAATCTAGCGCAGCCGAGAGCTTAGTTATCGAAGGCGAATGACAGGATCAATTAAATACACCGGACCGCCGTACCTTTAATGCCAGTACGTGAAACCCGTGTAATATCTTGAAAACAAAACCAATTTTTGGCTTCCTTGATAGATTGCGCTATCAGTTACTCAGACATATTAGTTTAACTATGCAGTTTAACCCTGAAGTTTAACTATCCATGTCCGAGCCTATTAATTCCTGCGGACGGCTCAGCTTTGATTTATAAGGATCATCGCTTGTGAGTCTTACGTTCGCTTGCTTCGATATCTTTGCGTATCGACTGACGCTTATAGTCAGTTAAAGGCTTGCAGCTCAATGTCTTACTCTAAAACCTGATTGCTTTAGAGGCTGCAAGTAAAAATCTTGTGTTAGAAGGCATTTATGCCTTTTTCTCATAACTAGGCAAATATAGCAGGGAAGCGAGATCTCATCAATTTATTTATCATTTAATGCTACAATGCTGGCTTGTTAAATCACTGATTTGAATAAAGTTTAATCATTTTGAATAAAGTTCAGTTTATCACTATCGACGATAACCACTGCGGACAGCGGATCGACAACTTTTTGGTCACCTTTTTGAAAGGTGTTCCAAAGAGCCATATCTATCGAATTCTTCGTAAGGGTGAAGTGAGAGTTAATAAAAAGCGGGTGAAGGCGCCTTATAAACTAGAAATTGGCGACTTGATCAGAGTTCCGCCGGTAAGGCTCGCCGAATCTGAAGAAAAGCCAATCAACGTGAACCTGGATCAGGTCCAAGCTCTTGAGCGGCAAATAATTTACGAAACTGAAGGGTTATTGGTAATTAATAAGCCCTCTGGCATGGCAGTGCATGGTGGTAGTGGACTGTCATTTGGCGTCATTGAGGCATTACGCCAACTTCGACCTGATGCTAGGTTTTTAGAGCTCGTTCATCGCCTTGATCGCGACACCAGTGGCTGCCTTCTTGTTGCCAAAAAACGCAGTGTATTGCGCTTCTTACATGAGCAATTAAGAGATAAGAAAATGCACAAGGAATACGTCGCTCTTGTTAAGGGGCGTTGGCCCAAACGCACACGTCGGGTCGATGCACCATTACTTAAAAATACACTAAAGTCAGGCGAACGAGTCGTTAAGGTCGACCCTGCCGGTAAGCCGTCGATAACCGACTTTTCAATTGAACAAAACTTTGAAGGGTTAACTTTGGTTCAATGCAGCCCGGTCACCGGAAGAACTCATCAAATTCGTGTACATGCTCAGTTTGTTGGTTGTCCAATTGTGGGCGATGCGAAATATGGCGATCAAGAAACGGATCAAATGCTTAGAGAAAAGTTTAACTATTCGCGTTTGTTTTTACACGCACGCAAGTTAACCTTTAAAGAGAAGCGTGACAGTAAGCCGATTACTGTGAAAGCTGAATACGATGAATCGTTAAGTCAATTATTAGAGAGGTTACGTTGATCGAAATTCGTCATCTGATTTTTGATTGGGACGGAACTTTAATGGACTCTGCACCGCGAATTGTATCTGCGATGCAAGAGACCGCGCGTCGCCTAAATCTGAGTGTGCCGACTGATCATGAGGTAAAACACATTATCGGTCTGAGTTTAGAAAAAGCGTTTGATTGTTTATTTGGTCAATTATCAGAAGACTTAGTTTCCGCTTTGTATAGCGAGTATCGGTTTCAATATGTTGAAGGAAATCATATAGCAACGCCTCTGTTTGACGGAGCAGAAAGTATGCTGAAACAAGTCAAACAATCAGGGTATTCACTTGCGATTGCAACAGGCAAAGCTCGAGCTGGTTTAGAAAGGGTACTTGCAGAAACACCGATCCGTTGTTTATTCAATGATTCAATTTGTGCTGATGAGGCCATGAGTAAACCTGAGCCGGATATGCTTCTTCAATTGCTCAAACGCAATCAGTGGGATAAGCAGCATTGCTTAATGATAGGAGACACCACACACGATATTGCGATGGCACAAGCGGCGCAGATAAAAACGGTCGCGGTAAGTTACGGTGCTCACAGTCTTGAAGATTTATCGGCGCTGCAACCCGATTGGTTGATCGATGATATTGGCCAACTTAAAGAAGTACTAAAAATAATCTAAAGCGTGTTCACTCTCTGGCTTTAAATAATTGAACGGTTATAAACCCGGATTGTGCGCTACTTAAGCTATTCGGCATTGCCAATCAACAGAGGGTTTAAGCCCAAGTTAATCAGCCCCTTGGTAACGGAAATAAGGGGTAGACCTACCAATGCGGATGGATCGTGTGTCTCGATGCTATTAAAAAGTGAAATGCCAAGCCCCTCGCATTTAAAACTACCCGCGCAATCAAACGGTGATTCCAAGGCGACATAATTCTTGATTTCTTGGGATGTCAAAGTTCGAAAATTGACTTTAGTGACATCTAAATGGGTAAAGGTTTGTTGTGTTTGGGTGTTTTGCATAAACAACGACGTATAAAATTCAGCGGTCTTGTTAGACATATCAGTAAGCTGAGCAATGGCGTTTTCAGCTGTGTGAGGCTTGCCGAGCATTTTATGGTTGCAATAAGCAACTTGGTCTGACGCGATAACAATGGAAGGCTCTTCTAAACGGCCTATTTGAGTGATGACTGCTGCGGCTTTTTCTGCAGCCAGTCGAGTTGCCAGTTGCTTAGGATCTTCACCGTTAACTGGCTTTTCGTCGATGTTTGGAGCGATTGATTGGGCTTTTAAGCGAAGTTGTCGCAGTAGTTGTGCTCGATAAGTGCTGGAGGAGGCTAAAATTAAATTCATATTGAACATTAATAAAACACTTTAACTTATTGATTGTTAATAATAAATGGTTTTTTAAAAACTGTCGAGTTCGGGTTGAAATACAGCGACTGTTGAAAGTAACATAAAACAGCAATTTTTTTTGACCTTTCAACAGTTTATCTATAGAATTGCGCGCCTATGCAAAAAGCCGAAGTTACCTGGTCGATAAATCCTTTTAAACTGGCAGAAAATGCTGCGGAGACTCATCGCGAGATTCCAATAAAGCAGTTGTCTCGCTTAAAAGCGTATTTATCTGATGACGAAGGGGTTCTTAATGCCTCTGTCGTTGGATGGATCGATGAAGATCGACGAAAATTAATGCGTTGTACGATAGACGGCGAAGTGACTATGGCATGCCAAACCAGCTTTCAGCCGGTGTCGGTGTCGATTGCATCAGAAGTGGTGTTTTACCCTGTGTTATCAGAAGAAGCCATTGCTTCAGCACCCGAAGAATACGAAGCCTTTTTGTACGATGAAGAAGAGCTTAATTTGCTAACGTTGATTGAAGACGAAATTATTTTGTCTCTTCCGTTATCCGTTAACGCTCCAGAGAGTCCGAAGCAACAAAGTTTCGGGCCTAAAATTATTGAAAAAGAAGGCGATAAGCCAAATCCGTTTGCGGTTTTGGCTCAGTTAAAACAGAATTCTGAAGACTAGTAATTAGGAGATACGGTAATGGCTGTACAACAGAATCGCAAAACACGTTCAAAGCGTGGCATGCGTCGTTCACACGATGCTTTAACAGGCCCAACTTTGTCAGAAGATGCAACGACCGGTGAAGTTCATCGTCGTCATCACATCACTGAAGATGGGTACTACAAAGGTCGTAAAGTTTTATAAAGAAACCCGGTTTTATCCAGGTTTTTCTGTAAAATTTTGAAACCGATACATCTAGCAATAGATTGCATGGGGGGGGACTTTGGTCCCCCCGTCATTGTTGCTGCAGCAATCATTGCGCTGCGCGAAAATCCTTCCCTAAAACTCTCTCTTTTTGGTCAACAGGCTGCTATACAACAAGAGTTGGCTGGCGCTTCCGATAAATTATTATCTCGTATTACTCTCGTTCATTGTGAAGAGGTTGTCGAAATGGACGACAAGCCATCGGTCGCATTGAGAGGCAAAAAACAATCTTCAATGCGCTTAGCATTAAACGCAGTTCGCGATGAGGCAGTTGATGGTTGTGTCAGTGCGGGAAATACAGGCGCTTTAATGGCTTTAGCGCGGTTTGTTTTAAAAATGATTCCTGGGATTGATAGGCCTGCCATTATTACTGCCGTGCCCACTGAATCAGGCCATACCTATATGCTCGATTTGGGCGCTAATGTCGACTGTGACTCAGAAACCTTGTTTCAATTTGGAATAATGGGGTCGGTATTGTGTGCAGCAAACGACGCTTTGAAAGCGCCGAGAGTGGGCTTATTGAACATTGGTGAAGAAGAGATAAAGGGTAATGATCAAGTCAAGCAAGCTGCGAAACTTCTGAGTGAGTGTGCTGAAGTTAATTATGTCGGTTTTATCGAAGGAAACGATATCTTCAAAGGCAAGTGTGATGTCGTTGTGACCGATGGTTTTACCGGCAACAATGTATTAAAAGCAAGTGAGGGAATCGTTCGTTTACTCGGCATGAAACTAAAAGCCGTGTTCGAAGCTAATCGATTAAACAAACTGGTCGGATTGATTATTCGCCCAATTCTGAAATCATTTAAAAAGGAAATTGACCCAGATCGCTATAATGGCGCGACTCTTATTGGATTGAAGGGTATAGTGATAAAAAGTCATGGTGGAGCATCGGTTAAGGCAACCGTCCATGCCATTGAAGAAGCCATAAAAGAAGTCAACCATTCTGTGCCCAGTAAAATTGCAGAAGAAGTAGAAAAACTCGTAAACAGTAGGACATAACGTTATGTATAGTCGTATTTCAGGTACCGGAAGTTATTTACCAAGCCTTGTCCGGACCAACGCCGATCTTGAGAAAATGGTCGAAACGTCTGATCAATGGATCGTCGAGCGAACCGGCATCAAACAAAGGCACATCGCCGATGATTCAGATACCGCTTCAACCATTGCCGCGAAAGCTGCCCTAAAAGCGATCGAAGCCGCGGGTCTTGAAAAAACAGACATCGATATGGTGATTTGTGCGACAGCGACCCCTGATCGGCTATTTCCAAGCACGGCCTGTTTTGTGACTCGTCATCTTGGGCTAGAAGGCGTTGCCGCATTTGATGTAACCGCTGCGTGCGCAGGGTTTGTATACGGACTTAGCGTGGCGGACCAATACATTAAAACTGGTCATAAGAAGAACGTCTTGGTCATTGGAACGGAAGTATTATCTCGAATTGTTGACTGGAATGATCGTACGACCTGTGTATTGTTTGGAGACGGAGCCGGTGCGGTAGTATTGTCTGCGAGTGAAGAGCAAGGGCTATTGTCAACCCACGTACATGCCGATGGAAAATACGTCGACCTGCTTTATTCTCCTAATGCCATTCGAGGACAAACAGAAGGGTGCGCGAGCCCGAAAGTGTTTATGAGTGGCAATGAAGTATTTAAAGTAGCGGTCAAAACATTGAGCAGCATTGTCGATGAAACCCTTGAAGCCAATCAATTACAAAAATCAGATATTGACTGGTTAGTCCCACATCAAGCGAATATTCGTATTATTCAAGCGACCGCTAAGAAATTACAAATGCCAATGGAGCAAGTTGTAGTAACGGTCGATCAACATGGAAACACCTCAAGTGCGTCGATTCCACTCGCTCTTGATGCTGCCGTTCGCGATGGCCGCATCCAACGAGGACAAACCGTTTTATTAGAAACGTTTGGCGGTGGCTTTGCTTGGGCCTCTGCACTGATGAAATTTTAAAAAAATAAGAATGTAAAGGAGTATTGCATGAGCAATGCATTTATTTTTCCTGGCCAAGGATCACAATCTTTGGGCATGTTAAGTAGTTTCCAAAACCAACCCATCATTACTGAAGCTTTTCAAGAATCATCAGATGCTCTTGGTTATGATTTATGGGCATTATGTCAAGAAGGGCCTGAGGAGCAACTTAATCAGACCGACAAAACTCAGCCAGCATTGCTGACTGCAAGTGTGGCGTTATGGCGCTTGTGGAATGAACAAAGTGAAACTCGTCCACAGGTACTGGCCGGCCATAGTCTTGGTGAGTACTCTGCTTTGGTTTGTGCGGACGTTTTATCTCTTGGAGAGGCTGCTTCTTTGGTAGCTGCAAGAGGGGAATTTATGCAACAGGCAGTGCCTGCTGGTACGGGGAAAATGGCTGCCATCATAGGTTTAGATGATAGTGCAATTCTTGAGGCTTGCCTTGCAGCGGAGCAAGGCGAAGTGGTTGCGCCTGTCAACTATAATTCGCCAGGCCAAGTGGTTATCGCCGGAAATGCTGCCGCTGTCGATCGAGCGATGGAAGAGTGCAAAACACGAGGCGCTAAGCGAGCGTTGCCCTTACCCGTAAGTGTTCCTTCTCATTGCGCGTTAATGAAACCGGCAGCAGAAAAGTTAGCCGAAAAGTTGGCGTCTGTAGCCTTTAATTCACCGTCTATTGATGTCATCAATAATGTAGATGTTTCCATCGAACAGTCGCAAGAAGCGATTAAAGAGGCTTTGGTACGTCAGCTTTACAGTCCCGTAAGATGGACTGAAACCATTTCTAAAATAGTGTCTATGTCGATTAATAGTTTTGTTGAGTGTGGCGCTGGCAATGTGCTTAGTGGACTGAACAAGCGAATTGATCGGAGTATCAATAGCTATCCATTGTTAGATTCGGATAAATTCTCCAGTGCCGTAGACACTTTAAAATAATCATCAAGGGAACACTTAAATGACTGAACAATCAAAATTAGTATTAATTACCGGTGCTAGTCGAGGCATAGGTAAAGCAATAGCGATTGCTCTTGGTCAGCAAGGCCACACTCTAGTTGGCACTGCAACCAGCGAAAATGGAGCAACCAAAATATCAGAATATTTTGCTGCTGAAGGAATTAAGGGGCAGGGAATGGTCGTTAACGTTGCCGATTCTGACTCTATAGAACAGCTGCTAGCCGCAATTAAAGAAGCTTACGGAGCAACACCTGATATTCTGGTCAATAATGCCGGCATTACACGAGATAACTTGTTAATGCGAATGAAAGATGATGAGTGGGAAAGCATTCTTCAAACCAACTTGACGTCAATCTATCGGTTGTCGAAAGCTTGCTTACGCGGCATGACTAAAGCTCGATGGGGAAGAATCATTAGCGTAGGATCGGTGGTTGGAACAACCGGAAATCCCGGACAGACGAACTATTCAGCCGCTAAAGCGGCAGTGATAGGATTCTCTAAATCGCTAGCCAAAGAAGTTGGTTCTCGAGGGATCACGGTCAACGTTGTAGCGCCTGGTTTTATCGACACTGATATGACACAAGCTTTGTCAGATGAGCAACGAAATGGACTACAACAGCAGATTGCTTTGGGTCGATTAGGTCGTCCAGAAGACATCGCAGCGGCGGTAAATTTCCTTGCTTCTGATGCCGCAGGGTACATTACTGGCGAAACTTTACATGTAAATGGCGGTATGAATATGGCTTAATCTCGGCATGAGAATTAAGCTGAATTGAAATAACTGCTTGATTTTAGTCAGGTAAAGCCATGATAATAGAATCTGTTTGTGGTCTGACCAAGAATTATTTAGCAATTGCGACTTGCAGTTTGCATACGAATCAATAAACTAGCAGCGCATTAAAGCCTGTGAATTTGGAGGAAAAACTTAGTCATGAGTACTATTGAAGAGCGCGTAAAGAAGATTGTTGTTGAGCAATTGGGCGTTAAAGAAGAAGAAGTAACCGCAGAATCGTCATTTGTCGACGACCTTGGTGCAGACTCTTTAGACACTGTTGAGTTAGTCATGGCTCTTGAAGAAGAGTTCGATACTGAAATCCCAGATGAAGAAGCTGAGAAGATCAGTACTGTTCAAGCTGCTGTAGACTACATCAAAGCGAATGTAGAAGGCGCTTAAGTCTTTCTGCGGACTCGTCCGCACAGGATTGTAAAAAACCGCATTGAAAGTTATCTTTCTATGCGGTTTTTTTATCGAGAAAATAAATCTCTTAGTGGCAAAGTTACGTAAAATATTAGTCATTATCAACAGCGTTTAATGGCAGTGCGTTAGAGATTTAATCTTAAAACTAAGGAGACATGATAGTGAATGGTCGACGCGTAGTAGTAACCGGGTTAGGAATGGTTTCTCCACTAGGGCTTAATGTTGAAGATACCTGGAGTAATTTGATTGCGGGTAAAAGCGGCGTAGCGCCTATTGAAAGTTTTGATGTTACAGACTTCAATACTCGTTTTAGCGCTTCAGTCAAAGGCTTTGATGCTTCTGCTTTCATGTCGGCCAAAGACGCAAAAAAATTCGATCCATTTATTCAGTTTGGAATTGCTGCCAGCGTTCAAGCAATTAATGATGCTGGCATCGATATGGAGCAAGAGGATCCACAAAGAGTCGGCGTTTGTGTTGGCTCTGGCATCGGTGGGTTATCGGCAACTGAAGAAAATATTCTTAAGTTACACAATAATGGTCCGAGAAAAGTCTCTCCGTTTTATGTGCCAGGATCGATCATTAATATGATTTCGGGTCAACTGTCGATCATGTATGGAATGCGCGGTCCTAATATTTCAATTGTTACCGCTTGCACAACGGGCGTTCACTCGATTGGTCAAGCAGCGCGAATGATTGCTTATGGCGATGCCGATGTGATGGTTGCAGGTGGTGCTGAAATGGCCACTTGCCCAATCGGCTTGGCAGGCTTTTCTGCGGCTCGAGCATTGTCAACCCGCAACGATTCACCTCAGCAAGCCAGTCGGCCGTGGGACAAAGATCGTGATGGTTTTGTGCTTGGAGATGGCGCAGGTGTTCTTGTGATTGAAGAATATGAAAAAGCGAAAGCACGCGGCGCAAAGATTTACGCCGAATTAACCGGTTTCGGCATGAGTGGAGACGCCCATCATATGACGGCTCCACCAGAAAATGGCGACGGAGCAGCACTTTCTATGCGCAATGCGCTAAAAGATGCGGGCTTAACGGCTGACTCTGTGCAATACATTAATGCCCATGGAACGTCGACAAAAGTCGGTGATCTCGCTGAATGCCGCGCGATTAAATCAGTGTTAGGTAGTCATTCAGACAAGGTTATGGTTAGCTCAACTAAGTCAGCGATAGGTCATCTTCTTGGTGCCGCTGGTTCTGTTGAAGCCATTTTCAGTATTCTTGCTATTCGAGACAATGTCGCTCCTCCAACACTAAACTTAGAAAATCCAGACGAAGGATGTGATCTAGACTTTGTCCCACTAACCGCGAAAGAGTCGAAAATTGACACAACCTTGTGCAACAGTTTTGGGTTCGGTGGCACTAACGGCTCCTTATTATTTCAGCGCATTTAATGCCTGAATTGCATGATAATTGAGTTAGTATCCCATTCCACTAATATCAACCCTCGAAATAGAGGGTTGAATTACGGTGATGGTTTTTTTTCCACAGGCAAGATCTCAAATTCAAAATTAGAATTAATTGATAAACATTTAGCACGTCTAGAAACCAGTGCGAATCATTTAGGTTTTACTGATTTTGATGTTGATCAACTAGCGGAGTTTTTCACTCACCTATCTCTTCCGCTTTTTGGCGTAGGCAAGATACTCGTTACTCGCGATGGCGATGTTCGTGGATATGGAATTGGTCAAAAACAGACGACCCGTGTTTTTATTTTCATTGAACCAAAAGAATCTGATTGGTTTGATAGTTCTGCTCAGCGCATGATTATATGCAAAACTAACGCGAGTATTAATCCATCTCTCTCTAAAATAAAGCACTTGAATCGGTTAGATAACGTCTTAGCAAGAAACGAAGTGGTTGCACAGAACGCTGATGAGGGTGTTATGGTCGCTACTAAATATTGCGAACAACAGTTAACGCCTCAACAATTTGTGGTCAGTGCAACGCAGGCGAATATTTTCGCGTTTATCGATGGTTGTTTTGTTACTCCAAAATTAGAAGCTTACGGAGTACAAGGAATTATTCGAAACCTTATTCTAGAAAATTTCAGTGACTGTCCGGTCATTGCTCGTGATCTTTATCTCTCGGAGCTGGCTCAAGCGGATGCAATTGTTCTAACAAATTGTTTAAGAGGGGTCGTTCCGGTAAACTTTCTTGAAGATAAACAATTGATTGGTAGCGAAATTGCTGAATCTTTATCAACATGGCTAAATAAGAATAAACATGATTAAAGCTCGATCTCTCGTTGGTTTGTTAACGTTAATTGTCATTATGACGATCAGTTGGTTTTACTTTTCTTATCAACAGTTTTTGTCTGCGCCGATTGTTAAACAGCAATCTTTGGTTTTTGAAGTTAAAGCCGGTAGCGGTGCAAACGCTGTTTTGAGCCAACTTGTATCAGAAGAACTGACCTCTCAAGAATGGTTTGGTCGAATATTTCTAAAGCTTCATCCAGAGCTAACTCAAGTAAAAGCAGGTCGCTATTTGTTATCGCCTTCAATGACAATTCACGATGTGTTTGAATTACTGGTCAGTGGTAAGCAAATTCAATACACCTTCACCATCGTTGAAGGATTAACTTTTAATCAAGTGGTTAGAATGTTGCTACAACATGGTGAAATTGATACCACCGATCTCAAGGGATTAAATGATAAACAAATATTCGAAGCGCTAGATCTCAAATACGATCATGCCGAAGGTGCGTTATTCGCTGATACTTATCATTTTCCAGCCGGATACAATGCCGCTGATCTTTTACGACGTTCGCACCAGCGCTTATTAGCAGTACTCGAAGAAGAATGGTCTGAGCGACAATCAAATTTGCCTTACCAAACGCCGTATCAAGCTCTAATCATGGCTTCGATAATAGAAAAGGAAACCGCGCTTGAATCAGAAAGAGCAACCATTGCAGGTGTGTTTGTGAGACGTTTGCAGAAAAAGATGCGGTTACAAACGGACCCTACCGTCATTTATGGTATTGGTGAAAACTTCGATGGCAATATTACTCGGAAACACCTTCGCACCGATACACCCTACAACACTTACACGCGACGCGGCTTACCACCAACACCAATTGCGATCGTCGGAAGAGAAGCGATTCATGCGGCACTTAATCCTGAGCCTGGTAGCGCTCTATATTTCGTCGCCAAAGGTGACGGCAGTCATCAATTTAGTGATACACTTGAAGAACACAATCAAGCCGTAAAAAAATATCAATTAAAGCAGTAGCATGAGCGCACAATTTATAACAATTGAAGGCAGTGAAGGTGGTGGAAAAACCACCAACTTAGAGTTGATGAAAACCTTACTCGAAGACGCCGGTATTCCTTATGTCGTTACCCGTGAACCCGGTGGGACTGAGTTAGCGGAGCAACTTCGTGAGTTACTGTTAGCCTGCCGAGATGAACCGGTAACGCCTCAGGCTGAGTTGTTATTAATGTTTGCAGCTCGATCTCAACATGTTGAGAACTTCATAAAGCCTGAACTGGCTAAAGGAAACTGGGTGATTTCTGATCGTTTTACCGATGCCACATTTGCTTATCAAGGAGGAGGGCGAAAACTTTCATGGCAATTAATCGAGGAGCTTGAATTAATAGCCATTGATGGATTTAAGCCAAACTTAACGTTACTTCTTGATCTCGACCCTAATATTGGTTTGGGTAGAGCTGCACAACGCGGAGAGTTCGATCGTTTTGAACAAGAAGAAATAGAATTTTTTAATCGCGTGCGTTCGGCGTATTTGCGGCGAATGCAAGAAGACGAACTACGGTTTATGCTGGTTGACGCAAGCCAGTCACTTGAAGATGTTCAGACATCGATCACTAAGCAGTTTAATGCTTTTCTAGAACAACATAGGTAATGCCAGTGTACGTGTGGCAAGAAGAAGCATTTAATAGTCTAGTTAAAGCGCGGCAAAGTCAGCGCTTACCGCATGCACTATTGTTAACCAGCAAGGCAGGCTATGGCGCAGACACATGGTTGCATGAGGCGTCTCAATGGGTTTTATGCGCAGCGCCAACTGCTAAGGGTGCTTGCCATTCATGCCGTTCTTGTCAGCTCTTCGTTGCGCAAAATCATCCTGATTATTATTGGATAGAGACTGCGGAAGATAAAAAACAAATCTCTATATCTCAGATCAGAGAACTCTCCAGTAATTTAACGGAAACGGCAGCCGTGTCAACCTGGCGATTAGCGGTTATTTTTCAAGCGGAGAAAATGACGATTGCTGGGTATAACGCTTTGTTAAAAACATTAGAAGAACCTGGCGATGACGTTTTATTGATGCTGTATACTGCCGAACGAAACAGTTTACCTGCAACCATCATCAGTCGCTGCCAACACCTCCATTTAGATAATGACGACGTCAATGTGAGTCGCCAATGGCTCACCCAAGAGTGTCCAGAGGCTAGCCCAGATGAACTTAATTTGGCACTAGCATTGACTCACAACGCTCCCTTGGCAGCAAAAGCCATGCTTGAGGCAGGGGAAATCGAAGCCTACAAACAGGCTATTCAGGTGCTTGTAGACGTCGGCCTGTCAAAACGACCGTTTTGGGAAGCTCAACACTCTGGAATTGATGACCAATCGTTTCTTCAATCTTGGGAGTTTTTATGCAGTCAAGTGATCAAGTTGCGTCAAAATGCTCCTGTTTCCGTGCCTGCTCTACAAAATTTAATCGGTTCGCTTGCAGAACTTGCCAATGTACAGCTATTATTCAAGCTTAGAGATGAAATTTTGTTTCAACTCAAGCAGTTAAAAGAGGGAGTTAGTTTGAATTTGAATATGCAAACTGACGCGCTCGCAAAGCAGTGGCAGCAAGCATTTCAAATTAGGCGTTAAAGCCGACTTTAGCATTTGAAAGCGGCACCTTTTGAGAGCTGTAACCGTTGAGAACTACGACCTTTGAGAGCTGTAACCTTTGACTGGCAAGGCCTTGGGCAATTTTGTAGGTAATGATCCGATACAATCTGCGAAGTAATGAGATGTGTTACGAAGGCTAGGTCATTTTAACGTTTGAAATATAAGAACATAGGTAACTGAGTAAAACGATGTCGACGCAACCGAAAGCCGCTCCAAGACACGGTATTCTGTCTTTGACGATCAAAGACAAAGCGGTTTTGTACGCTGCCTATATGCCGTTCGTTCAAAACGGTGGTCTTTTTATTCCAACTCATAAGCAATACAGTCTTGGCGACGAAGTTTTCATGTTATTGTCGCTTATGGACGAGAAAGAAAAAATTCCAGTGGCGGGCAAAATTATCTGGATAACGCCCAAAGGCGCACAAGGAAACAAAGCAACCGGAATTGGAGTCCAGTTTTCAAATCAAGACAATGGTCAAGCACGTACCAAAATTGAGACTTATTTAGCTGGAACACTAAATTCCGAGCGCTCCACACACACAATGTAACCTTTGATTCATGCTTATTGACTCTCATTGCCACTTAGATCGAGTGGACTTATCTGATTTTAATGGAAACTTAGAGAACGCACTCAACTACGCTGAGCAGTGTGGTGTGAAAGGGTTTCTATGCATTGCAACGGATCGTGACAACGTAGCCGCAGTTCGTAAAATTGCACAGCAAGACGCAAGAGTGCATTGTTCTGTGGGTTTACATCCGCTGTCGAAAGAGTTAGATACAACCGACTTATTCAATTATTTACTGACACAAAGTAATGCAGATGAAGTCGTCGCTATTGGCGAAACAGGACTCGATGGCTTCTACGCTAAAGAAACGATCCCGGCGCAATTGGAGTCTTTTCTAGTTCATTTTGAAGCCGCTAAACAGCAGCAATTGCCTTTGGTGATTCATACTCGTGAGGCACGTCAACAAACTTTAGATTTAATCTTATCGGACCCTCGTGAAAATGCCGGTGTATTGCATTGTTTTACGGAGGACTGGGAGATGGCAAAGCTTGCTATAGATGCCGGTTATTTTGTGTCTATTTCTGGAATCGTGACGTTTAAGCAAGCAGAAAATGTGCGAGAGATGGCACGGAAAATTCCTCTGGATCGATTATTAGTGGAAACCGACTCTCCATACTTATCGCCGGTACCTTATCGGGGTAAGCCGTGCCAGCCTGCCTACACTAGAAATACTGCAGAATTTTTAGCCGAACTTCGGGGCGAGTCTTTCGAGCTGCTAGCAGAACAAACGACGAAAAACTATTTTCAACTCTTTGCCAAGGCCAAGCGGCATGAAGCGACTCGCACTGCAATGTGAAGATCGTCTTGGTGTTGTACAAGATGTGGTCTCTTTAATTACTGAGCAGAAAATAGACTTACGTGGTATTGAGTTAACTGATAAACAATTGTTTCTGCGTCTAAAAGTTTCCGAAAGCATCGCTAAGCAACTGTCAGCCGATCTTTTAACAATCGCTGGTATTCATAAGGTTCATGACGTTTCGTTAATGCCGTCAGAGCGTGAACATCAAGAGCTGAAGCGTTTGATGGATCATTTTCCTGAAGCGGTCGCATCGATTGATCGTCAAGGGCTTTTGGTAAGTGCAAACCAAGGGTTTTACCAGCAAATAGAACAGCTGGGAGTGACATCACAAGCCATCGATCAATTGATCGATCAGCAGCATTTGAACGAGTTATTTCGACAGCTCGATGCCCATAGAAGCGCTGAGTTGACCTTAACCAAGCAGCAACGCACCTTGTACATTGAAGCCATCGCGACTGCCACTGGTGATAACGGGCGAGTAGAGCATGCGTTAGTAATCTTACGTGTTCCCTCTGAAATGGTCTCGAAACTAGAACATTGGAATCGAGATCGATCAATCCCATTTGCGCATTTAGTTGCGAGTTCTCAGGTCATGAAACAGCTGTGTAAAGAAGCTCAGCGCTTTGCGACTTTAAACGAACCATTGCTGATTGAAGGCGAAACGGGCACCGGTAAAGAGGTGTTTGCGCGGGCAACACATATCGCTCGTTCTCCTGATAAACCCTTTTTAGCACTTAACTGCGCGTCGCTTCCGGATAGTGCAGCCGAAAACGAGTTGTTTGGCTTTATCGACTCTACCAATAAATCTGCGAAACCGGGTTTAATAGAACTTGCAGAAGGGGGAACGCTGTACTTCGATGAAATTGGTGAGATGTCTCCTTATCTGCAAGTTAAGTTACTTCGTTTTTTAGAAACGGGTCGCTTTAGAAAAGTGGGTAGTGAACGAGAAGTCGCCATTCAAGTAAAGGTGATTGCATCGACCCAAAGAAATCTAAAAGCCTTGTGCAAGCAGGGCAGTTTTCGAGAAGATCTTTACTATCGATTAAATGTTCTAAATTTGGTTCTACCACCATTGCGCTCTCGCAGAGACGATATCATCCCACTGGCCAATCACTTTCTCGAGTTAGGGTGCAAACGTCTCGATCGATCATTAGTTACCATGAGCAAGCGAGCACAATTGGTTTTAGCCCGCTATAACTGGCCTGGGAACATACGAGAGCTAGAGAATATTATTTTTCGTGGTTTGTCGAAAGTAAGCGGAACGCAACTATCGACTCGACATCTCAATATGCCGATGCTGCGCTCACTGGATATAGAGTTGATCGCTGGCGACGATGATTTGTCCCACAAGGAGATCATGAAAAACTTTGAGCGACAGTTACTGGAGTATCTGTACCCTCTGTATCCGAGCAGTCGTCGACTGGCAGAAAAACTTCACCTCTCACATACCTCAATTGCTAATAAACTTCGCGAGTTTGGGTTAGAGCAATCCAATTAACAACCTTTGGTTATTAGGTGTAAAAAAATATTTACACTTAATTCAACGCCAAGTTATTCAAAAATAAGCAGTATTTTGAATTCTACTTACCTGTAAATAAATCTTTACAAAAATCAAGTCGGGTAGCCTGGCTAATCTATTAAGTACTTTTAATTCAATGATTTAAAAAAACTTTTTATTCCGTATAATAGTGCTCATCCAGTGCGTAATTGCACGTTAATTAAACGCTTAAGAGGTTTTCATCATGGACAATCATCAAGAAATTAACCCATTAGGTACTGACGGTTTTGAGTTTGTTGAATATTCGGCTCCCGATGCAGAAGGAATCGAAAAACTACAAAATCTTTTTTCACTGCTTGGATTCACGCCCATTGCGAAGCATAAGCGCAAAGACGTAACTTTATATCGTCAAGGTGATGTTAATTTTCTGATCAATGCAGATCAAGGCACTTACTTTCATGAGTTTTCTAAAGCTCATGGGCCATGCGCATGCGCGATGGCTTTTCGGGTCGGCGATGCTCAAGCTGCGTTTGAATACGCAGTAAAGCAAGGCGCAACGCCCTTCGATAAAGCGGATATAGCCGACGGTGAGTTATCAGTGCCAGCAGTTTACGGTATCGGCGACTCGGTCTTGTACTTTGTCGACCAGTATGGCGATAACACGATTTATGACCATGATTTTGAATACTTCGAAGGCGTCGATAAGCATCCTACTGGTGTTGGTCTCTACGAACTTGATCATTTAACCCATAACGTAATGCGCGGCAATATGGATAAATGGGCTGGATTTTACGAAAATATTGGGAATTTCCGAGAAATTCGTTACTTCGATATTGAGGGCAAGTTAACGGGACTAGTGTCTCGCGCCATGACGGCTCCCTGTGGAAAAATTCGCATTCCAATTAATGAGTCATCAGACGATAAATCGCAAATTGAAGAGTATCTCAGAGAGTATCAAGGTGAAGGCATTCAACACATTGCATTAACCACTGATAATATCTATCAAACAGTGCGTTCTTTACGTGAAATGGGCATGGACTTTATGCCAACGCCAGACACCTATTATGAAAAGATCAATGGGCGCGTACCTGGACATGAAGAAAACGTTCAAGAACTTGCTGATTTGCGAATTCTCATTGATGGTGCTCCGGTAGAGGGTGATGGTATTCTATTGCAAATCTTCACTCAGACAGTGATTGGCCCAATCTTCTTTGAGATTATTCAGCGAAAAGGCAACCAAGGTTTTGGTGAAGGAAACTTTAAAGCGTTATTCGAATCAATCGAAGAAGACCAAATCCGTCGTGGCGTTATCAGCGCGGATTAATCGTCGTTCTTTTTAAAGGAGCATCAAATGCGTAAGTGGATATCATTTCCTCACAAAGAAGGTAAAGTTTCGCGTCAAGCGCATGCAGACTTTCCTGAAGAGGGCATTTATGAGCGAGAAGCCGGTAGAAGTGGTTTTTTTGGGCCTGCCGCTCATTTTCATCACCAACGTCCACCCACGAGTTGGGATTCATGGGAAGGGCCATTGCGTCCACGAGCTTTTAATTTAAATGATTTAGAAACCAACGTTCATTCACCTTTTGCGTCACCCATTGTGCTGCACAATGCGTCGTGTAAGTTTCGCTTTTGGCGGTGTGAACGTAACATGGACTTTTTGGTTCGCAATGCAGACGGTGACGACCTTTTATTCATTCACTCTGGCGCTGGCGAGTTGTTCTGTGATTACGGTCATTTAACACTGCGAGACGGTGATTATGTTGTCATTCCCCGCAGCACTATGTGGCGACTTGAACCAACAGAACCTATGTCTATTTTGATCATTGAAGCAACGAATGATTCTTACCAATTGCCAGAAAAGGGTTTGGTTGGGCCGCATGCGATTTTCGATCCGGCGATGCTCGATATCCCGCAAATAGACGACGCATTTAAAGCCCAACAAACCGATAGCAAGTGGACGGTTGAAATTAAGCGACGAGATGAAATTTCGAAGGTTCATTTTTCTTACAGTCCTCTTGATGCGATTGGATGGCACGGTGATTTATCGGTGGTGCGAATTAACTGGCGTGATATTCGTCCGTTAATGTCTCATCGTTATCACTTACCTCCTTCAGCGCACACAACATTTGTCGCAAGCCGCTTTGTTGTTTGCACTTTTGTACCGCGTCCGATTGAATCGGATCCAGGGGCGTTGAAAGTGCCTTTTTACCACAATAACGACGACTTCGATGAAGTCATTTTCTATCATGCCGGCAATTTCTTTAGCCGCGACAACATCGATGCTGGAATGGTCACTTTCCATCCCTGCGGCTTTACTCATGGTCCTCATCCTAAAGCATTTGCGGCAGGTCAAGAGTACGCTAAAAAAGAAACGGATGAAGTTGCTGTTATGTTGGATACTCGTGATCCATTAGAAATTGGTGCGCCTGCGTATACCGTAGAAGACGACGCATATTCTGAAAGTTGGAAGGTTAAAAAGTAAGGTTAACTCAATGAAATTAGCAAGTTTAAAAAACAATACTCGTGACGGTGAATTAGTCGTTGTTAGTCGCGATTTAAAAAAAGCCGTGAAAATTCCTGATGTAGCGCGAACGATGCAACAGCTATTGGATGACTGGAAAAGTTTGGCATCTAAAGCTCAAGTTGTTTATGAGCAACTGAATGAAGGTCAATGTGATACTGCATTTGACTTTGACGAAAGTGCTTGTGAATCACCGCTTCCTAGAGCTTATCAGTGGGCCGATGGAAGCGCCTATGTGAACCATGTTGAGTTAGTTCGAAAAGCTCGTGGCGCAGAAATGCCAGAAACGTTTTGGACTGACCCACTCATGTATCAGGGTGGCAGTGATGCTTTTTTAGGGCCGCGCGAAAATATTGAAATGGCTTCTGAAGAATATGGCATCGACATGGAGTCGGAAGTCGCGGTTATTGTTGATGATCTGCCTATGGCAGCGACAAAAGATGAAGCACGTGACGCGATTCGATTATTTATGCTGGTTAATGATGTTTCATTAAGAAACCTGATTCCGGGTGAGTTGGCAAAAGGTTTTGGCTTTTTTCAAAGCAAACCATCGAGTGCCTTTTCTCCAGTCGCGGTTACTGCAGATGAGTTAGGTTCAGCGTGGGATGGAGACAAGGTCCATTTGCCTTTGGTTACTCATTTAAATGATGAGTTGTTTGGTCGACCAAACTGTGGCGTTGACATGACGTTTGACTTTCCTACCATCGTTGCTCATGCTGCCAAAACTCGTCCACTGGGTGCCGGCGCAATCATCGGCTCAGGAACCATTTCAAACTACGATCGTTCAGCCGGGTCCAGTTGTTTAGCTGAGAAGCGGATGCTTGAAATTGTGGCTGATGGCAAACCAACTACGCCATTTATGAAGTTTGGTGATCAAGTAAGAATTGAAATGTTCGACGAAGCTGGTCATTCAATCTTTGGCGCCATAGACCAGAAAGTTACTGAATATAAAAAGTAAGAACCATTAGGCCCACATTCAGCGTGGGCCTTTTTATAGCTAATGAGCGATTTGACGTTACTGGTTTGGGTTAATCTATAATAAACCTTCAGTTACGGTTTTGAATAAGTGTTTCAGCCTGCAAAGCGTGTTTAAATTCAGACTAATCTGTTTTGAGCACCTTATTTACGATGTTCGTTACAACGAAATACAACAATAAATGAGAGGTGAGGGCATGTATAAATTATTTGGATATTGGCGGTCGACTGCAGCGTACCGAGTGCGAATTGCGCTTAACCTGAAACAAGTTTCCTACGAGAATGTTTCGGTACACTTAGTAAAAGACGGTGGTGAGCAGCACCAACCAGATTATCGCTCGCTCAACCCTCAAGGATTGGTTCCTTTACTGGTCGATGGTGACTTTCGTTTGAACCAGTCGACGGCGATATTAGAGTATTTAGACGAAAAATACTCAAACCCTCTATTGTTACCCGAAAGCCTTGAAGAAAAAGCCAAGGTACGTGCGTTTTGCCAAGAAATTGCCTGCGATATTCACCCTTTGAACAATTTACGTGTTTTGCAATATTTATCCGGTCCATTAGCGGTTGATGACAAGGCCAAGTCAGACTGGTACGCGCACTGGATTCATCAAGGTTTTACCGCATTAGAAAGTGAGTTGAAGCAAAGTAGTTCCGATGGGCGTTATTGCTTTGGCTCCAAAATATCGATGGCCGATTTGTATCTTGTTCCTCAAGTTTACAATGCAATGCGTTTTAATGTTGATCTTTCTAGCTTCCCAACGATTTGTGCCATTAATGATCATTGCTTAACTCATCAAGCATTCAGTGACGCGGCACCAGAAAGCCAACCTGACGCAGTGCTTTAATTAGGGAACTTGTGCAGTAAGCTCTTGTCCTAACCTTCATCTGATATATACTATGGCGCACTTTAAATGCGCCTTTATTGGTGTATTAATAATAATTGATTACTTTTTGTACGGGATGCTTCATGCATAAACAATCTTTGTTGGCGCTTAGTGTTGCGGCGCTGTTGCCATGTGTTGCGGTCAAGGCGGCTAATTTGCCGGTTGCCTACGATATTATTGACTTAGGTGCACTCGAACCTATGCCTCCGACGGCGACGACGACAGGGGCAAAGTCTTCCTTTGGGTATGCCATCAATAACGACAACTCTGCCGTCGGTGTGTCCATCGGTGCTCATGACTACACTTCGACCCAAGTGGTTAATGGTGTAACCGTGGTTGAAGATGTAACCATTAACCTCGTACAAAGTGTTTATTTTCCAAATTTAAACCGTCAAATCACTCCACCGGAACAAGAGCTGGGTTTCGGCGTATCGGGACGCGGTAACTATGCAACGACCATTAACGACGAATCAAATGGTAACGGTTTAATTGGTGGATACGCTTACGACAAAATCGACATTGATAACTTCGATAATTCAGATAATTGCACCCAAACTGACCCACTAACGGTCGATATTCGTCGTGCTTTTATGTTCGATTTGAATGACCAGCTAACCAAAGTACCTGCGAATATTTTTCCTGGACAAGATTTAGGTACCGACGCTGAATATATGACCAGCGCGTTTTTAGGCTCGAATGAGCAATATATGGTGGGGTATGTTGAGCAGGTTACTCAGAAAGATTCTTGTGGGAATGCGCAAGATTTTGCTCGCAGAGGAATGATTTACAACGTTGACACTGCAGAAGTCATTGTGTACCCAAGTCTTGAAACAACTGGTGATCAGGTGATTTCTGCGACGTCAGTGATACGCTCGATCAATGCAAACGGCGATTTAGTCGGTGCATCAACCATTTTAGATGACGATGAAGAAAGACGAACCATCGCTGTTCATGGCAATGTTGCCGATGTGCAGTTTGTCTCGGTAGCTGGTCTAGAAGGAGCAACATCGAGCAGCTTTGAAGACTTAAACGACCAAGGAATTATGGTTGGGGGGTCAAACAAAGCCGATAGCTTAAATAACCTGACGGCGTTTTATTACGACTCTCAATCACAAGAAAGTGTTGAAATTGGTTATTTAAGAGACGATTTAGCCTATTCGCAAGCGTTGGCGATAAACAATGAGAACTTGATCGTTGGTGTATCACAAGCCAGCTACTCACCTTCATCATTTAAACCGTTTATTTTCGATGCAGATGATGCTGCTGCGACACCGGTTGATTTGAACTCCTTAGTTGATTGTGACGCTGGTTGGTCGCTAAGCGAAGTTCGAGATATTAATGACAATGGTTGGATAGTCGGTACCGGGACATTATTGGTTAGTGATGGAGAGGGTGGTTTTACCGGAGAAGTGAGAGCCTTTGCATTAAAGCCAAGAAATGAGCCTGCCAATCAAAACTGCGTCACAGATGACGATAGCTCAAGTGATAGCGGGAGTTTATCTTGGTTCGTTTTACTAGGTTTAGGTCTGTTTCGAAGAAAACGTCAATAGATTGAGGATGCACTTCGTTTAAGCATTAAAAAAGGCAGCGTTCGCTGCCTTTTTTAATGCTTTTACTTTCTGTCTGACTCATTGTGAAGCTTGAGCACATGCCATTATAAAAAGCGGGCGATTAGAAAGTGTTTTTATCGTAGAGTCAACTTTGTTGACCAGAGCTCTTATTGAGCTGTAGGTTCTGCCATATCATTGATGAATTGTAAGCCCATCTGGTTGTAAAAGCTTTGCTCGGCAACTAACAAGTTTCGGAATTCATCAAAATCTTGTTGAGTAAGTGCATAGGATTCTTGTGCTTTTTCTTTGTTATTTTCCATCGAATTCTCTAAGTTCATATTGCTACCCTCCAACAATAAGATTATCTCAAAATAGGAATTTTTTATGAGAAAAGGGTCTCATTGTTTAAAAAATGTACCTATTTGGAGAAGGTGAGCGACTTACTGAAAGCGTCTAGCTAGAGATTCAACCTTTTCTTGAATCGAACCATCATAAGGCCAGTCTTCTGGATAACTTCCGATTTCTTCAAGATCATTTTGACTAAGCGGTTGAGAAATGTGTTTTTCAAGGCGCTGAGACGTTTGAATGTGGAATTCAGCGAATTGCCATTGTTTACCTAAACAAATGTAGCCTGACTCATTAGTGTACCACTGCATAATATGTCGCTCTATGAGGTTAACGCTTAGTCAGTTTAAGGCTTATAAGATATTATTCTAGGGTCTAATTCACATAATGGCAGGGTAAAATTACCGCTTGATTAACAAAGGTTAAGTTAGTGGGCCTGTGAGTTGTGTGAGTAGGCAGAGCTTCCGTAAAAAACACTGAAAGCTCAACCTACCCGAAGCAAAGGTTACATATTAGGGTAGTTAGGACCACCAGCACCTTCTGGACATACCCACGTAATGTTTTGAGTTGGGTCTTTAATATCACAGGTTTTGCAATGAACGCAGTTCTGCGCATTGATTTGCAATCGCGGGTTGCTGCCATCGTCATCACGAACAATTTCATACACGCCAGCGGGACAATAGCGTTGAGCGGGTTCATCATATAGGGCAAGGTTATGGTCAACTGGAACTGACTCATCGGAAAGCTTCAAGTGACACGGTTGATCTTCTTCATGGTTGGTATTAGAAATAAATACCGAAGAGAGCTTATCAAAGGATAACTTGCCATCAGGTTTAATGTATTGAGGTTTTGAACATTCTGCAGCGGGGCGTAACTGTTCATGATCTGGTTTAGGGTCGCTTAGCGTCCATGGAAGCTTTCCGTTGAAAATATTAATATCGATAAATGCATAAGCGGCACCTAAAATATTGCCCCATTTGTGTTGTGCTGGCCCAAAGTTTCTTTGTTGGTGCAACTCTTTGTAGGCCCAAGACTGTTGGTAAGATTCAGAGAAGCTCTCTAAGTCATCGTTTGAACGTCCAGCATCAATAGCCTGTACAATCACCTCTGCAGCGACCATTCCTGACTTCATTGCCGTGTGCGTGCCTTTGATTTTGGCAAAGTTTAGTGTTCCAGCATCGTCACCAATGAGCAGTCCTCCGGGAAAGTGCATTTTCGGTTGAGATTGCAATCCTCCTTTTACCAGTGCCCGAGCACCGTAGGAAACTCGCTCGCCATTTTCGAGGTACTTCGCAATAATTGGGTGATGCTTATAGCGTTGAAATTCGTCGAAAGGACTAACATGTGGGTTGGAGTAGGAAAGGTCGGTAATGAGTCCTACGACGACTTGATTGTCTTCTAAGTGATACAGGAATCCACCGCCTGTACTTTTGGTTTCAGACAGTGGCCAGCCAGCAGTATGAACTACTAAACCAGCTTCATGTTGTTCTTCAGGTATTGTCCATAACTCTTTGATTCCAATACCATAATGCTGAGGATCTTTGCCTTTAGTTAACGCATACTTGTCGATGAGTTGTTTGCCAAGGTGACCACGACAACCCTCGGCAAAAACCGTATATTTGGCGTGCAACTCCATGCCTTGCATATAGCCGTCTTTTTCACTGCCATCGGCGCCAACACCCATATCACCCGTTGCAATACCTTTGACTGAACCATCGTCGTTGTAAAGAATTTCGGCCGCTGCAAAGCCTGGAAATATTTCAACGCCCATGGATTCCGCTTTTTCTGCAAGCCAGCGACAAAGGTTGCCGACACTGATGATATAGTTTCCTTCATTATGCATCGTTTTAGGCACGAATAATGATGGGATTTTCTGAGCTTTAGTTGCCGATTTCATCAGAAAAATATCATCGCCTTTGACTGGGGTAAGGAGCGGTGCTGATTGCTCTTTCCAGTCTGGAACTAGCTCATTCAGGGCACTTGGCTCGAATACTGCGCCAGATAGAATATGTGCTCCTACTTCAGACCCTTTCTCAACGACAACGATCGTTAATGGCTCTTCACGAGAATCATTGAGTTGTGCGAGCTTGATTGCAGTTGATAATCCCGCTGGCCCAGCGCCTACAATTACGACATCAAATTCCATAGACTCACGTTCAGACATTAACCTTTTCCTCCCCAATTTGGCGACTTTGTGTAACTCTTGGTTATATTTTCGCGGCAAGACGGTTGATCTTTACAGACGATCCCGTCAGAATCTTGCCTTTATTTGACCCGTACATTGCGGTGCAATAACGGTTTATTTCGCTATTATATACAACTCAGTACAGGACAATCCATGAAAATTCTGGTAGCCGTGAAACGCGTGATTGACTACAACGTCAAAGTTCGTGTGAAAGCCGACAATTCTGGCGTAGAAACCGCCAATGTTAAAATGTCGATGAATCCATTTTGTGAGATCGCCGTAGAGGAAGCGGTACGACTGAAAGAGAAAGGCGTTGCCTCAGAAGTCGTCGTTGTCTCAATTGGCCCTCAGCAAGCTCAAGAGACGTTGCGTACTGCGCTTGCGCTCGGTGCTGATCGTGCGATTTTGATTAAGACTGATGACGAAGTCCAGCCACTTGCTGTCAGCAAACTTTTAAAACAAGTGGTCGAAAAAGAGTCGCCGAATATGGTTATTTTAGGAAAACAAACCATTGATGGCGACAACAATCAAACTGGCCAGATGCTATCAGCGCTTCTTGACTGGCCACAAGGTACCTTTGCCTCTGAAGTAACCGTTGATGGCGATTCCGTCAATGTTACTCGAGAAATTGATGGTGGATTAGAAACCGTGCGTCTAGCGCTGCCCGCGATTGTGACTACCGACCTACGATTAAATGAGCCCCGTTTTGCGAAGCTTCCTAATATCATGAAGGCTAAAAAGAAGCCGCTAGAAGAAGTATCTCCAGCGGATCTCGGCGTCGATATTACGCCGCGAGTTAAAACCTTGAAAGTCGAAGCTCCTGCGTCTCGCGAAGCGGGAATTAAGGTCGAGTCTGTAGCAGAATTGGTTGATAAACTAAAAAATGAAGCAAAGGTGATCTAAATGACAACTTTAGTAATTGCAGAACACAACAATCAAGAGCTGCAAGCGGCCACCTTGAACACCATTGCTGCAGCTCAAGCGATCGGTGGAGATGTTCACCTTTTGATTGCTGGCAAAGACGTTGCAAACATTGCTGAGAAAGCGAAGTCAGTCAGTGGCGTAGCCAAAGTCTTAACCGCTCAAGCGGATCATTTTGAGCACTTACTGGCGGAGTCTGTTGCGAATCTTGTGCTTGCGAATGCAGAGGGCTACTCGCATATCTTGGCTCCAGCAACGACGTTCGGTAAAAACTTTATGCCTCGCGTTGCTGCAAAACTTGATGTTCAAATGATTTCAGACATCACTGCTGTGGAATCTGAAAACACATTTAAGCGTCCAGTTTTTGCCGGTAATGCTATCGCTACCGTGCAGTCTGAAGACTCAGTTAAAGTTATCACTGTGCGTGCAACGGCATTTGACGCGGTTGCAGTAGAGGGTGGTAGTGCTGAAGTGGCTGCGGCGGCTTCATCAGAAGCTTTCGCTGCGGCTAGTTTTGTCGGACAAGAGCTCACTAAATCTGAGCGTCCTGAGCTTACCTCTGCAAAAGTCATCATTTCTGGTGGCCGTGGTATGCAAAGCGGTGACAATTTCCATTTACTAGAAACTATCGCTGATAAGCTGGGTGCTGCTGTAGGCGCATCTCGAGCTGCAGTCGACGCAGGTTTTGTTCCAAACGATTATCAAGTCGGACAAACGGGTAAGATTGTTGCGCCAGAACTTTATATCGCTGTTGGTATTTCTGGCGCGATACAACACTTGGCTGGCATGAAAGACAGTAAAGTGATTGTCGCGATCAATAAAGACGAAGAAGCGCCCATTTTCCAAGTTGCTGACTACGGACTGGTTGCCGATTTGTTTAAAGTGTTGCCGGAGTTACAAGACGCTTTATAACATTCATAGCTAATAAAAAAAGCGTGCTTAGCACGCTTTTTTTATGTCTAAATATACGTCATCGATTTGAAAGATGTAGCTACGTTTAATCTAAAAATAAATCAGGGTAAAGAGGCTCGCTAGGGTTGACAGCGTAGTGCGAAAAATCCTCTACGCCGTCCAGTTTTAAAACGTCTTCATCGAGTAATGTTTGCCCATTAAACCGTTCGTACTGACTGTTGACCATTGACATGGCTGCATCGGCCATAATGTCTGGTTTGCGGCAGTTGTTGAGCATATTTTGGTTGCCGACGGCAAACTCAATGGCAGCGGTCGCAATCATAGTTTTGGGCCAAAGCGCATTGACCGCAATGGAATAGGGCCGTAACTCTTCAGCCAAGCCTAGGGTTAACAAAGTCATTCCGTACTTTGAAAGCGTGTAGGGTGCGTAGTCTTTTAACCATTTCGGATTCAAATTTAACGGTGGGCAAAGCGATAAAATATGAGCGTTGGGAGATTGTTTTAAATAGGGAATGGCGTAATGACTTAATGTATAAACAGCTCGATGATTCACTGACTGCATCAAGTCGTAACGTTTCGGACTGGTCTGCTCAACATTGGTTAAGCTGATTGCTCCAGCATTATTTACGAGTACGTCAATGCTTCCAAATTCAAGGTGAGCTTGTTCGAGAGCCATTTTAACTTGAATCTCTTTTCTTACATCTAACTGTATTGGCAAAGCGCTACCGCCGAGTGCCGAAACTTCTTCTGCCACCGAGAAGATAGTCCCTTGGAGTTTTGGATGCTCCTCAGCGGACTTTGACGCAATAACGACATTAGCTCCTTCTTTAGCCGCTGCTAGAGCGATTGCTCGGCCTATTCCTCTGCTTGCTCCAGTGATAAAAATGGTTTTATTGGTCATCTTCATGCGCATTATTATCCTTTTTTAAATTCTAGTTTGGCGAAAGCTTGTTTAGTTCTGCCTGTTTTAGCTGCGTTTAATAATGAGGAGGTCGCTCATCGGCGGTCTTATCGTCATTTTGCTCATTTTGCAGGGTGGTTAGTTGCGTTGATAGTTTACTAATTTGATGACTCAGTTCATCTATTTGTTTTCGTTGGGCAATAACCGTTTGATTTAGTGTTTCGATGGTGTCATCTTGAAACGAGAGTTGGCATTCTAAATCGGTTACTCGTTGTTCTATATTCATGGATTGCTCGTTTTTTTAATCGTTCGATTAGATAAATTTCTGCGTTTAATGTTACAACAGTCCGTTGCTTTTGATAATCTTTGCTAACCACAAAAAAAGAACTTTTGGATTATGAAAACAAAACAAATAATTACCACGATTATCCTTATCAGTTTTTCACACTTAATATTCGCTGCCGGAAGTTTATCAAAAGCTGAACTAAAGCAGGCAGAGACTTTGCGAAAAGCTGCAAGCAAGAGTGATCTTGCGTATGAAATTTTAGAGTCGTTAACGACCGAAGTGGGCCCTCGTATGGCGGGAACACCCGGAGACGCACGTGCTGTCGCCTGGGCTGAGAATAAGTTCAAAGAGCTCAAGTTCGACCGTGTTTGGAAGGAGCCCGTTAAGCTAAGACAGTGGAACCGCGGCATCGAAAAAGCGGAGATAATTTCACCATTTCCGCAGCCAGTCATGATTACCGCTCTCGGTAACAGTATCGGTACCGGCGAAGAGGGCGTTCGTGGCGAAATTATTCATTTTGAAACCTTTGAAGACTTGCAAAAAGCAGAGGCTGGAGAGGTTCGTGGGAAAATTGTGTTTATCAGCCATAAGATGCATAAAACCAGAGATGGCTCGGCTTACGGAAGGGCTGTTGCTGCGCGTAGTAAAGGGGCTTCGGTGGCTGGCGAGAAAGGCGCTAAAGCGATAGTTATTCGCTCGATTGGTACCGACAATGATCGATTACCTCATACCGGCAATATGAATTATGCTGAGGGTGTGACTCAGATCCCCGCCGCGGCGTTATCTAATCCAGACGCTGATTTGATTTTGAATCAGCTGAAACGGGGCAAAGTAGAAATTGGTATGACAATGACCTCTGACATAGGTGATGAGTACACGTCGTATAATGTGATCGGAGAAATTACCGGTAGCGAAAACCCAGAAGAGTTGATTGTCATCGGTGGACACCTCGACTCTTGGGACTTGGGTACTGGAGCTGTTGATGATGGTGCCGGAGTAGCGATTACTATCGCAGCAGCAAAGCTTATTGCCGATTATGAACGTCCTAAACGGACGATTCGAGTGGTTTTGTGGGCGGCAGAAGAAATTGGCCTAGTCGGCGCCCGGGCTTACGCGAAAGCTCACGCTGACAACATAAACAATCACATTACAGCGGCTGAGTCAGATTTTGGAGCCGGGCCAATTTGGTCTTTTGATTGGTCAAGCGCGAATGACGAGAGTGCTTTTGTTGCACAGTTAGAGCAACTGCTTAACCCACTGGGCATTGTAAGAGGGCAACCTAAGTCGACCAGCGGACCCGATTTATGGCCGCTTCGTGCATTGGGTATGAGTACGTTTGCGTTAAGACAAGATGGAACCGATTATTTCGACCTTCATCATACAGCCAATGACACGCTCGATAAGGTTGACCCTGAGCATTTAAAGCAAAATCTCGCGGCTTACACCGTGTGGGCATTTGCGGTCGCACAAGTCCCAGGCAATTTTGGATTTAATATTAATTAGATTGAACGAGAACCCTAATGAGTGAACAACCCATTCTTCAAATAATTCAAGACGGTGTTATGACGCTACAGTTTAATCGCAACAGTAAGAAAAATGCGATCACCGCCGAGATGTATCAACTGCTTGCAGATGGTCTAAACCAAGCGTCAGAGTCGCCAGAAGTACAGTTAGTTAAAATAATTGGTAGCGATAGTGCCTTTTGCGCCGGCAACGACTTAGTCGACTTTCTGGAAAATCCTCCAAATGAAGACTCCAGCCCTGTTTGGCAATTTCTATTTGCGTTGAGTGATTGTCGCAAGCCGCTTATTGCCGGTGTTAATGGCCCAGCGGTTGGAGTAGGAACAACCTTGCTTCTTCATTGCGATTTAGTGGTAGCGTCTCAGACAGCCGTTTTTATGATGCCGTTTGTTTCTTTAGGTTTATGCCCTGAAGCAGCTTCAAGTTTGTTGTTGCCGAAGCAATGTGGCATTAAAAAGGCGTCGGAGTGGCTATTACTGGGTGAACGTTTTGATGCCACTGAAGCCGCAAATTTTGGTTTGATTAATAAAGCCGTAAATACAGCGGATGAAGTGACTGCGCAGTTAGATGCATGGACAAAAAAGTTATTAAAATTGCCGGTTGAGTCAATTGAAATTACCAGAAGCTTATTGCGCGGAGCTGATACCTCGTCGGTTCAGGAGAGAATGAAGCAAGAGGGAGAGTATTTTAAACAGCTTCTTAAAAGCGATTCTGCGCAAGCCGCTTTTGAATCTTTTTTAAATAGAGATTGATCGGTCAAGTTGCTCGCAAAAAGAGCTTAAAATCGTTCGGAAGATAAAGGAATATTGGATACCTAGGAGTCGGAGTACTTAGTTAAAAATGCTTCAAAAGCGAGGTCACTTTGAACTCGCTTTTGAACGGGTGATTTTTCCGGTGGCTTGAGTAAGTTGTTCTGCAGGTCCGCGGCGTGAGCGACGGAACAAAAAGGCTCCGCTGGCTTTGCCAGATGACTTCACTTTAATCTGACGAGTATTCATAAATTTCCATCCTTATTTTGATTGAGTCCATATTACCGCTTGGCTATGTCGTTTTTATGACAGTTTAACGGTTTAGGTTTCACTGTGTAATGCGGGTTAATCCGTGTTTGTAGCCGTTTAAGTTAAACGGCTTATTCTTGTTAAATTGCAAGTGATCCATTAATACTGAATGATCCATTAATACTGAGTGATCCATTAATACTAATTAGCCTTTAGTGCTTACGATACAGCCAATTAATCATCTAGTAGTTAATCATCTAATAACTGAGCATCTAATAAATGATCATCCAATAACAGATTATCTAAATAAAAACTTTAGAGTCCGCTATTCAGACAGTTTAGATGCCCTTAAGTTCGCTGTCATTGAGAGATTAACCATAAACAACACACGCTGATCACTGCAACTCCGATCAAGTTTAGAACAAATCCTCGACTCGACATCTGTTTTACGGTCAGCTTTTCACTTCCGAAAACAACGGCGTTTGGGGCCGTTGCGACTGGCAGCATAAACGCACAACTCGCGCTCATTGCTGCTGGCGCCATGATTAAGGCTGGGTCAATGCCTATCGCTAATCCAGTGGCCGCAAGAATTGGCATTAACAAGGTTGTGGTTGCCGTATTGCTAGTCACTTCGGTAATAAAGGTTACCGCAAGGCAAATTATTGGAATCACTAACCAGAGTGGGAAGTCAGCAATGACAGACAATTGTTCGCCGACTAGCTGACTCAGTCCAGAAGCCTGAAAGGCTTGGGCGATCGCGATCCCTCCACCAAATAAAATCAGAACTCCCCAAGGAATTTGGACCGCAGTTGGCCAATCTAAAAGTTTTCCTCCTTTGCCATCACTGACAATAAACATAAGAACAGCAGCAGCTAAAGCAATACTCGCATCATTAGCATGAGCTACTGAAAGCCATTCACTCCATCCGCCAAATGGCTCATTTCGCGTAATCCACAAAGTCGCAGTCAATGCGAAAATCATGATGACTCGACGTTCTTCGACTCGCCACAATCCAGGAGAGGGGACATGCAGCTGGTTGTTTTGATCCAAACCACGTTTTAGCCAAAGCCATACCAAAGGGATAAACAGGATAACCACGGGAACCGCCCATCCCATCCACTGAGAGAAAGTGATGGTTTGCCCAGTATTTTCTTCATACACGCCCCGAAACAGCATATTGGGTGGAGTTCCAATTGGCGTGCCTATTCCGCCAATTGAAGAGGCATAGGCTATACCTAAGAGTAAAGCAGTGACCAGTCGCCGGTCTTTATTCGTTTCTAAAACGGCCAAAGCGACCGGTAACAGCATCAATGTGGTTGCTGTGTTGGATATCCACATGCTTAAAAAAGCGGCGGCTACCATAAACCCAAGCAGTACCTTTGATCCGGAGGTCCCGCCAAATAGGTGAATCATCTGTAATGCGATTCGCCGATGTGTGCCAGACTTTTCCATCGCTTTTGAAAGCAAAAAGCCACCCATAAGAAGTAAAATCAAAGTGTGACCATAAGCGCCAGCGATTTGCTTTGTGCTTAAAACTCCCAACAGAGGGAATAAAGCCATGGGAATTAGACTGGTTGCTGCGATAGGAATGGGCTCGCTTACCCACCAAACGGCGCACCAGAGTGTAATTGAGAGAGTGATGACAGCCTTGGTTTCTAAGCCGAGAAACGCGGCAATACCACCGACAAGAACGGCCAAAAGTGGACCAATGGCTAACCAAGCATTTGAATTTAAGAGCTTTTTCTTAATGGTTGAATGTTGAGTTTCTGTCATGGAGTTTAACTAAAGACCATCCGATTAAAAGATTAAGGTAAATTATCATATAAATTGATTAAGGTGTTGATAATATTGCATTATTCATGAGTGTTCTTGCTTTATTTCTTCCCATATTCAAACTAAGCCTGTTGCTTAAAAACCGCATATTTCGTCACAAGTTTACATTCAAAATCTGTTTATAGTTTGACCAAGTAGAAAATAAACGCCAAAATAATCAATAGATTGCAAAAACAATCTATAATTTTACTTAACATAAAAAAAGCAAAGAAATATGTCAGTGAAAATTATCGCATTCGCACAAGCCAAGGGAGGCGTCGGTAAAAGTACGTTGTGTGCTAACATGGCGGCGACTTTCAGTGAACGAAACCGTACGTTGGTGATTGATTGTGATCCTCCTCAGCACTCCATATCAGCGTGGTATAACATTCGAGTAGAGAATTATGAATCTCCCGGCCTCGATGTGAAAATCGCGGATAAACCATCAACGCTCTTCAACTTATTAGAGCAAGAGCAAGATAATTATGACCTCATCTTGCTTGACGGTCCGCCACACATAAACCCTATGACAAAAGCCTGCGTGGCGGTTGCCTCGTTAGTTATTGTTCCTTTGGCGCCATCGCCAGTCGAAGTCTGGTCATTTCACGAAATGGACAAGCTAATGCTCGCTGTAGCGGATGTAAATGCAAAAGTGGAAGCTCGAATTTGTTGGACTCGCGTTCGAAAAAGAGTCAAGTCTGCTCAGTATTTGATCGACGATGTTAATAAAGCGGTGAAAATTAAGCCGATCGCCAGTGTTCTCACCCAGCGAGTGGCCTATTTAGACTCCTTTGCTGAAGGTTTAAGTGTGTATGAGTGGGAAGATCCTGTTGCGAGAGCTGAACTATGGTCGGTTCACTCAGCCATTCAACGGTTGTTGAAGAAGAGTCCTGACCCCAAAATTAAAGCAAGAAAGTCAATTCTTGCTTGGAGTCGACAATAGAACGATAAAAAATTAATCGTCATTAAAACTTTTTTTCTCGACTTCGCGTCTAACTGGTTAAATCAAGGTATCTATTAAGATATGGAGAACAGTTGGAGGCTGTTATGAGGTCACACATTAGTAAAAGCGCACTTTATTTGGTTATTTTGTTAGGCTCACTTGCTGTATCGAGCTTGACGCTTCAAAATTCTAGCCTAGAAATTCAGTTTTCGGCCATCTTACCGTTCAATGATCAACCTCTGTTCATTGACCATGGCCTGGCAGTGAGCTCAGAAACAGACGTACTATTAACTGAGAGTTGCTAATAAAAGTTGCTAATAAGAGCTGCAAAGAGATGTAAAAAAAAATGCTCACTGAAAAGTGAGCAAATGGGGTTATCTGGAGCCAGATTCAACTGATAGGACTTCGAATCTGTAGGGTTAAGTCTACTCAAATGATAGATGTCTAGGTTTGTCTGAATGTAAAAAGTTGTAACCCATTCTTGTGATATACTCTCTAACAGTCGTAATCACCCATATTTTCACTATGTCATCGCAATCAACAAAGTCCTCAGCTCGTCGTACGCCAATTCACACCCGTAATATTTCATCCTTAGGTTATCTTAGAGAAGATGAGCTTTGGGATATTGAGACGACGCTTACTGACAATAAACATTACCCATTTAAAACCATCGAGCGAGGTGAGCTATCAACCAATGAGTTTGTTCATCGAATGACGATGGTAGTGACATTGAATGATGAGCTTGTTATACAAGACATAAAAATAACAATGGCCGATGCGCCTTTTCGGCTCTGCCAAGCGGTGATTCCTAGATTTGACTCTTTGGTTGGCGTGCAAATTAAATCAGGATGGCGAGACAAAGTTAAGGCCTTGCTGAAAGGAAGAAAAGGCTGCACGCATCTCGTAGAATTACTGAGTGTTGTGGCGACTACCGCTTTCCAAACCGTCTTACCGTATAGAAACAGAAATACACTAGGGGCGAAGTTGATACATTCTTCTATTGTCGATCAGTGTCAAGGGTTTGCTGCTGACGGAGAAGTTATTCGAGAGCATTTTCCTCAATTCTATAAACCATCGGATGAAGAGTAATTTGAAAAGGTAGGTATGCCTACCGAGCGAATGCAATTAGATATTAGCTATAACATAAAGGGAGGGGTTGTCTTGGTTGATGAAAAAACATTATTAGTTCAAATAGAACAATTATCGCACCTGATGAAACAAGTCGAACTTTGGTCGAGTCAGCCGCCTGCACACCATAAACTCGAGAGTCAGTTTCCTTTTTGCGCAGATACCTTAGCTTTTGAAGAGTGGCTGCAGTTTGTTTTTATTCCCAAAATCACTCAGGTTATTGAGCACAAATTAACGCTACCGCATGCACCACAGATTGCCAATATGGCAGAGCAGGTCTTTCAAGAAAGGCAGGCGGAAGTTTCTCAAGTTATCGAACAATTAAAGCGGTTGGACCGGTCTCTTGTTCATTGGGTTGACCAAGAGAAGCCCTGATGTGCAAACTTCTCATAGTTCAGTTTTTCGTTTGGGGTGAGTGTTACGGCGCTTGAAAAATGCGGGAAGTCATAAACAACCGAGTGAAACTCTCCATTCTCACCACACACATCAACCCTACTTGGAAGCGATTCAATAAACTCAGCATTGTAGTCTTTCCACAGGTAGTGTCGCGATAACAACTCTGTATTAATGGTTACTACCTTGGCTTTAATGGAAGCTTCTACAATTTCTTTTGCAACCTGCTCAGGCGGTATATTCATAATCGGAAAAAGACATTCATAGCCAGCGGGTTCTAAAAACGAACGACGATATTGATCAATGCCGTTGCAAAATAAGTCTCCGAATATTATTGCATCAATCGAGCGACCAGCTTGCATTGCAGCACGTATGAATAGTTGCTGATAGACTTGATTACTTGGGAATGGAATCGGCAGTGCTTCAGTGTATAAGGGGAGATCTAAAAGCTTAGCTTGTTGTGAAGCGAAGCTTAGCGGTACTCCTTGAATCGGTATCCACTGATTGACGTGAGTTGTAACGAGGCCCACAACATTGAGTGTTGGATCATTTAACGCTCGCAGTAATGCAAACGCCGAGTCTTTTCCCGATGACCAGCTAACGAGGCAGTTCTTCTTCATGATTGCGTTTTTAAGTATTGATTGACTGCGACCGCTAGTTGTTTTGCTGCAGGCGCGCAAAAACGTAAAAATAATTCTGGCTCAATTAACTCGAGCTCCATAATGGCTAGGTCTCCATCATTATTAACCACAATATCGACTCGAGCATATAAAGGCTCAGGATCACAAGCTCGCACAGCGCTTTCTGCAAAGTTGATTTCTTCGTTACTTGGAAAATAAGGAATCACCCGGCCGCCATGATCATCTTGAACACGAAAGTCTCCCTGTGCGGCTACTTTTCGTACCGCATGTGTAAACTTACCACCCATGACCATTAACGAAAGCTCACCTTGTTCAACAATATTTTTTTGAAAAGGTTGAATAATAAAGTCTTCTTTCTCAAGTAGCTTATTGAGTGTATCGCAGAGGTTGGACGATATATTTGAGTTAACGCGATAGGTGTGACGAGCAGCTCCTGAAACCGTCGGTTTAATAATACCTTCGCTTATTCCTCTACTTTCTAATTCTTGAGCAAAGTTATAAGTTTTACCGCGTTTTAATATTTCGCTATGCACAGTGCGAATGCCATTTTCTTTGAGATCAAGTAAATAATGTTTATCCATATTCCAGCGGATAGTTTTTGCTGGATTTATACAGATACACTGTTCTTGTACTTCATTAAACCATGCCTCAAATTGACCAAATTTATCGAAGTAATCCCATGTAGAACTAAATAAAACTGAATGAGTATTGCTCCAGTCAAATTCCGGATCTTGCCAAGATAAAACTGTCGATCGTAATCCTTGCTCTTTCAGTGCATTGTTGATTAATTCATCTTCTAGCATTACCTGTAAACTGTACCAGTCACGTTTCACTGAACCTGCATAGCGATTGTCAGTTAATATAACTACGTCAAATTTTTTCATTGAGTTGACCTTATAGCAATTTGAGTCGAGCTTTAAGTCCTAAGGAAGTTGAATATCCAACACTCATGTATTGGATGACATTTCTTTCATCTGCGATAAAGTAAGTTGGGAACCCTTTTATCTTAAACTTTCTTTGAGTCGTGTTGTTGCCAAGCAATACCGGAAAGTGTAGCTGCTTTTCGTGAATGAATTTTTCCACAGAAGATTTGGATTGCCAGTCTAGTGCAATCAATACAACGTCAACTTTACCAGCCTTCCAATCGGACTCAAGGTCTTTTAAATTCTTCATAGACAAATTACAAATGCTGCACCAAGTTGCGAAAAAGTAAACAACGGTGGGCTTATTTAATAAATCTGAGCTTTCAATAGTTATGTCACCGAGTGAAGGCAGAACAAAGTTTGGAATCTGAGAATCTTGCTCACTGAGTAAACTGTTTCGTGTTTGATACCAATGAGTTATGAAAAACAGAGTAATTACCATTGCGGCATAGCTGGCGCAATTAAGTAAGAATTTTTTCGGACTGATAGTAAGAAACTTTTGCCATGCCTTGTGAATCCATTGCTTCAGCTTCAAGAAAGTGTCACCTAACTTTCGGTTAATCGTCATAAATCAAGCCTATAAATTAGTCATACTCACCCATTGGAGAATGAGCCATGAATACCGAGTCAAATGGATTGAAGTCGACGCATTTTAAGTCGCTTGCAAGTCTAATAGGAGTCGAACACTTTAATTCAGAAGAGGCAAAAGAGCTACCGAAATGGCGGCGTTTAGAAATTTTAAAAGAATTACAAGAGTTAGAGAAAAACATGAGAGATTTTGACCTCAATTAAAGACTCAGTTGCAACTTATTGACGGTGTTGTTTTTTCCAGCTTTGTTAGTTGTCTATCCATCGACTTAAGTTTAGCTGATGGGTATTCGCCCAGTGTTCAATCAGTGCATGAGAAATCGACCCATAAGTCGGGAGTTTAAGCTCACCATTTGATAGCAAACTGCCGATGTTTTCAGGGGACACCCAAACGGCATGTTCTAACTCTTGATCTAACAATGCTAAGTTCTGGTGCTTAGCTTCTGCTAAAAAGCCAATCATTATAGAGCAAGGAAATGGCCAAGGCTGTGAGGCAAAATATTTGGGAAAATGAATATCTAAGCCACTTTCTTCTTTTACTTCTCGAATAGCAGCATGTTCAAAAGACTCACCTGGCTCTACAAAGCCTGCAAGCACTGAATAACGGGCCTTCGGCCAACTTGCTTGTCGAGCCAATAAGAGCTGCTCGTTATAGGTTACCGCTATAATAATTGCAGGATCGGTTCTTGGATACATTGTGTGATCACAAGCAGGACAATGCCGTTCATGTCCACTCATATGAACCTCCGCTTTGGCTCCGCATTTGCCACAATGTTTGTGTTGGCTGTGCCAATACAAAAGGGCTTTAGCGTAAGCAACAATTGATGCCGTTGGCTCCGTAATCGAAGGTAAGCTCAACCTTAGATCATGCCACTGTTGGTGGTGCGATAACTCAAATTCGGAGTCGTTTACTCGGGCACAAAACCAAGGCTCGTCAGGATCAAATTCACTGTGTCCGAGATAAATCCATTGTTTGCTGTCCGGTATATTCGCAAGATGCTTGGCATTGGTCAGGTGAAGGCCGTCTGGCTGCATCAAAACTTGGTATCGATTATTAAACAGAATGAGCTTTGACTTCGTTGATGCGAGTCGATTTTTAATTGCAACTGGGTCGGTTCGGCTTAAACTATCCCGGTCGAGAAAATTATGATTAAACTTAAACACGATTCAGACTTCCAATGCTAGGTAATTAAATACACGAGAAAAAGTGAACTTATTGATAGAGCAATCCACAAGATGACTCCAAGCGCAAAAGGACGAGCATCGATGGCTGCAAGGGTTTGTTTTGTGATTCCGAGGCCCATCATTAAAAGAGCGATTTTTAGCAAATAACGGCTAAGATCCGATAACCAGTCGAATACCAAATTTGCTTCTATTAGACTTCTGCTCGAAGCTGCGAGAACAAAGAAAACGATAAACAAAGGAATGGTTACTTTCATTCCTTTGGGTTTTAATATCAGCGATAAAATAACCGTCAATGGGATAATCCAAAGTGCTCTTGCTAGCTTCGCGGTAGAAGCGATATTTAATGCTTGGTCTCCGTATTGAGCTGCGGCACCAACCACAGAGCTAGTATCATGAATGGCCAAAGCAGCCCATACACCAAATTGAAATTGAGAGAGTTCTAACCAATGCCCGATAACGGGAAAGATGTACAGAGCAACGAGGTTGAGCAAAAAGATAACGGTTACCGCCACCACGGTTTTCTCTGCTGGTGGTTTAATGACTTGTGAAACCGCTGCAATGGCACTACCACCACATATCGCCGTACCACTCGAAATCATCAGCCCAATTTGCGAGTCAACTTTTAATAGCTTCATTAACGCCCAACCAAGAATTAGGGCGAGCAGTAAACTTAACAAGGTTATCCAAAAGGTTGTTCCAGCGGTAGCGGCTACTGCTGATACTTCCATTCCAAATCCCATTAGAACAATGGCGACTTTTAGAACGATTGCGGAATAGCTCCGACATTGAGTGACCCATGGGTGAGGAGAAACAAGAGCGATAGCAATTCCCACAAGTAACGATGTACCTGCTGAGAGCCAATTAAGGGCTATAGCGCCAATAGCTGCGGTCACTAAAACAGCAAAGATAATTGGGTGCAACTGCTCAACCTCATTAGAATTTGCCGCATGCTAACACAGATTGCATTGAAATACTCAATCTAGAAAAATTTTTGTTACATTCAAAAGTTGAGTATAAATCTATTGAAAACAATGAGATAGCAGCGAAACTAATGGGGCATTCGTGCTTATTGTACAAAATGGTTGCGTTTTGGTGATGCGGTGATATAGTTACATATAACACCAGTGCGGTGGAGGCGGTTACCAAGTGTTTCCGGGACGTTAGCAAAAAGAGTGGGTGACAGATGCAGGCAAATTGGAACGATAGTCAACCGATTTATCGTCAACTGCGTGACAAGGTTGTGGCCTCGATTTTGGATAGAGAGTTAAAAGAGGGTGATGCATTGCCTTCGGTTCGTCAGGTTTCTGCGGATTTTCAACTCAATCCAATTACGGTGTCAAAAGCTTATCAAGAGTTAGTTGATGATGATTTAGTCGAAAAACGAAGAGGAGTGGGGATGTTTGTACAAGAAGGTGCGAGAGAAAAATTGTTAGCTAAAGAACGGCATCAATTTTTAACCACAGAGTGGCCCATGATTCTGGAAAAAATCGAACGGTTAGGTCTTGATGCTAAAGAGTTGTTTAAACGCCCGAGCACTGGAGGAGAATCATGAGTAATGTGGTAACTGCCCGTAGTTTGAGTAAGTCTTACGGAGAGTTTAATGCATTGAAATCTGTGAACTTTTCCGTTCAACGAGGCCGAATTGTTGGGTTAATTGGCCCAAATGGTGCCGGTAAAACGACGATACTTAAGTCGATCTTAGGCTTAACGACTTTCGATGGTCACCTTGATGTTTTTGGCTTAGACCCGCAAAAAGATCGTCATAAATTGATGCAGAAGGTTTGTTTTATTGCTGATGTTGCCGTTTTACCTCGTTGGTTGAAAGTTTCGCAAGCTTTAGATTTTGTTGAAGGGGTTCACCCTCGCTTTAATCGTGAAAAAGCAGAGCGCTTTTTATCGAAGACTAAGATCAACAAAAACAGCAAAGTTGGTCATTTGTCGAAAGGAATGGTGACACAACTGCACCTAGCTTTAGTGCTTGCAATAGAAGTTGAGTTGTTGGTACTTGATGAGCCAACGTTAGGTTTAGACATTTTATACAGAAAAGACTTTTACAATGAACTTCTAACCGAGTTTTTTGATGAAGATCGTTCAATCATAGTTACCACTCATCAAGTTGAAGAAGTGGAAAATCTATTGACTGACCTAATGTTCATTAAGAATGGCGAGATTATTCTCGATTCAACAATGGATGAAGTCTCTGAGCGATTCGTTGAAGTCATGGTATCAAGTGACAAGGCTGAACAAGCAAAAGAGTACAAGCCGATTGCTGAGCGCGAAGTATTTGGACGAAAAGTCTATTTATTCGATGGTTTAAGTCCAGAAGTTGCTCAAAGTTTGGGAGACATTCACAGACCGAGTATTTCTGACTTGTTTGTCGCTAAAATGAGAGAGGTGAGCGCATGAACGTAACTACCTTCAAGACGTTGGTTCTACGAGAGTATTGGGAAAATAAAAGCTTATCGCGAACACCAGTGATTATCTCTTGCGTAATTTTGTTTGCTTTAATCGTCGGTATGTTCACTGCACAAAGCTTTATTTTTTCAATGGGTGACAATCAACTGTTCTTAGATAAAGGCTTATCAGAGATTTCTGATGCGAATTTATCTGAATTAAGTCAAGCCATTACTGGGTTTCAATATGGCGTTTTTCTTGCGCCCTTAACAATCGGATTGATATTTGTACTTTTCTTTTATTCATTAGGAAGTTTGTACAATGACCGAAGAGATCGCAGTATTTTATTTTGGAAGTCTATGCCGGTATCGGACTTTCAAACGGTGATGTCAAAAGTCTTTTCTGCTTTTGTTGTCGCACCAAGCTTAACCGCGGCCGTTGCAGTTGTTGCGCAGGTGGTTGGATTAGTGCTGTTAACGATTATGGTTTGGATTAATGGCGGCTCTGCATGGAATATTGTTTGGTCTCAGTCGTCATTATTTACAGTTATCTTTAATGACTTTATGGCCTTGTTCTTGTTAGCACTTTGGATGGCTCCAATTTTAGGCTGGTTGTGGTTGGTGTCAGCTTACGCAAAGAAGGGCGCATTTTTAATAGCTGTGTTTGTGCCTCTAGGTGTGATGCTGGTCGAAGGGTTAATGTTAGGTAGTGCTCATTTTGGAACTATCATTGGAGAACATTTCGCTCAACTGGAGTACCTAGGCGAAAGTATGGTCGAGAAAGGACATCCGTTTGGCGTTTTTTCGAGTACTGGATTTTGGATTGGTTTGGTTATTTCAGCAGCCTGCATCGCTTTATCGGTCTATATTCGACGCTATCGAGATGACAGTTATTAGTATAGGTATAGGGAGGGCTCTGCTCTCCCTAAAGACAAGGAGTATTAAAATGAAAGAAGTAAGAAAGTGGATAAGTCGAGTGAGCTTATCTGTATTTTTAATGAGTACCCTGTATATCACAACTCATGTTAATGATTTTCCAGAAGTTGCTCATATTGAGTCAAAGACCGAAGCCTTTGCTAACTTGATTCAGGTTGTTTTTCGATATTCTTAAAGCGCGCCCCTTTCGATAAGAAAGTTTTGTATGGCAGCGGCTAATTGAGAATAGCCTGAGTCATTCAAGTGAATTGCGTCAGACTTTAGGTCGTTATCTGAAAGGAGTTCAGATAGAGTATCGTTTAGCAAAGGAATATTATGTTGTTGCGCAATTGTCTCATAAAGCTCTGCATCGTCTAAAAAGATAGCGGGTTTAGGAACAGAAATTAAAACAACCTGACTTTGCTTTTGCTTGATTATTTCAATGAGTGCGTTTAGATTTTCTCGTGTTTGCTCGACAGGCCTCTTTCTTAGAAAATCGTTTCCGCCAAGACACAGAATAACTAAAGACGGACTGTGTTTGTCTAAAACCTTATTAATTCGCTCTAGGCCATCCGCGGTTGTATTGCCCGGAATACCAGCATTAATGACTTTCATGCCCAAAAGTTCAGATAGAACGTAAGGGTAGTCATTCCCTTTGGTTGAACCTGTTCCAAAGGTTAAGCTGTCTCCAAAAGCTACAATAGTTGCATCGTAAGAAAGCGGCTCAAGCTTTACTTGCTCTCCACAGGATGCGAGCAATACTATTAGTAGTATTAGACTTGCTTGTTTATTGAAAAGCTGATTCATTTTTTCGGAGATTGAATTAGTACAAATGGGGCTACGACGACCGCCCAGAATTCTTCGTCGTCACCACGTAATCCTTTTACCCAGTCTAACTCAGGTTTTTGCAATAGTTTTTTATCTAGCCAAGCGGCGACCTGACTCTGATTATCCTCGTGAAACGCAACCGCAGCCTCGATGAGATCAAGTTCTGAGCTTACGACAATGACTACGCCTCTGGCAAAAGGTATTTCTAGCTCTTTCCATACGACCTTTGCAGTTTCTAAATTGAGTTTTTCAGTAATTGATAATGACTCTTCGGTTATATTACTGTCTGAACTGTGCTCTTTTTCTTGAACCATTGTGCTACTTATTTCTCTAAGGGTAAGGTAAAGCAAACAGTATACTCGGTTTCATGCTCATCTATCCATATTTCACCTTGTTGAAGCGTGATCAATCGATGCACCAAGTTCATTTCAAAGGGCATGGTTTCCCAAGACTCATCTTCTGGTTTGCTAGTTTGAGTTTCGTTTAGAGGTTGATTTGAAATTCTAACAAGCATGCTTTCATTCATTGGAATCGCATGAAAGTAGAGGGTGCCTTCTTGCAGCCGTGATATGTATCTCTGAACAATATTGTAGATACATTGAGTCAGTCGTTGTTTATCGCCGAGCAATGATGGACTATCGGCAGAAATCTGATTATTAAAGCTAAACGATAGTCGACCAACTTCGACGTTAGATAAGTCTTGCTGCATTACCTCAATAACATAAGAAATAACTTCATTTATACTCAATGGACCAATATTCAAAGTGAGTTTTGAGTTTTTATCAGCACTGAAGTCCAATAGATTTCGAATGATGATCTCTAATTTTTCACTGTATTTTTCTATTGCATTCAGCGCTTTAAATTCGCTCGTGTTTGTTTCTACTTGTTGTAGGTTAAAAGTAGAAACTTGTTTGATTTGACTCAATGGAGTTAATAGCTCTGAACTTGTGTGCATCAAGAATTGAGTCTTGAGTTTGTCTAGAGTGATTAATTGATCGCTAATATCTCTTTCTCTCGCAATGCGTTTGCGGTGGTATAAGTAGCCAAGAATCAACCCAAAGGCGACGACAAAGGCTAAGCTGAAGGCCATGATAATGGTTTTCTGTGATTTTGCTTGCTCAACCTCTAAGCTCTGAATCCGATTTTGTTGCTTGAGTAGGTTAATTTCTTGCTCTCGTTGCTCGAGTTTATTGCGAAACTGTAAACGAGTAATACGCTCTCGGGTATTGGCATTAAGAAGTTCTTCTGACACTAACTTGTACAGTCGGTAATGCTCTAGTGCTTTGGCAAACTGACCATCCATTTCGTATACATTTGATAATTGGAAGTGGAACTCAACAACTTTTTCTTTTTCGGATGAGTCGGTAGCAATCTGAAGCCCCTCTAAAAATACTCTCTCTGCTTCACCGACTTGCTTAAGATCGATATACAGCAATCCTTGTTGAAGCAGCGTCTCGGTTAGTACGACCGGAGATTGTGTTTGATTGGCTAACTGACTGGCGATGTTTAGGTGCTGACTGGCTTGGTCAAAGCGCTTCATTTGTCTCAAGATAGCCCCGATGTGCGCGTTGGAAATACTTTGCCCGCGAATATTCTGAGTACTTTCTTCAATCTGCAATGAGCGTTGATAATATTCCAAAGCGTCAGAGAGCTGACCGAGCTGCTCCAGTGCCTGGCCTTTATTATTGAGCGGATCGGCAAGTCCAGGGGCGTCTCCAGTGAACTCGAAGATTTCAATGGCTCTGTCGTAGTAACTGATTGCTTCTTGATACTTTTCAAGGTGATTGTATATGACGCCAATATTATTTAACGTCGTTGCAATGGTCTGCTTGTTTCCAAGCGTTTCTTTTATGGCAAGAGAGCGCAGTAAGTAGTTTAACGCGCTCTCATAGTCGCCCAAATGGCGATACATAATACCAATATTATTCAACGTCTTAGAAATGTCATCCGGTCGGTCGGTGGCCTGATACAGCTTAAGCGCGCCTTCTAACCGATCGACGGCTTGATAGACTTTACCTTGGTACCATAATACTTCACCGCTTCGAGATAAAACTTGGGCTTTTTGAATGGTTAAATCGAGGTTGTTTGCTTCTGTGAGTAGGTTGGATAACAAAGTGAGGGCTTGGTCGTACTTATCTTGTTCGACTAGGGCATCTGACAAAATGATCGATGCGCGGTATTTGCTTTCAAATAAGGTCTCTTCAGTCACTAGGCTCAAAGCTTCTCGAGCAAGAGACTCCGCTTTCTTAGGATCTCTGTAGACTTGTTGTTCTGCTTCATCCGTTAACGTGCTGATTCGTGCAAGTGGCTGTGCTGCCTCTATTCCAAGTGATGAAAAGCAAAACCAAATGAGCAACGATAAGAAAGTTGTTCGTTTAGACACCAATTTAAGCATGAGCGACCTAATGTTATTACTACCGAACTAATAACATAAACTATAATCATAACAATCCCAAGTGAAAATAACCTTGCTCAACAAGATGTTAGCATTTAATTGAACAGTTATTGAGATGTACAAAGACTGAGCGTAAACTGAGGTTATCAGCGTTCAAACTAGGTGTTTACATGATGAAAACTAATATGAAAATGCTTGAGTCAAAGGGAATCCGCAGCTTCTCAAAGAATTTGCTTGGTCTTGCGGCGACGTTTTTAATGGCCTCATCGATGGCTGCTGATCGCGTAAAACTCTCTGAGCCACAAAAATTTATGGATTTTCGGACCCCAGAATTGACCACGGCTAGAGCGGAAGAGAGTTTCGTCGCAGCGATAAACGAGCATCTAGAAGCATTCGAGAATTCTCATCCAAGCATCAAGCAAGTTACCCTGACTTTTACCGATGTCGATAGAGCCGGGCATGTGAGGTACGATGTTCGTGGCGATCATCGTGAATTGAGGCTGCTTGATAATTTTGTTCAGGTTCGATTGAATTTTGACTTTCAGGTGATTGGGAAAGACGGTTCGGTTATCGATTCAGGTACAAAAAGCCTCAAGAAGGTTTTTTCGATTACCGACATTATGATGCGACGCCATTCAAGAGACGCATTCTTTTTCGAAAAAGAATTACTGCAGAGTTGGCTAGAGCAGCTCGATTAAAAAGCGGATTTGGGATAAGTTGTAAATAGAGTAGTGTTTATCGTTTGATACGTAGGAGCATATTATGGCATCTCGGGATATGGTTGTTTTATTGCAAGAATTTGAGCAAAAGTTAGCCGAGCTAGAGTCGGGTGATGCGAGCGTTGATCAAGAAGTGCGTGAAGCTCGCCATCAGATTCGTGAGCTACTTTCAAATCCAGATAAAGTCCCTGAGCCTGATGAGTTTTTGATGAATAAGCTAGCCGATGTAACTGAGCATTTTGAAGCCGACCATCCAGTACTCTCTGAGTGGTTAAGCAAATTAAGTGACTTATTCTCTAGAATGGGCATTTGATAGGGCTAAGGTTAAATAGGAAAAGGTTATTTGTCTTTGTGTTATTCGTCAGAATAAGATAAGAGTCATGTAAAATGCTTAACTTAAAGATAAAAGCCTGTTTTTGAGAGACATACGGTTTAGAAAGTAACGGCTTAGAAAGTACCGGCTTAGTTTGATGCGGATTCTATTGAAGTCTTTTCTGGCGTTTCTTTTTTGAAACCTCTAAGTTGAAACTCTTAAGTTGAAGCCCCTAAGTTGAAACCCTTAAGTTGAAGCCCCTAAGTTTGAAACGTCTAAGTCGAGCAGTAAAAGATGACTTAAAGATACTGGATACCCGTGATGGTACAAGCATTAAACTTCATAAAAGAGCTGGCTAGTGATAGCTTCGATCGGCGTCTACCTGTAAACGCTGTTGATTGGTACAAATGTTTTACTGGCGCTTTATCACTGGTGACTGCTTTCTCATCGATTAGCTACACAGACGTGCCGCCCAGCGACTGACTCTTGCGGGGCTTTGGTATGTGTTTAAACAAAACCCGCGATAGCGGGTTTTTTTATGCTTTACGAACCGGGTTGTTATCAAAGGGGATCTTATCAACGGGGATCTTATCAACAGGACTGTCATATAAGGGAGTCTAGTTGAATAAGCAATCCTCTTGGGAATTACTTTAAAACCAATGTCATTGGATAAAATATGTTAGAGAAAACCTCTGATTTGAAAGAAAGCCGTTCGCAGATGTCGTCGAAGACCATTGTGATTAAAGTTGGTAGCCAACTTATTATGGATGACATAACGCTGATGACACGGCTTGCATGCCAAGTTTCTGAACTCATTGATTCAGGTCATCGCTGCCTCATTGTAAGCTCCGGCGCCGCGAGTATGGGCAAAGAAAAATTGTCGTCATTCTTCGGGCTCAGTAAAACTTGCTCAATGAAGTTCGATCGGGAATTACTCACCGGTTTAGGGCAAACCCAATTAATGCAGACATGGCAGTCATCTTTTAACCTCCCTGTTGCTCAAGTTCTTGTTGATCAGTTTCATTTGAAATCTCGCGAACGTTTTCTGCTTGTGAAAACTCAAATACTGCGCTTGATGAATGTCGGTTGTGTACCCATATGTAATGAGAATGATCTCTTAGCGTTGGCCGCCGATCGAATCAATAATAACGATTATTTAGCGGCGGTTTTAGCTCAGATGTTGTCAGCGGATTGGTTATTCTTATTGACGAATGTTGCTGGAGTCTATCGAGACTATCCCGCTCGAGATGGGTTCATATCTGAAATCAGCTTTGAGGACTCTCATTTAAAAAATACCTGCGGTAAAGCAAGTTCTGAGCACGGAACGGGAGGCATGGGGGAAAAAGTCGCTGCAGCTCAGCTAGCGAGCAAGCAGGGCACACATTCAGTGATTTGCGATTCGTCCGTTGAGCTTAAGCATGCCATTTACGAAAACAGAGTTGCAGGAACTCGAATTACCGCGAATGAATCACCAACGTCTAAGCGACAGGGTTGGCTAAATGATATCTCAGAGGTTGCCGGGCGAGTCGACATTGACCCCGGAGCAGTAAAGGCGCTTACCAAAGCAGGAGCGTCATTGCTGGTGGCTGGTGTTACGCATATTGAAGGTTCGTTTGATAGTAAGCAGGTTATCTCTATACATTGCGCAGCAACTGGAACGCTCATTGCGAAAGGGTTTTGTAAGCTGAGTTCGACTCAGGTTGCCTTATATTTAGCCAAATCAACCAATCTTGATAAACCAATTTTAGTTCATCGAAATGATATGGTACTGGTTTAACAGGCAAGTCTACTAGCAGTCGTTGCGCAGATTCTCACCACTTTTCACCAAGTTGAACAAATTATCTACATTCCGAGCAAATTACTGGTCAGTTAAGTCGGCTGATCGGCATTAGTAACTTGCATAGTAGGTATTGTTTATGGTGATATTAGGCCTTAATTTTCAGGGTATTGTGCTGCAAAGCAGCAATCGTTGGGACGATTCATTAGCCATTTCGGCAACACAATAACAATCGATAAATAAAGAGAAATAGATTATGGCCGCTCGAGGTTCATTTAACACACGCTTAGGCTTTATATTAGCAGCTGCCGGTTCAGCTGTTGGATTGGGAAACATTTGGAAGTTTCCATTTGAGGTAGGGCATGGAGGCGGTGCAGCTTTCGTTCTGGTGTATCTCGCGTTTTGTTTTATCCTTTGTTACCCCGTTTTGGTAACGGAAATTGCTATTGGTCGTAAGACTCAGCGTAATCCCGTTGGCGCATTTAAAGCGCTAGGTTTTCGCAAATGGGCGATCATCGGTTATTTAGGATTAGCCAGTGGCGTCCTGATTCTTTCCTTCTACAATGTCGTTGCCGCATGGTCATTTGGTTACGTGATCGAAATGCTGCAAGGTAACTTTGGAATAGGGAATGAGTTTGGCTCGTTCATATCAGATGCGGTTAAAGTCGGCCTTTATGGCGTGATATTTATGTCAACGACCGCATTCATCGTTTCCAACGGTATCAGCGGAGGCATTGAAAGAGCGGCCAAAATTTTAATGCCGAGTTTATTGGTCATCATCGTTGGCTTGTTAATTTATGCGTTAACCTTACCGAATGCTATGGAAGGGGTGAAGTTTTATTTAGTGCCCGATTTTTCAAAGTTAACGGGCGATGTTATTTACTCTGCGTTGGGTCAAGCATTTTTCTCCTTGTCACTCGGTATGGGAGCTTTAATCACGTACGGTAGCTACGTTGATAGAAAAGAAAATATCGTGAGCGCGGGGGCATTTATTACGCTAGCCGATGTGGGCATCGCATTTATTGCCGGTTTTATGATGTTCCCATTCGTATTCAGCCAAGGTATTGAACCTAATGGTGGTGCGGGATTAATTTTTGTCACTTTACCGGGTGTGTTCGAATCTTTAGGCCCAATCATTGGTGTGATTTGTGGTGTGCTGTTCTTCTTACTTTTAACCTTTGCTGCACTTACTTCAACGGTTTCGTTGTTAGAAGTACCGACTTCCTATGTTGTTGATGAGCATGGTGTCGACCGCAAAAAAGCAGTTTGGGTGATTGCGACCATTATTTTCATCATTGGGATTCCGTCCATGTTGTCGAACGGAACTGTTGACTGGTTAAGTTCGTTTATCACCTTGCCAGGACATGAAAACGCAATCAGTTTTATGGATTTTGTGGAAGATTTAGCGGCCGACTCCTTCTTACCAGTTGGTGGCTTTTTGATCGCTGTGTTTGCTGCTTGGGTATGGCGCAAAGAAAACTTAAATGAAGAGCTAGCCCATGGTGACGAAGCCATCAGAGGAACCTTGCTGCAAAAATACATTGATTTCGCGATCAGCTATATTTGTCCGTTCATTCTCGGTTTGATTGCGGTTGTGACCATTCTCGATCGCTTTATGGGAATCAACCTTGTAGAGTTAATTCTTCATTAATAAGCAGAGCTCTGAGAAGAGCTCTTTAATGCTAGTTGTAGTGGAACAATATGTCTGACTCGAATAATCACAAACAACCGACACTATTAGATGCACTCACGCCGGTCGTATTTTTAATACTTCTACTAATTGCTTCGGTGCTATTGTATGAAGACAATTCATCGTATGGTGCGAATCAAATTGCATTGTTGCTTGCAGCCGGTGTTGCTGCGCTAATTGGCGTTAAAAATGGTTACAACTGGAAAACCATTGAACACGGAATTGTACAAGGAATATCAACTGCGCTTGGAGCGATTTTAATATTATTAGCGGTTGGGTCTTTGGTGGGCACATGGTTGTTGAGTGGCACGGTGCCAACGTTAATTTATTTTGGGCTTCAACTTATGGAGCCATCTATATTTTATGTTGCTACTTGTCTGATTTGCGCTCTAGTATCGGTCAGTATCGGGAGCTCTTGGACGACGGCTGGTACTGTTGGTGTAGCACTCATTGGCGTAGCGCTAGGTCTAGGTCTTTCTGTTGAAATTACCGCTGGAGCAATAATTTCTGGTGCCTATTTTGGTGATAAAATGTCACCTCTATCAGACACCACTAACCTCGCACCTGCGGTTGCGGGGACTGATTTGTTCACTCATATTCGGCATATGGTGTGGACTACGACTCCAAGTATTATTCTTGCACTAGTTATATTTCTTGTTATCGGGTTAGTTCAATCTTCAAGTAACCAGCCTGTCGACCTGTCCGGGACACTCTCGATACTCGACAAAAGTTTTAATATCAGCATTTGGACACTCATTCCTTTAGTTTTGGTTTTCACCATGGCGATCAAGCGCTTTCCTGCATTCCCTACAATAATGACGGGCGCCTTAGTAGGTGGTATTACTGCAATGATTTTTCAGCCACAAGCTATAGAAGCATTTGCTGGAAATGAAAATCATGGAACTATAGTGACCAGTATTGACGCTGTTTGGAGAGCATTATTTGATGGGTTTAAAATTACCACTGAAAATGAATCGGTGAATGAATTGCTAAGTCGTGGTGGCATGAGCTCGATGCTGAATACAGTTTGGTTAATTTTATGTGCCTTAACATTCGGTGCTGTGCTTGAACATACGCATTTATTAGGGCGTTTGGTTGGAGCCGCGCTCGGACTCGTGCATTCGACCAGCACGCTAATTGTCACCGTTATATTAACCTGTATTGGAATTAACATTACCGCTGGAGACCAATACATTGCAATAGTCCTTCCGGGACGCATGTATAAAGCTGAGTTTCAACGACGTGGGCTCGATAGTAAAAACCTGTCTAGAACTCTAGAAGACTCAGCCACAATTACGTCGCCTTTAATTCCATGGAATACCTGTGGAGCCTACATGTCAGGGACATTAGGGGTTGCAACTTGGGCTTATTTGCCTTTCTGCTTTTTTAACTTAATCAATCCTTTTGTATCTGCCTTGTACGGGATGTACAATTTTAAAATCGAGCGAATTCAAGAACCTGCTGAACAAGCGTAAACAGCGTGAAGCAGGTTGATTGATCTGAGAGGATAAGAGCATGCAACGACAGTTTTTTACCATTAACGGAAACTCTCAAAAGTTAGATGGTGGAGCCATGTTTGGTAATGCTCCCAAAGGCATGTGGGAAAAATGGGTTGAAGTCGACGAGCTTAATCGAATTGACCTTTGTTGCCGCGCTTTACTGATTAAAGAAGACAACCGCAATATTTTATTGGAAACCGGCATTGGCGCATTTTTTGAACCTAAGTTCAAAGAGCGCTTTGGGGTGGTTGAGAGTCAGCACGTATTACTCGACTCGTTAGAAAGTGCCGGAGTCAGCCATCAAGACATTGATATTGTTGTTTTGTCCCACCTGCATTTTGATCATGCTGGCGGTTTGCTGACGGCTTATCAAGAAGGACAAGAACCGGAGTTATTGTTCCCAAATGCCGAGTTCGTTGTGAGCAAACCCCACTGGGAACGCGCGAATCAACCTCACTTTCGCGATCGGGCATCGTTTTTACCTCAGCTTAATCAATTATTAGAAAAGAGTGGTCGTTTGCATCTCGTAGAGGGTGAAACGTGCGATTTATTGGGCCCCGATTATCGCTTTCACTGGAGCGATGGTCATACACCCGGAATGATGTTAACCGAAGTTAAGACCGAACACGGTCCAATGGTATTTGCAGCGGATTTGATTCCTGGAGCCCCTTGGGTGCATTTGCCAATCACTATGGGCTATGATCGTTATCCTGAACATCTCATCGAAGAAAAATCGCAACTTTTGGACGATCTGGTGAGTCGAGGTGGCTGGTTGTATTTTACCCATGACAGTAAGACTGCGTGTGCAAAAGTGTCTAAAAATGAAAAAGGCCGCTTTACCGTTGAGGAAGCTCAAGAGCATTTAAACGGTTGGCATTAAGATATCTGCCTTGCGGAATTTTTAACTTGGTGTAAAGTTTAGTAAAGGGCAATCATAGGGGCTTTTCATGTATAAAGACATGTATTATCACGATGATCTAGAAAACCTGTCCGAAGAAATTGTTTTCGAACAAATCCATGAGATCATTCAAGAAGGCGAGGTCGATTTCAGTCAATCTGAAGTGGCGATTCAAGATATTGCTGCCATAGCCTTGAATAATATGCCGGCAAAATACGTCAGTAATTTTTTAGAAAAGCAGAACCCCGGCCCGAACTTACTTGAAGAAGTAAAGGATTTGAGAAAGTACGCGCGTCGTCAGGTGCTGAAAGCGATTAAAAAAGTTAACGAAAATCCACACGATTAATGAAGTCAGAACCTTTCCAGACACACAAGGTTAGCTTGTGTGGTGTCAATTGTTATATTGAAGAACGTCGCCCGAAAAAACAAGGTTTGTCCAAATCATCGAGCGAGCTTTCTGATCAAGCCGACATTCCAAACGATAGCCGTGCAACCAGGACTCCCATTTTATTTTTACACGGTTGGCTCGATAACTCTGAAAGTTTTCATTTTTTATACGAACATTTCTCTAACCACTGGATTTATTCTTTAGACTTTCCCGGGCATGGTCGATCGGATCATTTACCAGAAGGAATGGCCTATCATTTTCTCGATCTCGTTTATGTCATACAAGACGCTATAAAGCACTTTAATTGGGATAAAGTCATTATTGTTGGGCATTCAATGGGGGGAGCGGCTGCGACCTTGTTTTCTTCATTGTCGGACCAAGTAGAAAAGTTGATATTGATTGAAGCATTAGGACCATTAACGGTTTCTCCTAATCAAACACTTGAGTTAATGCAACGTTCGATTAAGCAGCGTAGTAGTCAGCAAAATAAACAGCGGCGAATTTTCGATTCTATTGAGCAAGCAGTGATTGCCAGAGCGGAACACTCAGAATTGGCACCAGAGCTCGTTCGGCCGATGGTAGAGAGAGGCATTGAAGCCGTTGAGCAAGGTGTTCGATGGTCTAGTGATCCAAGACTTCGCATATCAAGTATCAATCGCCTCACTGAAACGCAATTAGAACCTTTAATGTCACAAATCTTACAGCCGGTTTTATTGATAGAAGCCAAGCAAGGACTATTTAGTCAAAATGCACTTATTCAGGCGCGTAAAAGCCACTTTAAACAATTAGAGATTGTAGAACTCGACGGTGGGCATCATGTTCATTTAGAGCATCCTCAACGCGTCGCAAGCGCGATGATTCAGTTTTTATCAACCGAATAACTGGTTAATCAAACTTGTTGGGCAGCTAAGCTAAAATGTTCGCCAACAATTGTTTGACATGATCAGGCTCAAAGGGCTTATCACAAATTGCCGAAACACCCACTTGCTCAATGTTATTTAGCACAGCGCGGTTTTGCTCGCTCGTCACCATAAGCACTGGAATGTGAGCAACTTTATTGTCACTACGAACATACTCGACTAAAGCCTTACCATCCATTTCTGGCATATTGTAATCAGACACTATTAAGTCAAAGTCGGCATTATCTTGTAAGAGGTTCATTGCTGCTTTGCCGTCAGCCGCTTCGGTTATTTGCTCGATTCCCAAACCATTCAAAGTTTTAATAATAAACTTTCTGGCCAATGCGCTATCGTCGACCACCAATACGCGCAGTCGAGTTGGATCATAATTAGCTAACTCAAGTTCGTCTGGCTCGAGAAAGTGAAGGGTATTTCTAAGTGCGGTATTCAAGGCGGCAGAATCAAAAGGCTTAGGCAAGATAGCGACAACGCCTGCTTGTTTAATAGGATCGATTCTACCGAAGCGGACTTCACTGGAGATCAACATAAAGGGAATATTGGTTTGTTCGCTGTGTTCTCGGATATGGCTGATCAGCTCTAAAGCCGTCATATCTTCAAAATACATGCTGCTGATCACAAGGTCTGGGGGAAGTTTGCTCAGTTGTTCAATCGCTTCTTTTCCGGAGCCAACACAATCGACTTTGTCGATGCCTGCAGCAGCTAAGTTTTGTAGTATTATTTTTTGCTGAGTGACCGAGGGTTCTACCAGCAAAATAGTCAGATCTTGTATTTGTAAGTTTGACACTAAGGGTTACCTAACCAACCATCAATCATTAAGGTTATAGTTTAGGTTATGCTGTGAATCTTGCCACTGGCGTTAAATCTGATTATTTATCGGTCAAATATGCAGTTCTCAGCAAAAAATTGGTCGGACAAGTGCTTTTCTAAAAGCGGCGCAACTGATAGCATTGCCAGTCACGCCAAAATTACAATAATGCTAAATAAAGCACGCTACTTGAAACACAGGAGAGGCAGATGGAAAAAGTCTGGTTGAACAGCTATCCAGAAGGGGTTGATGCAGAGGTCGATCTCGAGCAGTATGAGTCGATAGTTGATATTTTCAACGAGAGCATAGAACGATTTTCTGACAAACCAGCATTTACCAATTTAGGTAAAACGCTTTCGTTCGCCGATCTTGACCGTGAAACGGCAAAATTTGCCAGCTACCTTCAGCACTCTCTTGGGCTACCAAAAGGCTCTCGCGTCGCGATAATGATGCCAAATCTGCTGCAATATCCGATCGCTATTTTCGGTGCTTTGCGAGCAGGGATGACGGTGGTGAATGTTAATCCACTGTACACTCCACGTGAACTCAAGCATCAATTAAACGACTCACAATCGACCACCATTGTGATTGTTGAAAACTTTGCACATACCCTCGACGAAATCATTAGTGAAACGTCGGTTAAAAACGTTGTTCTTACCGAAATTGGCGACTGTTGTGGTTGGTTTAAGCGCACACTCGTCAATTTTGTGGTTAAAAAGATCAAGAAAATGGTACCAGAACATAATTTAACCAATTATGAGCGTTTTAACCGAGCGTTAGAGTTAGGCAGTCAAAAAGAATTTCATCCAGTGGGCGTGACGCGTGACGATATTGCTTTCTTGCAATATACCGGCGGTACAACCGGAGTCGCCAAGGGCGCTATTTTGCTGCATAGCAATATGGTGGCTAATATTCAGCAGGCTTCAACCTGGTTAAAGCCACTGATCAAAGAGGGCAACGAAATTATCATAACGGCGTTGCCGCTCTATCATATATTTTCGTTAACCGCTAATTGCATGACGTTCATGAAATACGGTGGTTTAAATGTGTTAATTACGAATCCACGCGATATGCCTGGTTTTGTTAAGGAGCTCAATAATTACAAATTCACGGCCATTACTGGGGTAAATACTTTATTTAATGGATTGCTAAATACGCCTGGATTTGATGCCGTTGATTTTTCTAGTTTAAAAATGACGTTAGGCGGCGGAATGGCTGTTCAAGAAGCGGTGGCTAAACGTTGGCAAAAAGTTACTGGCACACCATTGCTTGAAGCTTATGGATTAACGGAAACCGCTCCCGCAGTGACTATAAACCCAATGAATCTTACAGAGTACAACGGCACCATAGGGCTTCCTGTACCTTCAACGGATGTTGAAATTAGAGATGAACAGGGTAAAGCACTTAGTTTTAATGAAGCGGGTGAGCTTTGGGTTAAAGGTCCGCAAGTGATGGCCGGGTATCTTGGGCGTCCTGAAGAAACGAACAAAGTTATCAAAGATGGTTGGCTGTCTACCGGTGATATAGCCATGATCAACGACGAAGGCTTTTTAAAGATCGTTGACCGTAAAAAGGATATGATTTTAGTATCGGGGTTTAATGTGTATCCTAACGAAATTGAAGATGTCGTTGCTTCACATCCCGGTGTGCTTGAAGTCGCCGCTGTTGGCGTTCCTTCAGAGTCGAGTGGAGAAATCGTTAAAATATTCGTGGTGAAGAAAGACGCCGCAGTAACCGAAGACGATCTAATCAAGTTCTGTCGTGAAAATCTAACCGGCTATAAAGTCCCTAAATTAGTAGAGTTTCGTGACGAGTTACCTAAATCCAATGTAGGCAAAATTTTACGTCGCGAATTACGCGATGAAGATTCGGCTGCTAAAAGCTAGAAAATAGTACACTTGAGCCGATTTCATTGGATTAATGACACAACTCAGTTAACGCCATTGGTAGAACATTGGCGAAAGCTCGGTTGTGTCTTTGTCGATACGGAGTTCCATCGAGAGCGTACCTTTTATCCATTGTTGGCGCTGATTCAACTGTCCGATGGAACTCAAAATTACCTAATAGAACCTAAGATCGCTAAGCAATGCGACGCCTTTGTTGAGCTGTTGTCAGACAGTAACATCCGTAAAGTTTTTCATTCTGCATCTGAAGATTGTGAAGTTTTATATCGATTTTTTGGTGTTCCTATGCAAGGATTATTCGACACTCAGATAGCCGGTTCATTTATCGGACTGGGAGTCAGTATAGGTTATGCCGCGATGGTTGAGTCGCTTTGTGACGTATCCTTAGCTAAAGGTTGGTCGCGCTCAGATTGGATGCAAAGACCACTTACCGAGCAGCAACTGAATTATGCCGTAGATGATGTTGAGTACCTTGCTAGCGCTTATGTGAAATTGATCGATCGATTAAAAGAAAAGCCTGAATTAGCGTCGTGGATTGAACAAGATTGCGCGGCATTAGAGTCTAGAGTCGATGCTTTAGATAACATGGATGAGGCATACCTTGATGTTAAAAATGCTTGGAAACTGAACAAAGCTCAGTTAATTCGCCTCTACCATCTAAGTCTGTGGCGAGAGCATGAAGCGCGTGATCGAGACCTTCCGAAAACCTTCATTTTAAAAAATGATGAACTATTTGAGCTGTCACGATTAGGCCTGACCGATAAACAACAGTTACCCTTTATCGATAAGTGGCACCCAGCATCGCGACGTCGACATGGCAAAGCGTTAATTGACGTTTTGATAGATGTTGAGCAGTCTGGTGACTTGCCTGAGAACTTTATAGCGCCTCTAAGTCCTAAGTTTTGGCAAGCCCAAACACAATCGATGCAAGTCGCTCGAGATGGTATCGAGTCCGTTGCAACGACTTTAGGTTTGGAGTCGGAAGTGCTTTGCAGTAAAAAGCTACTTCGTCAGTATGTATCTCACCTTCTTGGTAAGCGGCCTCGGCTACCAAGAGCATGGACAAAAATGCGCGAGCAGAATCTAGGACCTGTGATAAGATCAGCGTTTGAAAAATCGTCTTAGGCGATTTACGTTCTCATTTTAATTCTTGGTAGTTCGATCATGTTGTGTTTTATTTATCGGAGTCCTAAAAAGGACGAAATGTATTTGTATTTGCCAAAGCGCGATGATTTTAGCTCAGTACCTGAAGCGCTGTTAAAAGTGTTTGGGCAACCTGAGTTTGCGTTGCAGTTGAATTTAGCCAAACGCGACAAGCTGGCCCGTGAAGACATTGAAGAGGTCAAAGCGAAGATTCAAGAGCAAGGCTTTTATTTGCAAATGCCGCCGGTGATTGAATCTCTGTTACCGAGTCGAGATCATTAATATGTATGAGTTTCGCTCCTCGATAAAGGCAATCCAGCAACTGACGCCAGGTAAAATTGTGTGCGTCGGAAGAAATTACGCCGAACATGCCAAAGAACTCGGTAATGACGTTCCGAGCCAGCCAGTCTTGTTTATGAAACCCAAGTCTGCGTTGTGCGATTGGGCGTCAGGCTTTTCTGTGCCGAATGGTCGCGGAGAATGCCACCACGAGTTAGAGCTAGCCGTTGTGATCACTAAATCTTTGAAAAATGCGAATAGCTCGGAGTGTCAACAGGCGATCGGGGGAATGGCTTTAGCCTTAGATTTAACCTTGCGACAAGTGCAAAGTGAGCTTAAACAAAAAGGTTTACCGTGGGAGTTAGCCAAAGCGTTTGATGGCGCTTGTCCTGTCTCTGAGTGGATCCAGCCAGTATCCGACTGGTCTAGTCTATCGCTGGAATTATCGGTAAATCAGCAAGTCAGGCAATCTGGCAACACTTCGCAGATGATTTGGCCGACATTAGAGCTGTTATCAACAATATCACAATATTTTACGCTAGAGCCCGGCGATATCGTGTTAACCGGTACTCCAGCTGGAGTCGCACCTCTCGTCGAAGGTGATCGCGTGGTTGGGCAACTTGGTCAATTATTAACGGTTACGGGAGTTGTTAGTCGTGACTGAGCCTTTCTGGAAGACCACCCCATTAGAAGAGATGACCGAAGAGCAGTGGGAATCACTGTGTGATGGTTGTGGGAAATGCTGTGTTTACAAAATCGAAGACGATGACGGCGAGTTATACCAAACGGACGTTTGTTGCCAATATTTCGACCAAAATACCTGCTGTTGTGGCGATTATGCGAATCGCTTTCAACTGGTGCCTGATTGCATTCAAGTGACACCTGAAGGTGCTCGGAACTATGAATGGCTACCGAATACCTGTGCCTACAAGTTGCTCGCAAAAGGGCGCGATTTACCCGACTGGCATCCACTGGTGACTGGAGACTCCGAGTCTGTTCATCAAGCCAATCGCTCAGCTCGTCGCAAAGTCATATCTGAAAAGGTTGCAGGTCCGCTTGAAGATCACGTAATAGCCATTGTTTTGCTTGATGATCCTGAATCGGATCCTTTGTCAGAGATTGATTCAGAAGAGGGCTGATCGAATCTTTAGCTGGTCGAGCAATCTAGCTGTGACTCAGTTAAAGCAATTTATTGATATTTAAGCTAAACTTCTGAAACTATAACTAAATATAGACGTTTGGTCAGAATATGGGCTTATTTGAATCCACTCTTCAAGTTGGTGCGCAGGTCACGAAAAAGCTTTTTCTTAAGGTCATGATTCGATGTCGAGAAAAGGCTCGGGTCAGTGGTTCCTTTAAAGCGGCAAATCTTCTAATAGCCTTTCTAGCGGTACTGTCAGTACCTGTGTTTGCACAACAAGGCCCGCAAAAGCCTTCCGATGTACGGCTACTGATCGATATTTCTGGAAGCATGAAGCAGAATGATCCCAATAATCTAAGAATTCCCGCATTGAGAATGGTGACAAACTTGATGCCGAAAGGCTCAGAAGCGGGTGTTTGGGCGTTTGGTCGGTACGTAAATATGTTGGTTCCGATAAAAACAGTGGATCAACAATGGCAAGACAGTGCTTCGGCGGCGGCTGGAAAAATAAATTCAGCAGGCCTTTTCACCAATATTGGTGACGCGATGGCCAAATCGAGCTGGGATTGGAACCGCCCGTCGGATAGCGAAACACGAAGTATGATTCTGTTGACCGATGGTATGGTCGATATCTCAAAGGATGCGGCGAAAAACGCGGCCGAACGGAAACGAATTTTGCAAGATATCCTTCCTCGTTTGAAGGCCGCGGGCGTTACTATTCATACGATTGCCTTATCCGAGCAGGCCGACAAGGAGTTATTACAAACACTTTCAAATCAAACCGATGGTTGGTTTCAAGCGGTCAGCAATGCCGACGAATTACAAAAGGTGTTTTTAAAGATTTTTGAGCAAGCGACACCGCGTGATTCACTGCCGTTAGAAAACAACCAATTTAAGGTTGATAACAGTATCGAAGAAATGACGCTGTTGGTTTTTCGTGAAGCGGGTAGCCAAAAAGCAGAGTTAATTGCACCAACTGCGGAGACGATTCGCTCAGATTCTAGTCGCGGCAATGTACGCTGGTTTTCGAGTAACACCTACGACTTGGTAACCATTACTAATCCTCAGCCAGGGGATTGGCAAATTAACGCCGCGATTGACCCAGATAACCGAGTGATGGTGGTGAGCAAGCTTGGTCTGAAAGTTGATGATGTTCCAAATAACGTTTTAGCGAAAGAACAAATTAATTATCAAGTTCAATTGTTAGAAGAGGGCAAGGTAATTACCAAGCCGGATTTTCTCGACCTTGTCGATGCAAACTTGCAAACTGAATATCAAGGAGCGAAAGCTAACACACCTTTATTGAAAGAGGCCGCGTCAGGAACCTTTAAGCAGGTATTTTACTCCGGAGAAAAAGATGGCGTTTTGCAAATCAAGTTAGTGGTTAAAAGTCCAACTTTTGAAAGAAGCCGTACCCATGCGATTAATATCTATGGCAATCCGGTTCAAGCTGATTTACAAATGAGTTATGTGGAGAATGAGCCCCATCAGATCCACTTGCGGATTATTGACGATATTGTGAATCCAGATTCTTTAAATATATCAGGACAAGTGACGTATCCTGATGAAACCACTCAGTTTGTGGCGATTGATAATTGGAACAAGAATCAAACCATTGCAGTAAAGAATTTTCCGAAAGGTGGGGATTACCGTGTTAATCTCACCGCAAAAGGCGAGTCACCTACAGGACGAGCTTTTAAAACAGAACTATCAGAAATAGCCTTTACCGCGGAACCATTGCCAGGATATGAGCCGGTTGTGGAGACTCCAAAAGAAGAGTTGAAGCCTGAACCTGAGCCGAAACAAGAGACTCCGCCCGAACCTGAGGTCACTGAGCCTGAGCAGGAAGAGAAAAAGCCAGAACCAGAACCAGAATCGGAACAGAAGAAAGAAGAACCTTTAGTCGAGGAACAATTAACCGAACCAGAAGAAGAGCCGGTGAATTGGACACTTTGGTTATCCGTTGGGTTTGGAGGAAACCTCCTATTGTTAGGACTAGGGTGGTATATTTGGCGATTAGTCAGAAAAAAATCACAGCAAAACTCCGATCTTATGACACAAGAGTTATTTGCTGAAAACGATTCGGCCGAGGAAAAAGAATAATGAACGAATCATTTTTACCCTGGATATTAATGATTGAAATCATTTTGCCATTTATTGTTTTGGCAATGATATTGTTGGTTGTGCTGGTTCGTAGTAAGTCTCGATTAAAAGAGTCAATGCGCGAGTTGATTATTAATGTAAAAGATAACGAAGCGGTCAATAAAGAATCGGTACAACGTTTTCTGCACGAAAAACTCGGTTTCGCAGAGAGCGAGGTCGATAAATTATCTGCAGAGATTATCAAAGAACGTAAATTCTTTTTCCGTACCTTTGTTAGCAGTATTCTAAATAAAGACATTGAAAATTTAGCGCTCCTTGATGAAGAGCTTTCACGCATCACCGAGCGCTACCATGGACTTGCAGTTTCGAATAAGGGTGCAGCCGCCGAATCACCGGTTGAAGAATCGACAATGAGTGACTCTCTGTTACAGAGTGATTTGGAAGCAAAGCTTGCAGAAATTGAAGAGCTAAAAGAAAAAAATAAAAGTTTGAAGCAAGAAGTGCATGTGACTTTGACGACATTGAACAATATTTTTGCCGAATACTCCTCGATGTTTGGTGAAGAAGTGGTTAAGAAAGACATGTCCGTAGAGCAGATTTTAACCGCTATGGAATCCTTCTCTGGCAGTAAATCAGAAGAAAGCTTCGATAAGCCCGAGCCGTTGGAGGCCAATGCACAAGAAGACACCGATACCGTCGATGATCTTGAGTTAAATGAAGAGGAAGAAAAGGAAGAAAAAACACGTTCACCGCTCGATGATATGGAATTAGAAGATGTCGCATCAAGCGACGGAGAAGATCCGAGTTGGGAAGATGCGTTTGCTGAATCAGGCGATGAAATGGAGAAAGATCCCGATTAATTTATGTACTGAAAATCCCTAAGTTGACGGTTATTTGTGCTCAATTGTTCGTATCCTAAACAATTTTAAAAAAACCTAACTTTTTTTAAAAAAGTTTGTTGACAGTGAAAAGGCTCATACGTATTATACGCCCACCTCGCAAGGGGTACCAACGCGGAGCGGTAGTTCAGCTGGTTAGAATACCGGCCTGTCACGCCGGGGGTCGCGGGTTCGAGTCCCGTCCGCTCCGCCATTTTTCTCTCTGTTTTCCCAGTTTTATCCGGTCGTTCGACCAAGCGTTAACTAAACACTCATCAACAATTGAATAACCAAAGCCAAAGAAAGAACCACTGAATTATCGCAGTTAAGGCGTCTATTTTTAATTTGAATCCAATAGATCAAGTTGAATCCAATAGATCTAGTTGAATCCAATAGAGCTTGTGATTTCTAAACGCTCTCGATACCTTAGCCCTCAGATACCGAGGTCATTTGTACACCTTGATCAGAAGCAGTATCACTGAATACTGGCTTGAAGCCGTGAGTTGTAACATCGAGATGTCGCACACTTTACATTCTAGTCGCCGTAAATTCTTTGCTTAGACGTTTATCGACATGCATTGGACGAACGTGTCTGAGAGCAAGCGATTTAAATCTCGATTGTAATTTCGCTTAATAGCTAACCAAAGCGCTCGTAAGAGTCGGTTTTAGCGAAATATGCGCGCTTTTAATGCGAATCGTCTAAATTCCCTGTTATGGATACTCTGACCACCGCTTGATTCGCCATTTCTTCACAATTAATTGCTAATACGTTCTTGATATCTTGTTGATTTTGCGCGAGTATTTACCCTATCGGATCGCTGACTAATTACGAGAGAATTATTATGAAAAGACTGGCGGTAGCAATCATTCATGGAATGAGTACAGAAGATCAACATTTTTCTGTAGAGCTGAAGCATCGTATTATCGAAGAATATGTGTCTGGTGGTGAAGGCCGCTTAGAAGATGACCTGATGTTTAAGGAAATTTATTGGGCAGATGCCATCAAAGATGAGTTGTCAGAATTCTACAATGCCATCAATTATAAAAACGACTTGGCCTATGAAAACACTCGTAAGATGTTTATTGATTACTTAGGTTCTGGACTGGCTTATCATCAAGGTTCTCGTTTGTATGAGAAAGTTCAAAATCGAGTAGCTGACTCACTACGAGAGTTCGCAGGTCATCGTCGAGTGAAAGAAGATAAAACGCCTTTGGTCGTTTTAGCCCATTCTTTTGGTTCGATCATCATGCAAGACTATATTCGCAATCAAGCCAAAGACTCAGCGGGCAAGTCTAGTTTTGAAGCGATGAAAAACATGGTCGGCTTTATTACCTTTGGTAGTCCACTAGCGATTTATGTTAGACATCATGAAGAGCTTCATTCTCCAGTGCCGGTTGCTGGCAGTAATTTACCTGAAGACTTCGCAGAGAGAGCTAAGTGGCTTAATTTTTACGATAAAGACGATATTGTTGCGTACCCGTTAAAAGGCATCAATGATGCCTATAACAAAGCCGTCGATAATGATTTTGAAATTAATGTTGGGAATCCAGCAACATCTTGGAATCCTGCGTGCCATAACGGATATTGGGAAGACAAAGATTTCATTAAGCCGGTCGCGAAATTTCTAGCCGATGTATTACAACCCCACGAAATTTGGGATTAGTAACCGAGCTCGTTTACCGAAGCCTGTTTGCTTGCAAGCAGGCTTTTTTTATTCTTAAAATATTTTATCTGTATAAAAACTCATTTTATGTCGTTAAATCACTCAGTAGATATTTTCTCTCTGCCGACTCGGTCGGTTGGTAAAGCTCTTGGATTGGCTCGAAACATCAGCCGATTAAAGAAACAACAAAAGACGACGACTGAACTTGAGAGTAAACTTAAAATACTACTTGAAACGTCCTCTAATAATTTAGCTTCTAGACGACAAAAAGCGCCAAAAGTTAGTTTTCCTGACGCGTTACCTGTTAGTCAAAAAGCAGACGAAATTAAAAAACTGATCATCAATAACCAAGTCGTTGTGTTAGCAGGTGAAACGGGTAGTGGTAAAACTACGCAGTTACCTAAGATTTGTTTAGATGCTGGCTTCGGAAGTCGAGGTTTGATCGGTCACACTCAACCTCGTCGAGTAGCAGCAACCTCGGTTGCAGCGAGAATTGCAGAAGAAATCGGTTGTGAATTGGGTAGTCATGTAGGTGCTGCCGTACGATTTTTCGATAAGACATCTCCCGATGGTTACATCAAAGTAATGACTGACGGTATCCTATTATCAGAGATACAGAAAGATCCATTATTGACTCAGTACGAAGTTATTATTATTGATGAAGCGCACGAACGCAGCATCAATATCGATTTCTTACTGGGTTTGCTAAAACCTTTGCTGAAAAAACGTAAAGATTTACGCTTAATCATAACGTCGGCAACCATCGATTTAGAACGCTTTTCTCAATTTTTTGATTCAGCGCCAATTTATACCGTTGAAGGCCGTACCTTTCCGGTTACTATTGAATATTGTCCCCCGTCACCTGATGAAGTTCCTCATGGCGAAGACCCTCAGTTATGGCAGATTAATTATGCCGTTTTAGAAGCCATTAAGACCGGGCCAGGCGATATTTTAATTTTCTTACCCGGTGAAGGTGAAATAAGACAAACGACTAAACGTCTAAGACAGCTTAACTTAGCACAGACTACCATCTTACCGCTGTACGCTCGTTTAAGTATTGCCGAACAACAAAAAGTATTTCGCTCTATCCATGGTCGCAAAATTGTATTGGCGACAAATGTTGCAGAGACGTCTTTAACGGTACCGGGTATTCGTTATGTGATCGATCCAGGTACCGCGAGAATTAGCCGCTTTAGTATGCGCAGCAAAATTCAACGCTTGCAGGTTGAAAAGGTTTCTCAAGCTAGTGCCAATCAGCGCGCCGGGCGTTGTGGACGTGTTTCGGCTGGTATCTGTTATCGACTGTACAGTGAAGAAGATTATTTAGGGCGTTCAGAGTTTACCTTGCCAGAAATTAAGCGAACTAATTTAGCTTCAGTTATTCTTCAAATGAAGGTTATGGGCATTAGAGAGCCTGAAAAATTTCCTTTTATTGAAAATGCCGATGAAAGGCATTGGCGAGACGGGCAAACGCTTCTTTTCGAACTTGGCGCAGTCGATACTCAATTTGATTTAACCGATATTGGTAAGAAAATAGCTAGGTTACCAGTCGACCCAAAATTAGCCGTTATGTTGGTTTCCGGAGAGCAACAAGCGCTTAATGAAATGCTAGTCATTGCAAGCTTGTACAGTGTTCGTGATCCAAGAGAGCGTCCTCATGCTAAAGCGCAAAAAGCAGACGCTGCACATGCCCAGTGGAATGATAAAAAATCTGACTTTGCGACATTCTTAAATATGTGGCGAGAGTTACATCAGCAGCAAGAAGATTTGTCGAATCGCGAGTTTAAAGAATATTGCCACAATAACTTTATCAATTTTGTGGCCTGGCTAGACTGGAGAAACACTTATCGTCAATTAAAGCGGTTGATGTTAAATGAAGGATACAAAGTTCATGGGCAATCGGCTGATTATGAGTCAGTGCATCGTTCCTTACTGCCAGCTTTGTTAACCAATATATTGACCAAAACAAATGAAGTTCACTATCAAGGCGCGAGAAATACAAAAGTATTTATCCATCCTTCGTCGGTCAATTTTAAGAATAAATCGGCGTGGTTAGTGAGTGCTGAATTGATGGAAACTGGAAAACTTTATGCCAGAGCTACTGCACCAATTGAGCCAGATTGGATCGAAGATATCGCTGAGCATTTAGCAAAACTTAGTTATTTAGACGTACATTGGCGCAAAAAGAAAGGTGAGGCTTGTGCTTATTTGCAAAAGTCTTTATTCGGGTTGATTTATGTCTCTGGTCGCTTAGTCGGGTATAGCGATGTGGAGCCTGAACTAAGCCGCCAGTGGCTTATTGAAAAAGGTCTCATCGATGGTGACTTGGTGTGTAAGATGCCGTTTTTTTCAGCCAATCAAAAACTACTGGATCAATATCGTGAAGAAGAGACTCGTCAAAGACGCACCGACATTATTAAAAGTGAAGAAGAACTGGTCGAGTTTTTTAACTCGCGAATACCCAAGTCCATTTGCAACTTAAAACAACTAGAGCGTTGGGTAAAGAAGCAATGGAAAGAAAGAAATAACCTACTTATGCTCTCGGAATCAGATTTACTAAATCCAACTGCAGATCTTGATCCCTTAGCTTTTCCGCAGCATTTTTCAATACGCGGAAGTGAATTGACACTTGAGTACCGGTTTGAGCCAGGACATAAAGATGATGGTGTGTCTATATGTATTCCTGTCGGAATGCTCAAGCAGTTCACGGCGGAAGATTTTGAGTGGCTTGTGCCTGGGTTATTACAAGAGAAAATTCTGTGTTCAATTAAAGCGCTTCCAAAAGCTATTCGTAAAAACTTCATTCCAGCGCCAGATTATGCCGAGGCTATTTATCAAGAGATGTCAGGTCGTTTTGGTGAGGGTAGTTTTTACCAAATGTTAGCAGACAAGCTTTACCATATGTCAGGCAAAGCAATTGAACCCGATGCATGGGATGACGTGGAGCTTCCTGCTCATTTGGTTCCGAATTTCAAGGTTTATGACGAGGCTAAAAAGCCCATTGCTCGAGGTCGAGATTTAGTGTTACTGCAAGAGCAGTTAGGAGCGAAGATAAAACAGGCATTGGCTCGTCCTATGATAAGCGAGCAAGTTAAAAAAAGAGAGCCACAGCATGAAAGCTTAAAAGAATGGCCAGAGAACTTTAAGTTTTCGATAGAAACCAAACAACAAAGTAAGCAGCAAAATATGACTATTTTGAGGGCTTTTAAAGACACTGGCACACAGATAGAAATTATCGGCGCAGAATCCTTGTATCAAGCGGTAGTGACTCATCAGCGAGGAATTTGTAGGTTGATTTTGATAGCCTTAGAAAATAAAAAGAAATATTTTGTTCGCTCTTGGCAGAAACGAAACGAACTGACTAAACTAGCGACGTTTTTTACCGCTTACTCTAATTTAGTTGACGACCTAGCCCTAGCGGTGATTAAGAATAATCTTCCAAGCAAACCAATCGAGTCAGCTGAAAACTTTCAAGTTACCTGTGAACAGGTTGATGAAATCTTTACAGAACAAATGAATGAGTCGTTAACTTTGGTGTTACAGCTTTTACGCAAGACGAACAAAATTCGCAAAAGAGTCTACGAGTCTGTTGAACCGAGGTTTCTGCAGTCTTACCTAGACATCCGCGAGCAGCTAGAACAACTGTGGTATCCTGGATGTTTGTACGCGAACGGGGTAAAACGCCTCAATGACTACACGCGTTATTTAAACGGATTAGACAAGCGTTTAGAGCGAATGGAGGTAAACTTTCCTAAAGAAGCTGAAAGTCTAAGAGCTTATCAAGCCATTGCTAATCGGGTTAAGAAGTTACCGCCTTCGATACATAATCAAGCCTATACAGAGGCCTTGGATAAAATAGATTGGATGCTGCAAGAATATCGAGTTTCATTGTTTGCTCAAGAAGTCAAAACAGCGTTTCCAATATCTGAAAAAAGAATTGAAAAACAAATGCTTAACCTTAAAACTTTATAACTATGTTTAAGTTTCTACGCTAACTTTATTACCAAAAAGTGCTAAGCACATCGCAAAAACGGTTATTTTTTGTGCGAACTTAAGTCAAGTTTTCTATACTTACTAAGTGGTAAGCAAATTAATTAGCTGAGGGTGCGGTACAGTCTAATGAAAAGCGTTGGTCTATCAATTCATATTGCGGGTGTCATTCTTCTTGTTTTGGCGATCGTTTGCCTGTCTAGTACCCATTGCAACGCTGATCAGTTATCCAAAGAGAACTATTTTAAACCACAATCAGATTACAGCACTGCTGTAAAAATCTCACAAGACCAGATAAATCGATATTTATTGAATCGATACGGTGTGACTTTCTCAGTCGACGGAGGAAGTGCTCCTGGTGATTTTAGTTGGCTTGAAAGTCATCAGTTGGAGTATGGGCCAGTTGATCACTGGGTAGCAGTCTCGATGAACCGAGTTTTGTCAGCTCCATCTTCAAGTTTAAAGCAATCGCTGTCGGTACGCTTCACCGTAAAGGGTTACAGCCTTTTCGAAAATTACCAAGGTCAAAATCAATTCTTTTCACTGGAACGAGCGCGGTTACGCGAATTGCGTAAACCACGCGTGCTATTCTCGGTTACTCAGCGGTTTTAACCATCGCATCTTTTTCTCGATAATGATCAAACCAAAGTGCGGTTGCTCCAGCTACAGCGACCGGCATCACTAATAAATTCACGACAGGAATCATAGTGAAGAGGGTGACCATACCGCCAAACCCTAACGGCCCCATTTTTCTAGCTTTCAACTTATCCAACATAGTTTGGAAAGGGACCTTATGGTTGTCCATTGGATAATCAACGTATTGAATGGCCATCATCCAGGCACTGAATACTATCCAGATTATTGGGGCGATTAAGTTGACCACCGGAATTAGGAATAATAGTAGGCAAATCAAGGCTCTAGGTATCCAATATTTCAGTTTTGCCCATTCTCGCCCAAGAATTCGCGGTAAGTCTTTGATGACTTCAGAGAAGGGAGTGTTTTGCTCGCTAAAGTTTCCCGATAGGTGTCGCTCTACGGCTTCAGAGAGCAGGCCGTTAAATGGTGCAGCGAGCCAATTGGCAATCATGGCGAAGAAATAGAAGACGGCAATAAATACCAGTATTAACAGGAGTGGCCAAATTAGCCAGCCAAACCAGTCTATAAAAGTCTGTACCCAGCCCCATGACCAGTTATAAAACTCGTCTTTCCAGATAAGTAATTGATTAAAAAGCCAAATACTTGCTGTCGTTAAGAGAATTAAATTGATAGTGAGAGGCAAAATTACAAAATGTCGCACACCTTTTAGTTTGATTAACGACCAGCCTTTGCTGAAATATTGCACTCCACTGAAATGACTTTGATCCATATGGTAATTTTCTTTCTATTTTTTGAAACAATAGTGTGTTTCAGAGTTGAAATAATTTAAACTATCCGGCTAAATTTTGATAAAACTATAACGATTTACCGAGCAGTTTTCCTTAAGCTGCCCAATTGTAAATCGAATTTAATAAGATTTCAGGGTTATGCGCTTAAAACAAATAAAATTAGCTGGATTTAAGTCATTCGTCGATCCTACGGTAGTGCCATTTCCACAAAATCTAACAGCAATTGTTGGACCTAATGGGTGTGGTAAATCTAACCTCATTGATGCTGTTCGATGGGTAATGGGGGAGTCGAGCGCGAAGCATCTTCGTGGAGACTCGATGACGGATGTTATTTTCAACGGGTCGACGGCGCGTAAACCGGTTGGGCAAGCCAGTATTGAACTAGTTTTTGACAATAGTGAAGGAAAGCTTGTCGGCGAGTATGCGCAGTACGCTGAAATTTCTGTTCGTCGAACAGTAACCCGAGATGGTCAATCTGCCTATTTTTTGAACGGAACTAAGTGTCGTCGGAAAGATATTACCGATATTTTCTTGGGCACCGGGTTAGGACCTCGATCCTATGCCATTATTGAGCAAGGAATGATATCGAGGTTAATTGAATCCAAGCCTGCCGAATTACGAATCTTCATCGAAGAAGCCGCGGGTATCTCTAAGTACAAAGAACGCCGCAGAGAAACGGAAAATCGAATTCGCCACACGCGAGAAAACCTAGAGCGTCTTGAAGATATTCGAGAAGAACTTGGTAAACAGCTGGCTCATTTGCAGCGCCAAGCGACGGCGGCTATGAAATACAAAGAGTTTAAAGCCGAAGAACGAGAGTTAAAATCTCAGTTATCGGTGTTGCGCTGGCAACGTTTCAATCAGCAAATGACCGAGTTCGATACTTTAATTGGTCAACTAGAAACAGAGCTTGAATCTAGAATCGCTGAGCAACGAAGAGCCGATGCCGATATTGAACAAACTCGTGATATGCATGTTGAATTGAGCGATGCATTCAACGAAGTGCAAGGTCGTTTTTACGGTATCGGCGCCGACATTGCTCGCCTTGAACAGTCAATAAAGCACTCTTCTGAACGTCGAACGCAACTGCAAGAAGACATTCATAGTGCAGAAGCTTCACTTCGCCACTTAACCGAACAGAAACTTAGTGATGAATCGCGAATCGAAGAGCTTAAAGCTGAATTGATGGAAGCCGAACCAGAGTTGGAGCTTAATCAAGAATCGGTTGAAACCGCCAATGAAACGCTGATGCAGCTAGAAGAGGCCATGAACGCTTGGCAACAAGATTGGGATAAATTTAATCAAGATGCATCGGGTAATACCCAAAAACTCGAAGTCGAGAAAACTCGAATTCAATCACTTGAAGCGCACTTGACTCGACTTAACGCGCGACTTGACACCATGGACCGTGAGTTGGCCGGGCTAGAATCTGAGCCAATGGAAGATGCGGTGACGCAAGCTGCTGCAGAATTATCAAAAGTTGAGCTCGAAGCAGCAACGCTTACCGAAGTGGTTGATGAGTCGGTTGAGGCGATCAATTCACTGCGTGAAGAACGCCGAGAAAAAAGTCAAAAAAATCGATGCTGTGCGTCGAGAAGTCCAACAAATGAACGGTCGAAAAGTTTCTCTTGAAGCGTTACAAAGCGCCGCTCTTGGAAATGAAAATAAGAACACCAAACAATGGTTAGAGCAAACGGGTTTAATTAACCAGTCGCGTTTAGTCGAGAAGCTATCGGTCGACTCGGGTTGGGAAAAGGCGGTAGAAACTGTTTTAGGTGACACGTTACAAGCCGTTCTTGTTGATGACTTTTCATTAGCACAAGATTTAAACGATCTTCAAGAAGGTCAATTAGTATTTTATAAAAACGGGCATCCTCAAGCTAGCGATGGAGAAAGTCTGGAAGCGAAAGTCAGAGCGCCTGTCGATCTAACCGGGCTATTATCTAACATCACCGCGGTTGAAACGTTAGAGCAAGCTGTTGCTTTACAAAATAGTTTATCGAACACACAAAGCGTTGTGACGAAAGATGGCTTGTGGTTAGGTAAAGACTGGATCAAAGTCGCTCGGTTATCAGACAGTCAAGCAGGGTTAGTTGAGCGAGAAGCTGAGTTAAAAGAGTTGGTCGTCAATTTAGAGCAGAAAGAAATGTTGCTCGAAGAGCTCGAAGAGAATGAGCAAGAACTGCGTGATCGAATTAGAGATTTAGAGAACAGCTGGGAACAAAAACAACGCGAGTTGAAAGAAGTTAATAAACGCTACAGTGAACTTAGAGCGAGAGTTGGAAGCCAACAAGCAAAACTTGAGCAAACACAGCAGCGCATCGAAAAACTGCGAAAAGAAAAAGCCGAAGCCGTCAGACAAATGCAAGATGATGAAAAAGCAATGTCTACGAGTCGAGCCCTCATTCAAGAGCTCGTTGAACACCTTGCAAAAGATACCGACGAAAAAGAAGAGCTAAGTCTAAAACGAGAAGAAATTAAAAACCAACTAGAGCAAGCTCGAAATCGTTCTCGCGATGCTAAAGATGTGGCGCATAAATTAGCATTAAGAGTTGAGTCGTTACGAACTGAAGTGAATTCAGCTCAAAATAACTTTCAACGTATGGACCAACAGTTAACTCAACTACAACACCGGAAAGTTGAACTAGAGAGCCAGCTAAGTAACTTAAGTGAACCAGGTGACGATCAAAAGATTGAGTTAGAAGAAGCATTAGAGAAGCGCTTGTTAGTTGAAGAAGAGTTAAAAGTTGCGCGAGAAAAAGTGACCGAAGCAGACAATAACCTTCGTTCATTTGATAAAAAACGAATGGAAGCAGAGCAAGCAGCTCAAGCCATTCGAAGTCGTTTAGAGCGCGCAAGAATGGAATGGCAAGAGTGTAAAACTCGACAAAATACTCAAGCGGAATCGTTGGCTGAAGATGACCTATCAATTGACAGTATTGCTGAGAATATGCCTGAAGAGGCAAATGAGCACGAGTGGCAAGAACGAATTGAAAATATTGGCGGTAAAATTCAGCGACTGGGCGCTATCAACCTTGCTGCAATTGATGAACATAAACAACAAGAAGAGCGCAAAGTTTATTTAGATTCGCAGCACGACGATTTAGCCGAAGCCTTAGAAACATTAGAAGCAGCCATTCGAAAAATTGATAAAGAAACCCGAACACGCTTTAAGGAAACCTTCGATAGAATAAACTCCGGCCTCAAAGAACTGTTTCCAAAAGTTTTCGGTGGAGGTCATGCCTACCTTGAGTTGACCGGTGAAGACTTACTTGATACGGGGGTTGCTGTTATGGCTCGGCCTCCGGGTAAAAGAAATTCTACGATACATTTATTATCTGGTGGAGAAAAAGCACTTACAGCAATCGCGTTGGTCTTTTCAATATTCCAGTTAAATCCTGCTCCGTTTTGTATGCTCGATGAGGTTGATGCTCCGTTAGATGATGCAAACGTCAGTCGTTTCTGTAACCTCGTAAAGAGTATGTCAGAGAAAGTGCAGTTTATTTATATCTCTCACAATAAAGTTGCCATGGAAATGGCGCATCAATTAGCTGGGGTAACCATGCAAGAGCCTGGTGTATCTCGTCTAGTTGCTGTCGATATTGATGAGGCCGCTGCGATGGCAGCATTGTAATAGGAGTAACCTATGGAATGGCAGTTACGAATAATTTTGGGAATTATCGGCGCAATAATTATTGGGCTTGTGGCCTTTGATGGCCTTAGACGTAATCGTCGAAAAAAGGGAAAAACCACGCCTTTACCGAAAATTGATCCAGAGCAAAGAGATCGCGAAGGTTTTGACTTTACGGGTGTGGGGGAAGCAAGAGTCATCAGTTCTGATCCCTCTTTGGCTGAAACGGTGCGGTATGAACAAGGCATGCCAGAAAAGGATTTATCGAAAGGTCAAATGACAGCCAGTGGTGATGATGATCTTCATATAACCGCGTCTCGTGATGAGTCATTTCAAGCTGAAGAACCTCTTACTATTGATAGAGACGAAGAGCTTTATCCTGATAGCGACGAACCTGAATTAATTTTTTCACTAACGTTGGTTAATGAAGAGGCGTTTAATGGGCAAGAACTATTGTCAGCCTTAGTCGAAAATGGCTGTCGTTTTGGCGAAATGAATATTTTTCACCGTTTTAAAAGTGCTAAAGAGCCAAAACAAAAATTGTTCTCAATTGCTAATGCATTTAATCCCGGCGTATTCGACTTAGATACTATGCCTAATGAAGCCTTTAAAGGCATATCCTTTTTTATGGGGGTGCCGGGTGGAACAGAACCGGAATTTGCTTATAAGACGATGGTCGAAACGGCCAGACAATTAAAAAATAGCATTGGTGGTAAGTTAATGGATAGTTCACGAAGCGTGTTCACTGATCAAACCTATCATCATGAATTAGAAAAAATAAACGATTATAAAAGAAGAAAACTAGCAAAAGCTTAATCCTATGTCAGAATCTGTAATTCAACGTGTCGAGTCCTTACGACATATTATTGACGAACACAATTACGCCTATTATGTTTTAGATGAGCCTAGTATTCCTGATGCAGAATACGACAGGCTGCTTCGTGAACTCCAGCAAATTGAGTCGCAACATCCCGATCTCATCACGCCTGATTCACCAACGCAGCGAGTGGGTGCTAAAGCGGACACGGAGTTCGAAAAGGTTGAACATCTAATACCCATGTTATCTCTTGATAATGTGTTTTCTTTAGAAGAACTCGATGCGTTTAATCGTCGACTGGATGAACGTTTAACAAACGATTCTCATCGAGAGTTTGTTTGCGAGCCTAAACTCGATGGTTTAGCGGTAAGTTTACTGTATGAAAATGGCATTTTAACTCGAGCGGCTACTCGTGGTGACGGAGCCGTCGGTGAAAATATTACTTTGAATGTTCGAACAATCAAGAGTGTGCCCTTGAAATTGCGTGGTGATTTTCCTCGGAAGGTGGAGGTTAGAGGCGAAGTCTTTATGACGCTTAAGGCTTTCAACACGCTCAATGACAACGCTCGAGAAAATCAAGAGAAAGTATTTGCTAATCCTAGAAATGCTGCAGCTGGAAGTCTACGACAACTAGATCCGGCAATCACGGCAAAACGCGATCTTTCCATTTATATCTACAGTCTTGGTTTAGCCGAAGGTGTTGAGCTAGCGCCGACGCATTTTGATCGATTGAATCAAATTCGTAGTTGGGGACTTCCTGTCTGCCCAGAAGTGAAGTTAAAAAAAGGGAAGTCGGAATGTTCTGAATACTATCAAGCAATTTTAGAGAAAAGAGGCCAACTGCCTTATGAAATTGATGGGGTAGTTTATAAAGTTAATAATATAGAAGATCAAGAACAACTAGGTTTTGTAGCTAGAGCACCGCGTTGGGCGACTGCGCATAAATTTCCTGCGCAAGAAGAAACAACTATTTTAAAACAGGTAGATTTTCAAGTCGGTCGTACCGGTGCAATAACCCCGGTCGCTCGACTAGAGCCCGTTTTTGTTGGAGGCGTTACTGTCAGTAATGCAACGTTGCATAATATGGACGAAATACACCGTCTCGACGTACATGAAGGCGATACTGTCATTATTCGTCGAGCTGGCGATGTGATTCCTCAAGTTGTTAGCGTTGTACTTGAGCGTAGACCTGAAGGTGCTTCTCCTATTTCTATGCTAACCGAATGTCCGGTGTGTCATTCTTCAGTTGAACGCGAAGAAGAGCAAGCAATCTATCGATGTACTGGTGGACTATTTTGTGCTGCTCAAAGAAAAGAAGCGATTAAACATTTCTCATCTAGAAAAGCAATGAATATTGACGGACTCGGGGATAAACTCGTTGAACAACTGGTCGATGCTGACAAGATTAAAAACATAGCCGATCTGTATCGGTTGAGTGAAGACGATATCCTAGACTTAGATCGCATGGCAGAAAAGTCAGCGAAAAAACTCATCCATGCAATCGAAGCTAGTAAAAAGACGACCTTAGCTAAGTTTATCTATTCACTAGGTATCCGCGAAGTCGGTGAAGTGACAGCCATGACGTTAGCTAATGAACTTGCCGAGATTCAGAGCATTAGCGATGCAACGGAAGAACAATTGGTTGCACTTCCTGATATCGGGCCAATCGTAGCTCGACATATTTGTGCGTTCTTTGATAATGAAGAGAACCGCTCAGTCATTAACCAGTTGCTTGAACTAGGCGTTTATTGGCCAAAGGTAACGCCTGTAGACGATCTTCCTCAGCCATTAAAAGGTCAAGTCATTGTTTTGACGGGTACATTTGAAACGATGGGAAGAAACGAAGCGAAAGAAAAATTAATTGCTCTAGGCGCTAAGGTCAGTGGTAGCGTATCGTCTAAGACATCGGTTGTATTTGCTGGGCCCGGCGCGGGATCAAAACTAACGAAAGCGCAAGATCTTGGTGTTGAAGTAAAAGATGAACAGGCTCTATTAGCAATTTTGGAACAATATCAATAAGGAAATAGCGATGACATTCTCCAGTCATTTGATCAAATCGTTGCTCGTATTTTGTTTGTTTGGCCTTCAACAAGCTAATGCGACGTGTGAATACGATGAGCGAGCATTGATGGCTCTATCACTGAATCAATTTGATCAAGATATGAATGGAGGATGGAGGGCGGTTTCGCAACAGACGGGATGTAGCCTTGCTGCCGCAGAATTAATAAAAAAGTACAGAATTGACAATAAGAGAACGGAGAAGATCTTGCTGTGGCATGAAGGACAGTTGAGGGCAGAGGCTAATCAGATAAAGGAAGCGGTCGAGTTATTTAAGCAGTCTTTTGAAGAGCAAGATCTGATGGGATGGAATCACTACGTTAACGCTTCAATAGCTTTCTTAGAACAAGATTTGGAAACTTTGAAGAAAGAACGTGCTCTCTTAGCGGCCATAGAAAAACCAGACGGATTACATATGACTGATCCTAACGGAAAACCCATTAAGATCAGCTGGCCACCGAACTTAAACGTTGTTGATAAATTGGTAGAATGCTTTGGGAAAAGTTATAAAGAAGCCTATTCTGGCTGTCACTCAGAATAGGTTGCTTTAAATACGCTGATCAATCGATTTATGGCATCGTCATCAATATCCAAATGGATGACTAGGCGCAATTCTTTTCCATTAGGCAGTACGATATTATTGTCTTTTGCTAAAGAATGGAATTGGTTCAAGCTTTCTTCAGGCACATCGATAAACACCATATTGGTTTGTGCTGAGTAAGGTTTCAGGGAAATGCCTTTTATTTCACTAAGAGCTTCGTGAAGAATTTGTGCTCGTTGATGATCTTCCGCCAGTCGTTCAACGTTATTTTTAAGTGCGTATATTCCTGCTGCGGCGAGCAAACCTGCTTGGCGCATACCTCCGCCTAGCATTTTACGCCAACGCTTGGCTTCTTGAATTAACTCAAATGAACCGACGAGTACAGAACCGACCGGCGCACCTAGTCCTTTCGATAAGCAAATGGAGATTGAGTCAAAGGGCTCTGCGATTGTCGCTGCTGATTGATTGCTAGCAACAGAAGCATTGAATAATCGGGCTCCATCCAAATGAAACTTAAGTTTGTATTCGTCGCAAATTGATTTTGTTGAGTGAATGTAATCTTGAGGAACAACACACCCGAAACAGGTATTTTCTAAGCTGATAAGTTTTGTTTTAGCAAAGTGGATATCATTCGGTTTAATGGCCTGTTTTATGAGATCAATCGGTATGATACCAGGAGACTCAAAGGCAATTGGCTGAGGCTGTATGCTTCCTAAAACAGCAGCGCCTCCACCTTCGTACTTATACGTGTGGGCGTGTTGTCCTACTATGTATTCATCGCCACGCTGACAATGACTAAGCAGGGCTAGTAGGTTTGACTGTGTGCCGCTGGGAGCAAATAAAGCTGCGGACTTTCCGAGTAAGTGAGCTGAGTATTCTTCTAGCTCTTTAACGGTGGGATCTTCCTCATAAACATCGTCACCGAGCGGCGCTTTCAGCATAGCACTTTTCATTTCTTCACTCGGAAGAGTGACCGTATCGCTTCTAAAGTCGGCTACTTTCATATCAATTTGTGCTCAATAAGTTTTTAAAACGGTAACTGGATTATAACTCAGATAAACCTTTCGTTAGTATTTTAACGAATTGATTGTAAATTTTTGCTAATTCGACCTTGTCGAAGTCTTTAATTCTTGGAGTATGAACATGCCCCGTCGGAATACTTGAACTTTCTTTTTGTCTAACTCGCAGTGTTCGATAAGAAATTTCATTGGATAAATAGCCACCTCCTGATCCAGATACAGATGTTTTGTTTTCTAATTCTTCAATGGATTGTGCATCAAGGTTTACAACCACTGCGTTTTCTAAAAAAGACACCTTACCATTATCATTAATAGAATAGGGACCAGCTGCTGTCTTCATTTTATTTGCAGGAAGACTGAACTCGATGAACTCTGGCCCAGATAGGGTTGTATCACCGAGATTGGGTTTGAGTGGATTATCGGAACTTGCCCCGGTATAAACATTGTTGTTGTCGGGAGCTACACTGGATCGTCTTAAACCTGGGTATCTTTCTAAATCAAAGTCTGAACGTCCCATGCTAACCGTCACTAACATGGCTAACTCATTCTCTCGATAAAAAGGCGTCACGATTTTTTCGATCAAACCTAAGTCAAAATCAGAGAATCTTACCGGTATAACAACGGATTGTATTTCGAAGGTTGTTCCGTCAATACTGAATGTTTTGCCATCTAACATTAAAGCGATGACTCCCGAAGGATTGGATTGTTTTATGTTGCGATCGAGCAAGAAGGGATCGAATCCAGTAATTAAAACTTTCTTATTAACGCTCTCAGAATGTTTAGTGAATTCAAGGTCGGCTATTCCGCGTGAGGCGGTTTCAAACGCATCAAGAAAAGATTGTTGCCTATTGGGATTGTTCTTCAAGGTGGAATTCGATGTGAATAACGCTTTCAATGCTTTCGACACATTTAAACGGTTCCAATATAGTTCTCGATCATCGAAAGTCGCATTATCTTGAATTTTCTTTCTGAAGTGCTGCCAAAGATCTCGCCCGATAATCTTGGCGATCTTTTGGCAGTCGGCGTCGTTACTGCAATTTGTAGTAAGCATTTGTACGTTTTCTGGCAGCGTGTATGACAGTATATTTTCAATCTCAGTCGATATCTTTTGTACTCGATCTTCTTCAATATCGGCAAAAGCGAAGGAACAAAAAAAGGCTAAGGAGTAGAAAGGAGGAATGCAGAGTTTTAGTGTTTTCATGTCTTTAATTCTCATTACGCAATTATTTTGACAATATACTTTAACTTTTAGTCTTAAATTATTGATATATTTTGATAATTTTTATGGTAAGGGTTAGTATTCCGCAATTATTTCTGATTGAGTATATGTTTTTTGAATGCGAATATTACGAACGTTAGTTAAATACTTTTCATGTTTCTCACTGTTAACGAGTGTCTCAGTTACTGCTCAAGAAGACAAGTGGAACTCTATCACTCTCGATAATGATTTGTTTATTGGGGACGACAGCGGCTACTCTAATGGCCTTCGTTATTCCTATTACAAATCTAATGATGCAGGGTTAGTCGAGCCTGGACTGTTAAATTATTCTATGCTTTGGAGTCTTGATTTAACTCACGTTAAAGCGAGTTATAAAGCTTCAACATTCGGTCAAAGTATTGTTACACCTAGGGACATTAGAGTATCTGAAGAACAACCAAATGATGTTCCTTACTCAGGGTTAATGTCGTTCACACAAATCTTAGTTATTGATCATGGAAACTATGCCGATCGAGTGAGTAGTACTCTAGGGATTATTGGGCCAAACTCAGGTGCAGAAAACACTCAAAAAGTCATTCATAAGTTAACCGGTTCAGATATTCCTAAAGGTTGGAAATATCAATTGGGCAATGAGTTTGTATTTCAGTTTTCTCGAGGAAGAGCGTGGAGAACCTGGGCATCACAAAGTGACAATTTTGACCTGGTGACCGGTTACGATTTAAAGATAGGGACGCTAGAGTCATCGGTATCTTGGGGTGGAATGATGCGTTATGGACGAGATATGGCATTGACATACAGCTCAGCTTTGTTAAATGATGATAGAGCATCAAACCCGGTAAATATTAATGGTGGTTGGTTTTTTTATGCCGGTATTGAAGGCCGATATATGCACAATATTATCTTCTTAGATGGCAATACCTTCAAAGATAGCCCTTCGATCGATTATCCACCTTTCCAATTTAACGGCGTGTTTGGCTTTACCTATGCCTGGGAAGAAATTTCTATCTCGATTGCAATAAACAATATTGATGTATTTGCGTCGAGCTCAAATAACGAAGATATTAAGGAATATGGTTCGTTTACACTTTTGTGGCGACTATAGAATCATGACTGAAACCGTTAATAAAAATGTTGTTTTGCGACAAAAAAGACAATTGCTCAGATCTGAAATTAGATAATTAACGTTTTCTCTTCTCGTTCTTTAATTAACTTGAATCCGCTTCTTTCAAGGCTTAACGCATGACATTCTTTCTTTGTATCTGGTCAATATAGTTGTTACAGCACTAAAGTAGTATATCTAGAATTTTAACTTATCGATTGACTGAGTGCGCAGTCTACCAGTCGATGGTTCTCGACTCGTAAGTAATAAATATAAAAACGAGGAGGACTCTATATGCAAAAGTTATTTATATTTCTATTTTTTACACTTTTAGTATCACAAGCTCCGGCGGGCCAGTGGCAACAAAACGTTTCTATTGGCGGATTTAATAATGTTCACATCTATACTCCAGACACCACGTCACCCATTGGCGATGGGCGCTCATTGTTAATTGTTCTTCATGGTTGCGTTCAGCCTATTAATAATTATCTAACCGCAAATTTAGAAGATGCTGCAGAACAGTGGGGAATGGTTATTGCGGTACCCGATGCGATGAATAAAGCTGGCTTTAGTTGTTGGTCTTACTGGCAAGGAACCAAGTCTCGTGCTTCAGGCGATTATAAAAACTTAATTCAACTCGCCAATATAATGTCTTCACAAGCTTCTCGAAATATTGATGCGAATCAGGTGTATATCGCTGGTTTGTCGTCAGGTGCAAGTTTTGCTAATACCACTGCCTGCCTAGCGCCAGATGTATTTGCTGGTATGGGTATTAGTGCGGGCCCGAGCATTGGCACCAGTTCGAATGGCGCCTTGGGTCCCTGTGAAAGTGCCGACGTAAAAGCTCGATGTGAATCTTATTCGGGTTCATACAAATCTTGGTTTGCAAGTCAGATTGCATCGATAGCTCATGGAGATAATGATTCGACGGTTAACCAATGTTATAACCAACAAAATGCCAATGGAATGGCGGCGGTTTACAACGTTCAACCATTAAATGGAAGTCAACTGTTAAGCGCTGACGGTGGAACGGCTGAAGAATTTCTATGGCAAGGTAGTCGAGTCTCAATGTTGTGGTTAAATAATGTTGATCACGCATGGTCTGGTGGTGCTGGTGCAAGTGGTGGCTACATTTCTAATAGCAGCATTAATTATGCAAGTTATCTAGGCAAATTCTTTAGTCAGAATAACATGCGAGTTGACCGTAACCTTGGACCTGTGATTTCAAATGTTTCTATTACCACTAACTCATCGAGTGCAATCATTGTCGGAGATGCGCTTGACGAAGAGGGCGAGGTTAGCGAAGTTCAGTTAACTACTTCGATCTATGAGAACGGCGAGTGGATTGAACTCTCACAAACGACAACGAATGACCTATCGAGCGACGGTCAATTTGGTTTTCAGCTAACTAATTTAATCGATGGTTATTATCAGGCTAAGATTATCGCTGTTGATAATTTTAATAAGTCTGGAGAAGCGATCTTTGAAAACTTTAGAATCGGTGATCTTCCTCCAGAGCAGTCTCCTGTATTATCCAATGTTGTCGCGAGTGTGTCAGGACAATGCGTTACTGTTTCTGGAACCGTTTACGATGTGAATGACAATTTAAGCCGAGTTCAAATTCAAATAGACCAACGATCCATTATTGCAACGTTACAAGGGGATGGTTTTGAAGGCGAAATGTGTGAAGTCAGTGGCGGTAACCGAGTCGCAAATATTACAGCAGTTGATGACACCAACTTAACGGCGTCGACGCAGGTTAGCTTTGTGATCGATGCAGGTAAAACGGGCGATTATAATTATCATATCAATCAAGGTCATATTACTTGGGGTGATGGCTATAGTGCTTGCTATCTTGCATTTGGTACTAGTGAGTTTACCATGCGAGAGTTCAGTCTAGGTGATAATCAATGTGAGTGGCGGGCTGATCAAAATGCATCATGTAACGGTCCAACTCAAATTTGTGAATCAGCACCAAGTGAACCTGACAGTGATAATGATGGCGTTCCAGATAGCTTAGATAACTGCCCGAATATCAGTAACCCCGATCAGCTAGACAGTGATAATGACGGTATCGGTGATCTATGTGAAGCAACTCCGCCCCCTACGGTTGAATGTGAGGAGTTCTCCTCAAGTAACTATGCTCATGTAAATGCTGGCCGGGCGACAACGAGCGGCGGTTATGTATTTGCGCTTGGTTCAGGTGATGCAATGGGCTTTTATAATATCTTTCAGCAGAATACGCTAAGATTGGTCAGTGAAGGCTATTATGAGCTTGGGAGTTGTCCTTAGAAAGTCGTCGAGATCTGAATGAATCACCATTCAGATCTCTATCACTTCACCTCTTAAAGGCGCTAGCCGAGACAAAAGTTGGTTTTGTGTCGATGTAGAGTAGTCAAGCGTTTGCATCGCATTAACTAACAACTCAACAAGGTGATTAAAATCTGCTTCATTAATATGCATGCCGCTATGAATATCTTGCATCGAGTCTCCATCATAAGTGCAGGGTCCATCACTAATGGAGCAAAAATGTAACTCTAAGCCCCTACGAAAATGAGTAACATTGCTTTCTGCAAAGTAATGAAAAATTTGTTGGTCACTGCCAATGTTTTTAATTAATTGATCAACTAATCTCGATACACCTTGTGAGCCTCCAAGTTTTGCATAAAGAGTCGGAGCGTCAGCATCTGATTTTCCAAGATGTGCGCAAGACGAAATCCATAAAATACTAGTCGCGAAAATGACCCGATAAACTTGTTTGTAAGATAAGCGCATAATTTGATCCTTTAAAAAGACTTTCTAAAAGTACCCTGTTAATGAAAGGTAGGTTCCGTTTTGGTCGTTGAGACCCGCGATAGTCCCGAAGTCTAGATACGCTGCTGTGACGCTTAGATTTTTTTGTGGGAACCATGCGACAAAGAGATCTTTCCATGCACTTTCATTGAGTGTTAGGTTGTCAGGCTTTTGACGATATTCGAATCCAATCGCCCAATGTTGGTTTAAGAAAAGAGCTGTTGAAAACTCGACATTAATGGATGATGACTCTTCTGCTGAAGAAAATCCTAAAAATCCAGTTTCATTCGCTTTTGTTCTACGCGCAGTCATATTCCAATATAAATTGCGACCTGCGAAGGCGGCAAGATGTAGCTTACTCGCACTAATGTAGATGTCCGTCCCACTCGATTGACCCGCGCCCAGTGCGAAAGCGACATCAGAGTCTTTTAGACTTTTGTCTTGTATTCCAAGGCTTACTTGAGGCCAGGCGCTATAAACAATATCACCGTATAATCGAAACTTTGCCCCAATCACTTCTTGTGAAATACTTGTAGACAATGGTTGAACACCTAAGGTTTGCTCTGCATAGCTAACTTCAACTCGATCAAATAACCCAACTTGTACTCCACAACTCGTTAAATCGAAATCTCGTAAGTTCACTTTTGAACAAAAGGCATTGGCAGACCACTGATTTTCAGTGTCGTAACCTGCTAGCTGAGCCCAAGGCACAATTCCGCCACCAGCCGAACCTTCAAATGTCGATACCCCCGGTGTGCCCAACAGCTTACCTTGCGCAATGCAATCGAAGCTGATTAAAAATGTGAGTAAAGCAATAGTTTCTCTAAACATTTATTGACTCTCTAACCATGTGACTAATTCATTAGCTTTAACTGGCCGGCTTAAGTGATAACCTTGAGCATGATTGCAGCCATACTTTTTAAGAAGGTCAAGCGACTCTTTGTTCTCAACCCCTTCAGCCACGACATTTAATCCTAATTTATGCCCTAAATTTATCGTGGAACTGACAATTTGTTTGTCTTGATGAGAGGTGTTGAGTTCTAGAATAAAGCTTTTATCAATTTTCAATTCATCGATGGGTAGTTGTTTTAGTTTTGCTAGCGAAGATTGTCCGATACCATAGTCATCTACGGAAATATAGGTGCCCATTTTTTTCAACTGTTGTAACCGATGCACAATTAAGTCTTCATTCTGCATAATGTCTCGTTCCGTGAGCTCAATAGTGATTTGATTTGAGTCTACCTCGTAAGCACTTAGACTACTCAGCAGGAAGTCGATGAACTGTGGATGAGAGAGGTCTTGAGCCGACACATTAATGGCTACTTTGAGTTGAATGTCGAGAGTTTTCCACTTTTGTATTTGACTCAACGCTTCTTTGATCACCCATTGAGTAAGCGATATGATCAGACCTGACTGCTCAGCAAGAGAGACAAATAATTCTGGTGAAACAAAGTTACCCGAGCTATCTTGCCAACGAATGAGCGCCTCGACTTTATCTATTTCACCGGTGCTAAGATTGAGTTTCGGCTGATAAACCAAGAACAGGGAATTCCCGGGATTCTGCAAAACTAATTTTAATTCCTCTATGATTTTTAGCCGAGCCAAGTAATTTTCTTCTTCGCCATTTTGGTAATATCGTACAGATAGTGACTCGGCTCGTGCAGCATCGATAGCAATATTTGCTCGTCTCAGCAGATCCTCAGCATTATTGCCATGTTCGGGAACCTTTAAAACACCGAGTCTTAAACGAGTATTAATCATTAGGTTTCCAATTGAAAGTTCTTTGTCAAAGTACTGAATAAGCGTCGTTATAAAATTTTCAGTGAATACTTCTTCAGCAATGCCTTGTTCAATCGGTATGCTCAAGAGAAACTCATCACCGCCCACACGGCCATAAATGGCGTCTTCAAAATGACAGTTTGAAGCACTTAAAAATACTGGTAACTCGAGCGCAAATGACTGCAAAACTTTATCACCTATACTGGCTCCTAAAACGTCATTTATTCGCCTAAACCCACGGATGTTAATCGCGATAACAAGTCTTGGTTGATTTGAACGCAGTTTTACATCGAGCTCTTCAATAACGGTCTGTCGATTAAATAAGTCGGTTAACTTGTCGTGCCTTGCTTGATGTTTAATCTTATGCTCTCTTAGTGAAATTTCGCTCCCCATTTTTTCAAAAGACTCATGCAGTGTTTTGACTTCTTGATTAACTTTATGATTTAAGGGTTGAATTTCATACTCACCTTTGGCAAAAAGTCTGGTAGAGCGCACTAAGTCATTGATTGGATTTACTAGGTTTTTTGATAACCAGCTACTCAGGATGATCGCGAGTACGACGATTGTTAATGAAAGAATGACGATAAAGTAAACTAGTGTGTCGAACTCCTTATATATTTCCTGCATACTCGACGAAAGAATGATAGTGATGTTCTTGGCTTGATTTAGAGTTACCAGCCTGTTGATGTATTGAGGACGCTCAACGAATAATTCAGCGGCAATAAAATCGCTATTAAAGATTTGTGCATTAAGTTCTTGAAGGTTATCTGCTGAGCTAAAAATCCAATTGTTATCGATATCAGTAAAGCTAACATCGAGTGTTGTAAGCCGCTTTAACTCTGTTAAAAAGGTATTATTAATCGCAAAGCCGATGATGCAATAGCCGACCGTGTGTGGCGCTTTTATCGGGAGCATTATAACTTCATACAATACACCTTCTAAGTAGATAAATTGAGCACTGCTTTGCTGATTAGTGTTTCCTTGAAAGGCATCTCCCAGCATTTTTGCGTCAATTTTTGAACCCAGATTGTTGGATACCAGTTCTCCGTTGGTATTCATTAGTATCATAAGATCGGCTTCAATGCGTGCTGCGTGATTGTCCAAAACACTTTGAATAGTTTCAACATCTTGTGTTGCTATTGCTTGTTTAAACCCAAAGTCAGCGGTTAAAACTTTCGCCGAGGTGGTTAGTACCTGTTCTTTTGCACTCAAATATTCAATTAATACACTTTCAGCGCTTTGCATTTGTTTGCTTATTTGATGGAAGTTGTACTGAGATGAGCTCCACCAAAAGATGAAAAGCAGGCATACACTTGTGATGACTACTGAAGCGGTACTTAAAATGGCTATCTGGTTTTTGAGGCTTTTGATTTTAATCATTTATTAAACAGTTGCTCAAAAGTGTTTCTTGGAGAGGGCGGATTGGTACTAATGGTCACTCGATATTGGTTATCAATGACTTCCTGAATATTCATACTTCTTAAATTCTCAACACCGAGCTTTTGCTGAGGGTGCCAAATTAGAATTTGTCCATCTTTAACAACTTCTCTTGGGAGCGAAAGTTCAACTTTCCCAAGGTCGTTGCTGATGCTAAAAACTCGATTCGAAGCAATATAGATATAACCAACCATTGAGTCATGTATATTACATCCTAGTACCACTACACCCGATTTATCGAAGGTTAGAGGTGCTTTTGGTTTACCCGCATAGAGTTTCAACTCAAAAGGTTTGGTTTTAGAAAATGAGTAGACATGATGTCGAATATTGTCACTGTTTGGAAAGGAAACGTTGGAAAATTGAGGAATAGCAAGCACTTGAGGCACAAACTGCTTATCGACTTGATCAACGATATAGAGCTCTTTATTCGGTGATTCTGTAACACGAAGTAGCGGATGACTGATTTCTATGACCGCATTCGCAAGCGGTTGACCCTGTTCATCTAAAACGGTGATTTCTTGAGCGTTTGCACAAATTAGTGGGATTGAAAGCAACACCGCAATGATTATTTTTGTATATATCATAGTATGAGTAGGGGGATTCTTTTGACAATTTATAGAGTATGGCAATAGAAGTGCGATATTGCAAAGTTGTTAATAATATCAATAATTTACTTATATATTTTTTCGTTTCAATCGTTTCAATCGCTTCAGCAGGTTGCTCTTAGCCTAAAGACCGGCATTTGACCGTGTTCAGTAGTCGGTGGAAATCGTGGCTCATTAGTATAGTTACTATAAATCATATTTTTAATAGCCTTTACAGCTAAATCATAGTTAATGGATAATAGCTTTCATCAAACATACTATGAAAATGAAGTTATGAAAATATCAAGATTAAAGCTGATGTCTTTGGTAGGCATGCTCGGATCGATACTGATTCTAATGAGTAGCTATGAGGCCACCCAGTCATCGCCGACTTTAAAAGTGGTTGTTTTCATTATCGCCGCGGTTTTATTTTTAGTGTCGTCTCGTGGTCTTAGAAAGTCAGAAATGTTAGGTGATAGTGCTGGAAAGGATAATAGCGTCTCAGAGCAAGATGAAAAGACAGATGAGAAACTAAATGAGAAATAAAATATCGTGTGAATAATTTGGACGTTAAAAGCACACAACTAAGCGATGGTTTGAGTAAACGCTGGCAATTACTTTGGCCAGCACTGACGGCTGACGTTATCTCTTCGACCTTCTGTTTAATCGAGAGCCATTATCGAGAGAAACATCGTGCTTATCATACTTTAGAGCACATTCAAGCGTGCTTATCACATTTAGATTGCCAAGACGTTAATCCCGATAAACGACGAGAGCTAGAATTAGCCATTTGGTTTCATGATGTGATTTACTCTCCTTATAAGAGTAACAATGAAGCGCTTAGTGCAGAGTTAGCCGTGGCAACTTTATCAAGACTTAGTGAAAAGAAAGAAACCATTAGTCGTGTTTCAGATCTAATTTTGTTGACTAAGCATCCTTCAATCCCTGAAACCGCTCAAGAACAACTGATGTTGGATATAGACTTGAGTATTTTAGGCTCCGATCCGCAGCTTTACAGTCAATATGAAGACTGGATTAGACAGGAGTATCAATGGGTGCCTGGTGTCGTTTATCGAAAAGGGCGTATCAAACTTCTCGAGCAGTTCATATCACAACCAACAATTTACTATACCGAATACTTTCGTAGAGATTTTGAAAATCAAGCGAGACAAAATTTAAGTTGGGTGATTGCGAAGCTTTCTTGAGTGCCGTGCGAGCGCTTTACCTTGTATTGCTAGACTAATGCTTGCATTTACAGGTTTGAACACTTTAGACAATGTCTCATTTTCGAACATTGTTTCATCCGCTCTTCGTTGTTAGCTTTTATTTTTTATCAAATACCCAACTGTAGTAAACTACGCGAACTTTTCGTATCAAAATCCATAGGATTTCGCCGTGTATTTAGGAAGCTGTTTGTGTGGCATGGTCAAGGTAAAAGTTCATGGACCCATATTAGATATCATACATTGTCATTGTTCCCTTTGTCGTAAGTCGACAGGAAGCGCGTTCGCTACTAATGGATTTGTAGCAACTGATGATTTTGAAGTCTACGAAGGTTTTAATGTAATCAAATCTTTTGAATTTAAGCCAGGCAGAGAACGTCACTTTTGCTCAAATTGCGCGTCACCGATTTTTAGTTCGAACGCAGACGATAAAGGCCGTATTAGGCTGAGGTTGGGCCTTTTAGATGATGATATTGTCGAGCGTCCGATGTCCCATAACTTTGTTTCGTCAAAAGCCAATTGGGATTCATTAAATATGAAGCTTCCTGAGTACGAGAGCTTCGAACCATCTCGAGTGAAAAATTAGAAGGCTAGTTTAAGATATTTATGGTAAAGGAAGAAGTCGTTATGAACGAGATTACTTGGGATGATTTTGCTCGAGTCGAGTTAAAAGTGGGTACAATTGTTAAAGCAGAGCACTTTCCAGAAGCGAGGAAACCCGCTTATAAATTGACGATAGACTTTGGTCCAAATATTGGAATTAGGCGATCGAGTGCTCAAATCACCGATCTTTACTCCATTGAAGACCTAGTCGGCAAACAAGTTATTGCGGTCCTTAATTTTCCTGAAAAACAAATAGGTCCTTTTATGTCGCAATGCTTAGTGACTGGGTTTCACCGTGAGGATGGTTCAGTCGTTTTGGCGGTCCCAGATCCTGCTGTCGAACAGTCTGAAAAGATCCTAAATGGAGCAATGCTGTCTTAAAGTCTCAAGCGGTTATTCAATAATCGGGGTATTTAGACGAACTTTCTATGTGGTTTTAACGTCGAATACTGAGCATAGCCAGTAAAATCCTTAAAATAGGCTAAAAAACATACAGTAACCGATGTTTTAAAGAGTAGGCATAGTTATTACGCCTAAATATCGTTAAAATCATGTGAACGTCAAAGATAAGAAATTAGAAATGAACAACAGAGATAATAACCGTACCGAGCCAAATGCAAACAGCAATGAGCCGCTTCCAGAGATAATCCCTGAACGTGATGATTTTGTTAGGGCTGCTGCAAGTCGAAAGCCGAAGCATTCTCAAACAGAAACGACGCCGCAGGGCGGTTCGAAAGGCGGTTGGGTTACCGCGTTATTGCTCGCTTTGATTGCCATAGGCGGTAATGGTTGGTTGTACACTCAGTTTGATCGCCAAAGTCAAAACCTGTTGGCGGCGCAAGAGCGTATAGCGGATCTTGAACAACGCTTATCTGCGACGGGTGAAGAAATGGACCAGTCAGCAGTAGCTTTGCAAGTGAAAGTTAAAGAACTAGCGTCAAAAACTGACGAATTGTGGACTCAAATGGATAAACTGTGGGCATCTGCGTGGCGACGTAACCAAGCGGAGATAAAAGAACTTAGCGACACACTTACCGCGCAGAAAAACGCTTTAAACCAGTCCATAAATTCAGTTAAAGCGTCTGCAACAACGGCTCTTTCGAGCGTAGAGACCTCTGCTACTCAAATCGATATATTGAAAGAACAGATCGAACTTCAGCAAAAGTCAGTAAACTCGCTTAAACAAGAATTAGCAGGAGTAAAGTCGGCGCAAGTTAGCAACCAAAGTATTGAGCAGTTAAAGCAGAACTTACAATCATTACAGTCGACCAACCAGAAGTTGCAAGATCGATTGACCACTCTCGAAAAATGGCGCTATACCGTTCAGTCGCAAAGTTCAAATACGCCCTAGAGTACTATTGCTCCTCGCAAAGATTTATCATCGCCATGTCTATTAGTAATTCTATTAATAAAAAAGCCCTAGTCTAACTAGGGCTTTTTACTATTTAAGTTTTTTATTGTTATAGAAAGATCACCCAGAGAAATTTTGCATATCAATGACCAATCGATGTGACACTTCACCATTCGCCAGACGTTTAAATGCATCGTTAATATCTTGCATCTTAATTAATTCACATTCAGGGTGGATGTCGTGTTTTGCGCAAAAGTCGAGCACTTCTTGAGTTTGAGGTATTCCACCGATTAGTGAACCGACTATGCCTCGTCGACCCATAATCATGGGTGCAATGTTGGGTTCTTCTACCGGTCCTATTTGGCCGACCATTACCATCATTCCCTTAACGTCTAGTAAAGGTAAGTAGGGGTTCAAGTCATGTTTAACCGGAACGGTATTAATGATTAAATCAAGACTACCGCTTGCCGCTTGCATCGCATCTTGGTCACTACTGAGTAATGTTTGTTGGGCGCCGAGCGTCTTAGCTTGATCAATCTTCGAAGCTGAATGGGTAATCACTGTGACTGTCGCTCCTAGAGCTTTAGCTAATTTGACGGCCATATGACCCAAGCCGCCTAGGCCGACTACGCCAACACGTGATCCTTTGGTTACATTAAACTCTTTCAGAGGGGAGTATGTTGTAATGCCGGCACAGAGTATGGGAGCTGCCCGAGTAATATCCAAAGCATCAGGAACGCGCAAGACAAACTCTTCACGAACAACGATATGTTTCGCATAGCCACCATAAGTCAATTCGCCGGTGTGTCTATCTTTTCCATTGTAAGTGGGCGTCATGCCTTTACGGCAAAATTGCTCCTCACCTGCGTCACATTGGTCGCAAGATTGACAACTATCGACCATACAACCAACGGCGACTGAATCACCCACGGCATAATTTTTGACTTGACTACCAACTTCGATAACTCTACCGACAATCTCATGACCCGGCACCATTGGATAAAGACTGCCACCCCAGTCGTCATGAACCTGATGAAGGTCAGAGTGGCAAATACCGGAGTACAATATTTCGATTGCCACATCGTTTTCACGCAATGCCCGATGTTCAAAATGAAATGGCTCAAGATTGGATTGAGCATTATGAGCTGCATAACCGATAGTTTTCATGGATTTAAGTCCTAAGTTTCTTTTGAAATCAAGTACCTAACCTTAGCACTGATAAGAGTAAAAACCTAGGGCGTTAAAGGTCTAAAAAGTGCACCGAATCTCTTTAGGCTAGCTAATGGTTCGACGATAGGTTGACAGAATATGACTAACCAATACTCATATTAAAACCTTGTCCATTTAGAATAATATCCATTTAAAAGAATAACCATTTAAAACCATAACCATTTAAAACCTAATTAATTTAAAACCTTACTGTTTTAAAAAAGTACTATTTTAAAAAAGCTACTATTTTACAGGATGTCCATTTAAACCACCCGTTTAAACCAATGCTTATTTAAAGCAAGCGCATATTAGGCAATTTCAATTCCGTTTCTATATTTTTATGCGGGTATATTTTTTTTGAGAAAGCGTAAGAAATATTTAGAGAAAGTATCGGTGATAAAGCGTAAGCGTTTTCTGATTGTCTAATATTTAATCTCGTAAAAATCAAACTGCAATATATTTATTGGCTAGCAGTGTTGCGAGGTAAAAATAATACTTAATGAGATATTGTATTCACCAGGAATCATATCTATTTCATATTGATATACCGCATTAGGAGATTAACTATAGCTTTCAATAACTTGATAAATACGCTTGATAAATAAGATTAATGTTAAGATGAAATGAGATTAATTTTGAACGATTACTTTTCGAGTGCCTCACAAATTCTAAAAATATTGATTGCGATCAAAATCAAAACTACCTATCTTTTTAGTGAGATTTAAACACTTAATTTACTAGTGGTTATTTGTTGATGAGATTTTTCTCACGCGTCACTGGATTGAAATCTTAATGTTTTATGGTGATACCTATTTGGTGCGAATTAAAATATTTTAAATTTTTATGCAGTTTTCCGTGCTGGCAGGTTGAATAACTTTGCCGCTGAATAAGATAAACAGGCTGTTCTAAATTTAAAGCGTTAATGAACGGTTTAGTGTCATATAGCTTGTTTTATATTGAGTGTTTTAAGGATTAAGATACGAAGGTGAAATTAAAAGAAAAAGTGAACAACTTTTCGTAGGCCTACAGGTTTTATTGCGTAAGGATGCGTAACAGTACACACCATTCACTAACTTCTTTTGAGTTGATTTGCAGTCCCTTCTTTGTGAGACAGAGCGTTTTGATTCATGTGTCGGTTCTAGAAATTAGAAATCAATATGAATGTCAAAACGTCTGTTATACATAGTGCTGGTTTATTAAACATCTACATGGAGTGAATAGAATGGCTGTTAATCCCACCTATCCAGGCGTTTATGTGCAAGAAATACCGAGCGGAGTGAGAACCATCGCTGGGGTAAGTACCTCAGTCGCATTAATGTTAGGTCGAAGTCGTCAAGGTCCGTTAAATGATCCAAAGTTATGCTTAAGCTACAGTGATTACGAGCGGATATTTTCTAGCGATAGTTCATTGAGCGATTTATCGAGACAAGTGAAGCTATTTTTCCAAAATGGTGGAACGCAATGTCATGTTATGAGAATTGCTAATGGCGCTATTGCCGCAAGTGTTGAATTGCAAACCAGTGGTGGAGATGGCACGCTTGTTTTAACCGCAAAACAAGCGGGTAAGTTGGGCGAAACCATTCGTGTAAGAGTTAATTACAAAGGCCAGTTACCAGAGTCGACGTTTAATTTAACCATTTTTAGACTAGAAACCAACGCTGCCGGTGTTCAGCAAGAAGTTGCTAGTGAATCATTTCAAAATTTATCGATGGATCCTAACAGTCCATTATTCGCTCCAGACTATATTGACCAAAATTCAGCGTTAATAACTGCGTCAGTCAGTGGTACATCACCCGGTGCGTCAGCTGGTTTTTCGCAATCAGCAATGCCTATTATTTATGACAGCTCCGATCCTGCAAGTTTTCAAACGGCATGTGAAAACGCACTTGGCGATGAAGTAGATACGAATCAACTGAAAATTAGCATAGATGGCAGTCGCTTCGTTGATGTTGATTTTAGTGACATCGATGTTTCGGCGTTGGCTGGGCCTTCAATAGTAGAGTTTAGAACGCAATTAGCAGCAGAAATGTTAAGTGCCATTGAGTCTGCATTCACGCTGGCAAATTTAGCAGGTACAACTTGTACCGTCAGTTTGGAAGATGGTCCCACTCCTGGAGCCAATGAAGCGCCAGCGGATGCGTCAGTTTTATTCCGTTTTACATCAAATAACGACGGCGATTTGCTGGTTCGTTCGGCCAATCAAAATGACCTTGCTGCGAGCTTGCGATTGGGCAGTGGGCAAGGTGGTTTAGAAGTCACTTCTTATTCAGAAGCGCGACCCGCCGCGAATGGTGTTAATTTGCATTTTACGACAGCGGCTACCTGGAACGCCTTAGCGCAGCTGACCCAAGACAGTTTAACTGACATAACTTTACCTGCCGTTGACAGCGACGGGAATGCCATCACACAAACGATTAATTTCGATTTAGTCACGTCTGACTCAGCTGACCCCATGTACTTTGGTGGTGGAGTAAGAGAGAAGTTAGCCATTATTCGAGATGCGATCAATAACCATCGAAATGCCAACAAACGAACATTCTTTTGGACTGCAACCTTAGATGGATATCGCTTGAGTCTAGAGCACAGCAAAGCTGCGGATAACTACATTGGTACCGTCACAACAGCACCCACCAATTTGGTTGCGGCGATAGCTGCAGCCGTTGAGTTGAATGTAAAGCAGTACAGTGTTGGAACGACAGGAACCAGTGGTCAACAAACGCCCGGTAGTGCAGGTGACGATGGTAGTGCACCTTTGCTCAGTGATTACGAAGATGCTTTCCTAGTCGCCGACAGAGACATCGATATGTTCAACCTTATGGTTTTGCCGCAAGATGCCGAACCTGCGCAACCAATCACTGATATTTATGGACCAGCCAGTATTTTTTGCCAAGAGTCGAGAGCATTTTTAGTCATGGATCCACCTAGCGATTGGACTGACGCAGAAAGCGCAACCGCTGGTGTCGATGATCTTCGAGTGGGATTAGTGAGCGACCATGCTGCGGTTTTTTATCCGCGAGTTAAAGTTAATGAAAACGGACGAGTTATACATGTTGGACCGTCAGGTGCGATTGCAGGACTTATGGCTCGCATTGATACATCTCGTGGTGTGTGGAAAGCACCTGCTGGAATAGAAGCCTCGTTACGCGGTGTTGTTGGGGTCGAACGACAATTCTCTGATAGAGAAAATGGTGTCTTAAATCCTCGAGCGATCAATACCATTCGTTCGTTTCCAAATGGAATCGTTAATTGGGGATCTCGCACCATGGACGGCGACAATGATTTTGGATCTGAGCAGAAGTATATTCCAGTCCGTCGCTTGTCACTTTACATGGAAGAAAGTCTATATCGCGGCTTAAAGTGGGTCGTCTTTGAACCGAATGATGAACCTTTATGGGCTCAAATTCGCTTAAACGTTGGATCATTTATGCATGGTCTGTTCCGACAAGGGGCCTTTCAAGGCAGCACACCTAAAGAAGCTTATTTTGTTAAGTGCGATAGTGAGACCACAACCCAAGCCGATCGAAACTTAGGTATTGTTAATATTGTGGTGGGTTTTGCTCCGTTAAAACCAGCTGAATTTGTGATTCTTTCTATTCAGCAAATTGCTGGTCAATTAGAAGCAGGCTAAACACCTAATCAAATATTAACGTTTTAAATTAAATTAAGGAGCAAGGCATGCAATTTACTGCTAATTCACACCGGTTCGATCCTTATAAAAACTTTAAGTTTCGAATCAAATGGGACGGTCGTTATGTCGCTGGTGTTAGTAAGATTAGTGCGTTAAAAAGATCGACTGAACTGGTCAATCATAGAGAGGGTGGAGATGTCAGTAGTGATCGAATTTCTCCCGGGCGCTCAAAATTCGAACCAGTGACAATTGAGCGTGGCGTTACTCATGATCCTGAATTCGAAGCTTGGTCAAATCTCGTGCACAGCACAGATGGTGATGCAGCCATGTCGTTGAAAGACTTTCGCAAAGATGTGATCGTAGAACTTCTCAACCTGCAAGGAAATGTTGCCAAAGCGTATAAGCTGTATCGATGCTGGGTTTCTGAATATCAGGCAATGCCGGAACTTGATGCGAATGCTAATGCCATTGCAATTGAAATGATGGTATTACAATGCGAAGGTTGGGAGCGTGATGAGTCAGTTACCGAGCCTACGGAGAGCTAGTTCTTGTACAGCTACCACTGCCACTTTTATCCGGCGGTTGTTAGTTTGCGACCGATCAACGGTTTAGTAGAACAAACAGTTACGAATACGAGTACTCGAACAGTACTCGCGTTACTCGATGAATTACTAGAAGCGACGTCAACCGATATAGAGCTGAAGGATTTTAATTTGCTGCTCAGTACAGCCGAAAGAGATCGGTTATTGGCTGAGTTGCATATTCAATACTTCGGCGATGAGGTGGTCGCTTATCCATTTTGCAGTCTTTGTGACGAGAAATATGAAGTTCGATTTTCTCTGACAAAGTTTAAAGAGACATCGAATAACGACTTTCAATCTAAGTTTGATGAATACGTTGAAGCTGATCAACTTTTAGATAACGGAACCTGCGTTTTCGAGTTGAAGTCAGGAGACTGCATTCGATTAATTAATGGAGCAGATGAAATAAACCTAGAAAGAACGTCTAAAGAGTCAGCTGAAAAATACCTTTTAGAAAACTGTATCCTTGAGCATCGATCAGACCTGCCAAAAGAGAGGTTGCTATCTTTGTTAGATGATCTAAATCCGGTGTTAGACGAAACCATTCAAACACAATGTGCAAATTGCTGTGGGGAACAACAACTCCAGTTCTCAACTCAAGCGTATTTTTTAGAAAAAATTATGGCTAATCAGCCGTCGTTAAATTCCGATATTCATTTAATTGCAAGCCAATATCAATGGTCGCTCAGTGAAATTCTAAAGCTTTCTACCGTACAACGTCACAATTTTGTTGAGTTAATTGTCAGTGAGAGAGGGTGATGCTTGATATGGGACTGAATTTAGTGAACAAGCTTTTGAATAGAACCGAGCCTGTAATCACTGGCTATTCTTTCTCGCAGCCATTAATTAAGCAGCCCGGTGATGCAACGATCGATGATCCCTTTATCGAAGAAAACACGCTTGAATCAGCTGAGCCTTTGAATACTTTAGAAAAGGGGCGCGGTGAGTATGCAGAGGTGGGTAAGCCAAGTGTCGGTCAAGCAGATTCTTTTTCGCCAAAACAAGCTAGCGAAACTCTAGATAGTGAGGAAGGGAATAGTCGTGAAGGTGAAGCTAAGCAGCTAAGGGCGATGGCAGTAACCTACATTTCGAATAATAAAGAGGAAATTAAGAACGAAACCATTTTGGTTAATAATCATTTAAATAATGAAAATGTAATCATCAATCCTTTGCAAAGAAGTGACGTAAAGGAGGGTGTTAAAGATTCTAATGAGCATGCTAGTTCTAATTATAACGATGAGAACTTAATGCTTAACATGCAAAATGAAGGCAATGGTATTCGTGAAAAAAGCGAGTTCGATAAGTCTGCTAGCAGCAAAGAACATTCTCATGATACTAGAAAAAGCTCACAGAAACCAAAAGCGATAGAGAAAATCCACCATCGAGCTCAACCAGTAACAGAAAAAAAATCATCATCGTCCAATCTAACAAAACTACAACCTTCTCAAGATTTTAATCGGAAGGCGCCTATTAAACGAGTGACTAAAGAGCCATTTTCGATAGAGATAGGTCACTTGTCGATTGAAATCGTCGAGAATAATGAAATGAAAAGTATAACCAATAAAAAGAAGCGAACAAGAGTAAGGCAGACTTCTACGGGTAAACCCGTGAGACAAAGGCATTAAGGATAGCCATTAAGATGAGTATGTTAGATATTTCTCAAGTTACGCGAACACTCGTTAATGTTATTCAGCATCATATCGAGAATTCTTCAGTATGGTCAGATGATTCAACATTGAGTGTAGTGCCAGACCCGCCAGATAGTCTAGCAGGTGATAACGCGTTAGGGCTGTATCTTTATCATATCAAAGAAGATCCAAGCATGAAAAATGCGCTCCCGATGGGAAACTCTAACCCTCCCATTAAATTTACAGCGATGCCTTTAATTCTTTTTTATCAATTAAGTGCTCATAGTGACTTGAGTTCACCAACAGGTTCCTATCGTGAACAAATGCTACTTGGCGCTGCGATGAAAGCATTACATGACAACCCAATTATTAACGATGATACCTTAGTCGCTGGTGAAACAGTTATGCCTCTAATTCTAAGAGGACAAGACAATCGAATAGCCCTTGAGCTACGTCCAGTAGAGCCAGAAGATGCTGTAAATTTCTGGACGGCAGGGTCAACACCTTTAAGATTAGCCGCTTACTATCAAGTTTCCGTTATCTTGCTAGAACCCGAGCCTATGCAGCGTTCTGCCAATCCAGTGTTGGATTACAATGTATTTGCTTTTCCTGACTCGACGCCATTAATTACTTCTTCTCGCTATTCTTTAGATATTTTGCCACCGGGAGCAACAGAATCTCGAGAGATTGTATTGCAACCAGCGAGGGCTCCTTATGGTGCCAGAATCGTTATTAATGGATTTAACTTGAGTGGCGACGAAACGTTCGTATATTTGCAGTACGCCGATTGGGACGTCCCTAGAAGGCTTAATTCAATTGATTGGTCAATTCAATCTGATAATTCAGAAGTTAGCTTAGTGATTCAAGATAACATTGATGGTGATGAGTTAGCTCCAGGACTATACAATTTATTTATTGAAGTCGCTAAAGAGAGGGTGACTCCGAATGGACAGACTAAACAGTTCACCAATCTCTCTAACCCAACTCCGATAATGATCGCTCCAAGAATTGACACAGTATCGACACCCAATGCTAACGGTGTGTTTACGATTAGCGGGCGTATCTTTGAAGGTGTTGATATTACTCAAGATCACGTAAAACTATTTCTTGGGGAGTCAGCTTTAACTCAAGGGGCTGCTGGCAGTTTAGCGTTCGCAGAATTTGCGATTGTCGATCAAGAAAATTTGGAGATTCGTTGGCTTGAAGATACCAGTGTTGGAGATGTTTATTATTTAAGGGTTCAAGTGCGAGATGCTGACAGTTTACCCCGATGGTTGGTCATCTCATGAGCCAACTTCACGCGTTAAATACTCAGTTTCAGCTCAGCCGAAGTTTACTACCTGAGGATATAGCTAGTCTGGTATCGGAAGTGAGTTTGCGAGTTAAGCAACGTATCGCCTGGTTGGAGTCTTTAAAAGAAAATGAATTAAATCAACAACAGTATATGTTCGAGTTAGATAAGCCAGAACATGAACTTATCTGGAGACGCAGTGATTCTAATCCGTTTAGAGATGAGTTGCTAAAGGTTATTGAGGCTCGAAATGCGAATGATGGGGGACGATTAAATGAGTTATCTCGGCTATTTGGCTTTGCGCAAGAAGATACACATTTGTTTGAACTGTGTGTCGTAGCCTATCTAGTACCCCATATTGCTAATCTATTCTCTGTTATTAAATCTGAGCCAACAAACAGTGTAACTGAATTATTAGTCAGTCGACTGTATGACTATGGTTATTACTACTCAATAAAATCAGAGTCGCCACTCATTGTATGGGGGATTTTGCGAGAGGGCGTCACTAGTCATGATGAACATTACTTCAAGATCGATGAACACATAATGAATTGGCTAATGAATGATCCTGGACTGCATCGTCTTCTTACAGGTCGTGCTGCAATTGTAAAAAGTAAACCGCCATTGCAAAAGCCAACGCTTGAGATCTTTGCTGAAGAGATTCGGCAAAAGCTATTAACCATTAAAGATTGCAAATTAGTTATAGCTGTTGAAGGAGAATGCCGTAGTGGTAAGAAAACGATTGCCGCATTTCTGTCTGAATACTTGTCATTTCCGCTGTTGGCTTTTAATAGCTTTTCTGCGAGTGAACCTGAATTAAAAAGTATTATTACTTTAGCTCATCGGCAAGCGTACTTGGATAAGGTGGCTCTATACTGGTCGAACCAAGAGTTTATCCAACATGCAAGCATCCCAAATTTCCCAATACAATTCGTCGGTATCTCTCCAGGCGAAAGTTTAGTTGTTTCTGATAGCTATACCCTTGTTTATTATCGTATTCCTGAATTAACCATAGAACAAAAGGAAGCCATTTGGCGACAATCTTTTAAGGGGTTCCATAGTTTTAACGAAGATCAAAGGCGCTCTATTCTTTCAAGAAGAATGTCGATTGGAGAACTGCATTCAGAAATAAATGCTGGCGAACAAGACTTTGATAAATTAATTCAAAATATTAACCGTAGAGAGCTAAATCAATTTGACCGATTGGCCAAGCCGCTAAACTCTGAGTTTACAAGAGATGACCTTATTTTAAAGAACTCAACCCTTAAACAAATAGATGACTTTATTTTTGAAGCTAAAGTACGTGATGAATTTTGGGAGAATTCAAAAGCAACTAGACTTTTTCCTAGAGGAACAGGGTTAGTCGTATTATTGGCCGGCTCACCAGGCTCCGGCAAGACAATGTCTGCGCAAGTTGTCGCTAATGAATTAAATAGACCTCTTTATCGTGTCGATTTGGCTTCCGTTGTAAGCAAATACATAGGCGAAACGTCAAAACATTTATCTAAGCTTATCGAGCAAGCAGCTGAATCAAATATTATTTTATTTTTCGATGAGGCCGATGCTTTATTTACTAATCGCACTGAAGTCAACGACGCTCATGATCGTTACGCGAACACTGATACAAACTTTTTGTTGCAAGCTATTGAAGATTTTCCGGGTGTGGCGATACTTGCGACTAATAAGAAAAGTAATCTAGATAACGCGTTCGTTCGTCGATTACGCTACGTTATTGACATCAACGAACCTGATAGTCTACTTCGATTTCAATTGTGGAACAAACTGTCGAGTGAAATATTTGAAGTTTCTAATGATAGGTTTAAACCCTTCTTTAAAATTCTTTCTGAACAATACGCTTTAACCGGAGCTCAAGTAAAATTCATTTTACTGTCCGCTACCTTCAGTGCCAGACAGCAAGGCACGAAAGTTAGTGCGGAACACATCCTTAAAGGGTTACAAAGAGAGTTGTTAAAGACTGGTCGGCACCTTTCTGAACAGGAAATATCTATTTTACACCGCTCGGCTAGGGCAGTTTGATGACCAATCGTAATTATACAAGCGTTAACAAGCCTAAGTTGTCGATCAACAAGCTTTCTTTACGGTTGGGCAATGAAAATGCTAGAGGTGTAGATAATAGCAGTTTAAACCTTAGCAAAAGAATGCTAGGTAAACTTGCTTGCGAGCTGGCAAGTCGTAATGTCGAAAGAAATATTAATCTTGGTGAAATAAGTCTAAAACTTACTGTCGATCACGGCGTAAGTGAACATCAAATAATTCAAGCTATCGTAGAGTCATTAGTAGACAAGGTGCTAAAAGAATGACTTCGAATAGTACAAACAACGCTGCAATTTCTAGAGGTGAAGCCTCTAAAGATCAGCGCGTCACTAATAAAAAGCAAGCGGTTCTGATAAAGCGTCAAAGTGATGAACGAACGAATAAGCATGAGGTTCAAGCAAGAGCAATTGTAGAACAATGGCGTATTTATGGCCTAAATAATATTAACTCTACCAAGCTCAATCAAAATGAACCGTCGATGCTGTCTTCTCGTGACTACGAGAGAAACAAAGCTCAGATAACGCCGGCTCGTATGGCTAATTTTTCTATTGCAAATAGTCTAGGGGTAGCGCTGTCACAGAAAGTCCGAGCGCCCTTCGAAGATTTTTTTCAGGCTGATTTTTCAAATGTGCGTATTCATAGTGATCAAGCGGCTAATGATTTTTCTAAAGATATTAATGCAAAAGCATTTACCGCAGGAAACCACATCTACTTTTCACATGGCGCCTTTCAACCAGAGACTTTAGCCGGTAAAGATTTACTTGCTCATGAGCTAACACATACCCTTCAGCAGGCCGGGAGGCGGACTCATGATACTCAGCAAAAAGTGGTTTCTGTAAATTTTCAAAATAATAATCCAAATGCTGTTATCGACTTGCAGAGGGATGCGTTATTCGATCAGATGGTCGAGGCCTATCGAGCTGAGGCCGATAATAATAATGCGCTAAACGATACAGAGACCTCCCGCGAACGCCGGCTTTCTGCGTTTAATGATGTTGAGCAAATCATACGAAATATCATCGGCTTAAGAGCAGAATTAAATACCACGGTCGGTGCGAACGCGGCTGCAGTACAATTAGAACAAGCTATTCTCGGTGCGAGTGATGAGGAATCACGCCGGTTAGCAGAGCAAATTGATCTGCAACCTTTAGTGGTTAAGGCTTTCCTCTACGATTGCTTAAGGCTGTTAGGACGATTTGAAGGGGCAGCAAAAATAATAGACGATGAGCCCATGTTGATTAGTTGGCTTACTTATGTTCGATTTGAAAGTCAATTCAGTCAGTTGGTCGGATTTAGAGCGTTTTTATTAACGGATGACGACTATGGAAAACAGTGGGCGTTCGATATTATCGAGGACGTTTATGGTGATGATTTTCCGTATAATTTATATCAAAGTTTATGGGAGTATTTGGTAAGGCCTGAAGTTTCTGCTGAAAGGGCCGCGGACCTTAGTGATCACTATCAAGATTATGAAAGACAAGCATCGACCGGATTTGCTGGTAATGACCGAGTGCATATAGCGCATCAGTTAGTTCGTGATCTTGACGAAACATTGTATCAGTTGCAGCTCAATACGGATCTTAATAGTCAGTCCGAAAATAACACTGACAAGAAGTATTCAGTCAGCTATGGCTTTCGTCGCTTTGGCGAGCAAATGCAAAACGGAGAACTTGTATTTGAGCAAAATGGCGAGCAAGTACAAGTAGATACCGCCCATTTTCGCAGCATCGGTCGTGGAATAAAAAGCCTCTCAGATTCCGCGATAGAATATTGGCAGCTGGTCAGTAACATCATTGATGCATCTCAGGCGGCTCAGCCTATAAACCCTGAATGGCAACCAAGTAATGACGATACGTTTGAATCCTTCGTAAGTAAGGTTGTTGAACTGGCATCCGCCGTTTTAATTTCTCCTTTAGAGAATGAAGTATTACCAGAGCCGCAAGCCTATTCAGATGCAATGTTTGAACTAACGTCTCAATTAGCGCCATTTTCCGAACAACTTTCTCATCGCCTGCAATGGAATATTTTTCGATATGAACATAGAAATAATGAGCGTAAACGTCAATCAGCAGCATGGTTAGGTTGGGGAATACGTTGGATTGAAGTCTTGCAAGGATTAATACTTCGTTATGTTCAGTCGGATGATGAAGCTTTCGTCGCTGTTTATCAAAGAGCCGATGTTCGATTGATGCACCGAATTATTATGGCAAGATATTTTGGTCTTTTTGCCCAGCTAACTCAGCAAAATGAATTAAGTGATTTGTGTAACGATGTTCTTTCTGGTCGCGACATTCAAGATAGTTATCTCGCAATTACCGGCGATTTTAACGAAGATTCCACGCCAATTGCGCAACTAACGGAAGACTATGGCGGACTAATTCATGGATTAGGCCTTACCGCAGCTCAATTGGTTAATCTATATGGCGTCTTGCATCTAGAAAGCTTTAATCGGCGACTAAGTACGCTTTTGATTGGAACGGAAGCCGAACCCGAACAAGGAAGGTTGCGGTTAATGGATGATGCGGTTGAAACCGCAAGAAGGGAGGTTCCGAAGCCTAAGCGCTACTCAGTACCTTCTACAGATTATTGTATTGTCTACTACCGAGAAACTGAAGACAGTTTACCAAATCGTTCTTTGGAAGAAATGTTACTGTCCCACCCGATTTATCAGGAATTTTCACAACCGATCATTGCAGCAGGTGGTGGTGTTATTAGACCACGTGGTTTCCCAAATGAACTTTATGTATGGAAGTTACCTTCTTTTGCTTTTATTAGCGCATCACTGAGACGATTTACTGATTTAAATGATTTAGTCATTGTGCTTGCCGACTTACCCGAGAGTGTCTCTAACTTAATCTGGATGGAAAACTACATTGCTTTAATTGAAGACGGTATCGACAATGAAGGTGGTCAATCTGAATCACAATTAGCACTTCGAGAGCGTTTGTTAGGTCTAGTAACCGGTAATATTGACCGACTCAGGGAAACAGCGAATAGCGATCGAGCCTATCTTTTGACCAGAGCAACCATTCGCAGAAGACGAGCGCTAGCCATTGATTTAAATCAGCAAATTCATGAATACAATGAAGATCGAAGTATCGGTAACTACACGGTACCAAATGATATTTTAGGTGAAATAACAGATTTTACGCGTTTGGGCTGGTCGGAAGATATGGCTGCCCATGAAGCTGCTTTGATTTTATCGTTGGCCGAAAAGTTAAAGGAACTCTTTATTCAAGATACTTGGTTAGGGGACATTCAAGAAAGGCGCTATGATCTAGTGACGGGGTATTATGGTTACGTAGAACGAGCAATTACATTAGCGGAAGATGAACCAGAGCGAATTCGAGCGGTTACTTTTGCAGCGAGTAATTTAAGAGATAGTGATGCGGCTGTACATAACCGTAATCGTGTTAGCTATGAGTCGGCCGATGATTTACTTTCAAATATTTCGCATTTAAATACGCTAAAGTCATCGTTAGATACGGTTATAACAAGCGTACAAACGCGCTTTGGTTTTGAAAGTGATCGAGAAGAAATTCGTTCGCTCAATTTCCATCATAGCCTAGCTATTGGCGAAGTTATGGAGATTATGGGGCATACCTATCGAATAACTCGAGTTTACCGTAGTTTTAGATTTCATCCTCCTTATGGTGTCGGTACCGATGCTATTTCACCTGCCATTGTTAATGATCTTCGTGGTCGTCCAATTCGAGCTAATGCAACCATTTTAAAATTCACCATAGATACTGGTGAAGAGATCACTGTTCGAAATCGTGAAAGTGATATGCATTATCTAGTGTTGCTTGATGAAATTATTGCGACAGCAGCTTTTGTTGGAAGTCTCAATAATTTAGAAGAAATACTAGAGCAAGCATTAGAAACAGGACTTGATTTAGCTGAGCTAATTCCAGGCATAGGTCAAGGCGTGATGGTTGCTCGTCTCCTATTTGCGATAGGGCAGTTTGTAATTCGTGATTTGCCTGACATACAAGAAAAATTGATCAATAACCCACAACAAATGATTGATCAAGTAACTGAGTTGATTGGTAATGAGTTAGAAGCCGCGGCACCACGCTTCTTAGAGTATATGTTATTTGGTGATCTTCCTTTCGAGAGTCAGTTGGTAGCACCAGATGTTGATGATGACTCTGGTTCTTCTGGAGGAAATTCTAGTCGTCGAAAGCTTAAAAGATTGTTTGAGTTTGTCACTGAAATGTGTGAAGACGCATTACGAGCTTTTGTTCGCTTAAGAGGACGTATTCGAGGCTCATTTGTGCAAGCTCAAGGAAGAATCGTCAGTAGTCGCATGCTTTTAATGCTGATCGATGCGGTACCTATATTACTTCGATTAGCAGAACTCGGAAGAGATACGTTTATAGCGTCCGAAGCACTCGATTTAACGGATCCTGAAAGATTACAAAGCCGAGCAAAAGAAGAAATAGAATCCATCGTTAATAGTATGGTTAAGCTGGAAATTCCTAACGAAATCATACCTATGTCCGTCGCGATTGAAGTCATTCTAGGATTTGCTATTGGTAAGTTTGGAAGGAAAGGAAAAATAGTAAAGGAGATACTTGAGGTCACTGGTGCACTCGGCGAAGCGTCAGAATTAATAGCCGATGGGTTAAGTTCGCAGGGTATTGATCCAAACATACTATGGCGAGATCAAGTTCGAGTAAAACTACAACCTTTACTGGAACATGTTCAGGCAACGTTATATACCCAGGTTCAAGAATTAATTGAAACAGCCACCAACGGTGCTATTGTGTTAGATGAGCCAGAACTTCGAGAAACTGAAATTAACTTTGATGAGTTTGACGAAGACAGCTTGTCGATGGATGCAAAAGCTCGATCTAGTCAACCCGCTCAAACTCGACCTGAAGGTGTTAATACCTCGTCGGGGTATCCACTTCCGGAAGATCTTCTTTCTCAATTTTCATCAGAATATGGTCACAATTTTGAGCATGTTCGAATGCATCGAGATACCCAAGCTGCCGAATTAACGCATGAGGCAGATGCTCATGCACTTACTTGGGGAAGTCATATTTTCTTAAATCGTTCTCTGAATCCTCAAACGACCCAAGGAAGGCAAATACTCCGACACGAGTTAGCTCATGTGTTACAGCAAACTGGGCCTAGGCATAGAGAGTACGATCATTCTGTTTGGCCAATTTCTGGTTCAAAAGGTCAGGGTGTTCGCTATGACTCTGCTAAAGAGCGTGCTGCTGATAGCATGGCGCAAAGAGCAGAAAATTCAGATTGGGAAGAGAGTATTTCAATTGAAGGCAGTGGGGGCGGTTTTTTTATGCCTTCGATGCGAAGTATGGCGACTCGTATTTTAGAAAACCTAACCGATGGTGATGTTGCAGAAAATCAAGCCACAGCTTTTGAAGAAAATGTGCCACGTAGTATTGCTAGAAAGGCAACATTTTTAGATGCGGTAAGTGATGCTAGGAGAATATGGACGGATACGAAAAGCCACTTAGCCAATGCGACGCTATCGAATTATCTTGCACCATTTGATCAGAATCAATCGCGAATTCAAGGATATTTAGCAAATACTTTTCATTCAACGGTTAATGATACTATACCTGGCATTGTTTTACGCAGCATTCAAACTCAGGCAAATGACCGGGTTCGTCTTCTACCACGACTGTTTGCGAATAACTTAGAAACCTATCTTTTTGCTCGAACTGGCTACGTCGTTAATATCGATATTGATAGTGGCCGAGCTGGCCGCATTACCATGCGTTACCTTCACTTAGCAAATCTTGACGCTCGCTCGGGACCGTTTCAAGATATGAAAGCGAATACCATAACGTGGGTTCAAGCGAATCAACCTGACCGTTTATCGTTATTTCAGTCTGCATCTGCGTGGAGTCAAATTAAGTTATACATTGACGAACGATTGCAAGATGCTCAAGTGTGGCACAGTAGCGAATTTAGACTGAGTGACCGTTTTATCTTGGATACGATCACTATGCTTTACAACATTGGTGAAGTCGAAGTCGATTCATGGTCCGAATACAAGAATCCTGATAATGTCGGTTCATCTAAAGCAGGTATACGTGTTGGTACGCATGAAGAATTGACTGGCTCAAGAATGCCTCGGGGTGCTCGAACTGGAAGACAGTCGCATCATGTCCCTCAGTACTTATTAGTTGAATATTTCAGAAATAATAATCAAAGCACGCTTTTATTCGACGATGTGAATGAAAAGCTTCCCGGATTTATCGATACCACCACACATAGAAATCTTCCTGGTTACAGTACTTCTGGCTCAACTCGAACAATTGATTTGGAGAAACTCGATCCTAATGGCAATCGCGGAGATAAATTGCCTGCGGTGTCACTAGCGGCTATTACCCATCAAAAAGGTCGATTGCATATGAATGCGTCTTCTTCTTGGGGAGAGACCGATGACTTGGAAAGCCCAGCAAGTCAAAGTGAGAAAATTGACCAAGAGTTCATCCGAAATTTAAATCAACAACAAATTACCGGGAATAAAGCCGAAATTGCCAGCTATGCTCGCGGTCTTACTGGCAGCAGTCTCACGGATTTCAAACGTAAAGTAGTCGTGGCAATGAAAGGCACTTATGCATCTATGTACGAAATAATGATTACCGCATTACCTAACGCGTTAGTTCGATATGAGATTCCCTATTACAAAGCGGTCGTTATGAACCAACGAGGTTTAGATTCAGAAGACGACTTACCCGTTGGATTTAATCCTAGTGAGTCGGCTACGGAGATCAGAAACATTGTGTCTGCCGTAGAAAGCAAAAATAATGAGAAAATGAGCGAGTGGACTTAATTATGCGTCAAGGAAATTTGATAGAAGACATGACAACCGGAATTGTTTTAGCAAGAACTAAGCTAAGCAAACTGATGAATAGTCAAGCAATTACACTTCAAGGGGAGAATAATGGCGAATAACGGTTTCTCTCGCTCTCCATTGTTACTAAAGGGCGCTTTAATTGAATTTTCGGAGCGATTTATTGGGCCGCTTCCGAATATTATTATTTTTCAATACAACCCTGCGTCAATGAGTCGGTCATTAGAAGTTTACAATCCATTTCAAACCGAAGAAGTCACAGATGAAGAAGGTCAGGTGCAGTCAGTCAATTATTCTATTAGCGCCGATGCTCAACCACATGATCCACCAGAATCGTTTAGTTTGGAGTTAGAGCTCGATGCCACCGATGACTTAGAGATTGGCGATCCCATTGCAGTAGCTACGGGCGTCGCTGATCGTATTGCGGCACTTGAAATGTTGCTATATCCGCAAGAAGAAAGCTTGTTGGGTGAATTATTAGGCGCCATTAGTGTAAGTATTGGAGGAGGCGGTGCAAGTGCATCTACTTCAGCAGCCGCAGAACCGGTTCCTCGCGGTAGGGTTCCTGTGTTGTTATTCGTTTGGGGGCCAGGAAGAATTCTCCCAGTTCGACTGACGAGCTTTAATGTTGATGAGCAAGCCCATTCGCCAATCTTATATCCGACTCAAGCCAAAGTCAGCTTGGGTGTTCAAGTGTTAACCCTGAATGAATTGAATGCGTATCAAGACAGCATGTCGAAAGATCTCGCGATCGCTGCTTATAAATTTACACGAAAGCAAAAACAAGTCTTAGCTGCTAGTAATGTAGCAAATACCGTTCAAAGTATCTTGGGAATGTTGCCGTTTTAGGAGTGTTTGATGTTTGATAAAAAAAGCCGATACCGTAATAGTGAAATTTATAAAGTCACAGATTCCAGAGGTCGATTGGTCGACGTTGTTTGTGCTGTCGATAAACCCATTCAGAGCTTTCTTGGTTACCACCGAAGAAAGCAAGGGCAACGACTCGATCATCTTGCCTTTCGGTATATGAAAGATGCGACAGGATTTTGGCGACTGGCGGAGTTTAATCAAGCAATGATGGCGGAACAATTAAGTGAAGTCCAAGAGATTGCCGTTCCAGCTGAGAGAAATTAACGGGTTACTAAGGTATGGATTCGAGAATTGTTTTAACCATAAACGGAAATGTAAGTGACTTATTAACGTCATCAGCTAGCATTTCGGTTTATGAAAAAGCAGGCCAAGCAACTGAGTTTCAATTGCGATTACCTATCGACATAGTTGACTCTGACTTTCCTATGTTACTCGAAAATGATCTAGCTCCCGGTAATGAAGTTATGATTTTGGCCTCTTCAGATGATGTATCTGAATGCTTAGTCAAAGGACAAATCTTCGGTCACGAAGTTCAATACCTTCATGGAGGAGTTGGTTCGAGTGTCAGGGTTTTTGGTGGTGATAGCCGGTTTACTATGCAAAGAGAAAATAAATGCGTGCAATGGGCAGACGTAACCGATAGCGAAGTCGTTTCGTCAATAGTTGCTCAGTATGGAATGATTCCTGAAGTCAGTGCGACTGACTCTCGCCATTTAACCGAGAAGCACTCACTGATTCAGCGAAATACCGATGATTTTTTTATCGATATGTTAGCAAAAAGAAATGGTTTTTTGTTTTGGGTTGGATCAGACGACTCAGGAATCGAGACGGCCTATTTTCAACCGCCTCAGTTACAAGGCGATGCTCACTTTGATTTGGTAATTAATATGGACGAAGCTAATCTTGATGAGTTTACTTTAAAATGGGACTGTTTAAGAGCGACTGAATTTAGTGCCAATCAACTCGACCTCAACTCTCTAGAATTAATTGAGGCTAATGCATCTGAGGCAGATTTAGAATTTCTTGGTAACACCATGCTTAGTCAAGTCATTAATCAGCAAGCGAATTTTCATTCTTTAGCGCCAGCGAACGATACTGGATGTTTAACATCACTGTCAAAAGGAATGCTTAACGATTCACAATGGTTTATCCATGGAAAATGTGTCACCAGCGCTAATCGACTAGGACGAATTTTGAGAGCTAATAAATTGGCTAACATACGAGGCCTGGGCAGTCGACACAGTGGTTATTATTACATCGTTTCGGTGACTCATACGATAGATTCCACTCGTCATCTAATGAATGTAGAGGTGGTGCGCAATGCTTGGTCATAGCGAGGTCTAAAATGTTTAATCGAGTTAAATATTCGAATGGTTTCCCAAGTGATCAAAGTTTTTTTGGGAAGTACCGAGGAAAAGTCATTGACACTAATGATCCAACTTCAAGGGGACGGTTGTTGGTAAGCATTCCTGCGGTGTTAGGTGAAATTACGGTTTGGGCAATGCCTTGTGTTCCCTATGCAGGCGATCAAGTCGGGTTCTATTCGATACCGCCCGTTGATAGTGGAGTTTGGTGTGAGTTTGAAGGAGGAGATCCTTCGTATCCAATTTGGGTAGGGTGTTTTTGGGCCGATGGTCAACTCCCAGATGATTCCGATCAAAACATAAAGATCTGGAAGACAAAAGAACTAACCGTTCGTCTCGATGACAATGCAAGTGAAATTCTGATTGAAAGCAGTGATGGAGCCAAGGTAGTGATTACCAGTGAAGTGCTTAGTGATGCTGGAGGCGCTAATCATACCGTCGGAGGTTCAGGTGTGATATCAGACAGTGGCGGTAATGGCAAAGTTGAAGTGACCAGTGCTTCTGTTTCAGTTAATGGAAATGCATTAGAAGTTATTTGAATGAATAGCAATCAATAACTTTTTTAATGGTTTCTAAACTCACTGAATAAATAACACGTTAAGCATAGCTATTTAAGGAAAATGAAAGATGAGCAGCAATACCCATACAACCATGAGTCAACTCACCTGTCCACATGGCGGCTCCATAACGATAGCTTCCTCAAATACCAGTGTTTTCGCTGACCAGTCATCTGTCGCGACCATTAGCGATACTTTTACCGTAGTAGGGTGTCCATTTCAAATTCCAGGTACGCCACCCATTCCAAGTCCATGTGTCACCGTACAATGGATAAAATCTGACTTGCGAGTAAAGGTCAGTGGCCAATTCACGGTGAGTGCTCAAAGCGTTGGTTTATGCTTGTCGGCTCAACAATTGCCTCAAGGACAAGTTATGTCAGTGAATACCCAATTAAAAGTTTCTAGTCAGTAGCTTAGGGAGAGAGCTATGAACGCATTTAAAAGTTTTAAACATCCGATTGCCATTGATCTTGGTACTCGTTCTTTAAGTATTGAACGCGATTATGAACAACATGTGGTTCAGCTCATTAAGCAGGTCTTGTTTACCAATCCTGGTGAGCGGGTCAATTTACCCGACTTTGGATGTGGTCTGAGGCAATTGATCTTTGCTCCAAACAGTGACGTGGCTGCAAGTATTGCTCAAGTTAAGGTTTATCAAGCATTAGACAAATGGCTTTCGTCAGTAATGGATGTCGATGCAGTAGAAATCAAGTCTAGTAATGAAAAGCTCTATATCAATATTGCTTACTATTTGAAAACCAGTGTTGATAAAAAAACATTAAACGTTGAGGTAAGCTAATGGCCAAAGTCGATCGCTTACAGCATTTAGTCGAGCAAAATACGGTTTGTGGTATGGACTTTATCTACGTCTATCCCGATCAGCATTTAATCGATGTTTATTTTCACCAACATGATGCTTCGCCTCAAGCTAATGAAATTCTTTCTGATCTGACAGTGGATGATCTGTTGATTGAGAGTCAACTCAATTTAGTCCCTTCATTTTCTGATCCTAATCAGCTTGTTAAAGAGGTGGTGCAAGTTGTGGGAATAGTGTGGACTTCAGTTGATGATAGAACCGTTTTACGAGTTGCTGTCGCAGAAAATGGTGGTTACTCACCTTATACATTTAAAATTCAGCACGCCAGCATCGATCACTACTTTCGTCAATTGGTGTTTAGTTTTAAAGCTAACTGTCCCAGTGACCTTGACTGTAAGCAACAAGCGGTAAAGTGTAATGAACCGAAAGAAATGGATTTTCCAGTGGATTATACCGCTAGAGACTTTAATAGTTTTCGACGAGCGTTACTAGAATTTGCTTCACAAAAATACCCAGATTGGCAAGACCGTTTGCATGCAGATGTTGGTGTAATGCTAACAGAAGTCTTTGCTGCGCTTGGTGATGAATTATCTTTCTATCAAAATAATATCGTTCGTGAAGGGTATTTAGAAACGGCCTCTCAGCGTCGTTCGGTTCGCCATTTAGCACGTTTAGTCGATTATGAGCTACATGAAGGGTTAGCCGCTAATGGTTGGCTGTGCGTGATGGCACAAGAAAATGCAATTGGTAGTCTTAAAGCCGGAATTAAATTTTACGCTCAAAAAGACAGTGGAGAGAGACTTGTTTATGAACTGGGGAAAGGCCTTGCTGACCAGATTCATGGTAGGGAATTCTTAATTGATCATCGACTAAATGAATTGAGTCCCTACGTATGGGATGAAGACGATCTGTGTTTACCAGAAGGCGCTACCAGCATTGATGTAGAAGGCGATATTACATCCGTTTTTTCATTCGATGAGCCAAGTGATGATCCAACTGGAAAATGGGTGGTTTTAACTGAAAGCTCGTCAGTCAAACGAACGTGTCCTCTAAATTGGCTGGTAAGAATTACGCGTTTAGAAATTATTGAAGACAGACTGCTAGAGCAATTAATTACGCGAATTTATTGGTCGTCAGAACAAGCGGTTCCCTTTGAAATGTCATTGGAGTCGTTAACAATAAAGTGCAATCTATTACCGATATCCGCTGGTGAAACTCATGAGTTGCTTTATTTGGTCGGTGAATTTGATGACGAGCAAGCAATTCCTGACTCAGAGAAAATGAGAATTAACTGTGCGATTCAGCGAAGAGTTAATCGGCAAGTAAAATATTACCAGACACTGCCAGACCCAAACCAATCAGATCTCACATGGTTGGGAAGCGATCCGAGATCAAGCGCTCCAGAAGTCTATTTAGAAGAGGTGGAGTTTGATGGCGTTAGTTGGATTCCAAAATCAATTCAGTGGACCTGGCAACGGTCTTTGTTAGGTGTCTATTCTTCGTTGCCTAACGAGCGACATTTTACCCTTGATGATGGCAGCTGGGGGCGTGTCGTTGGATATTGGAGAAACGGTGTTGAATTTGTTCACAAGGATTATCAAAAGGATGAGGGGTCATCAATTACTTTTGGCGATGGTGAATTTGGCGCCATACCGAGTTCGGGAACGGTATTTCGAGTCTATTATCGATTAGGCAATGGTGTTGAAACCAATGTCAACGCAAATAGCATCGTACATTTAATGGAACCGGAACCTCTTATCGAAAGTATTTATAATCCGGTCGCATTAACTAATGGATTTGCAAAGGAAAGTATTGGCGAAGCGAAACAAGTGATTCCACATGCCTTTCGAAGTACAACCTATCGAGCGGTTAAACCGGAAGATTATGCTGAAGCGACTGAGCGATTGAGTTGGGTGCAAAGTGCCGGAGCAAAAATGCGATGGACGGGTGCTTGGCTAACCTTGTTTGCAACACCGGACCCGAAATCGTCGACCAGCTTATCAATTAAGCAAGAAAATCAGATGAGAGCACAATTAAATCGATTTCGACAAGCAGGTCAAGCAGTTGAAGTGCGTTCTCCCAAGTACGCGAATATTGATTTAATTATAACGGTTTGTGTAAAACCAAGTGCTTACATAGGCGTTGTTAAAGAAGAAATATTGACTTATTTGATTGGGAGTGGAGCGGAGGAGAGTTTCTTTTCTCCGAATAATTTTACCTTCGGTACACCTCTTTTAAGATCGAATTTAGAAGCGGCTATTCAATCGCTGCCAGGAGTGCGTGCGATATTAGGAATTAAAGTGAGACGACGAGGCTTCTTTGATTGGCGAGAGATGACGGAGATGGTATTTCCAGTAGCCATGGATGAAGTTATTCGAATTGAGAATAACTATGACTTTCCAGAACGAGGCATATTAACCTTAGCAATGGAGGGCGGAGTATGAGTCAGTGTACCTGCGTTAATAAAGTTCACTGCGAGTGTACAATCAGTAAAACTCCGCAACCTGGACTAAAATATTTTTCTAGGCAATGGAAAACCTTTGCTGATTTTCGTGGTGATATGAAAGCATTAGTTCCTAACTATTCAGCATTAGATGGATGGGAGCCATGCACTCTTGATGACTGGGGACTGATTATTATTGATATGTGGGCCTATGTTGCCGACGTGCAAAATTTTTACGATCAAGTGTTTGCTCATGAGCTCTATTTAACCTCAGCTAAGCGCCGATTATCGATAACAAAACTTACGAGCTTGTTAGGTTACAAACCTAAACCTGCGGTTGCTGCCAGTGCGTATTTGAAAGTTATGGCACAAGGAACACAACTGATAAAGTTTTCAAAGGGCTTGGCTTTTCGCTCAGCGGCATTTGACGAAGAGCCACCACAGGTATTTGAAGTAGAAGCAGACGTTAATATTCATTCGTCCAATAACGACTGGAGAGTCGATACCGAACAACTCAATGGCTTTAGCTCTGATTCGGCAGCAGGCGCAGATGTCGAAGTTGATGCTGTTTATGTCAATACCAAGTATTATTTTCGCTCCGGAGATGTCGTCTTATTTAAGATTGATGGTGAGTCAGCGGCCTATCATCAGTCCTCAAAAATTCAAAATGTATTAAGCTATACAGATTCTTCGGGAAAAAAATTAAATAAGTTAGACTTGTCTAGTAGTATTGATATTCCTAATGGAACCTTGTCAAGTAATGTTCAAATTTACCGAGCGAATCTATCTCAAAATTTGTGGAAGCAAAGTTATTTTTCGGGAGATCCGAAAGCAGTAGATGGTAATCAGATTGTACTAGATACTCTTTCTTCGAAAATCAGCGCTAACGATGAGTTGATATTAAGTTATCAAAATGAATATAAATACGCGATGGTTGAGTCGAATAGTGATACTCAGCTAACCATTCAAGGCGCTACTTCGCAAATGGTCGAAGATGCCGAGGGGAACGATGTTCCAGTTCCAATACCGGCATTGAAGTCATTGAGTTCCAAGATTTTGCTAGACCGCACGATTGATAATGGCAGCTGGGTGAGTGCTAATGCAAATGCTATCAAAGTATATTATTCCTTTCAAAAAATCTGCTCCCTTGAGCTACCTTCCTTAACGGATTTTGAGCTTGATACCAGCGTTCACTCTACGTTGCCTTTAAATCAACCGCTTGTTAAAAACAAATTAGCGCCGGATGTGCAGCAAGTATTTATACAAGACAGCCAAGATGAAGCATTAAGAATCAATGCAACTTTAGATTATGACTCTACCAATCTTGATATAGGTCAAGCAATTGAACATGCAAGTTTTGTCCCACCTCTCACGATATTTGGAAATCTAGTGAAAGTTAGTCGTGGCGAAAGCGTAGAACACGAGGTTCTAGGCAGTGGACTTGTAACTGAAAAGAATCAATTCTTTACATTAAAGAAAAAACCTCTAACTTACCTAAATAACTACAATAGTGCGAGTGAACAAGGGATTGAAAGCACTTTGAAAGTCTATGTAAATGGCGTTGCGTGGGATGAGGTCGATAATTTTTACAATACAGGTCCTACAGACCAAGTATTTGTCGTAACTCATGATGAAGACGAAAATACATTCATCCAGTTTGGTGATGGAAATCGCGGAGCTCGTCTTCCATCAGGCGTTGATAATATTATTGCCTATTATCGGTTTGGTGCGGGAAAAAGTAGTCCTCCGAAAAACACCATAAATCAAATGGTCCAGCCAATTAATGGGGTAACATCGGTGACCAATCCGATTGCGTCTACTGGAGGCAGTGAGCGTGAGGATATTGAAGACATTCAATTACTAGCTCCGCAATCCTCATTGCTTTTGGGTCGAGCAATATCAATTGAAGATATGGCCGTTGTTGCTCGAAGTGTCGCCGGTGTAAGTTTCGCTCATGCTTCTTGGCAGTGGCAAGACAAGCAACAGCGAGCCATGGTTTGTGTATGGATTCTGGCAGATGAAGCTACGGCACTTCCGGTAAAGCAAAAGATTCGATCGTTGAGTCATGATAATTTGCCTTTTTCAGTTGAAGTAATTAAACCATTTGAACTTGGTTTAAGCCTCGACGTGTCAATAGATGACAAATACATTACAGAGAATGTGTTGAGTGACATTTACCAAATACTCTTATCCGACACAGGGCTTTTAACTCCAGAAAAAATGGGGTTTGGTCGAGCACTGTTTAGAAGTCAAATTTTTGAAGTGTTGCACAGTGTTTCAGGTGTAATGAGCGTTAACAGCATATCTCTATTGTTCTACGGGTGGACTTTTCCATGGAACTCTTCAGCAATCAAAGCTCCAACAGGCTTTGTTTGGGATTTTATTAACGCGGGCGTTAAAGTGAATGGAAAATATTTGGTGCCGCCGAATGTAGAAGGAGCTGAGTAATATGAACTTAATTGATGATGGATTTGATCGATATTATTCAGAAAAGTTATGGGAAATGATACCTGAATACTATCGAAATGAAGACGGTCTATCTGACCGGCCCGATGTTTTGCGTTCGATTATTGAAATCATTGCTTCGCAAGTTGCAGTAGTGCGTAGGAGTCACGATGCTCTGTGGAATGATCAGTATATAGAACTCTGTGATCAGTGGGCGGTTCCATATATAGGCGATCTACTGGCAACTAGATTATTATCAAGCAGCAATGAACGAGGTCAAAGAGTTGATGTCGCAAAAACGATTTATTACCGACGCAGAAAAGGAACTCTAGGAGTTTTAGAAGAGCTTATTAGTGATATTAGTGGGTGGGAGGGTAACGTCACAGAATATTATCAGCATCTGGCTCGACATTATCACGGTCTAGAAGCCGCGCCCGCTGAAAGTCGGTTTACAAAAACACCCAAAGGAGGTACCGCTAATCTACGTAGCCTACAGGGTGCTCAACTCTTAAATTCGGATTTCAATGAGTATTCGCATACACCCGAGTTTCGCCGTCATAATGGAAGCCTGGGCAAATTGAATATTCAAAAGCTCGGCATTAATTTATATCGTATTCGAGCTTATGCCATTAATGGAGGGCAACCCTTTAAGTTAGATGATAATCGATTTTGTTTTGATCCTTCAGGTCGAAACACACAGTTAATGCAAATGCGGTCGAGAGACAATAATTATAATAATTGGGTGGAAGCCAATCCTTGGGAAGTAATGGCACCGATGAGCTGCCACTTATTTAATCATTGTAACTTTAATATAACGGCGGCGGTTGCTAACGTTCTTAGGATTGAAGATGGCGTAAGTGATGGAGCACTGGTTCGATTATTAAAACGGATCCCTAATAAGGTATTCTCTGAATCGGATCTAACCCAGTTAGTTGCGCAGTTGAATGAACCAGAACTGCAAAACGAAGCAACTCGCTTAACTTTGTTTAATTATGGTCTTGCTGAAAATTGTGGTCGTTCTGGTTTGTATCCGAAATCAGTATCGATTAACTACGACGATATGATTACCTCAGCAGAAGTCGCTGCTGCAGATTTAAATGATTGGCCTAGGAGTATTCCAAATCGAGCATTGCTGTTCGATCCGGAAAAAGGACGTATCGAAGTCAATGGGCTTTCAGAAGAATTTACCGTGAATTATTTCTATGGGACTTGTGCTCCAATCGGTGCAGGATCTTATCAGCGTGATTTACCGCCACTGTTGGTAAAAACCAATGTTACAGGAGGCGGTGCGCTTAGTGCTTCTGAAATTAATAATGAAGGGGCAAGTGAAATACAAGATAATTTATCGTATCGCCCCTTGTCAGATAAATTAAGTGTTCGAGATTTAACCTTACGTGCTAAAAACGGGTGTCGTCCTTACATTACGATGGAGACTAACTGGGTACTTCGATGCACTGACGGTGAAACGGACGCCAAAATATTACTAGATGGGCTTTGGATCGGTAGTTCTGACAATGATAATGAAATTATTATTCGAGGAGACGGCGACTATGAGAGCGTTTTAATTCGTCACTGCACTCTGGATCCTGGTGGATCCAGAGATATTGCTGAACAAATCATTTGGCCAGTCCGTTTGGTTATTGAAAATAAAGTTGAATATTTGAAGATAGAACGTTCAATCGTTGGGCAAATTATATTGCGAGGAAATGGACTCATTGAGCATTTAGAAGTCATTGACTCGATCGTTGATGTGCGTAGCCATTTAAATTTGTGGGAGCAATCTGAAATTGAGCCTGCTCCTGAACCTAGTCACTCTATCGCCATTAACTTACCGTCGAGCACCGTTACTTTATCTGGAGTTACTGTTTTTGGTGAAGTTAATGTTAATCGATTATGGTGCAGTAATTCGATCATCACAGAAATGGTTGATGTAAGCGATACTCAAGATGGTTGTTTTCGATTTAGTGCAGCGGTTGCTGGCAGTCGAGTACCTCGTGCTTATCATTCTTATGAAATTGATCCAACTCGATACGAACAGAGTAAAGGGCTATTCACATCAACGAGTTTCGGTCACATTGGCTATGGGCAATTAAGTCAAATTGCACCGAAAGAAGTTTCGCAAGGTGGAGAAGACAAGTCCGAGATGGGGGCTTTTAACTTTGAGAAGGCGCCTTATAAACGAAAAGATTTAGAAAAGAAAATTAATGAATACATACCTTTTGGGTTAATTCCACTTTTTACCTATGAGACCTAAGGAATAGTGACAATGGGAACACAAGATATATCTCGATCGATTTTTGATCCTGAAAAACATTATCGAAGCGTTGGTCAACAGCAAGGGCGAGTGCTGACAGACGATGATTGGAATGAGAACAATAACATCGATGAACATTACCAACGCGGATTAGCATTTGATGTTGTTGGTTCAGCTGGAAGTCCAAATGAAGGGTTTCGAATTAGTGATCCTGTCATTACTGATCGAGGCGTTGATTTTAAGATTGCTGCGGGCACCTTTTACCTCGGTGGAATGAGACTAACATTAGAGAATTCTGAGAGCTACTTGTTACAAAGTGATTGGTTACAAGGACCAGAGTTAGTAGAGGGCTCAGGTCCAAGAAACGATTTGGTTGTGCTTGAAGCTTATCAGCAAACGGTAACTGCAGTTGAAGACAGTGAGTTATTTGAAGTCGCTTTAGGCAGTGCAGATACAACCACGCGGCAAAAATTAATGCAAAGAATTCATCTTCTTGGCGATATTGATAGCGCTGAGTGTGAACATGCATGGGCAGAATTCAAGCAAATGCTGGTAGAGGATGGAAGTTGGCAATCAGACAACTGTCTCTTACCCGATGCGCAACTTAATGTTGGCTTTGTCGACTCTGGTGTTGGCGATGATTTGTGTCGTCCGACGGCTGCTGGAGGATATTTAGGTGCAGAAAACCAAGCAATAAGAGTTCAGCTAGTGGACGAGTCACACTTGACTTGGGGCTTCGACAATGCTGCACCGCTCTATCGGGTTGAAGTCGATGTTGATAGACGTACTTTACGACTTATGACACCTCCAAAAGATCAAATGCAATGGCCCAGTGCTGATCAAGTTGTTGAAATTTTACCTTGGTGCGCGGTGCTTCCTAATAATCAAAAGTTAGCTGAACATTCCGGTCATTTAACTAGAGTTAGCACTTCTTATAACCCTGATACCGGCGCTATTGAAATTGCTGACGCCATTCCAGAGGATGGTTTTGATGAATGGGAGCAACGACTAGACTCTGATGAACTGTCTGAAAATGGACGCTATTATTTTTTGCGAGTATGGAATAGAGGGAGTGATCGAGAATCGTCTGAATCCATCGAGTTTTCGCCTAATGTTCCCGTAGCGTTAGGTAATACGGGTGTCGAAATTACATTAAGTGGAACTCAATTTAACGGTGGTGATTATTGGGTTATCGCGGTTCGACCAGAAACTCCAAAACAAGCTATGCCTTGGATTTTAGAGGCAGGTCGTGGTCCCAATGGTGTTAAGCGGTATTTTAGTCCTTTAGCGATTCTAAGCTGGCAAGCGGACCAAAGTGTTTCAGTAACCGATTGTCGGCCACGCTTTCGGCCTTTAACTCGACAGAAAATATGCTGCAGTTATGTTATTGGTGATGGCGTTTCAAGTTTTGGCGATTTCAACTCAATTGAAGAAGCACTAGATCGGCTTCCGCAAAAAGGCGGAGAATTATGTTTACTCCCTGGAATACATCGAGCAAATGTCACTATTTTAAATAAATCAGGTATCACTATTAAAGGTTGTGGTCGTCGAACAAAAGTAATCCCTAGAGAAGCCGAGCAAAGTGAAGCTTTATTTTCTATTTATGATTCTAGCCATATTAAAATACACCACCTGGAATTAATCGCGTTCGATACCACCGCAATTGCTATCGTCGCCAGTGAAGCAGATGCGGTTAGCTACATCAATATCTGTGACAACTCCATCTTTGCCTGTGAGAGTGGTTTGAAAAACTTAGATGGTAATCATCTGCTGATAGAGCGAAACACCATAAAGATGATTGATAAAAGGGATGCAGGTGTCGCCGTATTTAGTCGCGGCGATGACGTTCTTATTCGTGACAACTTAATTGGCGTTTTGCCTTATCAAGAAAATATTCCTGGAGATGATGGTGGTGGCTCGGATAATCCCAACCCATCGGATAACTGTTTAGATTTAAACTTAATCTATCGTAATCCGACTTACTTAGTTCAATGGATTAATTTTGCATGGTCTTTTGATCTAGTCGCTTATATTCCTACTAATCCATATCGAGCGTTAGGTGGAATACAAATCGGCAGTGGTTCTGAGCGCATTGAAATTATACACAATCAAATAATCGGAGGGGCTGGAAACGGTATCACTTTAGGAAGTGAGCCGATCGTCGATGATTTTGAGGCACCGAACCCGCGTCCTCCGGTTAATATTGATGTCCAAGAGAGAAGCGTTACTGGATTCGTTCAGCTCAATGGTGAGGCGGTAGCCGATGAGGTCGTTGTTTTAACGCAAGACGATGTCGTTCATCAGGGGGTGACCAGCGATCAAGGATATTTCTCGATGGTAGTAAACCCACTTGGTCAATACACTGTAACAATAGCCGATCCCTCTATTGCCGTTGAAAGTGTAGAAGTTATTGATGCCGGTGAATTTGGTGTTTACTACCAAATTAATGTGGTTGACGTCGACGTTGATATCGATATGAACGATGTACTTGCTTTTATTTATCAAGTCAATATCGACGATAATCGAATACAATCTATGGGCGAGAGTGGAGTAGGTTTTCCTCGCTTAACCGCTGACGATATTAAAGAAGTTTTGCGACTATTGGTTCAGCAAGGCGGCTTAAATAATGCTGCTAGAATGTTATTGCTTCTAGGCATGATTTTATTCGGAGCGTTTACCGGATTGGTTATGCAATTAAATATTCGCAATAATTTAATCGTTGGGTGTTTAAGAAATTTATTAGACATAAATGAAGGTGAGCTAGGTAAACGTTTTCGTGGTATCGGTGGGATTTCTCTGCCATTTTGTGAAGAAGTCGTCATCGCGGGTAATCGAATAGAAGATAATGGCGTGGTTCATCGAGGTCCGGTTCAAGGCATCTTTATTATAAGCACCACCCATGCAGAGATTTATGAGAATCACATAGTTAATAATGGTGCAACCACCGTGAGTAGCTTGCAAAACCCCCTCGTTGGTGGAGTACTAATTTTCATTGCTGCAGACTTCAGTCGAATTTCGGGTTCGAAGCAAGGAGAGATTAATGAAAAGCAAAGAGCATCGATGTTGGCAACCCGAGGGAATAGCGCGTTACAAGTTATAAGGTTTTCAGATAACGTAATACAGCAGCCATTAGGACGTTCGTTAACTGTGGTATTGTCTATCGGTGGTATGACTATCCATGATAATCAATTCATTACTGAAAATTCCGTTGCTCAAGACTTTGATGAAAGTGTTCTGTCTGATACTAACAGTAGTATTCCAAATGAACAGTTAGTGAGTGCATTGAAGCAATTATCAACCAGCGCTGGAATGCTTTTTATCAATAACTTGGGGAACATTGGAGCGACGAAAGTTCATAACAATCAAGCCACTCTGATGCGTCCCAATGACGCCGGAGTAAGCTTAGCTGTTTACAACACTTCGAATATCCAATTTTCCGAGAATCACATTCAATGTGGTGCAGGAGATTTAACTTCGAACGTGTTGTTAATGAGTGGTTGTGTTGATGCGTCTCATAATCGTATTGAAGAAGTAGGGCAAATAATTGATAACACGCAACTGCCATATTCACCTTTGTCTATGATATCTCTTGGTATTCGATTGAATACTACGGTAATGAATCAATCTAATCATTGTGTTGTTGCTTTCGGTCGACCTGGATTTATTGTCGATGAGGCGAATTTAGTACTGACAGATGCCAACAAGATTTGTCCTTTGTTGCTTTCAGATTACCGTGAAAGCATGGTTGGTTATATGGCAGAGCATTATTACTACAGTGTTAACGCGGAGGCTTAACCATGAGCGAGCAAGATATTCAAAATAAGCTTGATAAATTATTTAAAACTCAGGCAAATACTGTTCAAGATCAACGTAAGTTATCTTCTGATTTCGCGGTTATGAACTCTATGTTAGTCAGTCGAGAAACCAAGCGCTTACAAAAGAAATACGGAAAGAATGATATTAGGGTTGCCTCGCTTAAACAGAAAAAAGCTGAGATTCATCGTAATATAAGAGAATCTATAGCTATGAAACCGGTTGAGAGAACAGTAAAATTTGATTCGGTTTTAAAAACAGACGCCGTTGTCGAAGGCGCTATTCACGACGAGCATGGTGTCGGCGTCAAGAACTTAAATGTCTACCTAGTTGATGAAGCCGGAAAGAAGATTTCTGATATTAAAACGGTTAAGACTGATGAAAGTGGCGGGTATTCGATTAAGGTTCCAAAAAAATATACTGCAACTACCGAAAAGAAAGTAGGTTTTAAAGTTGTAGTGGAGTCAAATGCCAAAGAAAAAATTGTCGAAGATAATGAATCCATTTCGCTTGCTGTTGGTGAGCGCATGAACTCAAAAATGACTATAAATAGAGGCCATTTGTTGAAGAATAGACTTAATAAAAAGGGATAGTGTAAATAATCGCTCGGGAGTGTTAATAGCTTTTGAGCGATCTTTAGTTGTGAGCTTTCGGTTCTATTAGACATTTAGATGCCTAATCTCATCTTTTTAGCGAAGGAATTCTTTGCCCAAATCTAAGCTATCTTGTGGTTTTAAACATCTATAAACACTTGTGAGTGTCTAAATCTTTGAAATTGCGTGCTATTGTTCATTTTTCGAGCTAATATCAACATACACGTGTGAGATACGATAAATCTACCTATTTAACATTGAAGTTTAAGTTTACGACTTATTTTGAAAGTATGAGGGTCAAATGAGCTTCGAAATGATTCATATAATCGGGGCCTGCAGTTATTTTATATGCATGTTACTGTTTGTTTGGGTCAAGCAGTTACCGAAAACTTTACCTGGTCCTGGTTTCTGGGCTCTCGCAGCGCTTTGTTCTTTTATTTCTCGTATTATCTTTTTAATGTTTAGCAACTTTTCTGATTCTAGTATAAGTTTTTTGTTTTATTCGGCCATTAACATCATTGAAAAGCCGCTTTTGATGATAGGGTTCTATCGGGTGGTTGGTAAACAGGAAAATAGCTGGCTGATCATTGCATTAACCCTTGCGGCCGAAATATGGTTATTAATGACTTGGCTGTTAAATATTAACCCTTGGGCAGCTAGAACCGTCATTTCCATTATTATTGCTGTCTTCTTATTTAATATTACGTTCTTAGCAATACAAGAACTGAAGAAACATTCAAGATTAACCCTTATTTTAATAGGAATTGGTAGTAGTTTATTAGCGACTCATTGGTTGTTAGCTTATCCGATGATCAGTCATTTCCCGAGCTGGAATCAAAATGGTTTCGTCGTAGGTATGGTCATCACCTTAACGATGTATTTTGGTTTCCTTGGCTTAGTTCTGACTGATGTGCAACGAAGGTTAGTTCAGGCTGAAAAAGAAGCTTTAGATTTAGCCTATCATGATCCATTGACTGGCCTAAACAATAAACGCTACGTGAATAATATTTTCGATAAAGCTGTGCTCTTAGCCAATCGGCCACACCAGTTAATAGCAATACTTTATATCGATCTCGACAACTTTAAACCGATCAATGACGATGCCGGACATCAAATTGGTGATGAAGTGCTAAAAGTTGTCGCTAATCGACTTTCTGAGTCAACGAGAAGTACGGATATTTGCGCTCGCATTGGTGGTGATGAGTTTTTATTACTTGCGACTCAACTTGAACATGAAGAGCAAGTAATGGACGTTGCTCAAAAAATACTGGAACAGCTTGTACAACCAATTTTAATAGCAGATAAACAGTTTTATCTAGGAGCAAGTATTGGCATAAGCCTTTTCCCTAAGCATGGCCAAAATTTAACAGATCTTTCTAATAAGGCTGATCTAGCGATGTATCATGTCAAGCGCCATGGGAAAAGTGGATTCGAAGTTTATAATTCTAATATGACATTCGATAAATGATCTTTCTGTAACACCGCATTTTTGTCTAATTATCCGTGAAAAGCAAGAGGCTAGGCCAAAATATAATAGGGTGTGTCCGATATCTGATAACCAATTCTTCCGAATAAACATAGTGTAAAGCACTGATCTGACAGTGAGTCATGTATGACGATAACTCGATCATGTTTTAGTTGTTCACTCAAATAATTAAGGAAGAGGTATTAGAATGTTAAAGACAAAACTTACCGCAGCTTTGTTCGTAACCTTAACGGGAGGTTTCATTAGTAATGTTGCACATGCCGTTGAGTATCCACAGACCGTCGAGGCTTATTTTTCACCTCCGAGTATAGAGTATGGCGGGCGTTCAAGGTTAAGCTGGCAAGCGAACAATGAAAACATCGCTAAATGTACGTTATCAGGTGATGGTTTCGCGAATCCTCAAACTGATCTTGAGCCATCGGGTTTTCGCTATCTGTCAGCGACCAGTGATCGGAATATCAAAGTAACCTGCGGCTTCGGTACATGGCTTAAAGGTGAAAAAGAGCTTACTTTAAAAGTAAAGCCTTTAAATATTGAAGCAAAGTATGAACCTTCAACAATCGTAATAGGCGGGAGTTCAAAATTAATTTGGTCTGCTCCCGGAGCTGATTCATGCACGAGTACAGGAGCGTCAAGTGTTCATGGCGCTAGTGGTGAAGTGGTTTTTAATGGTGATGAAATTGGAGAGTATTCAACGACTCTACGTTGTACTAGAAATAACTCAACATCGACGAAAACCGTTTCGGTTAATGTCATTGATCACCTTCCTCCAATTGTGAATGCCTACTTTAGTCCTAGCTACTTGTCACAGCCTGGAACAACTTGGTTTACCTGGTCATCAATAGCTGCAACACAATGCTCTAAAGGAGGCTCGAGTGGCAGTATACCGACCTACGTCAGCTATAGCATGACTGATTGGGTTACTTGTTATGGGCCTGGTGGTTCTTCAACCGGATTTGCTCACGTTACTGTTAATCGAACGGGTGGTAAAGAGCCAGGGCCTTTAAAGACAATAACTCAAGCGAGCAGCATCTCTGAGGTAATCGATAATAAACTAAATCGAACATTTCATAGACTCACGGGTAAACAACTCGTTGACTCATCTATGACGATTTTAGAAGTGAAATTGAATAATGATGATAAGTTAGATGTTTTGGTCCATGATGGTGATACGAAAGTTGTTTATCTATTTTTAAGTGAAGAAAAAGAGCTTAAACTAGTAAGAGTCATCCCACAAGTTTCATCAATCAGCGAACTTGATTCTATTCAAATGATTAAAGTTGATGACTCGCAACCGTTGCAATTAATCATTAATAAATCGATTAATAAATGACTCTAGACGTCATTGACATGGTAATTTGATATAAGAGACTTTTGATAGAGGACACCCATGTTTTTATAACTAGACTTATGGTTTTGATAGGGGACACCCATCGATTTGACCTGTAATTTCTAAATGGCGCTAGTGGAGGATGAAAATAGTCGACTTCTCTAGCGCTTATTCTATAATAATGTTGCATGTGCAACTATATTGATGCATTCTATGTTGGTCTTGAAACTGAACTTTTCTAATTTGCGATAATACTTATAGGCGCACCGGTATGAAAGAGCACGACTCGATTCCACTTTCAGATTATATTGAATACTCAGACGACGAAATGTTAACGCGCTCGGTCGATTTCTATGAAGAGGTCAAACGAAGACACACTATTCGAGAGTTCTCAAATAAGCCAGTATCAAGAGAGCTAATTGAGAATTGTATAAGGGCGGCCGGTACTGCACCTAGCGGTGCGAACCATCAACCGTGGTTTTTCTGTGCTATTAATAACGTCAAAATTAAAAGACAAATTAGAGAAGAAGCCGAACGAGAAGAAGTTGCGTTCTATAATGAGAAGCGAGCTGGCGAAGAGTGGTTACAGGCGCTCAAGCCTTTAGGCACCGATGCGGATAAACCATTCCTAGAAATTGCGCCTTGGTTAATTGCAATATTTGCACAGAGAACAGGCGGAATTACAGGTAACTCAAAGACCAAGAATTATTATGTTTCTGAGTCAGTTGGTATTGCTACGGGGATTTTGATCCAAGCGCTTCATCACAGTGGTCTAGTGACATTGACACACACCCAAACCGATGAGGTTTTTGAATAAAATTTGCAACCGCCCTGAATCAGAGCGTCCATACATATTACTCGTTGTTGGCTATCCCGCAGAGTATGCAACAATTCCTACACATGCTATCCGCAAAAAGAGTCTGGAAGAGATAGCTGAGTTTTATTAAGACTACTCAAAAGTTATTAGACTCTTTTTTGTACCATCGAATAATTTCTTTCTGATCAGCCGGTAAATTTGCAGTATCCTGTTGTAGCGCATGTTCTGCGAGTAAGGTTAAAGCATGTAGCTCTAGTTTTAGTAAGGTTTGATTTATTTCTTCTATTGACTTAGCGCCAAGCTTTTCTTTAAATTCATGGTCTCTATTTTCGAGCCTGTCAATTAATTGCTCGTGCAGTGCATTACCCTCTTCAGTTAACGAAAGTTGCTTTTCCTTTTTGTTGCCCGCTATAGACTCTTTAATTAGATAGCCTTCTTTAAGTAAAGTCTTAACTCCGCGAGAGATTGTGTAGCTATCGAGCTTAGTTTGTGCTGCAACTTGAGCTGCAGAAATCGGTTGATAGCAGCCAATATTAAGTAGAACTCGTAACTCTCGGCTACCAAGAGACGTTAAACTTCGGATTTCAATATCTCGAGCAAGCTGTAACAAGTTACTTACGACGGCGATACGGTAGGGAAGGTGTTGATTTAAATCGTATGACATAGTTGGTTAGTCAAGTGTAATGATGAATATAGAATAGTATACCATCGTTTATTCATGTAGAGATGGTTGTTTAATATATTCTCTCGCGTCTAGCGAAATTGCCGATAAAGTCCCCTAATCAGCCGACCGTTTACTAGAGATTAATAATAGGATGAGGTTTTGCGAAGTAGATTATTAATCCTAGATTACATGATGAGCTAAGTTTAAATTATTCTAGCCTAGAGCTCATAAACCATGCGTTCAGTCATGATTTGATGCAATGAAGTTTTGCCCCCATCCACTTAATGAATTATTAGGTGCTTCATTAATTAATCGAGAGTCATCGATCTTTTCTAGGACATTCTTTCCATTATTTTGACGCGCTATATTGATTTTATCTAACATTTCTTTGGCCATATCATTGATCGTCGATAGCTCAGATTCAGTAAATTTGATATTGTTTTGGTTAAAGTTTTCAATCGCATAATACACTGTGACCTTAGAGCCTCGAAGCCCAGCTAGCTCAGCATACGCAGCTGATTTTATTAATTTTTCTCTAGAGTCAAGTCCAGAGTACATCGAAAGCTCACTGATATGTAAATCGGAAATATCTGAAATTGAGCCATGCATTACTGCCTTTTCTTGCAAGTTACGAAATAATTTCCATTGTTCTGAGTTTGAGTATTTATTCTTAAGAGCAGAAATAGCAACCATATCGCCTTGATCGGCCATTTGTAGTAACGTTTCTTCAGTGTAACTATCATATAGAGCAACATAATCTGGAGGCACAAAATAACCTAACTTAATCAATTGTTTCTCTAGTTCACTTACTTTAGTAAGCGTTTGGAGGTAGTCGTAGTTATTTGAATTTTCTTCGTTCGAATAAGTCTGGTGAGGAGAGTTTGTTTCTTCATTCGTATTTTGAACTTGAGCCTTTTCCGTCTTTTCGACGGCGTTAATATCTAAAGTTGATTGACTCTCTCTATTATTAAAGTTGTTAGACGAGTCATGTTCATAAATTGTATAGAAAAAAATGATTAAAGCAATAGTTTCTAGTGCTAGAATGATTTGATCTTTCAAAATAAACCTCTTTTAATTGGTTGATACTATATAATATATTGAAATCCAAAATTATGTAGTCGTTCAGAAAGGTACTAAAAGTAACTTCAGAGTATTCGTAATATCAACTGCCTTGCCTGACGACTTTCGCAGGCAAAGCAATAATGTATCTATCTGAACTAATATTTAAAACCAAGGAAACAGCTCTCGCATCTTTTCATCAACAGCGTCTTGTTCCGCTTGGTCGCCTTCTTGATCCCACAATGTCATGCGACAACTGCTATTGAAAGTTACCTCTGCTTCTTCATATTGAGTAATGATTTCACCATCGGGAAAGCGTACGTACTCATAATAATGAACATCGACTGTGTCTTCGTCCAGTAACTCCAGATGTTGAATGTCGAACTCAAATCCGATGAAATTAAAGGTGGTCATCCAACCAATAGGACTAAGTAAAAAGTTATTGATTCGAGTATCAACACCATTATGGAACTTCTTAAAACGCCAGGCGTAACCACTTGCAGCACAAAAAGCGTTTTCGACATCGATACAGTTTAAGATTCTTGTTAATTTTTCGACCGGGTTAGCACAAGATGCTGCATTTGCAGATATTGAAGTCTGAGCTGCAATAGCAATAAGTACACTTGAAATAGCTTTATTCAGTAACTTCATGAATCTCTCCTTTCTTTTCGTTAGAGTTATTATCGTCAGTGACTTAGGTTACAGCTGAGTCATAGAAAAAGGTTTGTCGGAAAGTGTCAAATAGTTGACATGAATTCTCGAAGTTAGCTAATTTATCGATATAAAATGGGACAGCCACCTAAAAAGAAAGCGGGACATCCAATTTGCAGAGATAACGTTATAGATGATTTTAGACACAATATAAAAAGGGCTTTTATTTATGTGTGCTGTATCAGACTGCATGTCGCCGTTCATACTTTCATATTAATTTCAGCTTTAGGTTACGATTTAACTAAGAAAGGCGATAAAAATATCGTGAGGCATGGGGATATCAAGGCGCTTTGTCTAGCGACCTTTTAAAACTCCAGGTTTAACTCGAATAAAGCCGATTGCTAATACCAACGCCTTTAATGAAACGTTGGTCTAGATTGTCTAACAAATGAGTCAATGCTGAAGGTGAGCCGACGGCTCTGAGACCTGCAATGTTATCATCTCGCTGCATTAACTCAAGGAATCCATCAGGCTCTAGGTTGAGTCTTTCGAGTATCGGCGGGAGGTTACTCGGAATATATCCTCGTTTTTCACATCGAATAGCGCGTCCGCTGTAATCGACCAGCTCTAAATAATCGGCTTCAGTTACGTTAAATCCATGTCGGTGTGTCGTATTATTCGATTGAGTCAGCTTCATCAGTTTTACGTTGCACGAACTCGAGTCCTTATTCATATTTTTAACTCTTTGTTTTACCGAGGTGTAATCCGAGTCTTCAGGTGTACTGGCCAGATTGGCTCGGATAGGATTTAAGTCGACATAAGCCATGGCGGTCACCACGGCCGCTTCATCGAGTAACGCTTGTGACTTAAAGCGTCCTTCCCAGAATCGTCCCGTACATTGGTCTTCTAAATTCGCTTTTCGCGCTAAATACTCGTTCAAGCAGCGCATAAACCAAGAGATATCGGTAAGTCGTTGTCGCCACTTGGTGATGAGCTCTTGAGCCATTTGAGTGAGAGCCGGGGAGGCATTGCCTTTTAAGTATCGGTTCACAATAAACGGGATTTTGTACAATCGTTTCCAACGGCGGATGACGTTTGTTTCTGACCACTGCTCAGCTTTCTCAATATCAACGCGTAGAACCAGATGATAGTGATTCGACATCACCGCGTAGCTGGCCACATCAATGGCAAAGGTATCAGCCAGCAGCGATAATCTTTCAATCACCCAACCTTTACGATGCTCATAGTTTTTTCCTGAAAAGGCATCTTCGCCACACAAGAAGGCGCGCCTTACGCATCGAGCAATGCAGTGGTAGTAGCTGGTTTGGTTTAAATCAATGAGTGTTTTTCGAGGTTGCGTCATAAGCGATGTCCTTATCGTTAATGTCGGCCTTTCACCCTAATGAGATGTTGCTTGCGATTCAATCATGATTTTGCGATGAAGTTGAAAAGATAGATGGATGTCCTAGATTTTAGGATTTTAGGATTTTTGCAAATATGCTTTCCAACCATTTGATGGTCTAGCTCGTCAAATAAGATGAAATAGAAAATAAAGACATCTATGTGAAGAAATATTTGAAATTAAGGAATGAGGAAACTCCATGGGGATCAAATCAAAATTGCTTTTTGTCGGCCTAGTCGCGGCTGGCGCGTATTTCTATTTATCTGATGATCGAGAGCCACCTGCAGACACGCGTTTTAATGATGCTTATCGTTTGGAAGACGGTTCAGTTGTTTCCATCTCAGCATCTACACCAGAGCGAGTTCGCGTTCGCCATATAGATTCTGGTGAAATACAGGCTTATTATCACTATGGAAAACCTGAATTTGAAGTAACTAATGGCTTTAGTAATAAAGCCGTGGTTGCTAAAGGACATTTTACACTCAATAAAGAAGGTCAAGTAACAGGGGCTGTTATAAATGAAAATGGCTCTTTGAAAAATGTCGAAAGATTGGCTTTAACTCATGAAGAGCTCTATTTTCAAAATAAAGATATTTCGCTACGCGGAAAACTAACTCTGCCAGAAGGTAAGGGGCCTTTTCCTGTAGTCGTGTTAATCCATGGTTCAGAGTCGTACAGTGCTGTAGATTATTATTCCTTAACTTATATGTTAGCCGCTAATGGTATTGCGGGTTTTAAATTTGACAAGCGCGGTACTGGGTTATCTGAAGGCGAGTATACACAACACTTTCCTACACTTGCTAGCGACGTGAGATCAGCGATTGAAGTACTGAAACACCATTCAGAAATAGACCCTGAAAGAATAAATCTTGCTGGCTTCAGTCAAGGCGGCTGGATTGCTCCTTTGGTCGCCAAAAATACAAATGTCCGGTCAATTCTCGTTGGTTTCGGGACCGTTGTTAAGCTAGAACGCGAAGATCGCTGGGGTTATGTAAAACGGCTTGAAGAGCACGGCTTTGGACCTGCTGAGGTTGCAAAAGCCGATGAGTTTAACGAGCTTCTGCGATTATTAATTGAAGCACCCACCGATGAAGCTTGGAATGAGCTATTTAAACTGACTCAATCCTATAAAATGGAAGCATGGTTTAAATCAGTCTCTGGTTCTGACTCTATGTTAGGTCAAGTTGTAGAGCAATTGCTAAGTGCAAAAGCGGATTACATTCCTAATTGGGCATGGAAAAGTTATTTTGAATATCGAACGAAGGGTAGTGGCGATAATTTCAATGGAACTTATGATCCAATGAAAACTATGAAATCAATTAATACACCATCAATTTGGTTAATGGCGGGCGAAGACTCTAGTTTACCAACGCCCGAAACAGTTACATTACTTGATAGTTTAATACAGATGGAAAAGCCTGTGTCTTACAAAGTTTATGAAGGTGCCGAGCATGGAAATATTGTTTTTACCAAGAATGAAAACCATGAAAAAGAATACATCAAATACGTCGACACCTACTTTACTGACATTATCGAATGGTTTAAAAAGCAGAACGATTTGTGACCATTAAATAAATTGCAAAGATTATATTGAAACGAGTACTCAACAGCTGAGGAAAGTATGCTTTGGTTGATGAATATTTTTGATGTTCACGATAAAAACAAATCAATGATGATTCAACGATTTTAATTGAAGTGAACTTGATTCATCGGGGAGAATTGCAGCTTATCAAATGTCTAGTTATTAGCTGTATGTAAATGATCCAATTATCAAACCTTGATTGTCAAAGTTGCGGAGCCTGTTGCGCTCACTATAGAGTATCTTTTTATAATGGTGAATGTGATTTTACTGAACAAGGAAGGGTACCCACCGATTTGGTTAAAACGGTCAACCCATTTATGGTTTGTATGAGTGGAACGCAACTAAACCCTCCACGCTGTGTAGCATTAAATGGAGAGGTAGGTTCAAGTGTCTCTTGCAATATATATGAAAAGCGTTCGTCTGCCTGTCGTAATTTTGAAGCAGGTTCAGAAGCTTGTTTTCAAGCGCGCGTCGCCCATGGTATTAATATTGATGATTTACAAATTGCCTAGTTAGATTATTGGAGCAATCGTAACCGTATTCTAACTAACCTATAATGTTCTAAATTTATATGAGCCAAACTTTATTGTTTGGCTCTTATTAAGCAATAACTCAACGCCTAATTGGCTCTCGTTGGGACTTCTAAGAATGAATCTTGGCCGGAGCTGAAGTTAAATTTTACCGAGTAGGGTAGTAAAGTCGGTACAGCGTAGAGCGCATCAAACGTGTCAAATGCTATGGCTAGTCGATGTCCCTGCGGAATATCATAGGCTGTAGCAACCAAGTCCCACTGAAAAGACTCACTACGGAAGGGTACTGCTCTATATTTGGTTATCGGACCGTGAGTGATCAATGTCCCGATACCCGATCGATCGACGTCGTACAGATAAGCATTTAGTTGGAATTGTGCTAGTGAAGGCTCTAATCGAATATCGAGTTTCGGAATGCCACGAATAGACATCGTTGAATCTAGCTTATCCGATTGGAAAACAATGCCATTTACTCGACTAATAAGACCCATTGGAGTCTTCACAGGTAGGTTTAAGTGTGCGTCTAATATTTCTGATACCAAAGGAATGACGGTCGTTGCTATGGTATCCAAACCACTGAAAATTTGATTGCTTTTTGGCCACCAAGGTGAATAAGATGAACGTTGTAATCCACCTTGAGTAAAAAGACCTCTGGCTTTAAGGTAAAACCTTTGTGTTTCAGTTTCATTTAATGGATAGTTATTAAAATGATCTCTTTCGCCAGTGTGAGCAACTTCCATGGTTACAGGCGCATCATTCATAATTCCGGTTGCTTCACCTTTTAGCCAATAATCGAACCATCGATGGGTGTTAGTCCAGGTAAAACTTTCTAAACCGATAAGTCCAAATCCTTCACCACTAGCATGAGTACCCTGATTAAGATCAATGCGTTTTGGAACCGTTAGATTCTGGTAGAACTCTAAAAGGTTATTGGGTTGAAAAAGGTTATCTCCAAGGTTATTCGCTAAATAGACTGGCGCATTTCTTTCGTTTATCAAATTTATATACTGATCGACAGAACGCATCTTTGCCCACTCAAGTGTTTCAGGAATATTTTGATTGAAAATTAAGTTGGCATAGTTTCGTGCGATGACTGGTTCGAGATCAGCGGTCAAAAAGCCACTAGATACTAGCAAGAACCCCCAAAACATTCTCGGCGTTTGTTCTTGATAAAGTGACTCTCCAAGCGAACCCCAAGTACTCATTGCGACGGCGGTTTTTAACCTAGGCTCTTTTGCTAAAGCTAGAAGACTTATACCTGATCCATAAGAAATGCCGCTTATTCCTATATTATTTGCATCGACAGGTGTATTGGCCAGTAACCAATCGATCAACGCACTTACATCAGTAACGTCTTTATCGCCTGCGACGTTGACTTGACCATCAGAACACCCCCATCCTCGAGCACTGTAACTAAGCACTATATAGCCCTTTTCAGCAAACTGCTTGGCTTGAATCAAATATTCATGTTCATCGAGTACCCAGCTATTAGCAAAGATAATTGCTGGATAGCCTTGAGCAGGTTGATCATTGATAGGAGTAAATAAATTGATGGCCAGCTCAGTACCATCAAAAGAAGGAACTTTAATGTCATCTTCAAATTGATACTGACCTGTTGGAAAGTTTGGAAATTGAAGACATATTTTTGCGGATGCGCTAAAACTAATGGTGCTTATGAAGGCTAAAAGGATTATTACAAAATTACTTCGAAATAGGTGTAGAGCATGCTTTTGACACCTTTTAAAATTGTCATTGGTCATTATATCGGTCCTGTTTTCGGTGATGTTTTTATGTCTTTTGTAGTGACCTTTACCCCAAATAACAGACACAGGTTTTAAGCTGCCGACTCTTCAAATATCATCGGGGCTTTATAGTCCAGATGAGAGTGACGACGCTTTCGATTATAAAATCCTTCGATATATCTAAACAAGCTCATTCTTGCTTCTCGTAGATTGAAGTAATTTTCGAAGTTCACATGTTCGGTTTTTAATGTGCCAAAGAAGCTTTCAGCAACGGCATTGTCCCAGCAGTTTCCTTTTCGGCTCATACTGATAGTGACGCCAACCAATAACGATTCGAGTTCTTCAGAAACATACTGGCATCCTCGGTCTGAATGAAAAAGCTTCGGTAAGCAACCTCGACGCGCTTGAGCCATTTTAACCGCATCACAGACAAGCTCCGCTTTCATGTGTTCTGCGAGCTGCCAACCGATAACCGCTCGTGAATATAAGTCGATGATAACAGCCAGATAAATCCAACCCGTGCTCGTCGGAATATAAGTAATATCACTCACCCAAACTTGGTTGGCTTCTTCAACTTTAAACTCTCGGTTAAGCAAATTATTAGCCACTGGCTTACCATGACTCGAGTCGGTTGTGACAACGAACGCTTTAAACTGCTTAGGGTAGATATTATTCTCCCGTTTCAGGCGAGCCACTCGCTTATGATTAACGGGTTCTCCTGATTCCTTCAGCTCCTTCGTAAGCCTTGGGACACCATAGGTCTGTTCGTTATCGTTAAAACACTCTACAAGCTTGCCGAGCAGGCGTTCATCTTCGATTTGTCGTGCACTCGGAGGCCTACTTCGCCAATCGTAATAACCCGAATAAGAGACGCCCAGAGCTCGACACTGTAAATAAACATTAAACTCTGGGTGTTCTTCAATAAACTGATATTTTACGCTTGGTGCTTCGCAAAGTAGGCAGCTGCCTTTTTTAATATTTCTTTTTCCTGCCTGAGTTCTGCCACCTCTTTTCTGAGTTGTTTTAATTCCTGCTCTGGCGTAAGCTCGACTTCTGACGCTAACAATTCACTCCGATACTTGGTGACCCAGCTATAGAGTGAGTTTGGATTAACGCCTAGTTCTTGTGCTATGGAAGCCGTGCTGCGATCACTTGATATCGCTAACTGAACCGCATCAAGCTTGAATTGTTTAGAATACTTTTTATTTGACATTTGGATACCTCATTTCTGATATTGTAACTAAGAAATCTGTATCCGTTAAATTGGGTAAGCCTCAGTAGTTCTAATACTCATAATTTGCGTTGACATAAACTGACTGTGTAGTCTTGGCTGGTACGACCTTAAACCAGTTGATATCGAATCTCTCCTGTTTGCACAGTAATTTCAAACATTGAATTGAGATATCTATTGAAGCTCTTTAATTGCAGTGCCTGAGCGACTGGTAATGTTTAAAATATGATGCATGACACCATAGAAAGTTGTTCAAATTATTCCATGTTCGTATCTCATAATAATCAACCAACAATAAATGTTTACAAATCGATTAAGCTTTTCAATTACTCAATTGTTATATTCCATTCACTATTTGAGAAAGGAATCACCATGCGTTTTGCTTATACTCTTTCACTCTTGATCCTAACTGGCTACATCGGCTTTACACAAACGGTTGCCGCGCGTACTCGTGAAGATACTAAAAAGGGGATGAATTCACTTAAAGTTGAGTTCTCAACGAATCGCATCCATGGTTTATTTAACTTCTTACAAGCGATTAGTGATAAAGGGGCATGGCAATCCCCTAGCATTAAAGAGATTTTTCAAAGTAGTGAGTACAACAATGAAGTCGCTCAGCAAAAATTATCCTTGTTTGTTCGTAGCAATTTAAACTTAATCTATGATTTAGAGACAGGAACCCCTTATCGACCTGCGAGACGACAGATATGGCAATTATTTGTAATGAAAGCTACGCAGTCAAACAGCCTTGAAGACTTTAAAGAGCGAACCTTTGGCTTAATATCTAATAAAGACCATGAAAAAATATTTACGGCGTTACAATATTTTGAACCTATTTATGAGAAGCTGATTTGGAAGCCAGAGGTAGCAAATCTTAAAGGGCTAATTAGCAGAGCAAGTGCTCGAGCCAAAGAGGTCGACTTCAATCAATCATTTGCAAAGGTATTAAATTTCTTTGATGCTGACTGGGACCTTTCAGTTCCCTTTAAGGTCTATTTTTCGCCGATTCCCAATGACAGTGGTTACGCTGTTGCAACACCGCAAGGAAATATTTTGACCTTCTCTACGACAAGTGCTTTATCGACTGACGAGCAACTTTCAATAGTATTTCATGAAATGGTCCATATACTTTTCGAAAATCAGTCTCTATCTATTAAACAAAATTTAGAGCGTCGCTTTCTTGAAAGTCGCCTTCCGACAAAAAGTCATGCGTATCATTTGTTAGATGAAGCACTTGCTACTTCTATCGGTAATGGTTGGTTTTATAAGTCTCTGATGGGTGAACTTGACAAAGAGGATTGGTATGCAACGCCTTATATAAACGGACAAGCAAAGGCAATTTATCCTCTCATTGAAAAGTACCTTACCAGTGAGCGAACGATAGATGATGCCTTTGTCGATGAATACCTTGCCTTGCACTCTGAGAAATTTCCCAAAAGTCACCTAGAAATTACCAATCTATTTGCAAATACGTCAGTGCTAGCAAGCGATAAAATCATGAATCATGAGATGTTGTATCCAATGTATTTCAATAACTTTAATTTTTTGCGGAGTATTGAGACCTTTTCCCCATTGACGAATTATTCTGAAGTTTCTAAACATTTTCAGCAGTTATCGACACGCATTCTTTTGATCTCCTCTAAAGCGGAATTAGAAGACATAAAGGTTAGTTTTAATCATAAAAAAAACGATAAAATAGATTTAAATTATAAAAGTGGTGTTATCCATTACTATCAAGATTCACAAGGCGTTATGAACTTTACAATAATGATTGAGAAGCTAGAAGACTATGAGAGGGCGATGATCAAGCTTAAAGAAATCGAGTATCTCCCCAATACTATTGGGCAGATCGATTTTTAACCGAAAGAATTAGTTCTCAATGGCTTTTAAAGAACTGAAAAGCTCATTAACTTTACAGGGCGTTTAATAAGCTTGTCTATATCCCATGTGAGGGTTAGCTATGTCAGGGTTAATTATGTAAGAGTTAGTTATGTGAGTTCGGCTAGAATCGATAATACCTTATCCGAACTCTCGATTAGTTTATTAACGCCAGCTCTTACTTCGTCGGAGTTTGGTCTTGCTCTGGCTTCTCGATAAAGCTCTTTTCCAAACTCATGAACCGCTGGATGCACGTTATTAACCAGATCATTAAATTTTGCGTGGTTCTTATAAATTTGTCCTCTCGGTGAAGCTAAAAATTTCCCAAGCCTGCATTGCGTATGGTCAAGGAGTTCTTTGTCAGTGATCGATGATTGTCCAAATAGTGCAAATCGAAGAACTTTGTCAACCCATACAACATGGTCTGCTTTTGCTAGTCGAAGTAAGATTTGATCTTCTCCGTCATCATATAGTTTTAATGTAAAGGTCTGTAACTCTCTCAAAAGTTCCATACTTTTAAATATATTGCTAAACGCTTGTGATGAATGCTCTAAGCCTTGCGAAGTGGAGTGGACGCCGTTAGCCATCTCTTGTGATACCGCAGACTGCTCTGTTGCAGCCGACGCAATTTGACTAGTGGCATCGACATTTTGTGTAGCGACTTCATTCGCTGCGGTAATGGTTTGGACGAGTTGACTTCTATCTTCATGTGATTCATCGAGTAGTGAAACAGCCTTTTTTACATTACCTTCTATGTTATGTGCACCATCGACAACATCAGCAACAATGGTTTCAATTTCACCGGCTGCCTCCGCACTTCGGTGAGCGAGGCTTCTTACTTCGTCGGCAACAACGGAGAAGCCGCGTCCATGATCACCCGCCCGAGCGGCTTCTATTGCGGCATTAAGTGCGAGCAAGTTGGTTTGTTCAGCGATTTCATTAACCGTATTCGTTAGCTTAATAATTTTTTGGGTCTTTTGTACGAACTGTTCTGCGAATTGACCTACTTGGTTGATAGATGTCTCAATAGCGCTTAATTTCGCAACGAGCAAATTCATCGACTCTTGGCCTTTTGCCGACTCATCGCTGGCTCTTTGTGCTCGCTCGAACACACTTCCTGCTAATCCCTCTATTTCAGTTGCAGTGGCCGACATTTCTTCGATTGCACTGGCTAACTGTATCGTTTCACTCACCATAGAATCTAGTTTATTGGTAAACTCCATACCATCTCGACATGTACGCGAGATAATTTTTGCAGACTCAACATTATTGTCGATCATCTGATGAAGCTTTAAATCGGAATCACTCTGTTTAAACAGTGGAAGTAGCCAATCTGGAACGCTGTTAGAGTCTAGGGTTCCGTCAGCGAATTTTGTTAGCCATTTTTGTACTTCAGACTTTCTAATAAACATAGGATCACTTATATCAAACGGTTATAAATTCTAGGATACTTAAAGAATAGTTTATTTAACCGAAAAGTCGAATCTTGAAACTATGTCTATGATCAACAAAAAATTGTCGTAAAAACAAATGCATAGGATTAGAAATAGAAGGGCTTGGGTTCGTTTAGAGGACCATTAAAATGACTCCGACTAATGTTGGACGGAGACTTATGGATGGCTCTTTCTATTCGCTATTAGATACGTTAAGGACGTCGCTAACCAAGGTTATTCCTAACGGGTTCAAGCCGCTAAAGCAAGGGCGATGCCGACAGAGTCTCAGGGCAAATTCTCACTGAACATTTTAGAAAACTCTATTTTTAACTTAATTGCATTCAAAGACTTGGTTTTCTAAGGAAACTTGGTGCAGCCAGACGCTAAGAGAAAAACTTATTGGTGATAAAGAGAAATATCGAGTTATTGTTAAGATATCCGAGATATTTTATCTGAGTTTAACTATCTTTTCGAGAGTCTAAGCTCGCATGTAATTTGACATAAAACAACGTCATACTCATACTCTGAATGTAGGTACATTCGCGTGTTTAATAGGGTTTTAAAAGGTTTATGGTTGCAACGGCGGTAGAGTTACAAAAATTAAAACAAGACTTCGACAGCAAATTACCAAGCTATCTCGATAAAATTCATGATGTCTGGTCACAAATTCGATTGGTTGAGTGGAATCGCAAGCTAGCAGAGTCTCTCTTATATTATTGTCATAAGTTGGCAGGCAGTTCTGCTATATATGGGCATAATGAAATATCGGAAAGACTCAAACAAATTGAGTTGGCACTGGGTGATTTGTTAGAAAAGGATCAAAAGAATAGCCAAGCGTATGAAGTTATAGAGACTAATTTAAGGAATATTCGAATTAATCCGTTGGATATTGAAAGGGAATTAAGCAACACTTTTGCAAGTAAGTCCTCGAATATAGAGCACTCTATTATCATCATTGATGATGATCAAGACACAGGAGAATATCTTAAGAATTTGATTTCTAATATAGGGCATAACCCCTATTTTTATGAAACCATAGAGGAAGCCGTCGCTAATTTGCGAGAAGTAAAGCCATCTTTGATACTTTTAGATATAAACTTTCCAGAAGGCCAAGTAGCCGGTATCAAAGCAATATCGTCAATAAGAGATGTCTTAGGGTATCGGGTACCGATCGTAATGATATCCAGTCGAAAAGATATGGCTGTTCGATTAGCTTCGATGACAAGTGGCAGTGATGGTTTTCTCACTAAGCCTGTTAAAGTCAGCGAGCTTGAATCCATCATTAACGAAAAGTCAATGGCGACCCGGCTTGAAGGAAAGAGGGTGCTTATCGTTGATGATGACAAATCGACGGGGTTATTTTATAGGGCGATCTTAAAAAGGTATCAGATTGATACTGAAATTGTTACTGACCCGATGAAAACAATAGCAAAGATCAATGACTATAAACCCCATTTAATTTTAATGGATAATGTAATGCCTGGCTGTCGAGGAACCGAGCTAGCAGAAATAATAAAGCAAGATCCCGAGCTCTTTCATATCCCTATAATATTTATTACAGCTGATAATGATTTTGAATTACCAAGTAAAATTCTATCATTAGGGGCAAAGGGCTTTTTATTAAAGCCAATTAAAGAAAAGAGCTTTATCAATACCGTTGAAAAGGCATTGCTGGTACAGCAGCATGTAATTACGAAGTTCAAATCAAACCCAACGTTAAAGCAGCGGAATATTTATTCAAGCCAATATCAGTTTTTTGGCGATGTCGAAAGTAGCATCTCTAATTCGATTGCTAGTGTATTTGGGTTATTGTTGTTACGAATAACAAACTACGGAAATTTAAGGGAAAAATATGGTCTAGCTAGTTCTACTTTATTGCTTGATAAGTTTGTAGATACGTCATTGCCAAGAGAAATGGTTAACGTAAAAATCTGTAAATTTGGAGAGTCAGATGTCCTCATCTTACTTGAGCGGCCTAACTTGGAAGAAATCGAAAGTGAAGTTAATGTTATTGCACAACATTTAAATGACGTGTTAGAACATCAGAGTGAAGATGGAAAGTTATTATTTGATGAAATTAATATGACCTTGGCTCTAACAACATCATCGAATAAAGATAATTCTATAGAGGCTATTCTGTCAAAGTGCCAAGAGCTATCTAAGCAAGCCAAAGTAGGGGGGTTGGTGTCGGTCGATCTAAGCAATACAATAGGCAGTCCTTCTAAAGTTCGTTCGATCAATGTCAACGTTTCAGATCTAATTCAAAAAAAGGCTTTTGCTTTATCATACCAACCAATTATATCAATTGAAGACAGTTCAAATATCTATATTGATACTTATACTAGGCTAATTAACTCCGAGTTTGATGTTTTTGCTCCTAGCGAATTTTTTAATCATTTTTCGAAAAAGGAACACTGGGTTTCACTCGATCGCTTTGTTATAGAAAAAAGTGTTGATAAGTTGAAATCTATAAATACATTACCTGATAAAGAAATATTTTTAATCGTACGATTATCTAAGCAGTGTATTCTCAACAAAGATAATATTTTGTGGTTAAGTAATATAATTCAAAACAACCGAGTGCGGAGCCAAAAAACTCTCGTTGTTTCTCTACAGGAAGGGGAGTTTAATGAACACCGAGAGGGGTATCTTTATTTCGTCGAGAAACTACGGTTGCTGGGGTGTCAAATTTCCCTTCAAGGTTATGGTGAAACCAGTCAATCAATTGCAATTCGAAACGAATTAAAGCCCGATTTAATAAAAGTTGACTCTAAAGTTTTAAAGCAACATAAAGACTCTAAGGCTTTAGTTGCTGAGCTGGTTCAGTACTCTAGCTCACGTTCAATCAATGTGATCGCCACAAAAATTGAATCTGCCGATCGATTGAGTAGTCTCTATCAACAAGGCATTATGTATTTTCAAGGTAACTTTATCGAAGAAGCCTCGATGAATATCGATATCAATACAAAAATAAGTTTATTTTAAATACGGGGTCGGTAAAGATATGGGCTCTTTCGTCTAAAGTACGATGAGCCCTTGTTTAGAACTATAATCTTTACTTTAGCTTGGAAAGATCGAGAGATTCCTCAACTTTTTTAGCGACTGCTCTTGCCATACCGAGACTTCCTTTCGCTTTATCAATAACGACGTACAAGAAAATCGCGTCATTGCTATTAAGCAAGCGTATCAGGTGATACTGTTTATCTAAAGTAATTAGAATGTCCTCTATACCCCCTGCAATTCCCAAAGCTTTCATTGTCTTACGTTTCGCTTTAACTACTTCGGTATTGCCGGCTGCCGCAGTATTTAGGTCGAAGTTATTTTCACCCTCAGTGCCTAATATTAACCCCGTATCACTATCGACCAAACAGCCGCCCACAAACCCTTCAAGATCTTTGAGTTGCGATATATCTGCCATTATTTCTCTCCTCTACAAACAGTACTTTAACGAATAGGACAGATTAATCCTATAATCAAAATTTCTTTTAAAAAAACAGATATTTCGCTCAGATTCGTCTATGTATATCTATTTAATGAGATAGTGATTTGTGGGCAATGAGGTTCAAGCTCGAGGAATTTATCAGGACATCCATTGATCCTACTCTTGGAAATTATCGAAATTATCAGGACACCCATCGATTCTACTCTGGGAGAGCAGTGGAGTCATGGGAATTAAATCGTCTTAATATTCAGATACATGCTACATGGTTTTAGAGTATGGTAAGACATGGATGTCCTCTAGTTATGTCTAGTTATTTACCCGTTGCTTCATCCAGATAAGGGTTCTAAATTACCGTGTTCTTACGCCGTACATTAAGACTGAAATGATATAAAAATCAATAAGATAGTAGTGTTGTTTAGTCTGTTTATAGGTTGTTTGTACTGGTCAAGTCCAACCGGACACTTTCTTTAGAGAGTTTTCATAGTTAATTGGCGATAAATCACCGTTACTAGAATGCAGCCTTTCGAGGTTGTAATACTTCATGTAAGCTGCGACATCTTTTTTCATGTGTTCTCTGGTTGGTTGATGGACTTTTAAAATCCAGTCGTGCTTTAAACTACCAAAGAATCGCTCAACCACAGCATTGTCCCAACATGCGCCAACGTCACCCATGCTAGCCCCTCATATTGTAACTGGCCAGCAATTTTCGATAGTGATTGCTGGTATATTGAGAGCCGCGGTCACTATGAAATACGCAGCCTTTACTCGGCTGCCTCAAGTTATAGGCTTTCATTAACGCCTTGCTCACCAAGTCAGTCGTCATGCGTTTATCAATATGCCAGCCGACAATTCGTCTGGAATATAAATCCATGACAACCGCCAAGTACATCCAGCCTTCACCAGTCTTCAAATATGTCACATCACCGGCCCAAACTTCGTTCGGAGCAACTGGATTGAAGTTTTGATTAAGCAAGTTATCAGCAACCGAATCGCTGTGTTTTCTTTTCGTTGTTACCTTATAAGCCAATCTTTGCGTCACAAATAGAGACAGTTCTTTCATTAATCGACTGACTCGCCATTCGCCAATTTCAAAACCTTCCTGGCGAAGTTTTTTTGTCATTTCTCGACGCCCAAGACTCTGCCTACTCTGCTCAAATAAGCGTTTCATTCGATTCTTGATACGCCATTCATCCACATCAAATACGGGCTTTTCTCGATGCTTCCAGTCATAAAATGCTGATTTACTGACGTTTAGCAAGCGACAGAGCATTCTGACAGGATAGTGACAGGCTTCTGACTCAATAAACTCATACTTCACTTCATTTCTTTTGCAAAGTATTGGCTGGCTTTTTTTAAAATCTCTTTTTCCATACGCAATTCTTTATTTTCTTTTCGAAGACGTAATAGTTCGGCTCTTTCATCTTCCGAAATAGAGCTTTCGCCTGCATCTGATTCTAGCTTTTCTTTCCAGCGATATAGCATATTCGTCGTAATTCCTAACGATTCAGCTGCTTTTGACACCGAATATCCCTGCTCAGTAACCAGAGCTACCGCATCTTCTTTAAAGCTTTGATCAAACTGTCGTCTTGACCTATTCTTGCTCATCGGTACACCTCAATAAGTTAATCTAATTATCTCTTATTTATGTAAACCTCCCCTAAAATAGTGGCATCTACATTTGGAGTTCTTCAGGGTAAACTAAACCCATAGGGAGAACTAGAAATGAAAAAATCACGCTACTCAGAAAGTCAGATCGTTAAGATCTTGAAGGAAGTCGAAAATGGCCGTTTGGTTAAAGAGGTGTGTAGGGAGTACGGGATAGCCGATGCGACCTATTACAACTGGAAATCAAAATATGGCGGAATGGAAGCTTCAGATGTTAAGCGGTTGAAGGAGCTAGAGGAAGAGAACCGTCGATTAAAGGCCATGTTTGCCGATCTCAGCCTTGAGCATAAGATCCTAAAGGACATCGTAGAAAAAAAGCTATAAAGCCAGCGATAAGGCGAGAACTTGTTGACTATGCGAGAACTCAGCATGGCGCAAGTTTGAGAATGGCCTGTCGCGCAGTTGGCATCAGTGATTCTACATATCGTTACAAGCCGGACCCGCATCGTGATGATGATGTCATCACGAAGCTACAAGAGGCAGCAGAGCGTTATCCTGCTTACGGTTTTAGTAAGTTATTTAAAATACTACGACGCTGGGGTCACCGATGGAATCACAAGCGTATCTATCGAGTTTATTGCATGCTGAACTTAAACAAACGGCGCAGAGGCAAAAGACGGCTGCCAACGCGAAGCCCAGAGCCACTTGCTATCCCTAGCTCAGCCAATCACTGTTGGTCGATGGACTTTATGAGTGACAGTTTATTCTGTGGTCGCCGCTTTCGAACGTTTAATTTGGTCGATGACTTTAATCGCGAGGCGCTCGCTATAGAAATAGATTTAAGCTTGCCAGCACCTCGTGTTATTCGCGTTCTGGAGCGAGTGATAGCATGGCGAGGTCAGCCAAGAAAGTTGCGAATGGATAATGGGCCAGAGTTTATTTCAACCGCACTAGCCGATTGGGCAGAAGAGCAGCAGATACAGCTGGAGTTTATAAAACCTGGGACGCCAACACAGAATTCATATGTAGAAAGATTTAATCGAACTTATCGAGATGAAATTTTAAATATGTATGTATTTAAAACACTCCAAGAGGTTCGGAAGATTACTGAGGATTGGATACGAGAGTACAACGAAGAAAGGCCGCACGACTCCCTGAATGATTTAACACCATGGGAGCATCTAGCCAGATTCAACAAGCCTGAAAACTCTAATTTAGAGTGCCACTAAAACAGGGAGGTTTACATTTAAGTGTCCGGTGTCATTAAACCACTACAGTTTTTGTGTTTTCGACGTTAACGAGAATATTTTTGTTAGTTGAGTTATGGGTGTCCCGTTTTAGACCTCCTGTTTTAAACTCTGCTTTAGACAATCTTAGGTGGGTGTCCTGTCTTAGTTTAGAATCCATTTACTGATTATATATTTATCGTTTGGAATAAAATTTTCTTTCTTATATTTAAGTTTTCAACTACATTTCTGTCGCTTAGGTGCAAATACATTTCAAAAAGAGTATTCGCTTTTTAAGCTTTAGAGTATATTTGAAAAATATGCATAATATTCAAAGTGTTACAAAGCGCTTTTGAGTTTAAGTTTGACTTATTTGAGTGGTTAAAAATGACGTCTTATTCAAATGGCTTAATTGAGTCAGTGGCTGTTGCAAGACAGTTTGAAGACAATAAACTTGAAAGTCTTCTAAACGAAACCTATCGGTCTACCCGCTATCGTGATGCATTTCTGGTCGAACTTGAAGACGGAGAGGCTTGGGTCTTTCTCTACGGGGTTATAATATTTTGGGGAGCCGACCTAGCTCTGAAGTCTCGTTTAATTGCAGACCTAGAAAATGTTGCTGAGGACAAATTTTTACAGTCTGAAGTTGAGCGCTTCAACTTTACCGTCGGTGATGTTGCCCAGATCCGTGAAGAGACGTTAACGCTCTCTGAGAATACACCAATAGAGAGGCTGGCAGCTTCTCATGCCTTGGCTCAGTCTGCTAAATTAGGGCACTTTGAGAACAGGGCGAGAGACGTGATTGTACAGAATGAGTTTATTCCAAGACAACTAGCGACTTCAGGACGAACGTCATTAAGCCGTAAAAAGCTTGCCAAATTAAGAGGGACCTTATTCAGTGTAAACAGTGATATCTTATTAAACTTTAACTTATTGGATACGCCTGAATTCTTTTGGAGTTATCCAGAGCAAGAAGCAATGTACCACACGGTCGCTAAATATTTAGATATTAGCCCTAGAATAACTGTTCTAAACAAAAAACTAGAAGCTATTCATGAGTTGCTCGCTATGCTCGCCGAAGAGCAAAATCATAAACATTCATCACTATTAGAGTGGATAATAATCTTATTGATAGCTCTAGAGCTTGCGTTATTTTTTGTTCACTAGGTGTTAGAACCTAGTGAACGTTATTTCACGGTAGCTATTATATGAAACTAAGTAACAGAAATACCGCAAGTAGTAATGATATCCAAGAAACCATTGCGCTCGTCGAAATTGATGCGCCAGAAAGAAGAGTGTCTAATCCTGGCACAAGTTTCGATTGCCACTTAATATTGTCGTAAATCCTTAAAGTAACTGCCTTGCTCTTACGTGATAACAAACCCAATCGATAAACAAATGCATTAAACATATTTGGGATTGCTCGTCTGTAAATCCAATCAAACTCTAAGTTTGTTGAGGGCAATTCTGGTGGGTATAAGTTTTTTAAATTCAACCAGACAAAAGCCAATGCAGAGAAGAATAGTAACTGCAGCTGCGTTAATACATGTGTTACGTCATAGGGCGTATACTCTGCATTAAACGGAAGATGTTGATATAAAACATTCGGGAAAACTCCGAGTGTTACACAAAGTACTGCAGCAATGGTCATTGCTAACAGCATATTCTTGGGTGGTTCAGTCGTTCGAATTCCCGAGTCATGTGCAAAGAAAGCGAAGTAAGGAATTTTTATGCCTGCGTGATGAAATACACCAGCTGAGGCAAACAATAGAATAAGCCATACGCCATTATAGTTTTCGTAAAGTGCTGCAGTCATGATCATTGACTTACTGATAAAGCCGCTGAATAAAGGGAACGCTGAAATTGAAGCTGCACCAACAATACATAGTATGGTTGTTTTAGGCATGGACTTGTAAAGCCCACCTAATTCGGACCCATTAATTTTCCCAGTCATATGTAAAACAGCACCCATTGACATAAACAACAGACCTTTAAAGATAACATCAGTAAATGCGTGTGCGACGGCGCCATTAAGAGCTAATGCGGTTCCAATTCCAACGCCTACCACCATAAATCCTAATTGATTCACTAAACTGTAGGCCAGTACTCGGCGTAAATCATTTTCTATGACGGCATAGAAAATAGGAAAACAAGCCATGGCCGCGCCAATATAAACAAGCAAGTCTTCACCTGGATAAGCTCGCGCCAAACAATACACGGCTACTTTAGTCGTAAAGGCACTTAGAAAGACGGTTCCTGTTGCAGTGGCCTCAGGGTAGGCATCAGTAAGCCAATTATGAACAAATGGAAACGCACACTTTATTCCAAATGCTGCGAATATAAGCCATCCATGGGTTCCCAATAAGCCGATAAAGTCAAATTGTAATGATTGATGCTCGTACCAATAAAAGAGTATGCCTGCTAAGAGGAGTAATCCTGATAATATCTGAACTTGCAAATAACGCATGCCGGCTTTAAAAGCACGGTCAGTACCTCTGGCCCAAATAAGGAACACCGAGCTCAGCGCTAGAAATTCCCAAAAAATAAACAGAGTTAATAGATCGCCCGCAAAAACTGCACCGAGAGCGCTTCCTGCATAAATCAGCGAGGTTGATTGTTGCAGTGTTGACTTAACATGAAGCGAGAATATTATTCCAATCAAGGCCGCAATATGAAACAAATAGCCGAACAAAAGACTTAACCTATCTATTCGTAATGGTGTTATTTCAAAGTTTAAGAAGGTCCATTGCCAGACCATTCCTTCTTCTAAGTTCGCCACATTTACGGCACTGCATATGAGTGCGATAAAAACGATAACCGTGCGAGTATGTCCTTTTGTTAAAGGAACGATGATGGCAGCGAGAAATAGAAAGATGAAAGGAAAGGTTGCCGGTATCATGAATGACCTCCATTTTCTACTTGATTCTCTGACGCTATCTCTCGTTCACTTGAGCTGTTGCAGTAGAAATTTTCTTCACGCATTATTATTTTTCGCATCCATTTAGCAACAACAACCAAAACGACGCATCCAACAAAGCCGTAGATAGGGTAGAATCCCCAAAGCCATTCCAATGGATGTTTACTGTATCTAGTAAGAATAAAGTCAAGAATAAAGAGTAGTCCGCAGCATATATACAGCCCTCGAATTATCCACTTAACATTCCGCTCAGAATCAAAAAAATAATCTTTTTTATCAGACATAATCGCTCGCTAAAGAATTCTCTGTGCCATTTCGACAAATGGCTGTGGGAAGACAAACAGCAATAAACAGCACAAAGTTGTAACTACAATAGCTATCAGCGAAGCAACGGGTGCTTCTTTAATTTCAAATCGACTTTTATAACCATTCGTTTGGGATGTGCTTTTCGCTGGCAAAAATGCCTTGATGGGTATTGGAAGTAAGTAATATATATTCAATAAAGAACTTATCATGAGTGTGCTCATTAGTATCAGCTGTTCGGTTTCGACGGTTGCCATTAGAAGATACCATTTACTCCAGGTTCCACCGACCGGAGGTAAACCGATAATACTTAAACTCGCAATAAAAAATGCTGTCATAGTCACTGGCATTTTCCAACCTAAACCACGCATTTCGCTTATCTCGCTTTTATGACTGGCCACCAAGATGGCTCCAGCGCAAAAGAACAAGGTGATTTTTCCGAAGGCATGCATCAATATGTGTAAAGTACTACCTGTGACACTGGTAGAAGTGATCAGTAACGCACCTAAAATAACGTAACTTAGTTGACTAATAGTCGAGTAAGCCAGTCTCTTTTTTAGATTATCTTGCCGCATTGCAATTAACGAAGAGAGGAGGATGGTAGTACCCGTTAAATAAATTAAAAACTGGGTAGTAATAAGGCCGCTTAACGCATCTGCACCGAAAATAAATACACAAACCTTGATGATACTAAAGACACCTGCCTTAACAACAGCAACAGCATGAAGTAGCGCACTTACTGGCGTAGGAGCGACCATGGCAGCGGGCAACCAACGATGTATCGGCATAATGGCGGCTTTACCAATACCAAAAATGAAAAGTATGAGTAAGCACGACAGCAGTATGCTTGAAGCATCTTTATTAAAAACTCCACCGGGTGTAAATGTCAAAGTATCTGCTGTTAAGAAAGTTATGATGATCGCTGGGAGAAAAAGGAATATGGACGTAAACAGAAGAATTCCTAAATAAACGCGTCCTCCATGTTTTGCTTTCTCTGTTCCCGCATGAGTTACCAAGGGGTAGGTGCTTAAGGTTAGCACTTCGTAAAATACAAAAAGGGTAAATAGATTACCTGAGTATGCTACGCCCAAAACCGCGGAGATCGCTATGCTAAAACAGATATAGAATCGGGTTTGATTTTTTTCGTGATGTCCACGCATATAGCCAATGGCATACAAAGTCGTAATTATCCATAAAAAGCCGGCGATTAATGAAAATAATGCACCCAATTCGTCTACCTTAAAGTGAATAGATATTCCCGGTAAGACTTCAATCAGATGCCACTCTACGAGTTGGTTCGCTTTGATCTTTTCAAAGATTGACCACGCTAAAATTAAAACACTAACCCCCGCGGCTAATGAAATAGATTCACGTAAATTAGGCTTGCTTGAAAAGGCGTAAATACCAAATGTCGCAATGAGCGGAATTAAAAGGATGAGAATAATTAGGTTTGTATTACTATCCATTAATTACCCCCTAGCATTAACGTGGCTGCTTGCTCACTGAAGTAAACCGTAAAGCTGGTGTTAATACCGAAGAATAAGTTACTTAACACTAGCGCCCATAAAGATAGCGTTAATGCTAATGGGAGCTTTGTCCTCGTTAGCTTATTTGATCTGTCTACGCTCGTGTCTGTCTTAAACCAAGCGGCTTCTACCACTCTCCAAATATAAATGACCGCTAACAAGGAACCGAGTAACACAAATGCGATGACCAACCATTGTGATTGTTCGGCTGCCGCTTTGACCAAATACCATTTACTTATAAATCCTGCCGTTAAGGGGACTCCAATTAAGCTTAAACCGCCAATGACAAATCCTGCGAAGGTCCAGGGCATTGCTTTTGCGACCCCTTTTAGATCATTTAACTCTGTGCTTTTGGTGTGCATTGCGATCGCGATGAGCGTTAAGAACAGGCCTCCTTTCATTAGAGCGTGATTGAAAAGATGTAATATGCTCGCTTGAACACCTGTCGTTGAGTCTAATCCTATGCCAATAATCATATAGCCTATTTGAGCAACACTGGAGTAGGCTAACATGCGCTTAAGATTTGATTGTTTGATTGCTGACCAAGACGCGAACAGGGTTGCCGCAATACCTAATGTTAAGAAAATACTATTGATTGTATCTTTCAGTTCAGGTGACGATAAGTCGTACACTGAAAAATTGAAACGAATGAGTAAATAGACCGCAACTTTTGTTGCTGTTGCCGCTAAAAATGCTGTGACAATCGATGGTGCATAGGTATAAGCATTGGGTAACCAAAAATGTAATGGAAAAAGTGCCAGTTTTAACGATACGCCAACAAGTATAAATGCATAAGATGCGAGTACTGTTTTTGAACTTACAACGGATGGCAGGCGTTCGGCCAAGTCGAGCATATTTAATGTACCAGTCATCATATACATTAGACCGATACCAATTAAGATAAAAGTAGCACCTATCGTACCGACAATTAAGTATTGATAAGCTGCCCATAACGCTCTTCGGTCACGCCCGAGAGCAATAATACTGTACATTGCTAGCGATGAGATTTCGAGAAATACAAATACATTAAACGCATCTCCCGTTGCTGCAATGCCTAGCAAACCCGCCAGACAAAGTAAGAATGATACGTAAAATAAGGGTTGTCGTTTTGCATCGATTTCAATCTTAATGGCATCTTTTGCTGCAACTAAAGTGATAAATCCAATTGCAGAAATTAGAGTCAGTACAAAAGCATTTAAGTAATCAATACGATATTCGATTCCCCAAGGCGCATCCCAGCCACCGAGCATATAGCTGAGCGTACCTTTATCATTAACCTGAATAATTAAAAGAATACTGGCGAAAAGGGTAAGAGCCGCAACAAGCACTGAGAATAACCAGCCAGCTCGACCTTTAGCTAGTAGCAAGCAAGCGGGTGCTCCAAGTAGAGGTATGATTACTTGTAGTATAGGTAGATGACTGATCACTGCTTTTCCTGCTCTAAAATTTCTGACTCTTCAATGCTGCCATAGCTGGCTTTGATTCGAATTACCAGTGAAAGGGCTAATGCTGTCGTCGCAATTCCTACGACTATTGCGGTGAGTATGAGTACATGAGGGAGTGGATTAGAGTAAAGCTCAGCTCCTTCAAGATAGATGGGCGCTGTTCCATCACTTACATTTCCTGAGCTGATGTAAAAAATAAACACCGAAGTCTGAAAAATGTTTAGACCAATGATCTTCTTCACTAGATTACCTCTCGCAATCACAATAAAGAATCCAATCATCATTAAAATGACTACTACCCAATAATTGAACAAGTCAAAAAATATCATTGAACTTCCTCATTAGTATTCATTTCTTTACCGACTTTTTCGAAGAATGCGAAAAACACTGATAGCATGACACAAGCAACGGTAATTCCAACACCTAGCTCAATAACCACAATGCCAATGTGTTGAGCCGTTTGTGGGTTTTCTGAGAGTACAGAATAATCTAGATAATTCTTACCGCTCAGCAAAGAGACAACTCCGACTGAACCGTAGAGCAATACTCCTACGGCTGATAGAAAACGAACGCTTGACAGATTAACGACTTTCTTTCCGACTTCTAGTCCAAAAAATAGTGTGTAAAGAATGATTGCTGCAGCAAAAATAACCCCAGCTTGAAAACCTCCACCTGGCCCAAAGTCACCGTGAAACTGAACATAAAGTGCAAATATTAAAATTGGCGCTATCAATATCTTGACCACGATTCTAAGAATTTTATGTTCATCTTCTTTAATGATTTTATCGATTAGGTGAGTCTGTAAATTCTTCTTACTTTCTAACCCAAGCAACATTAATACGCCGATTCCAGCAGTAAATATAACCACAACCTCACCTAAGGTGTCATAAGCTCGATAACTAGCGAGTACCGAGGTGACCATGTTTGGAATACCTATTTCAGCTACTGAGTCATTAATGTATCTTGGTGCAACATGTTGTTGAGCGGGAGAGTTTGCCGCACCAAAAGCTGGCATATCAAGCGTGCCAACTATGAGTAGCGCGCCAGTAATAAAGACCAGTATTAACGCGAAGATAGGCTTTTTTATCTCAGCAGATTTTTTCTGAAAGCGACCTACAATGGCTAGA